>JBCBEX010000005.1:0-103546 GCA_038528235.1 Bacteroidota bacterium
TGCCCCAGTTACTGGGGCAAGCGCTCGCTCGCGCTCGACCTCGCCCACACCGAGGGGCGTGCCCTGCTGCACCGCCTCGTCCAGCAGAGCGATGTGGTGCTGACCTCGTTCCGCCCCGGCGCTGGAGCGCGGCTCGGTGCCGACACGCCGACGCTGCGGGCGCTGAATCCTCGTGCGGTCGTTGCCTCGATCTCGGGCTACGGCCCGGACAACCCGCGCGCGGGCTACGACGCCGTCGTGCAGGCCGAGAGCGGCTGGATGTTCATGAACGGCGCCCCCGACGGCCCGGCGACGAAGCTGCCCGTCGCGCTGGTGGACGTGCTCGCGGCGCACCAACTGAAGCAGGCGATCCTCGTGGCGCTCCTCCAGCGCGAGCAGACGGGCGAGGGCACTGCTGTCCATGTCGCGCTGCTGGACGCCGCCGTGAGCGCGCTCGTCAACCAGGCGAGCAACTGGCTGACCGCCGGGCACAGCCCGCAGCGGATGGGCTCGGCCCATCCCAACATCGCGCCCTACGGCTCGCTCTTCCGCACCGCCGACGGGCACGACCTCTTGCTCGCGGTGGGCACCGACCGACAGTTCGCGCACCTCTGCGCGGTGCTCGGCCTTGACCAACTGCAGGACGACCCGCGCTTTGCCACCAACGCGGCCCGCGTGCGCCACCGCGTAGCCCTCGAAGCACAGCTCGCCCCGCCGATTCTCACGCACGAGCGCGACGCGCTACTAGCCCGCCTGCACGCGCGGCACGTCCCCGCAGGTGGCGTACGGTCGCTGCCCGACGTGTTCGCCGAGCCCGGACTGCAGGCGCAAGTCGTGCGCGCCGACGGGCTCGCAGCTGTTCGTCAGGCCGCGTTCCAGATGGACGGCGTTGCGGCGCAAGCCCTGACCCCGCCGCCTGCCTACGCCGCGGACACCGCCTCGGTGCTGCGCGACCGCCTCGGCCTCGACGCCACAGAGATTGCGCGCCTCGCTGAGGTCGGAGCCATCGAGACTGCGAGCGCGTAGGCGACATCTACGTCTCCTCACGTCTTTTCTCCTGCGTCTCATGGCTACGCTTCCCGCTCACGGTTCCGGCACCTTTCACCTCGGCGGCACCATGCCCGTGCATCGCCTCGGCTTCGGCGCGATGCGCATCACCGGCGACGGTGTCTGGGGGCCCCCGAAGGACCACGCCAACGCGCTTGCCGTGCTCCGCCGCGCTGTCGACCTCGGCATCACGTTCATCGACACCGCCGATGCCTACGGCCCGGACGTCTCTGAAGACCTCATCGCCGAAGCGCTGCACCCGTATGCCGACGGGGTCGTGATCGCCACGAAGGGCGGGCTCACGCGACAGGGGCCAAGCCAGTGGGCTCCTGTTGGGCGGCCCGAGTACCTGCGCCAGTGCTGCGAGATGAGCCTCCGCCGCCTCAAGCTCGACGCGATCCCGCTCTACCAACTCCACCGCATCGACCCGCGCGTGCCGCAGGACGAGCAGTTTGGCGTGCTCAAAGACTTGCAGGACGAGGGCAAGGTGGTGCACCTCGGGCTCTCGGAGGTCGGCGTTGCCGAGATCGAAGCGGCGGCTCGGCACTTCACGGTAGCCACTGTGCAAAATCGCTACAGTCTCGGCCACCGCGAGCACGAGGCCGTCGTCGACCATTGCGACGCACATGGCATCGGCTTTATCCCGTGGTATCCCCTCGACGCTGGCAAGCTTTCCAGCAGCGATGTCCTCACCGAGACCGCTGAGGCGCTGGGAGCTACGCACGCGCAGGTGGCGCTCGCCTGGCTGCTCAGGCGCTCGGCCACGATGCTGCCTATTCCAGGCACCGGTAGCCTAGCTCACCTGGAGGAAAACACCGACGCGGCCACACTCAATCTGGAAGATGAACATTTCAAGAAGCTGAGTGCGGCGACTAAAGCGACGGCATGACTGGCCGAATGGGCACGCGGTTTGACTGAGGTAGGCTCATGCACTTCTAGTCGCCCTTCTCCCTGCATGTCTCTAGTCCCGATGTCGAATTCTCCCTCGTCCGAGCAACTGCACCGTCTGGTTCTTCTCTATTTAGCCGTAGCCTACGGACAAGACCGTACGCTGCACCCCCGTGAGGAAGCCGCGATCGTCCACCTCGTCCAGCGCTGGGTGCCGAGGCTGAGCGGCGCGCAGGTTCGCTCCGTGGTGACGACGGCCCTGACGGCCTACCGCGGAGGCACGCTATGCAACGTAGACTGCCTAGCCGCCTCCCTCGCCGAGTGGCTGGACGAGGCCACGCGCCTCGCCGTTCTTGCCGACCTGGGCCGCGTTGCTCGCGCCGACGGAGTGCTCTCCTTGGAGGAAGCAGCAACCATCCGCCGCATCCGCTCAGTCTGGAAGCACGGACTCGCCTGGCAAAAGTAGACAGCAGCCGTTTGCGTTTTCATACGGCCCTCCTGCTCACATACTAACGCGCCTCGATCCCACTGGGAGATCGAGGCGCGTTGCTGTTGGATAGAGCCGATGCCGCCTACAGTTCAGCGGGGATCAGCTCGTTGAGCAGGTGCGCGTTCGTCGGCGACATCTGGATGTGCTTGATGAGCGCCTGCATCGCCTCGACGGGGTGGCGCGAGTTGAGCGCGCGCAGCAGCATGTGGTGCTGGACGGTCGCGTCGCCGAGGAGGCGTTCCTCGTTGCGCGTGCCCGACTTGCGGAGGTTGATCGCCGGGAAGATGCGCTTGTCGGCGAGTTCGCGGTCGAGGACGATCTCCGCGTTGCCGGTGCCCTTGAACTCCTCGAAGATCACGTCGTCCATGCGGCTGCCCGTCTCGATGAGCGCCGTGGCGATGATCGTGAGCGAGCCGCCGCCTTCGATGTTGCGCGCCGCGCCAAAGATGCGGCGGGGGACGACGAGTGCCTTCGAGTCGAGGCCGCCCGACATGGTGCGGCCGGAGCCGCCCTTGAACATGTTGAACGTGCGGCCGAGGCGCGTGATCGAGTCGAGGAGCATCACCACGTCGTGGCCCTGCTCGACGAGGCGTCGGCTGTACTCGAACGCCAGCGTGGCCACGCGGACGTGGTTGTCCTCCTGGAAGTCGTTCGACGAGGCGAAGACGCGCGCGGGCGTGTTGCGGATGAAGTCGGTGACCTCCTCCGGGCGCTCGTCGATGAGGAGCGCGATGAGCTTCGTGTCGGGGTGGTTGTGCGCGATGCCGGTGGCGAGCTTCTTGAGCATCACCGTCTTGCCAGTGCGCGGCGGCGCGACGATGAGCGCGCGCTGCCCCTTGCCGAGCGGAGCGACGAGCTCCACGACCCGCATCGAGATGTCGGTCGGGCTCGTGACGAGGTTGAACTTCTCGTTTGGGTAGACGACGAGGCCGCGATCGAAGTCCTCGACCTGCTTCCACTCGTCGGGCTCCATGCCCATCACAGCATCGACTTGCGAGACCTGCATGGCGCCTTTGCGGCCGGGCTTGAGCTCGCCTTTGATGACTGCGCCGTCGCGGATGTTGAACTTCTGGATGAGCGGGGGCGGCATGAACGAGTCGTTGTCGCCCTTCGGCAGCGCGTAGTGGAGATCGCGGATGAAGCCGAACTTCTTATCGCCGATCATCTCCAGCATGCCCTCGAACGGGACGCCGGGCTTGCTGCTGCCGCCGCCCTTGTTGCCCTTCTTGGAACGGCTGCGCTTGCTGCGCTTGCTGCGACCGTTGCGGCTGGACCGGCCGTCGTCGTCGCTGTCGGACTCGTCGGCATCGTCGCGGCCCTGCGGGGCGTCGTTGCTGGAGGCGGCATCGCTGGAGGCTACGGGTGCGTCGTCCTGCGCGTCGTCGCTGGAGGCCACGGGCTGCGGCTCGGCCTTGCGGCGCGTGCGCCGGCGGCGCGGCTTCGGCGCCTCTTCGGCGGCGGGAGCGCTCTCAGCCTCCGGCGGCGCCTCAGCCGAGGAGGCCTCCGGCTCCGTCGCAGCCACGTCGGCGGCAGGCTCGGCCTTTCTGCGACGAGTGCTGCGGCGGCGTGGCTTTGGCTTGGCGTCGTCAGCCGATGGCTGCGCGGCGTCGCCCTGCTCGGCGTCGGCCTTGGTGGCCTCGACCTTCTTCGCGCGGGTGCGGCGGGTACGTTTGGGGGGCGCCTCGGCCTGCTCGGTGCCCTCGGCGGCGGTCTGCGCGTCCGGGGCATCGGGCTGGGCCTGCGTGTCCTGCGAGGCGGGAGACGCCGACGCGGCGTCTTGCTCAGCGCGCTTGGCGCTTGGGGTACGTGCCATGAATCAGTGTGGTTGGGAAAGGCTTCGCGCCCACGCACGGGGCGGGCAGAAGCGGTCGGGTAGGCCACAGCGGCCCGCAGTGGCTCCGCGTGGGGCCAGGCCAGGACGGCCGGCCGTACAGAGCAACCACGCAAACGGCGTGGCGAGTGAAACAGAGAAAATCAGGGGAGGCGGACTGACCCGACGCGGGTCAGGGCAGGGGCATACCGGGGAGGCCCCGATGGAGCAGCACACAGGCGCCACGTCCATTAGGTGGCCGTGGGGATCAAGGCGAGAGGAGGGCAAGCCAGCTTGGGGGACGGCCTCAACAACGCAGAGCCACGGTGCGAACGCAACAAGAACCGAGCCATCGTGCTCAGACCGTCGGGGGTTCGCGGTCGCGCCCATGTCCATCGTCAGGGCCTCGATGCCAGCGCTCAGCCCCAACAACGGTGGGCACCTTGGGAGCGAACGAGTGGCCCCATGAGCACGGCTGTGAAGTCAAGACCGCGCAATATAGAAAGGGTTCCCTTCTCACGCCAAGTCCTTGTGCCAGCACCCGTGCTCAGCTCCGCTGCTCGTTTTCCACGAGCGCTCGTGCCCATTGGTGACAACGCAGGGCGGACTGGGGTCATCTCATGCGTTCACAGGATGCGGCGCCCTCTGCTGGACTTCTACCCTAGAGCACACCCATCCAGCGCGTACCCTCGCCTACCTTTCCCCTCTGCCGCCCGCGTAAACGCATGCCTGCCATCGTCCTGCAGCCGTCTCCTTCACTTCCAACGCTCCCCTCCGTCATGACTGGATCTTCCCCCCTGTGCGTCTGGGTGGTCGAGGACGACGCGGCCTACCGCGACACGCTGAGGCTCGTGCTCGACCAGACGCCGGGGATGACCTGCGGCGAGACCTTTGGCAGTGTCGAGGAGGCGCGAGCCTGGCTCGACCTGGGCGTCGCGGCGGAGGCTCGCCCTGAGGTGTTGCTCCTCGATGTTAACCTCCCTGGCATGGACGGGATCGAAGGACTGGGGCACCTCAAGGCCCGGCTTCCCGAGACCGGTATCCTGATGCTCACCATCCGCGACGATGCCGCAACGATCTACCGAGCGCTTGGCGCGGGCGCCTCGGGCTACCTCCTGAAAAATGCGGACGTGGACCAACTGCTCGACGGCGTTCGGCAGGCCCATCGCGGCGGCATGCTCATGCCCGCCCCCGTCGCCCGTCAGGTCGCTACGTTTTTCCAGACGCACCAGGCTCCGCAGGACTACGGCCTCACCAACCGGGAACGCGACGTCCTCGCCGAGATGACCAAGGGCTACTCGCAGAAGGAGATTGCCGCGCGCCTCTTCATTGCCCCCAACACGGTCAACACGCACGTGCAACACATCTACGAGAAGCTCCACGTCCACTCGGGCATCGCCGCGGTGGCCAAGGCGGTCCGGGAACGGCTCGTCTCGGAGCAAGACGGAGTGAGGGAAGACCTGCAGGAATGAGGCACCGTGCCCTCGACGCATCGCGCTCCACGGCAGCTGACCTCAACAGAAAGCGCCGGCCCTGGAATAGGACCGGCGCTTGGTAGTAGCGGGGACAGGATTCGAACCTGCGACCTTCGGGTTATGAGCCCGACGAGATACCACTTCTCCACCCCGCAGTGTGTATACCAATGTATGGGGCAACCGAGCGGTCGTTCCGCTGTGGGAGACGGAATCTGGTAAAGATCCGATAAAGTGGAACGCCTACCTTCGGGAGGTCTCGGCTACACCCGGCTCAAAACGAGCCGAGTGTCCCTATTTTTCAGCTTCGTTGCTGTCCGACCTGCCTGCCTTTTTCCTACTCATGGCCACGGTCCACCCCTTCCGCGCGCTGCGCCCACTCCCGGAGCACGCCGAGGAAGTCGCCTGCGTCCCCTACGACGTCATCAACACCGAGGAAGCACTTCAGCTTGCCGCGGGCCGCCCCCGCTCCTTCCTGCACGTCATCCGCCCCGAGATCGACCTACCGCCTGGCACCGACGAGCATGACGAGGCCGTCTATGCCAAAGGCGCCGAGAACCTCCGCGCGCTCGCGGCCGACGAGGCCACCATCCAGGAGGAGACGCCCGCGCTCTACGTCTACCAACTCGTCATGGACGAGCGCCCGCAAGTCGGCGTGTTCGCCTGCGTGAGCGTCGCCGAGTACGACGACGACACCATCCTCAAGCACGAGAAGACCCGCCCGGCGAAGGAGGACGACCGCACGCGCCACATCCTCACGCAGGAAGCGCACGCCGAGCCGGTGATGCTCACCTACCGCGGCACCGACGCCATCGACGACCTCGTGAACGACGCGATGGAGGGCGAGCCGCTCTACGATTTCACCGCCACCGACGGTGTCCAGCATACGATCTGGAAGGTCGACGCCCCGCAGCCGCTCGTGGATGCCTTTGCCGAGGTCGACAACCTCTACATCGCCGACGGGCACCACCGCTGCGCCGCCGCCAGCCGCGCGGCCAAAGAGCGCCCGGACAACCCCGAGGCCCAGCGCTTCCCAGCGGTGCTCTTCCCCGTCGAGGAGATGGAGATCTTGCCCTACAACCGCACCATCAAGAAGCTGCCCGCCGGCAAGCGCCGCTTCCTCCAGCAGCTCGAGTACCAGTTCGACGTGGAGCCGGTGCTCTTCGCCGACCCCGACCAGCCCGGCGAGATCCGCCTCTACTTCGGCGACAGCCAGTGGTACCGCCTCGACCTCCCCGTGACGGAGCGCGGCGGCGTGGCGGACACGCTCGACGTGGCACGCCTCGCCGAGCACATTCTGGAGCCGTTGCTCCGGATCAGCGATCCGCGCACGGACGAGAACATCGCCTTCGTGGGCGGCATCCGTGGCACCGGCGAGCTCGAACGCCTTGTCAACATCGGCGAGGCGGAGCTCGGCATCGCGATGTACGCCACCGACCCTGACGAGCTCCTCGACGTCTCGGACGCGGGCGAGCTCATGCCGCCGAAGTCGACCTGGTTCGAACCCAAGCTCCGCAGCGGCCTGCTTGTTCATCTGTTTTGAGTGAGGCCGTGTTGCAGTGAGGCGGTGGTGCGGTGATCACGCGCGTCCACCCACAGCGACACCGCCGCACCGACCCACCGCCTCACTCTCCCCCCATGCATCTCCTCATCGCGGACAAGTTTTCCGACGCGGCGCAGGACGAACTCCGCGCGGCCGGGCACACAGTCGCGTACGACCCCACGCTCAAGGGCGATGCCCTCATCGAGGCGCTGCGCGCGGAGCAGCCGCAGGTGCTCCTCGTCCGCTCGACCAAGGTGACGGCTGAGGCGCTTGACGCGTCGAACGCACTGGAGCTGATCGTGCGCGCCGGGGCTGGCGTGGACACCATCGACGTGGCGGGCGCAGCGGAGCGCGGGCTCTTCGTGGCGAACTGCCCGGGCAAGAACGCCGCGGCCGTTGCTGAATTGGCGTTCGGACTGATCGTCGCGCTCGACCGGCGCATCCCGGACAACGTGATCGCGGCGCGGGCTGGGCGCTGGGACAAAGCGGGGTTTTCCAAGGCGCGCGGGCTGAAGGGCCGGACGCTCGGCCTTGTCGGGATGGGCCACATCGGGCGGGCCATGGTGGAGCGCGCGCGCGGGTTCGGTATGCCTGTGGTGGCGTGGAGCCGCTCGCTCACGCCGGAGCAGGCGACCGCGCTCGGCATCGGCTATGCGGAGTCGCCGATGAAGGTAGCGGCCCGCGCCGACATCGTGAGCCTGCACGTGGCGGCGACGCCCGAGACGCACCACCTCGCCAACGGGGCCTTCTTCGAGGCGATGCAGCCCGGCGCGTTCTTTCTCAACACCGCGCGCGAGAGCGTGGTGGACGAGGAGGCGCTCGCGTGGGCCGTCCGCGAGAAAGGCATCCGCGCGGCCACGGACGTCCCCGCAGGCGAACCCGCTGCCAAGCAGACCGACTGGACGCACCCGCTCGCCGACGACCTCTACCTCACGCACCACATCGGCGCGTCTACGGCGCAGGCAACCGAAGCCATCGGCCAGGAGGCGGCGCGCGTGATCCTGACCTATGCCGAGACGGGCCAGGTCCCGAACGTGGTCAACCTCGCCGTCGCCACGCCCGCGACGCACCTTCTCACGGTCCGCCACCGCGACCAGGTCGGCGTCCTCGCGGGCGTCCTCGACCACGTCCGGCAGGCCGACTGGAACGTGCAGGAAATGGAAAACCTCATCTTCGAGGGGCACGCTGCCGCCTGTGCTCGCATCCGCTTCCAAGGCGACCCGAGCGACGAGGCGCTCGCACGCATCCAGGGCTCGGAGGGCGTGCTCGCTGCGACGGTCATCGCACTGTGAGCCGGGCTCCAGACTGCGCATGAAGCTGCTCGAACGCTACTACACCGCGCGCGGGCGCACCGTGCCCTACTACGCCCGCTACCCGCTGTGGCTGCTCGTGTGGAAGCCGATTCGGAAAATCCTCAACGTCGTCCTGATTCCGAACATCCCGTTCAACGGGCTCCGCATTGCCCTCTACCGGCTCGTCGGCTTTCGCATCGGGCGCGGCGTGTTCATCGGGATGAAGTGCTACCTCGACGACGTCGAGCCGTCGCACACGACTATCGGCGACGGCGTCATCGTCTCGTATGGGTGCTACTTCGCGCTGCACGGCAAGGGCCAAGCACGCAGCCACATTACCATCGAAGACGGGGCGTACATCGGCATGCGCTCGACCATTGTTGCGGGCGCGGAGCCGCTGACCATCGGCACGGAAGCGATCGTCGGCGCGGCCTCGCTCGTTCGAGAGTCTGTTGCCCCACGCACGACGGTCGCTGGCCATCCCGCAAAGGTGCTACGCGAGGCCCCTGACCTGCCGGCCGCAGCTTAGGGTTTGAGCGTGCCCGCGGTCTCGTTGCCAAGCCCTTGCTCGGCCATGAGCGCCTCGATGGCGGCGAGGGTCTTCGGGATGGTCGCGGACAGCACGATCGGGTCGCCGTCGGTGACAAGCACGTCGTCTTCGATGCGGACGCCGAGGTTCCAATAGGCCTCGGGCACGTCGGCGCTCGCGGCGATGTAGATGCCGGGCTCGATGGTGATGACCTGGCCGGGCTGGAGCGGCCCGTAGTCGCCCGCGTCGTGCACGTCGAGGCCGAGGTAGTGGCTCGTGCCGTGCATGAAGAACCGCCGCACCTCCGCCGGGTCGTCGATCAGGCCGAGTTCGATCAGCCCATCGGCGATGATGGTCTGCGCGGCTCGGTGCGGCGCGCGGAAGTCGTTGCCCGCGCGCGTCGCGTCGATGGCCGCCTCGTTGGCCCGGAGGACAAGGGTGTAGACGGCGCGCTGGGCGTCGGAGAAGGTGCCATCGACCGGCACAGAGCGGGTCACATCGGCGGTGTAGCCGCGCACCTCCGCACCGACGTCCATGACGAGCATGTCGCCTGCCTCCATCGGGCGGCGGTTGGAGGTGTAGTGCAAGATCACGGCGTTCTCACCGGACCCGACGATGCTCGGGTAACCCGGCGATTCCGCGCCGTTGCGCTTGAAGACGTACTCGATGAGCGCCTCGACCTCGTACTCGGCCATGCCCGGCTCGATGGAGCGGATCGCTTCGGTGAGTGCGAGCCCGGTGATGTCGATGGCCTCTTGCAACAGCGCCAACTCGGCTTCGGACTTGATGCTGCGCGCCTGGTCGAGGTAGCTCCGGAGGAAGCGCGTGTCGGGTTTGTTCGCCAGGAAGGCGTCGCGCCAGTTGCTCCACGCGGCGTAGGTGGCATGGTCGCGGACGGCATCGAGCACGTCCTGCACGAGGGCATCGTCCGCGACGAGAGCCAGCGTCTGCGCGCCCTGCTCGGTGGGATCGGTGTCGGGCGCGAGGCCGAGCATCGTCCGCATCCCTGCGTAGGCCTCGGCGTTGTCGATGCCGACGAGGCTGTCGAAGACCATCTGCGCCGTGCGACCGGAGAGCACAAAGGGTGGCAGGTGCGCGTCAATCAGAGTGAGTTGCTCGGCGAGCGTAGAGCCCTCGGGGATGCCGTCGGCGCGCGGGAGGAGGTAGAGCGTGCGCCCGCCCTCCTTCGTCCCGTCGCCGCGGTCGGCATCGACGAGCACCGGCTTTAGCGCCGCCTCGAACTGCTCGTACGAGACCGCGCGCTGGATACCGAGGTCGGCCTGGGCGCGCTCGGCACCGAAGCGTCGGCCTTCCCAGATCTCGTAGGCCGGGTCGCGCGGCGGGACGAAGAGCACCTCCACGACCGTCTCGCCCTCGACCTGCACGCCGCCGGGCGCGAGGAGCAGCACCGAGCCCGGCTCATGGGTGCCCGTGAGGTAGAGCAGGTCGCTGTTCTGGCGGTACTCGAAGTCGACGTCGTTCTGGCGATTGCGGACGGGCGCGCTGAAGACGAGCGCGACCGCGTCGCCGGGGAGCGCGTTGAGGAGCGCATCGCGGCGGGCCCGGTGCTCGGCGGCGCCGAGGTGGTCGTCGTCGTAACGCACCGGGGCGTCTCGTAACGCGGGCACCTCGGCCGGCTGGGCGTTCACCGGGGCTGCGGTGCTGCCCCATGCGACAATCGACAGCGTGAATGCGAGGATTGGGGCCAGCGGGCGCAGCAGCATGGGTTTCGGACGGCGGTTTGCAAGCGGCTCGGGAGCAATCTACTTCCCTCCTCCCAGATCTCATGCGCCACGCCTCCATGCGCCACGAACTCACCGCCGCTGCCCGCAGCACCGTCGTCTTCGGCAGCCTCGCGAACGTGCTCCTGATCGTGATGCACAACCAGGACCTCGCCGCCGACGTGTTCGCGGTCGCGCTGGCCGCCCTCGGCATTGGTGCCGGCGCGTTCGCCGTGCGCGCCTTCGTGACGATGACCGGCCGCCCGATCCGCGCGCTGCGCCTCGGCACCCTCACGGGCCTCTTCGTGCTCGGCCTGACCATCGGGGCCAACGAACTCCTCCTGCCGCTGCTGCTGCCCGCCGACGCGGGTGCGGGCGTCGCCCTGGCGATGGCAGGGGGCCTGCTGTCGCTCTTCGCCCTTCCGGCGCTGGTCGTCCTCTCCGCCGTGAGCAGCCTCGTCATGGCCGCCGTGCAGGCCCCGTCGCTCGTGCCGGTCTGGCGCCCCTTCTCGAAGGCCGTGGCCTAGACACCAGCGTACTCCTCTGCTCGCACCACAGACGCCGCGCCGGGCTGCCTTCGGGCCGCTCGGCGCTTTGCGTTGAGCCCACGCGTTCAGGCCAACGTCTCGCGCAGCTGCGACAGGTACGCGGGCGTGTGGCGCAGGCGGCTGCCGTACCACGAGCACAGTTCGCCGTCTATGTCGTGGACGTGTACGCCAGGGACGGCCGCTGCGATTTCAGCGTGGTGCACGGGCTTGAACGGGTACGGCTCCGACGAGAGCAGCACGAGATCGGGTGCAACGGCGCGGAGGTCGTCGGCTGTAACAACAGGGTAGCGCGTATGATCGCCGAAGACGTTCACGAAACCCGCTTTTTGGAGCACATCGTGGATAAACGTGTCGCCGCCGATGGTCATCCACGGGTCGCGCCAGATGAGGTAGGCCACCCGCAGTGGGGCCGCGCCCGTGGCTTCCCGAGCGAGCGCGCCGAACCCGGCCGCAATCTCGTCGGCGAGCGCTGCGGCCTCGGTGGCCCGCTCTACCAGTGCGCCCACGTCGCGGATCATCGCGAGGGCATCGGCGACCGTGGCCACGTCGGTGACGAAGACGGGACAACCCTCAGCGATAGCCTCGACCTGCTCGCGGACGTTCTCTTCCTTGTTGGCGATCACGAGATCGGGCGCGAGCGCTGCCACCCGGTCGAGCCGCACGTTCTTCGTCCCGCCGACGATCTGCTTGCGCGCCTTCCACCCCGCCGGGTGCACGCAAAACCGCGTCAGCCCGACCACCTCGTCGTCCAGCCCGAGGTCGGCCAGCAGTTCCGTCTGGCTGGGCACCAGCGACACGATGCGGCGGGGCGGTGCCGTGAGCGCAATGCGATGGCCGCGAGCGTCGATCATCTGCACCGAGGGTGATCATCCCCGACGCAAAAACCGAGTTGCGGACCCAGGAGCAGCACCAGCGTGCCAGCAAAGAGCGCCAGAGACACGCCATGCCACAGAATCAGTGCGGGGTAGCTCCGATATGAAGCCAGGCGAACCCGCTCGATACCTCGCGCTCGCTGGTAGCGCGCCATGGCGAGGAGAAAAGCGCCATACGCCACTCCCCACGCCACGACCAGCGCGAGGTCGGCCAGCAGTTCTGTCTGAATTAGCAGTGGCGACATGATGTGATGAGGCCCGAGTGCTTCGGTGACTCGGTGGTCCAGCTTTCCCGTATGGATGAGCATACGCCCACCGCTGCACTGCAACACAGGTTCACCGCGTCACTCATCCAATGCCGCGAGGAGCCGCCCCATCAGCCCGTCGAACGAGCCGTTGCTCATCACGAGCGCGAGGTCGCCCGGGCGAAGTTCGGCGAGCAGGTCGGGCAGGAGCGCGTCGACGCTCTCGTAGGCGACGGCGGGCGTGCCGCGGCGGGCGATCTCCGCGGCGACCTCCTGCGGGTCGAGGAAGTCGGCGGGGTCGTCGTTGTGGCGCAGCGGCGGCGTCTTGAGGAAGACCGCGTCGGCGGCGTCGAAGCTCTCGGCGTAGCGGGCCTCGAAGAGCTTGCGGCGGGACGAGTTGCTGCGCGGCTCGAACACAGCGACGAGGCGGCGCGCGGCCCAGCGCTCGCGGACGGCGTCGAGCGTCTTCGCCACGGCCGTCGGGTGGTGCGCGAAGTCGTCCACCACCAGCACGCCGCCGGGTTGCCCCTTCACCTCTTGTCGCCGCTGCATGCCGCGGAACGTCGCCAAGCCCGTCGCGACCTCGTCAGGCGACACCCCCTCGGCGAGGGCGAGTGCGGCCACGGCGAGCGCGTTCATGCGGTTGTGCGCGCCGCTCATCGGCAGGAAGACCTCCGCGACGGTCGCGCTGTCCACGACGAGGTCGAAGCGCTGCCCGCCCTCCCCAGCCCGGGCGTTCTGCGCCGTCACGTCGTTGCTCGCGTCGAGGCCGAACGTTCGGACGGCGGCCGTGGTGTGGTCGGCGAGCGCGCGCACGTGCGGATCGTCGCCGTTGAGCACGAGCGTGCCAGGGCGGCCGGTGACCGGGCTGCCGTAGGTACCGACGAGCATGGCGAAGGCCTCGAAGGCGGCGCGGTAGTCGTCCCAGTCGTCGTAGATGTCGGCGTGGTCGAACTCTAGCGAGGTCACGATCGCGCCGGTGGGCTGGTAGAGCAGCATCTTCGGACGCTTGTCGAAGTAGGCGCTGTCGTACTCGTCGCCCTCGATGACAAAATGCGGCCCACTGCCGACGGCGCACGTCCGGTCGAGGCCCGCCATCACACCGCCGACAAGGAAACTGGGGTCGCGACCCGCCTCGCGGAGCACGTGGGTAAGCAGCCCAGTGGTAGTCGTCTTGCCGTGTGTGCCTGCCACGACGAGGCTGCGGCGCTGCTGCAAAAAGACGTGCGCGAGCGCCCCCGGCAACGAGGTCTGGACGAAGCCCTGCTCACGGGCGAACGCCGCCTCGAGGTGGGTCGGCGTGCAAGCGTTGCCAACTACGGTGAGACTGGGAGCCGGATCGAGGTGCGCGGGGTCGTAGCCCTCAAGCACGGCAATGCCGAGGCGGTCGAGCCGGGTGCTCATCGGCGGGTAGGCAGCGGCGTCGCTGCCTCGGACGGCGTAGCCTGCCTCGCGCAGCAACTCAGCCAACGCGCCCATACCCTTGCCACAGATGCCGATGAGATACACATCGCCAAGCGCGTCAGGCGATGGCAGCGGCGGGCGGTCGAAGATCCGGAGAGCGGCGTCGGGGTAGTCGGCGAGCGGGCGCACGAGACGAGGCAAGCGTGGTGGGAGGTAGCGCGTCGGAAGGTATGGACGCTCCCGGCACGCTCACTGTCCATCCTGCTCGAAGAGCGGAGCCGGACCGGGCTGCTTCGGCGGCTTCGTCTTCGACGACTTCGGTCGTGGTCGCTTTGAGGTCGACCCGTTGGATTTCCACGTCCGGGACGACGGCGGGCGTCGCGAGCCGTGCTGCGCATAGACCTCGTCGGCGAGGGCCTTCGTCTCGGGGCGGCGCTTGATGGCGTAGTAGTCGGCCTTCATCGCCTTCGAGGACGCGGCCCAGTCGACGAGCGGGGCCGGATAGCCGTCTACGGGGTGATCGTGGTGGTAGAGGATCGACAGCGCCGGGGCGTCGGCGAGTTCGGGAACCCACTGCTTCACAAACCGCGCCTCGGGGTCGTGGTCGGCGAGTTGCTTGTGCGGCGAGTAGACGCGGAGTTGGTTGATGCCGACAACGCCCGCCTGCATCTGCGTCTGCGCGATGTGGATGCCGGGGACGTAGTCGGCCCAGCGCTGCGCGAGCGGGTAGAGCGTCGTGCGCCAGCCGATGCGGAGGCTGTGGACGGCGGCGCTCGTCACCATCGCACGCATGCGGAAGTTGAGGAAGCCCGTCGCAGCGAGGCAGCGCATGCAAGCATCCACGAGCGGCCAACCCGTGCGGCCTGCGAGCCACGCGTCGAGGTGGTAGTCGCCCGGTGTGGGGAGCGCAGCGTAGGCAGCGTTGAGCGGCGCGAACTCCATCTGCGGCTCCGATTCGAGGCGCTGCACGAAGTGGTCGCGCCAGTGAAGGCGGCTCAGGAAGCTCCGCAGCGACTTCCGCCAGCGCCCGGCGTCGGGGTGGCCGATCTGCGCGAGTTCGAGGATGCGCGCCTCGGTCGCGGCGTAGGCCTGCCGCCCGGTGAGCGTGCCCCAGGCGAGGTGCACCGAGAGCCGCGAGCCGCACCGGAACGCCGTGTTGGGCGACGAAATACCGCCGGAGTAGCACAGCCCACGCCGATTGAGGAAGTCATCGAGGGTGGTCTGCGCCTCCGTCTCGCTGACCGCCTGCCGGTGCGCTTGCTGTGCCTCGGTGAGCGGATGGTCGAGTGCCGCGGGCACGGCGACCGGCGCTTCGGCAGAATCGTCGAGGAGCGCCGCGACGGATGCTTCGAGTGCACGGGCGACTTCGGGAACACGAATACGGCGGAGCGCCTCCGCGTCAGGTGCGGCGAGCGGGCCGCCGTCCATGAACTGCTTCCAGCGCTTCGTGCGTGCGTCGCGGTCTCGCAACGGACGGAAGACGCCCGTCTGCCGATGCTCGTGCAGCGCGATGCCCTGCGCCTTGGCCCACAGCCGCACGGCCTTATCGCGCGTGAACGTCACGTCTGATCCGTATTCCTCGTGCGCGTGGATCGCCGCGATGCCGTCGCCCGCCTCCGTGAGCGCCGCGTACAGCCGGTCGAAGGCCTCGACGGCGTCGGCGTGTAGGACGAGCACATCGCCGCCGTGCTTGCGGAGCCGAACGCGGAGGTCGGCGAGCGCCTCGGCCCAGGAGGCTACGTGCAGCGGCCCTGTCTCCTCGGCGTTCAGAATCGACGGCTCGAAGCAGAACACGGGGACCACGGTCGTCCGCCGCGCTTCGGCCTCGGCGAGGGCCGCACGCAGCGCAGGGTTGTCAGCAAAGCGGAAGTCCTGCTTGAGCCACCAGAGAACCGGCGCGTACATGACGACAAGAAGCGATAGAGGAGAAACGAGCGCCTACGACGTTGGTCAACGGAACAGGTTCGCTGCACGTCTTCACCAATCCCCTTGCGCCTAAGCATCGTCTCACCTAGCCTCTCAGTAACCCTCGCCACTGATCCAAGCCCGATGCCCTCCCTACCTGCCGCCTCTTGGCTTTGCTGTGCAATGCTCGCGACTTCGCTTGGCAGCGCTCATGCTCAAGAGACGTGCTTGCTCGGCAAAGGCCTCGTTCTTCTCAACACGTCACCGCCCACTGATTCGATTCGGGTGCACAACTTTGTGAGCGAGCCGGAGGAATATGTCGTCGAGCGACGAGTGAATGCGGATGGAGACTCTGTCGCGTGGCGGATGCCCCGAGAAGTAGCGCGCACCCTGTTGTTCTATCAGCCACCCGGGTACGGCACTTCTGACTCAGCTGTGGTACCCGTCGAAGCACTTGGCGGAGAACTAGAGCCGGTCACCTTTCCATTTTTTGGCGGGCCTGCTTACACGACGTTCAGCGACTCTGTCTGGTTCAGTCCATTCGCTCATAGGCCACACAAATCTGCGTTCGGTCTTCGCTGGGTCGGTGAGCGAGGGAAGTGGCTGCATGTTGTCGTCCATGAGGAATCCGATACGACGTTGTGGATTCGAGACGAGCGATACGTAGCTGCGTTCACCTGGGAAGAGCTATACCACTCGAGCACCCTCGTTGGACGCGCTGCGTCATGGATCCAGACTGAAAACGGGCCAAGGACAGTGTTTGACGCCGATGGCTTCCCCGTCTACGAACAACCCGTGCGTATTCAACCAGACGACGCTGCTGAGGCGGTTGAAGCGAAAGGCGAGGACTGCTTCCGCGTTGAGGATGTGCAAGGCGACTGGCTACGCGTCAGTCCGCTCGACTGCCGACTTCGTGTCCGCCCCGTCACCCAAGCGACTGGTTGGATCAGATGGTGCCGCGGGGACCAGCAGCTAGCGTTCCCAACGTTCGACCAGGGCTATGTCGGACTGATCGACGAGCGCAAAGGAGGCCAGTGACTTACAGCACCGTAACCCGCGTGTGCACGATGTCGGTGTCGCTCTGCGCCCGCACCGTGTAGGTCCCCGGCGACAGACCGCGTACGTCGAGCGTCGCTTCGCCTGGCATGGCCATCGCCGTTCGCACGCGGCGGCCCAGCACGTCGAGCACGTCGATGCGGAGCGGGGCCGTGCTGGGCGCGTCGAGGCGCAGGTGGAGCACGTCGCGCGTGGGGTTGGGGTAGACCTCAGCAATGCGGAGCGCAGGGGCAGTCGGCACGGGCGCGTCGGTGCTCACTCGTACCCCCTCGACCTCGACGAACCGGGCCTGGGCGGCGCGCTCGGCGTCGTGGCTCACCACCGCCACCCCGAGGTAGACGACCGCGTCCGCCTCGATCTGCGCGGTCGCACACGGCCGTAGCGGCTTCTCCCCTGCCGCCACAAGCATCCGCACCGTCGAGCCGACACGTTCGAGTGCGAGACGGTCGGGCGTCGCGACCCCATCGCACGCAAGCACGCGGCCCGCATCTCCTTCGGTCGGGCGCACGCGGAGGCTCGGCGTGCCGTCGGTGCCGATCCGGGCGAACGCCAGCGCGTCGCGACCTCGCAGTCCGGCCCGCAGCATCACGCCTGCGACAGCGCCCAACGGCCCGGTGAGCGCGTCGAGCTTTGCCTCGAAGACCCCGTCGCCGTCGAGGCGCTGGTAGGCGAAGCGCGCATAGTCACGGGGGCTATCGGGGGCGAGACCAGTGCCGGTGAGCGTGAGCGTGCCGTCCTGCCAGTCGGCGTCGCCGGGGGTGCGGGTGCCGAGGTCGCGCGTGTGCCAACCCTCGGGTAGACCATGCGGCGTCTCGGCGTGCAGGATCACGTCGCGCACGGTGGTGACGCCCACCGGATCGGTGGCGGTGAGGCGGACGCGGTAGCCGACGTAGTCGCCGGGGATACCGTGGTCGGGAATCGGGAACAGCGCCGACGGCCCCTCGGCTTCGAAGACATCCGGGTGCTCGTGGATGTCGTGCAGCTGGAGCACGTCCCAGCGGACCGTCACGGCCTCGCCCTCAGGGTCGCGCACGTCGACCTCGAGCCGCACCGCGCCGCCGATGGGCACGGTCGTGCCGTCCTCGGGCCGAAGCTCGACCACCAGCGGGGGCGCGGAGCCGACCACCACGTCGAGGAAGTAGCGCGCCGCGGCGCCCTCGGGGTCCGTCACCACGAGCGTGGCGGTGTACGCACCCGGCTCGGCGTAGGTGTGCGTCGGGGCCACAGCGTCGCTCGTCGTACCGTCGCCGAACGTCCAGACGTAAGTGAGCGCGCCGCCTTCGGGGTCGAACGACGCGCTGCCGTCGAACGCGACCGTGCGGAAGGCCTCACCAAAGGGCGCGCTCGCGGAGGCCACGGCCACTGGCCTAGCGTTCGTGTCGGCTCCGTCGTAGCCCAGCCGGTAGACTCGGTTAAAGACGATGTCGATCCAGTGCAGCCACTCGGAAGTCGGGTCGTAGCGCAGCGCCACGATGAAGCCCGCGTCGGTGCCGAAGACCTCGTGTTCCACCAAGCCCTGCGCGGTCGGGACGGCGGTCCCGATCCAGCGATAGGGATAGTCGGCGTAGAACACGCGCCCGTGGTAGCGCGCTGGGTAGGCGGTGCCCTCGTAGACCGCGCCCCCGACGAGCGAGCGGCTCTCCAGGCCGGGCAGCGACGAGAGCGCGGGGTCCTGGTGACTCCACCGCGCGGCAGGCTCGGTGTGGTCGAGCGCGGTGCAGTCGTACCCGGCGGGCGGCGGGGTGCGCTCGTACCAGTCCTGGCGCTCCGGCCCCTCGAAGCACGGCCAGCCGAAGTTCTCGCCGCCGCGCGCCACGTTGAGTTCCTCCCAGCTGTACCACCCCACGTCGCCGATGTGGAGCGTGCCGGGGTTGCCCGCGGCCGGGTCCACGCTGCCGGTGGCCGTCTCCACGGCGAAGCGAAACGGGTTGCGCAGGCCGTAGGCCCAGACCTTCGAGGCGGCGTTGGTGCCGTCGCCCGTCCAGAACGGGTTCGAGGGCAGCCCGACGCCCGTCGCCGGGTCGAGGCGGAGGATCTTGCCCGCGAGGCTGCCGAGGTGCTGCGACCGGTAGGCGCCGAGGTCGTCCGCTGCCCCGAGCCGCCCGGCCCCGAAGCATTCCGGGTAGAGCCCGCCCGTGTCCGGCTCCTCGTAGGACGCCGCGTCGCCCGTGCCCACGAGGAGCGTGCCGTCCGATCCGAAGGCGATGGTGCCGATGGTGTGCGAGAGGTAGCACGCCGGGATGCCCGCGGCGAACGTCTCGCCGAGGAGCACGCGGCGCGAGGCCGGGTCGGCGCGGTTGGGATCGGCGGCGGAGGCGGTGTAGCGCGTCACCCGTCCGAAGGCGTCGAAGCGCTCAGCATCCTCGTCGGCACCCGTACCGCCGTCGGGGTCGACGACGTAGACGAGGTAGACGTGTCCGTTCTGGGCAAACGCCGGGTCGAGGGCCAGCCCGAGCAGGCCGCGGTCGTGGTGATCGAGCACCTCGGCGCTCAGGTCCAGGAACGGGACATCCAGCTTGACCCCCCCCTCGACGATGAACACGCGCCCGCCCTTCTCCGCGACGAACAGCCGTCCATCCGGCGCAACCGCCAGGTCGACGGGCGTGTCGAAGACGGCCCCCGAGGCCGCGTTCTCGCGGTAGAAGCCAGGCGGCAGGTCGAGGATTGCCTCGCTCGCCTGCACCTCGTCCACCGGCGCGTTGTCCATCAGTCGTTCGCTCCCCAGGAGCTGACGAACAGGCTGCGCAGCCGCACCTGGGCTCGTCGCGACGAGCACCGCGAGGAACAGCAGAAGACGGCACGTGGCGAGTGCCAGAGCGAAGGCGAGACGATGAGGGTGCGTGCGCATGCCCGCAACATAGCCTCCATCGCGCGGCTTCGGTAGCACACAGGTTGTTTCTGCGTACCCATCGACGCGGGCATTGAACTCCGTGCCAGCCGAGGCCCACCCGTGCCGTAGCTTCGCCGCTCCAAACCGCTCCTTTCTATCGCCACTGGCTCCCCAGCCGACCTCTCCCGTGCGCGAAGTCACCTTCGTCCGACAGAACGCCGAGGCCTGGCAGGCCCTCGAAACCACGCTCGCCGACGGCGACGCGTCCCCCGACGCGCTCGCCAAGGCCTACGTGCGCCTCCTCGACGACCTCGCCTACAGCCGCACGTTTTACCCGCGCTCGCCCACGACGCGCTACCTCAACGACCTCGCCGGGCAGGCTCACGCTCGCCTCCACCGGACCCGCCGCGAGGCACGGAGCCGCGTCGCCCGTTTCTGGCGCGAGGAACTGCCGCGCGTGGTCTACGCCGAGCGCGCCCCGCTCCTCGCCGCTGCCGCGCTCTTCCTCACGATGGTGGCCATCGGGGTGCTCTCGACGATGAGCGACCCCACCTTCGTGCGCCTGATCCTTGGCGACTTCTACGTCAACATGACGCTCGCTAACATTGAGGCGGGCGACCCGATGGCCGTCTACAAGGACGCGCATCAGGTGGACATGACGTTCGGGATTACGATCAACAACATCCGCGTCTCGTTTCTCGCCTTCGCCGGGGGCATCCTCGCCGGTCTGGGCACGGTCTATATCCTGCTCGTCAACGGGGTGATGGTCGGTGCCTTCCAGGGGTTTTTCTACCAGCAGAACGCGTTCTACGAGGGCGTCTTTCTGGAGTCCGTGCTGACCATCTGGATCCACGGGACGCTGGAGATCAGCGCGATCATCCTCGCGGGTGGCGCGGGCTTCGTGATGGCGCGGGGGCTGCTCGCGCCGGGGACCTACCCGCGCGGCGTGGCCTTTCTGCACAGCGCGCGGCAGGGGCTCAAGCTCATCATCGGGCTGGTGCCCATCTTCATGGCCGCGGGGCTGCTGGAGAGCTTCGTGACGCGCTACACCGAGATGCCGACCGTGCTGAGCGTGCTCATCATCGGCGCCTCGGCGGCGTTCCTGCTGTGGTACTTCGTCGCGCTCCCGATCCGCTGCCATCGCGAGGACGAGGCGGCACGGCTGCCTGCAGCGCAGGCCGTGACGGAGGCCATAGCGGAGGCCGTGCCTGCGGTCGCCTCGCCCTGACCTCTGCTCCTGCTCGACCTTCCCTCTCGATCCCATGAGCGACTTCTACGACGACCCAGCGTTCTCCGAGGCGCGCATCCCGTTCCTGAAGCGCCGGCAGGTCGGCGATGCCCTCAGCGACACGTTCGACTTCCTGCGGCACAGTGGACGCGAGTACGCCGTGGGCATTATCGTGCTCGTCCTACCGATCGTGGTGCTCAACCTCGTCGTCTCGGTAGTCTCGGGCGCGCAGGCGCAGTCGATGGAGATGCTCACAGCGATGCTCAGCGGCGAGCTCGACCCCGAGGCTCTGGGCGCGGGGCCGTCGCTGGGGCTGGTAGCGCTTTCCTCGGCGCTGGGCTTGGTCGTGTTCGTGCTCATGCAGGCCGCCACCCTGGCGTATCTCCAGCGCTACCGCAACGGCGAGGCCGGGGCGATTCCGCCGGGCGTTCTGTGGGAGGCGACGAAGCCGCTGCTCCTCCCCGTGGGCGGCGTGATGATCGCGACTACGGCGCTGGTGACCGTCCTCGTCTTCGCCAATATCCTCCCGTGTCTCGGACAGATCGCGTTTCTCGGGGGCCTCCTGTTTCTCGGGCCGATCATGTGGATGTGGCCCGTCGCTCGCGTCTTCGACGCCGAAAGTTTAGGCAGCGCCTTCAGACGAACCCGAACGCTGATGAAGGGCCACTGGGGTGCCTCGCTGCTGGCCGTGATCCTGATCATGATCGTGGTCTTCGTGCTCGTGACCCTGGTGTCGGTGCCGGCGATCGTCCTCGCGTTCGCGCTGGGCGACCTGATGGGCAACGTGGTCGCGGTGGTCAGCGGTGCCCTGGGCCTGCTGCTCTACCCGATCTACGGGCTCCCCATCATCACGGCGACGCTGCACTACTTCAATCTCGTCGAGCGCTCGGAGGCCGTCGACCTGAAGCGCCGCGTGGACGACCTCGACGACCTCGACCCGCCCGCCGACCCCGAAGGCTGGTGAACCGCCGAGCGCTCTGCTCACCCGGCGTTGCGCTCTTTCAGACGGGGCCTATCGGTCTGGCTGCCTCGACATCCCTCCTACCCATACCCGCTCGCCTCCTATGAACGACGCCTATCGCAGCAACGACGCGTTCCGTGACGACCCGTTCGACGACGCCGCGTTCGATGAGTTCGACGGGCTCCGCTTCTTCGCGCCCCGCACGGCCACCCAGGTCATCGGCGACGCCATCGAGTTCGTCCGCGCCAACCTCCGCGACTTGCTCGAAGGGATTAGCGGCTTCGTCGGCCCGGCGTTCGCGGCGTCGCTGCTGGCGGGCACAGCCGCGCTCTGGCTGCTGGTCGGCGACGTCAGCATCGGCCTCGGTGTGACGCTCGCCGTGCTGAGTGCAATCGGCCTAGCCGTCACCCTGCTGCTCTTCAACGCGGCGTGCTATGCCTACCTGTGGCTCTACCACGAGGAGGGCCCTGGCATGGTGACGCCCAGCTTGCTCCGCGCGGAAACCGGGCACCTGTTCTGGCCGCTCTTTGGGCTGGCCGTCCTGATCGCGCTGCTTTCGGGCGCTGCGCAACTGATCACGCTTGTTCCTCTCCTGGGCATCCTGGTCTACCTCGTTCTCTACGTCGCTTTTCTGCCCGTGCTCCTTCTCCCCCCTGCGATCTATACGCTGCGCGGGGCCGAGCTCGTGGAATCGATCGTACGCGCCTACGAGTTGGTGAAGCTACGCTGGGGCCAGGCCTTCCTTACCACGCTGCTGCTCTACCTGCTCTTGATGGTCGGCTTCTTCGTCGCCTCCTTCGTGCCGGGGTTCGTCGGCGGGCTGGTGGTGGCGTCGCTGGGCCTGAGCGGCCTCGTCGGCGCGCTTGCGTTCGTGCCGATGGCGCTCACCATGCTCGTGCTCGCCGTCGTCGGCATCTTCTTCTGGAACGCAGGTGCCGCGCTACTCTACGGCTCGCTGGTCGAGCAGGCCGAGGGCGTCACGCTGAGCGCCCGCGTGGACGCACTGGACGACCTCGACGCCCCCAACGCGCCACCGTCCTGGTAGCCTCGTGCCGATGACCGACGCGACCCACTGGGGACCTAGCGAGGGGCGAGACGCGCCCGCGTTCGCGCTGCAGCGGAGTGTAGCTTCCGGCGTCATGCCTCGCCTGTCCCCTCTCTTTTTGCTCCGGCTCAGCGTCCTCGCGCTGGTGTTCGCCACGGCTGCGCCAGCGCTGGCGCAGACGAAACCGACGGAGACGGCCACGTCGGAACGCTCCGAAAAGATCGAGCGGGCGGCGGCCCTTGGCGACAAACGGTCGGTGTCGGTGGCCGATCTACCACGTGACTCGTCGGCCCTCGCGCCGCGGGCGGTGGCGACGCCCGTGCTCGAGGGCTTCCGTGCCGACCCTGACTTTGCCTACGACCGCGTCGTGACGCAGCAGCCGTCGCTGTGGGACCGGCTGATGCAGTGGCTCAACGACCGCTTCTTCCGCCCGGCGGGCGAGTCGGTGTCCCCGGACGTGCAGCGGTGGATCATCTACGGCATCGCCATCGCCGCGCTCGTGTTCGCCTTCCTAAAGCTGCTCGGGGCTGACTTCGGCGGCGTCTTCCAGCGCCGCGAGCGCGCCGTCGCCACCGTCGAGGCGCTCGATGACCTGACGGCGCTCGACGAGGTAAACCTCGGCGCGCTGCTCACCGACGCCGAGCGTACCGAGGCATGGCCGCTTGCCGTGCGCCTCCGCTACCTCCGGCTCCTCCAAGCGCTGGCCGAGCGCGACCTCATCGTGTGGACGCCCGCCACCACGAACCGCGCCTACGCGCTCGCGCTCGAAGGCGGCCCCCGCGCCGACCTCGTCCCGGCCTTCCGCGACCTCACGCGCCTCTTCGAGGCCGCCTGGTATGGCGACTTCGACGTGGACGCTGCGCTCTACGCCGAGGTCCGCCGCCGCTTCGCCGTGTCGATGGAAGACATCGCACAGACTGCGCTCATCACTGTCTCGCCTGGCAATGCAGCCCCCAGCGCCGCCACGACCGACGAGGCGTCCACCCAGCCAGAACGCCGCTCATGAGCCGCCGGGGCATCATCGCGGTCATCGCGGCGCTCTTCGTGCTGCTGACGCTCGCCGAGGTCTCGCGCGAGACGCCCATCGACTGGCGCTACAGCTTCCTCCACGACGATACGCGGCCCTACGGGGCGGCCGTCGCCTGGCGCCTCTTCGACGACTGGTTCTCGGTGGAACGCGTCACGCAGCCGCCCTTCGTCCGCCTCCGCGCACTCGACGCTGAAAACGAAGGCACCGAGCAGGCCGACGCGCGCACCTACGTCTTCGTCACCGACACCTTCGTGCCGGACCCCATCGAGACGGCCGAGTTGCTCGACTTCGCCGCGGCGGGCAACACGGTGTTCGTAGCAGCCGAGCGGATACGCGGCACCTTTGCCGACACGCTCGGCGTCGTGACGCGCTTCTCGGGACGCCGCCCCAACGAGACGTTCGACCCCGAGAGCGACCCCGCCACGCAGCGCTGGCGCTTCGTACGCACCGACACCACGCTGCGCCTAGCGAGCCCCTCGCTCGCCCAGGACCGCCCCGACGCCGATGGGAGCCGCTTCTACCTCGACGCTCAGGTGCCCGTGTGGCGCTTCAGCGAGCTCGACCACGGCGGCGCGACGGTCCTCGGCACGACGGCGGACGACTGGGCCAACTTCGCCCGGCTCCCCGTCGGCGACGGGCAGATCCTGCTGCTCACCACGCCGACGGTGTTCGCCAACGTGGTGCTGCTCGCCGACGACCCTGACCGCGACGGCACTGGCGAGGCGGGGGACTACCTCGCCGCGGCGATGGCCTACCTCCCCGACCAGCCGGTGCTCTGGGACAGCTACTACAAGCCCGGTCGCGACCTCGACACGTCGCCGCTGCGCTACGTCTTCGCGACGCCGGCGCTGCGCTGGGCCTACGTCCTCGCCCTCGTGACGGTGCTGCTGTTCTTCCTGCTCCGGGCGCGGCGCTGGCAACGCCCCGTCCCCGTCGTCACGCCGCCCCCCAACGCGATGGCGAGCTTTGTGGAGAGCGTGGGTCGGCTCCACCACACGCGCGGCGACACGCGAGCCCTGGCCGCCACGCAACGGCGCGTCCTCCTCGACCGCCTCCGCCGCCGCACCCACCTCGACGGCCTCGACCTCTCCGACGAGAGCGCCGCGCAGGTCGCCGTCCGACTCGGGCAGGACGAGGACGAGGTCGTCGCCCTCTTTGCGCGCCTCCGCCGCGCTGAGTCTCGCGCGGTGTCCGACGACGACCTGCTCGAACTCGACCGGCGGCTGCACGCGCTGATGCAGGCCTAGCTAAGCGCGCAGCCTCCACGGCAGACTGGAGCGACGAACACCACCACATGCCGTCGCCCCAGCCCGCGCGGAGTGTGCCGCGCGCTAGATGCGCGGACCGATTTAGCGCTGGAGCGACAGTCGCCGGCTCACGGTCTGGCCGTCCGCGCGGAGCACCGCCACGTAGACCCCATTCGCCAGCGCCGTGTCCGGCGTCCACGCGAACGACTGCGTGCCTGCTTCGAGCCGCTCGCCTGCCAGCGTGGCAACGCGGCGGCCCAGCCTATCGTAGATCACGAACGTTGCCTCGGTGGCGCGCGGCATCGTCACGGCAAGGCGCGTCGTCGTGGAAAACGGGTTCGGGTAGGCGGCGTCGAGGCGGAGGATTGGGCTGGTGGGTGTGTCCTCGGCGGAGGCCTCCACCGTCGCGATGCTGTACGACGCCGAGCCGTTGGTCACGTCGAGAACCGCGGTGACCCCGTCGGCGGTGACGAGTTCGACGGTCTCCGTGACAAAGTCGCTCCCGAAGAAGCTTACGGTCGTCGTGCGCGAGAGGCGCAGGCAGGCGAACGAGCCGTCGGGCGTGACGACCGTGCCCCACCCGTCGACCGCCACCTCGGTCTTGACATCGGACTCGGACTCCGTCGGCAGGCCGGGGATCTGCGTGCGTTGCGTCGTCGAGTCTGCCCACGCTGCGCCGAACGTGATCGGGTAGACGGCGTCGAGCAGCGGCGGCGTGTTACGGACGACGGTCGTGTCCGGCGTCCCGTCGAGGTTGGCATCGCCGACCGAGGGCGAGCCGGTCGTGGAGAGCGAGTCGTTCGAGAGCGCGCGGTAGCTGTAGGTCGTCGTCACCTGGTCGGCCACGCGGAATTCCGAGCGCACGACGTAGTCCGACGTGCGGATCGGCTCGACGTCGGCGGCCGGGAGGTCGCCCGAGAACGGGAGGTAGTCGAGGTTGATCGTCGTCGCCTGCGGGCCGAAGGGCAGGCCGGAGAGGTCCCACGTCTGGTTCGCCCCATCGATGGCGGCGAGGCCGCTCACGTCGGCCTGGACGAGACGCGTGGCGACGGTGACGGTCCGGCCGATGCGGTCGGTTTCGAGCGACGAGGGCAGCGTGATCTGAGCGCGGAGCGGCAGCGCGCCGACAACGCACAGGGCGAGCAGGACGCCGAAGGTGCGAACAGTGGCAAGGGGCATGGGTCGGATGCGGTTGGAGAGCGAGGGTCGTCGAAGCCAAACGGGAGGCGACCGGGCACGTAGATTCCGCGCGCCTGCCACGTCCGGCTCCTGTCGTCTTCACCCCTAAACAATCTCCCTCACACCGTTATGGACAATGGGCCGCGCGTTCCGAATCCCCTGCCGCCCGACGGGTCTGGCGGGCCATCCACGGCGGTCCCTTCGGACCAGAACGCTTCCGCGTCACCCTACGCGCCGCTGTTCGAGGCCCGGACCGACCTCTCGGGCGTAGCGGCGGCCGTCGACCGCCTCAAGGCCGAGGTGCGCAAGCTGCTCGTCGGGCAGGCGCAGTTCCTCGACGAACTCGTGGCGGCGGTGCTCGCAGGCGGGCACGTGCTCATCGAAGGCGTGCCCGGCGTGGCCAAGACGCTCACCGCGAAGCTCCTCGCCCGCGCCGTCTCCGCCGACTTCGCACGCCTCCAGTTCACGCCCGACCTCATGCCCGCCGACGTGGTAGGCACGACGGTCTTCAACCCCGAGACGCGCGCCTTCGACTTCCACCCCGGCCCCGTCTTCGGCCAACTCGTGCTCATCGACGAGATCAACCGCGCACCCGCCAAGACGCAGGCGGCGCTCTTCGAGGTGATGGAGGAGCGGCAGGTCACGGTCGACGGGACGACCTACCCGATGCAGGCGCCGTTCCACGTCTTCGCCACGCAGAACCCCATCGAGCACGAGGGCACCTACCGCCTACCGGAAGCGCAACTCGACCGGTTCCTTTTCAAGATCGAGGTCGGCTACCCGACGCCTACGGAGGAGGCGCGCATCCTCTCCGGCTTCCAGGCGCAGGGCGGGCGGCTCGACCTAGACCAGGTGCAGCCCGTCCTCACCGCCGAGGAGGTGCTCGCCGCGCAGGCCGCCGTGCGCACGCTCTACGTCGACGAGAAGCTGCTCGGCTACATCGCTGCCATCGTGGCGCAGACGCGGGCCCACCCGGCGCTCGCGCTCGGGGCCAGCCCCCGCGCCTCGCTCGCGCTACTCACCGGCGCCAAGGCCGTCGCGGCGATGGCCGGGCGCGACTTCGTGACGCCGGACGACGTACGCACGATCGCGCCGCCCGTACTCCGGCATCGCCTCCAACTCACGCCCGAGCGCGAGATCGAAGGCGTCCGCATCGACACCGTCGTCGACCGCGTGGTGCAGAGCGTCGAGGTACCGCGGTGAGGTCAGATTATTGATTGATGATTTCTGATTTTCGATTGACCAGTTCTCGAATGCTTTTGGTTTTAGATGCCAAATCGTAAATGAGAAAACTAACATCTAAAATTCTGAGCCTCTACGCGCCGACGCGGCTGTTCGTCGCGCTTGGGACGATCGTGGGGCTGTTCGTGCTGGGCTACTGGGTACCGTTCGTGGAGAGCGTGGCGCGGTTGGCTGTGTACGGGCTCGTGGTCGCCGTGCTCGTGGATGCCGTTCTCCTCTGGCGGGGCGGCGACCGTTCGGGCCTAGCGCTTGAGCGCGAGGTCCCCGACAAGCTCTCCAACGGCGATCCCAACCCGGTGGCCGTGCGGGTGGTCAGCCGCTACCCCTTCCCCGTCCGCGTGCGCCTCATCGACGAGGTGCCGGTGCAGTTCCAAGAGCGCAGCCTCAATTTTCGCTTCGGGCTCATGCCCGGCGCTGCGCACACCGTCGACTACGCCGTGCGTCCCGTCGAGCGCGGCGTCTACCACTTTGGCACGATCAACGCGTACGTCGCCTCGCCGATTGGGCTGCTGCTGCGGCGTGTCCGCGCGGAGGCCGATCAGGAGGTGAAGGTCTACCCGTCGTTCCTCCAGATGCGCCGGTGGGCGTTCCTCGCCGAGAGCAACCGGCTCGCCGAGGTCGGCGTGAAGCGCGTGCGCCGCATCGGCCACACGATGGAGTTCGACCAGATCCGCGACTACGTCCCCGGCGACGACCGCCGCGCGATCAACTGGAAGGCCACCGCTCGCAGTGGCGACCTCCGGCAGGGCGGCACGCTGATGGTCAACCAGTACCAAGACGAGCGCGCGCAGCCGATCTACGCCGTGATCGACATGGGCCGGGCGATGCGCGACCCGTTTGACGGGATGACGCTCGTGGACCACGCGATCAACGCGACCCTCGTGCTCTTGAACGTGGCGCTGCTCAAGAACGACAAGGCCGGCCTCGTCACCTTCGACGCGCGCATGAAGACGGTGCTGCCCGCCTCGCGCCGCCGCACGCAGCTGCCGCGTCTCCTCGAAGCGCTCTACGCACAGCAGCCGGGCTTCCAGGACCCCAACTTCGAGGCGCTCTACGCGACCGTTCGCCGCCAACTTCCGCAGCGCGGCCTGCTGCTGCTTTTCACCAACCTCCAGACGCGCGCCAGCCTCGACCGGCGGCTACCGCTCCTGCGCGCTATCGCGCGGCAGCACCGCCTCGTGGTCGTCTTCTTCGAGAACACGGCGCTGCGCGACCTGCGCGGGCGGCCCGCCGAGCGCGTGAGCGAGGTCTACGTCAAGACCGTCGCCGAGCAATTTGCCTACGAGCAGGAGGAGGTAGCGCGGACGCTCCAGCGCCACGGCATCGGCGCGCTGCTCACCACGCCCGAGACGCTCACCGTCGACACGATCAACCGCTATCTCGCCCTGAAAGCACGCGGGGCGATCTGAGTCAGAGGTTCTTGAGCGACAGCGCCCGGATGTGTTGCGTAGTCCGTGCGTGCCCTTCCACTCCACTTTCTAACTTCGTGCCCATGACCTACGCCGACGCCGAAACCCTCTTCTTCGACTGGACGCGCACCGCCAGCCTGCGCCGCCACGGCCTCGCTGTCGCCGCGAGCATGGCGCGCTACGCCGAGCACTTCGGCGAGGACGAGGAGACGTGGCGCATCACCGGCCTCCTCCACGACCTCGACTATGAGCGCCACCCCAGCTTAGACGAGCACCCGTACGTCGGCGTGCGCGAACTCGAACGGCTGGGCGTCTCGGAGGACATCCGGACCGCTATCCTCGGCCACGCGCTCTACTCCGGTACGCCCCGTGAGAGCCTGCTCGCCAAGGCGCTCTTCGCCGTGGACGAGCTATCGGGCTTCGTCACCGCTGTCGCGTTCGTGCGGCCCACACGCATGGGCGGCATGAAGGTGAAGTCGGTGCGCAAGAAGCTCAAGGACAAGGCTTTCGCGGCGGCAGTGAGCCGCGCCGACATCCAGCAGGGCATCGCCGAACTCGGCGTGGACGAGAGCGAGCACATCGCCCGCGTCATCGAGGCCCTCCAGCGGGAGGAGGCCCGTGTCTTCGAGGTAGACGGCACCTAAAGGGAGCGGCCCTGCCCGTTCCAGGCAGGGCCGCAGGGTGGGCAGCCGAGGTGTGGTGGAGGCGTGCGGATACGCCGTCCTCAGCCGCTCCAGGGTTCCTGAAAGTCCGCGAAGAGCGTCAGCCCGCCGTCGATGAAGAGCGTCTGGCCGGTGACGTAGCGCGACACGTCCGACGCCAGGTAGGCGATGGCGTGCGCGATCTCCTCGGGCTGCGCGATGCGCTTCTGCGGGATGTGCGAGGCCACGACCGCCGTCTGCGCCGAGTCGTGCAGCCAGCTCTGGATCGGTGTCTCGGTGGCCCCCGGCGCCACTGCATTGACGCGGATGCCGTCGTTGGCGTACTCCAGCGCCAGCGTCTGCGTCATGCCCTTGATGCCGAACTTGCTGATCGAGTACGACACGTAGCTCGGGCGCGGGATCTTCTCGTGGACGCTCGACAGGTTGACGATGGTGCCAGGCTTGCCCGCCGCGCGGAACTGGCGGATCGCGCCCTGCGCCACCATGAAGGCCCCGCGCAGGTTCACGCCGAGGACCTTGTCGAAGTCGTCCATCGTGACCTCGTGCGACGGCGCCTCGATCTGGATGCCCGCGTTGTTGACCAGGATGTCGAGCGGGCCGTAGACGGCCGCGATCTCCTCGAACATCTGGCGGACGTCGTCCTCGTCGGACACGTCAGCGCGCACCAGCAGGCCGACCGGCGGCGTGTCCTTGGCATCCAGGTCGTCCCCTATGGTGAGGTGGCCTGCGAGCACGGGAACAGGCACGGAGCTTCCATCCCCGGCCATGTGGCGGTGGCGGGCCGCCGACGCCCGAGCCGCTTCTTCTACGAGGCGCAGCGTCTCGCGAGCAGCGGGTGCTTCGGAGAAGAAGGGATAGTTGATGACCACCTGAGCGCCGCAGCGGGCAAGCTCGATGGCTGTGGCGCGTCCGATGCCCGAGGAAGCACCAGTCACGAGCGCGACGCGTCCGCGCAAGTCAAAATGGGGAGCGGTGGAAGTCATGGCGGCGAGGGTTGAGGGCCATGCGCCCGGAGCAGAAGTGCTCGCAAAGGCAGAGCCAGAGAAGTGCAACGCGGCTGAGAGATGGGCTGCTATCCAACGGTTCCTATGGGACCTGGTTTCAGTACCGGATGAAATAAAACATCCAAAACGTTCATTCACCTACTTCTCAGAAATCGCAGGCGCGCGCTCGCCGAAACCCCCGGCCGTCTGCTCAGGCCATCCCCGGGGCTGGCTGCCGCAGGTACGTGGCCAGCCCTGCAAATCCCAGCGCAGCTACAAGGCCCACCCCCACACAGCCGAGCCACAGCGCCTCGCTTCCCACCTCCTCAAAGACGATCCCACCTGCCAGCGGCGCCACGAGGAAGGCGAGCCCCCAGGCGGCCCCGTAGACGCCCTGGTAGGCCCCGCGCAGCGCGTCTGGCGAGAGCCGCGCCACCATCACCGGCGCCACGGTCACCAGCGCGATCTCCCCGAGCGTCCACACCGCTGTAGCTACGGCGTGGCTCGCCAGCGAGGCTGCTGGAACGTGCAACGCAAACCCTGCCGCGAACAGCAGCGCCGCACTCACCAGCACCGCGCCCGGTGGGCGACGTTCGACGAGCCGCGCGATGGGCAAGCTCAGCAGCACGATCACGAGCCCGTTCGTCGCCGCCACGAAGCCGTAGGCCGTCTCTGGGAGCCCCTGCGACGCCATCACGAGCGGTAGCACGGAGAGGCTCTGAAACATCAGCGCGGCCAGCAGCAACGTACACGCGGAGAGGCCGAGCAGCGCCGGGTCTCGCAACGCATCGAGCGCGCGAGCCTCCGAGACGATCGCAGCATCGGCCTCGGAATCCTCCGCGCGGCGATCGGGCCGCGTCTCCGGAATCAGCGCGGCCACAACCAAGCCGTAGACGAGCATCGTCGCCGCATCGAGGGCGAAGAGCAGGTCGTAGGACCACAGCACGAGGACGCCGCCGAGCACCGGCGCGATGGCCGTGCCGACGTTGATGACCCAGTAGAACAGCGCAAAGGCGCGCGTCCGCTGCTCCTCCGCCACGAGGTCGACGATGGCCGCTGACACTGCGGGGCGGTACGATTCGGTCACGAACCCGAGCGCGATCACGAGCACGGCGAGCGCCGGCAGCGCCGTTGCGAAGGGCACGAGCGCCACAAGCGCCGCGCCTCCGAGCAGCCCCATCAGCAGGACCGGGCGGCGCCCCCACCGATCGGCGAGGAGGCCCCCGGCAAAGCTCGACAGGAACGCGCCGAGGCCATAGCCCGAGAGCAGCGCCGCTGCCATGCTCGGACGCAGCCCTCGCTCCGTCGTGAGGTAGAGCGTGAGGAACGGCACGACCACCAGCCCAAGCCGGTTGACGAGCGTTCCGACCCACAGCACCCAGAACGCACGCGGGTACGCGGCCACTTCAGCGCGGAGCCGGGACCAGAGTAGCACAGCTTCAGTGCAGCGAGGTGTGAAGGTGCGGACGCATGAACGTGTTCAGGTCGCTCACGCCCATGCGCTCACACGTGCACACTTTCATAGGGCGAAGCTACGCCTCGGCGTGCGCCCCCGCCCCGCCGCCGTCGTTGAGCGCGCGCTGCAGGAACGGCGTGTCCTCGAACGCCTTCGCCTCGTCGATGAACAGCTGCAGATGCGGGAACGGGATCTCGATGTCGGCGGCCTTGAGCGCCTCGAAGATCTTCTCCTTGTAGTCGAGTCGGACCGGCACCTCCTGGCGTGGGTCGTTGAGGTAGACACGCAGTTCCATATCCACGCTCGAACTGCTCATCTCGGTGACGACCACCTTCGGCGTGTACGACGGGTGCAGGCGCGGGTCGCCCTCTGTGATCCCGAGCACCACCTCGCGGGCCTGCTGCGGGCTTTCCTTGTAAGCGATGCCGAACGACACCACCACGCGCAGCGTGTCGAGCATCGTGTGGTTGATCACGCGGCTCGTGATCATCACGGTGTTCGGGAAGATGGCGATCTCAGCGTTGAGCGTCCGGAGGCGCGTCGAGCGGAGCGTGATTTCGGTGACGGTGCCGAAGATGCCGTCTACCTGGATGTTGTCGCCCACGCGGAAGGGCTGGTCGAGGAGCACCGTCACGCCTGCGATGAGGTTTTCCATCGTGTCGCGCGCCGCGAAGCCGAGCGCGAGGCCCGCGATCCCCAGACCCGCGACGGCCGCCGTCACGTCGATGCCGAGTTGGGCAAGCACGAGGATCACGCCGAAGACGCCCAGCAGCAGCCGCGCCGACTTCACGAGCAGGCTCCGCACGCCCGCGTCGAGCCGCTTGCTGCGCTTGAGCGCCTGGTCGAGCACACCGGTGATGATCTTGTAGATCACCCAGAAAAGCCCGCCCACCAGCAGCGCCGGGAGCAGGTTCTCCAGCACAAACGAGACGAGGATGCCCGAGAGTTGCTCGTAGACGAGGTCGAAGCGTCCCTCGGCGAGCGCGCGGCCCGTCTCCTCGATGGCCTCGTTGAGCTGTCCGATGGCCGACGTGTCCGCCTGTGCGGTATCGACCTGCGTCGAGTCCACGGCCGCCTCCAGCGGCGCGGGGAGCGACTGAGCCTGCATCATGTCAGAGGGTGCTGTTCGATGTTCGACGGGCGAAACATCGCCAATCGAACATCACAAGTCCACAATCCGGCCGATCACGTCCACCGGCGTCACGCCTTCCGCCTCGGCGTTGAAGTTGGTCACGATGCGGTGGCGTAGCACCGGCACTGCCATCGCCTGCACGTCTTCGCGCAGTGGCGTCACGCGTCCGCCGAGCAGCGCCCGCGCCTTCGCGCCGAGAATGAGGTACTGCGACGCGCGCGGCCCGGCCCCGTACGAGAGGTACTCGTTGACGAAGTCGGGCGTGCCCTCGCGGCCCGGGCGGGTGCGCGCGGCGAGGCGCACGGCGTACTCGATCACGTTGTCCGCGACCGGCACCTGGCGCACGAGGTCCTGGAACAGCTTCAACTCAGCCAGGCTCAGCACCGGCTCGATGACGGGCTTGGCCGCGCCGGTTGTGTTACGAACGACAGCCACCTCGTCCTCGAAGCTCGGGTAGTCGAGCCAGAGGTTGAGCATGAAGCGGTCGAGTTGCGCCTCCGGTAGCGGGTAGGTGCCCTCCTGCTCGATCGGGTTCTGCGTGGCGAGCACGAAGAACGGCGCGTCGAGCGGGAACGTCTGCCCGGCCGCGGTGACGTGACGCTCCTGCATCGCTTCGAGGAGCGCGGCCTGCGTCTTGGGCGGCGTGCGGTTGATCTCGTCGGCGAGGATGACCTGCGCGAAGAGCGGGCCTTTGACAAACTTGAACGAACGTCGACCGGTCGCCGGGTCCTCCTCGATGATCTCGGTGCCGGTGATGTCGCCCGGCATGAGGTCGGGCGTGAACTGGATGCGGCTAAACGAGAGGTCGATGGCGTCCGCGAGGGTGCGGATGAGGAGCGTCTTGGCGAGGCCTGGCACGCCCACGAGCAGGCAGTGGCCCTGCGCGAGCAGGCACACCGTCACGCCCTCCACGATGTCCTCCTGCCCTACGATCACTTTGCCGACTTCCCGGCGAAGCCGCCCATACGCGTCGTGCAACGCCTCGACAGCAGCAGGATCGGAAGCGGAGGGCAGACTAGACATGAGCAGAAGAAGCAGGCGTAAACGGGGGACTATTCAGGCGCGATCGCGATGACCAGCACGCACTAGGCTCAGGTGCCGCCCAGAGTTCCAGCGCGTTGCTCCGGCGCGACGTAGCGGTCGCTCTTGATCATTACCTGCACGCGTTCGCGGAGGCGCCCGATGTAGGCGACGAGTTCACTCTGGCGCTTCTCCTGGAGGGCATACTCACTCAGCAGCGCGTAATCGGTGATCGGGTCGAGCGTGTGCGGCGGCGTGCGGCGCTGCAGCAGCACGATGTGCCAGGCGCGCGTGCCGTCCAGCAGCTGTACCTCGGCGGGCGCGCTCACCTCGTCGACGCTCATCGTGTCCACGGTGGCTTGCCACTGCGGGCCGAGGAGCGCGAGTTGGAGGTTGCGGTCGCCCGTACGCGGGTCGGTCACATAGCCGCCCTGCGTCGCCGAGAAGGGGTCCTCGGAGTGGCGCTTGGCGAGCGCCTCGAAAGGGACCTCCTGCGTGACGAGCGAGTCACGGAGCGTCTCCAGCAACCCGATGGCTTCGGCCGGGTCCACGGCGCTGTCGTCCACCTGGATGAGCACGTGGTTCACGTCGATCACGTCGCCGCGGCGCTCGTTGAGGCGCATGACGTGGAAGCCGAAGCTCGTCTCGAAGACCTGGGAGACGGCACCCGGCTCCAGTGTGCTCGCCACGGCGCCGAACTCGGGCACGAGGTCGCGGACGCTCACGTTGGCGATGCGACCGCCGCGGGTGCGCGAGCCAGGATCGTCGGAGTAGCGCTGGGCCATCTCCTCGAAAGTGGCCGCCGCGGTGAGGATCGTGTCGCGGATGGCCGTGATCTCAGCGACAGCCGCCTCGCGCGCCTCCTCGTCGGGCGTAGGCAGGCGCACGATGTGGGCCACGCGCACGATCTCGGGCACCTCGGGAAGCTCGGCAGCGGGGATCTGGTCGAAGAACTCCTGCACCTCCGACGGAGTCACGCGCACCGTGCGCATCTTGCGGTCGCGGATCTGCTGGGTGAGCAACTGCTTCTCGATCTCGTCGCGGAAGTCCTGCCGGATCTGCGCGATGGGGCGGCTATAGGCCTCTTCGAGCGCTTCTTCGCTGCCAAGCTGCTGCGTGAGCTGCCCGAGGCGCTGGTCGAGCACCTGGTCGACTTGCTCGGGCTCCACGATGATGGTCGTGTCGCGCTGTGCCTCAGCAAGGAGCACCTTCTGGCCGACCAACTCGTCGAGGGCCTGGCTGTAGACCGCATCGGTGGCGATTTGCCCCTGCGCGATCTGCTGGGCCACGAAGACCACCTCGGAATGAAGCACCACCTCTCCGTCCACGACGGCGACGATGGTATCGAGCAGTTGCTCGTTCTGCGCTGAGGCGGTGGGCGTCAGCAGTGGCAGCACGAGGAGCAACGCGAGGAAACGAAGGCGATGCATGGGTGGGAGGCTAAGAGATAAAAAGGGCAGCGGAGCACAAGACCCCGCGATCAGTCGGGAAGGTCGAGGGCGCCTGAGGCTTGGGCCTCGCTCTTGAGCGCTTGCACCTCGCGGGAAATCAGCTGACGGCGCGCGTCGATGAGCATCTGGCGGCGCAAGTCTTCCTCGATCCAGCCCAACTCGGGCAGCGTGCCCGCGTCGGCGCGGTCAACGACCTGAAAGACGTGGTACTGGTCGCCCAGTTCGAGGACGGGCGCGATCTGGCTGGGCGCGTACTGCCGAAAGACGGCGCCCACGTCAGGGAGACGCTGGCGCAGTTGGCTCTCGGGGAAGTACGCCTCGCTCAGCCCAATGGCGGTGGCCGGGGTCGCCGCGTAGGTCTCGGCGACGCGCCGCCAGAGCGAGTCGGGTGTGGCAGAGCGGACGGCCTGCACGAGCGCCGCGCGGGCGGTCTGGGCCTCGCTCTCGCTGGCGAAGCGGAGGTAGCGGACGCGGACGTAGGGCTCACGCAGCCGCAGGCGCTCCTGGTTGGCCTCGAAGTAGGTCTGCACCTCGCTGTCGTCGAGGGCGGGCTGGCGCTCGTCGTAGAGCGCCTCGATGTAGGCGTCGGCGAGGACGGCGCGCTCGCTGTCCTGGAGGCGGCGCTCCACCCTGGGCTTGTCGGCGAGGTCGGCCGCACGGGCCGCGCGGGCGAGCAGCTCGCCGGTTACCCACTGGTCGATCACCTGCATGCGGGCAGCGAGGCTGTCCAGACCGGTCGGTCGGGCCTGCATAGCGACGGCCAGTTCGTCCTCCGAGAGGTAGCGGTCGCCGACGCGCGCGACGTAGCTCTCCGGCACCACCGTGCGCTCGCACGCCGCCAGCCCCGCAAGGGCAGCGACCAGCAGGCCCGCGACGAGGGCCAGGCGAACGGGGGCACGGAGCAAGGACACGGGCGGGCGGAAGGAAAAAACGGCCCCGCTACAACCGTCGAGCGGGGCCGAATATTGCAGAGCAAGCGCGACGCGACGGCAGCGCGCCTCACGAGAACTACTCGGTCGCCATCTCAGGCAGCGCGGCTTTCTCCTCAGCGAAGGCGTCCGCGAGCACGTCGGGGTAGGTCTGGGCGTCGTAGCGCTCGCGGAGGCGAGCCACCCAGGCTGCTTCGAGGTCGTCCTGGTAGTCGGTAAGCACTTCGGCGCGGGCTTCCTCCAGCGTCTTGCCACGGGGCAGCTCGATGCCGTCGAGCATGAGGATGGTGCGCGTCGAGCGGTTGGCGAGCACCTCGGTGCGGGCCCCGATCTCCAGGTCGAAGGCGCGGTCGTAGGCGGTATCGCTCGGCTCCGAGACGAAGACCGTGTCGATGCGGACGCTCATGCTGTCCGTGGCGAGGCGCTCCTGGATGCCCATCGGGCTGACGCCGCCATCGAGGAACTCGCCGACGCGCGCCAGCACGGAGTCGACGCGGCTGGAGTAGGCGATGACGCGGCGGCGCTCAGGGAACTGGTAGCTCGCCTGGCGCTCCTGGAAGTACGCTTCGAGGCCGGTGGTGTCAGTCTGCGCGACCGTCCACACGGAGTCCTCCGAGATGGCGAAGAGCAGGATACCGTCGGCGTACTCTTTCATGATGCGAGCGAAGTCCGCGTCGGTGTCTTCGAGGTCGCGCGCGGCGATGGTGATCGTCTCCTCGGCGAGGTAGCGACTCATCGCGCCGAGCAGCGCGTCGAGGGTCGGGCCCGTCGGGCGCGCGGTGCGGAGGCCGTCCTTAAACTGACCGAGCGTGAAGCCTGCGTCGCCGACTGTGGCGAAGGTGCTGTCGGTGTAGGCCCCGAAGCCGTCCTGGTCGATGCGCGTCACTACAGAGTCCGCCGGGAGGCCCGCGACGGCGTCGGCTACGAGCGTCGAGTCGAAGGTGAAGCCGACCTGGTCCTGATAGGTTTGGGCGAGTTGTTCGCGGAGGCGAGCGGTGCGCGGCAGGCGCTCGGCGAGCCGCTTCAGCTCCGGGTAGGCCTCGTCGTACGACGGCGGCGCCTGCACCTCGACGAGCTGGATGAGGTGATAGCCGAAGCGCGTCTGGACGATGTCGGACACGTCGCCCGGGTTCTCAAGCGCGAAAGCCGCCTGCTCGAAGGGCGGCACCATGCGGCCGGTGCCGAAGAAGCCGAGGTCGCCCCCGTTCTCGGCGGAGCCGGGGTCCTCGGAGTACTGCCGCGCGAGCGTCGAGAAGTCCTCGCCACCCGCGATGCGGGCCTGCAGCTCGGTGATCGTCTGGAGCGCTGCGGCGGAGTCGGCCGCCGTCTCCCCACCGAAGCGGATCAGAATGTGGCGGGCGCTGATGTCGCCGCGCGCACCGCGACGGTCGGTGACCTTGAGAATGTGATAGCCGAAGCGCGTGCGGAAGACCTCCGAGACGCTGTCAACGGGCACCGTGTAGGCCTGCACCTCAAACGCCTCGATCATGCGGCCGCCGGAGAAGTAGCCGAGGTCGCCCTGGTTGGTGGCCGCCGAGGGGTCCTCGGACTCGGCCTGCGCGAGCGCGGCGAAGTCGGCCCCCGCAACGATGGAGTCGCGGATCGCGGACAGCTTGGTGAACGCCGCGAGCGTGTCGGCGGGCGCGGCGTCCGGCGTAACGCGCAGGAGGATGTGGCTGGCGCGGACCTCCTCTTGCTGGCGGTCGAAGAGCGTCTGGACGACCCGCTCGGTGACCTCCTGTTCGAGGAGGTACGGGCGGGCGAGTTGCTCGCGGTAGTCGTCGAGCTCGGCGACGTAGCTGGAGTCCTCGTCGAGGCCGAGGTCACGCGCGGCCTGCACCTTGAGGCGGAAGTTGACGTAGCGCTCCAGGAAGTCCTCGTAGGCCCCGAGCGTGTCCGCGGCGGCGTCCTCGGGGGAGCCGACTGAGCGGGCGTACTGCTCTTCGAAGTCTTCGAGCGAGAGCGTCTCGCCCGCGAACTCGGCGGCGACGGGCGGCGGCGGCGGGACAGTGGCAACAACGGGCGCGGTGGTGGGGCGCGGCGTGCCGCAGGCGGCAAAAAGCCCGGCACACACGAGGCCGAGCCAAAGGGAACGTCGAGGAAGCATCGTCAGCGAGAAAGCGAAACGGGTGGGACGAGTCAAGCGGAGCAAGGTACACTGCTCTCAACGGGCGTCCGGCCCCGTTATGCGTTAAACCGCTGCGAAAAGGGGCCGTCCGCCCTGCGGCTCCGCCCCCGACGCGACCGTTTGCGCCCCGTATTCGAACAGACGTCAGGACTACACCGGATCGACCAGCGATGCATAGAACCGCAGCGTTTCCTCGGCGATGGCCTTCCACGAGAAGCGGTCGAGGACGCGCTGCCGACCGGCATGGCCCATCGCGGCGGCGCGGTCGGGGTCGGCGAGGAGTGCGTTGAGCGCGTCGGCGAGGTCGCGCGCGAAGGCGTCCGGGTCGCGCGGCTCGAAGTCGGAGTCGGCGCTGCCGTCGAGCGGGACGAGGAGGCCCGTCTCGGCGTCGCCGGTGGCCGCTGCGTCGTCGGGCGTCACGACGATGCTCGGGATGCCGCCCACCGCCGAGGCTACCACGGCCGTCTCGCAGGCCATCGCCTCCAGGTTGATGATGCCGAACGGCTCGTAGACCGACGGGCAGCAGAACACGGCCGCGTGGCTGTAGAGCGCGATCACGTCGGGGCGCGGCAGCATCTCCTCGATCCAGATGATCTCGCCCGCCCCCGCTGCCGCTCTCGCCTCCCGGGCTGCCGCGACGGCCTCGCTCATTTCCTGCGCGATGGCGCGCGTGTCCGGCGCCCCCGCAGCCAGCACCACCTGCGCGCGCGGGTCGAGGTCCTTGAGCGCCCGCACGAGGTGCACGATGCCCTTCTGCCGCGTGATGCGTCCCACGAAGAGCACAAACGGCACGTCGGGGTCGATGCCGAGCCGCCGCAGCAACTCCGGCCGCTCCGTCGGGCGGTACTCGTCGGGATCGATGCCGTTGGGGATCACCGACAGCCGCGCGTCGGGCACGTCGTAGAGCTGCATCACGTCGGCCTTCATCGACTCGGACACTGCCACGACGCCGTCGGCGTTCTGGTAGGCGGTGCGCTCCACCCACGACGAGGCGTGGTAGGCTGCACCGAGTTGCTCGACCTTCCACGGGCGGTGCGGCTCCAGGCTGTGCGTCGTCAGGACGAGCTTGGCCTCCGTCAGTTGCCTCGCGAGCATGCCCGCGAGGTGGCTGTACCACGTGTGCCCGTGCACGATGTCGGCGTCGAGCGGCACCGAGCCGGCCATCACGAGGTCCCGCGCGGCGGTGTCGAGAAACTTGGCGTGGCGCTCGTCCTGGTGCGGCAGCGCAAACTGCGGATCGACGCCCACCACGCGCAGGTTGCCGTCGGTGACATCCTGGTCGCCGAAGCTAAACACGGTGACCTGGTGGGCCCCGTCGTCCGCTGCGACTAACTCGCGCACCAGGTACTCGACGTGGACGCCTGCGCCGCCGTAGATGTGGGGCGGGAACTCGTTGGTCAGAATGACGATGTGCATGGCCGGGGGGAGCGAGGTGGGACAGGGGGCACCGCTACCGCATGGCGGTTTTGGATGTTTCTCCAAGATCGGCGATGCCCGCCAAAATCCAAGACAACGCCCGAGGCGCTCAATGCAGCGCGCCCGGCTTCCGTGGGGAAGCCGGGCGCACGCCTTAGCGGTTCAATCAGGTCTAGCGGTCGTAGACCTTCGAGTTCACGCGGAGGCTCAGGTTGGTGTACCAATCCACATGCGTCGCGCCGCTCGACTCCGCCCACGCACGGAACCGCGTGTACGCCTCCGTCACCGGCGTCTGCTCCGTCGGGTACACGAACCCGTCCGCGAAGTGCAGCGCCCACGGCAACCCACGCTCGTTCTTGTACGTGAAGCCCAACCCCTCGTTCGTGCGGTCCTGGCTCGACCCCAGCAGCGCTACGTCCGCTCCCTCCGACGGCATCTGGTTCGGCAGGTGCACCTCCCGACCGCGCTCCTGGTTGCTCACCAGGAACGGGTTGAGCCATGTCACCGACAGCGCCGGCGCCGCCACCGGCGAGGCAAACACCAGCGCGATCGCCACCGTGTCCTCCGGCGACACGTACGGCGCCGCCATCTGCGTGTTGGCGAAGTACCCGCCCGGCCGCGCAAGGATCGCGTTGGCGTCGTCGAACACCGGCACGATCGCTGCCGTGCGCCCGCTCTCGGCGCCGTTGCCGGCGGTCGTAAAGAGGCCGGAGCCGAGGCGCTGCCCGCTCACCGACGCCACCGCTGCGGCGTCGACCGGCAGCGCGAGCGCGAGGGCGTTGCGGTAGCCGGCGCCGATGGCCTTGACGACGAACTGGCCGTCGAGCTTGGTGAGGTCGCCAGCGGCGTTGCGGGCGAAGCGGAGGTTGTAGTCGACGACGAGGTCGTTGAAGTCGTAGTCGCCCTGTCCGGGCCAGAGGTCCTCGTAGGCGAGGGTGCCGAACTGGTCGCGGGCGGGGCCATACTCGTAGGTGGCGACGGTGGGGTCGTTGGGGGCGTCGTCCTGGGTGTCGGGGACGCCGTCGCCGTCCGTGTCCGGCGGGGCTGGCGTCGCGTCCGGGATGTCCTCGCGCTGGATCGACTCCGGTGGGTTGGCCGTCACGTAGAACACGGCGTCGTTGAAGTCCTGGTCGCAGGCCGGGAGGTTGCGCTCGATGTCCTCGAAGGCGAGCAGGATCTCGTCGCGACCCGGCACTTCGAGGAGGACGGTGTGCTGACGCAGCGCTGCCGAGGCCTCAGGGTTGAAGTTGGGGTTTGAGTAGAGGATCTCCTGCCCGCCGCGCTCGACCACGCCGGTGCTCGCGTTGCGCCAGCCGTTGGGGACGAGGAAAAAGCCGATGCCCGTGTTGGCTGGGAACCGACCGAGGAGCACCTTGTCGCCGGTCAGCAGACCACCGCCGCTGTAGAGGTACGACACGTTGGGCAGGATGAGCCGGTGCTCGGCGATGTCCGACGGGCTCGCCGGAGGCGCGTCTAGGTCGTAGGTGTAGAAGCCGAGCGCGTTCTTGTAGCCGGCGCCCTCGTGGACGAACGTCACCCACACGTCGGCGAGTTCGTCGAGGCGGATGTCCAACGTCACGCTGTCGTTGATGTAGTCGGGGCGACTGACCGGAACGTCTTGTCCCTCGGGGAGCGCTGCGTTGACGGCCGCGATCACACTGGGGTGAACCACGTCCGAAGGGTTGACGAGCGTAGTCGGCACACCACTGTTGGTGTAGGGGCTGTGGTAGGTGAAGGTCACCGCGGCCTTGTCGCCCGCGCTCTTGGCGCCCGCCGGGGCACCCGTCACGTTGCCAAAGTCGCGCGGCACATCGCCGCCGAAGAGAACAGCAGCCTGGCTGTTCTCAATCGTGACAGCCTGCTCGTTGGGGAGGCCGAGGTAGTCGGTGCGGACGGTGAGCTCCGTCGTGTCCACCGCGACGACGAGGTCCGCCTCGTAAACGCCGCGCTCGTTGGTGAAGCCCGAGGTCAGGCGGCGGTCGCCATCGTACACGTCGAAGCGGACGTTCGCCATCGGGCGGTCATCGCGCGAGCGCGCCTCGACGCGAACGGTAGCGTCTGCGGTGGTGGCGTAGTCGAAGTCGGGCGGGACTTGCATCGCGTCGATGCCGTCGCCGCCGGGAATAACGGGGCCGGTTGGCGACTCGCCGGGAGCAGCAGCGTCACAGGCGGCGAGCACGAGCGCAAGCGCGGCGCAGAAGACCCAAGAGGTCCGAGAGTAGGTGCGGGGGTACGTCATGAATGGAGGGGGGGTGAGAAGTGAGCCGCCTCAGACGAACGAGGGCCAGAGCCCTATCGCCGTGCCGAGACCGCGGATGGTGGTGTCCTCTTGTTTCAACAAAGAGCAGACCGTCCCCCGTGTGCCAACCCAAGCCGCCTCCTGTCGGCTCTTCAAACAAAGCCTCGTGTCTGGCCCGAAATCGCAGCTTTCCGGTCACGGTGCTGCATTTTCAGACAAAACAAGGGCAATGCCCGCGTACTTCGTCACGCCAGCATTGCCCCGTCGTTGTCCGAATGCGTCGCTTCGCAGAGGCCCGCCTCGACACGGTGGGCCTATCGACCCCCCCGCTAGGTAGAAATCCCTCTGGCTCTACACCCCACCGCGCCTGGCCCCTGGTGCAAAGCCAGACGCGGTGTACGTTCGCGTCTACTAGCGACTGTAGATAGTAGCGACTGTAGACACCAACGGTCCTAGATATTAGCGGCCGTAGACCTTTTCGTCGACGCGGTAGCGCTCGTCGGTGTACCAATCCGCGTGCGCCGCCCCGCTCGACTCCGCCCACGCACGGAACCGCGTGTACGCCTCCGTCACCGGCGTCTGCTCCGTCGGGTACACGAACCCGTCCGCGAAGTGCAGCGCCCACGGCAACCCGCGCTCGTTCTTGTACGTGAAGCCCAACCCCTCGTTCGTGCGGTCCTGGCTCGACCCCAGCAGCGCTACGTCCGCTCCCTCCGACGGCATCTGGTTCGGCAGGTGCACCTCCCGACCGCGCTCCTGGTTGCTCACCAGGAACGGGTTGAGCCATGTCACCGACAGCGCCGGCGCCGCCACCGGCGAGGCAAACACCAGCGCGATCGCCACCGTGTCCTCCGGCGACACGTACGGCGCCGCCATCTGCGTGTTGGCGAAGTACCCGCCCGGCCGCGCAAGGATCGCGTTGGCGTCGTCGAACACCGGCACGATCGCTGCCGTGCGCCCGCTCTCGGCGCCGTTGCCGGCGGTCGTAAAGAGGCCGGAGCCGAGGCGCTGCCCGCTCACCGACGCCACCGCTGCGGCGTCGACCGGCAGCGCGAGCGCGAGGGCGTTGCGGTAGCCGGCGCCGATGGCCTTGACGACGAACTGGCCGTCGAGCTTGGTGAGGTCGCCAGCGGCGTTGCGGGCGAAGCGGAGGTTGTAGTCGACGACGAGGTCGTTGAAGTCGTAGTCGCCCTGTCCGGGCCAGAGGTCCTCGTAGGCGAGGGTGCCGAACTGGTCGCGGGCGGGGCCATACTCGTAGGTGGCGACGGTGGGGTCGTTGGGGGCGTCGTCCTGGGTGTCGGGGACGCCGTCGCCGTCGGCGTCCGGCGGCGCCGAGCCGTAGCGCACTACGTCCGTCGGGTCAATCGCGCTGACCGGGTTGGCCGTCACGTAGAACACGACATCGTTGAAGTCCTGGTCGCCCCAGGTGAGCGGCTGGTCGTCAAAGCCGAGCACGTAGCGGCCGTAGTCCGTGAAGTTGAGGAAGACGTTGTGCTGCTCGCCAGCCGGGTTGAAGGCCGGGTTCGAGTAGTAGCGCTGGCGCGTCTCGCTCACGGCACGGGCGTTCGAGTCCCAGCCATCCTGGACGATGAACCAGCCAATCGCCATGCCCGCGTCGAAGCGGCCGAGGTACATCTTGTCGCCGCTCAGCAGCTTGCCGCCCTTCCGGTTGTAGGAGGCGTTGGGGAAGACGACAAGGTGCTCCGTGAGGTCGGCAACGGAGGCGGGCGGGTTGGCCGGGTCGTAGACATAGTAGCCGAACGCGTTCTTGTAGCCGGCGCCCTCGTGGACGAACGTCACCCACACGTCGGCCTCGGCGGTGAGGTGCACGTCGAGTTGGTTCCCCTCGGCGACGAACTCCGGGTTGCGGGTCAGCACCGACTTCTTCTCAGGAAGTGCGGCGTTGAGGTCGCGGAGGAAGTCCTGCGACATCACGTCGCGTGGGGCGATCAGATCGATCGGCTTGCCGCTGTTGTCGTAGTCGCTGATGTAGGTGAAGGCCGACGACGCAGCCGAGGCAAAGTCGAGCGACGGCGCGACCTCGGTATCGCCGCCGAACTGCGCCACGGCCCGGTCACCATCGAGGGCGACGGTCTGCTCGCTCGGCAGGCCGAGATATTCCGTGCGGAGCGTGAGCTCGGTCGCGGTAGCCGACGCCACGAAGTCGCCGACGAGGCGCCCTTGAGCGTCGGTCAAGGCTGAGCCGAGCAGCTTGTCACCGTCGTAGACATCGAAGCGGACGCCTTCGAGCGGGGCGTCGCTGTTGGTGAGCGCGCGCACGTCGGCGCGGATGGTGCGCGTGGTGGCGTAGTCAAAGTCGGGCGCGACGGTCATCACGTCGGGGTCGCCCGCGGCGGGATCAATGGGCGCGTTTGAGTCGACGGTATCGCAGCCGACAAAGACGGCTCCGGCGCCCAGGAGCGTGAGGCTCCAGGCACGCAGGCGATGGACGGTCGAGAAGAAAGACATGGGGTGCGGGTGGAATCGGTGTAGGATCCGCGAGGCGGTTCGGGGTTGTGGCGTGGGCGGTTCTGTAGCAAGGAATCCGCCCAGGTGGCTGTGCCAAAGATTTTCGCCGCTAGGGTACCCCTCCCGGTCATCGCCCCACAGAGCCCAGAGAGGTCGATTTCGCAGAATGGTGCATCATTATCCGTCCCTGTATCGTCTTTATTCGCGTCGATTGGAACGGCCCCGCACCGTCGGTAGGACGAACGCCGACGCCTATCGACCTGGGGCTCAGGGGCTCGTGTTACGAGATGGCGCTCCGCAGGTAGATGGTGCCTCACATACGAAGAACATGTAGGCCCCAGAACCCGCCATTTGCGCTTGCCCTAGAGTTCAGGCACCACGGCATCGCCATTCTCCGCCCGTCCTTCCTGATTCGCCCTGTCGTCACCCATCGGCACTCTATCACGCCCAGACTTCTCACCACGCCGGGCGCACAGCGCTACAGCAAACAGAGCGCGGCGGCCACGGCCGTAAAGCCATGACCGCCGCGTGCGGAGTCTGAGACGGAAGTGTAGGCGTCAGCGCGCGAGGGTCAGGCGCCGGAACTCTTCGAACCGCTCGCCCTGGATCCGGACGAGGTAGAGGCCCGGCGGTAGGGCTGCCCCTTCGAGGCGAGCGCGCCCGACCGTGTTGCTCGATAGCGTACCGTCGAAGAGCGTCGCCACGCGGCGGCCGAGCACGTCGAAGACCTCCACGCGCACGTCTTGGCCTTGGGCTACGGCGAACTCGATCTCGGCGCGGTCGCGGAACGGGTTGGGGAAGGCCGAGACCCGGAACTGTTCGTCGAGGCGGACTTGCGCTTCGACCTCCGGCGAGTACTCGAAGGTGCCGTCGAAGTCGACTTGGCGGAGACGGAACTGGTAGGTGCCGGGCGCGAGGCCGTCGAGGCGGAAGCTGTAGCGCTGCGACTCGGCCGTCGTCCCGGCACCGCGCACGAAGCCCGCAGTCTCGAAGGCCGCCGTGCCGCTAGCCGGGTCCACCATCTCCACGTAGAAGCCTGCGTTCACGGTCTCCGAGGACGTTGCCCAGTCGAGTTGGACGGCCTCGCCGATGCTGGTGGCGCGGAAGCTAGTCAGTTCGACCGGCAGCGCCGTCGCGTCGCTGATCTCGACGTTGCGAATCTCGTGGAAGCTCCGGGCGTCGCCCGTGGACGAGCCGAAGCCGAGCTTGAGCGTGGGCGGCGGCGGTGTGTCGAGTTGGATCGGGGCAATCACCTCGGTGAGAGGCGCCCCCTGGCCAAACTGCATGTTGACGGTAATCGCGTAGCCCGTCCCGCTCGGAATGATGGCGATCTGCGCACGGCGGAACTCCTCGCCCGTCTGGCTGGGACGGGTAGCCTGCCGGAAGGACAGCAGGTCGGTGAGCGTACCTGTCGTTGCCACGAACGGGTAGTCGTTGGTGCTATCTGCGTCGTCGGTGTTGGCGGCGCCGCGCACGGTGAGCGAGTTGACGGTCCGGCCCGGCCCGCCGTTCTTGCAGCGGTCGCCTGGGTTGGCGAAGTTGCCGAACTCATCGAAGCCAATGCCGACGTAGGCGCCTGCGAGGCCAGGCCGTTCGTCGCTGGGCGCCGAGCAGCCGTTGGCATAGCCCAGCGAGCCCCCCCACTCGCCGATGTCGAAGTCGGCAGCGCTGAGCGAACCATCGAAGAGGAACAGCGTGAAGCCGTCGCCTGGGAACGTGTCGCCCCAGATGGCAAACTGGATATCGACCACCACGCCCTCCGTGGACGGGAAGGCGCTATCGAGGAAGGCATAGCCACGCCGGAACGTGTCGTTGTCGGTGAGTCGCAGCCAGCCTTGCCCGAGCGGGTCCTGGTTGCCTCCTGTCAGTTCGGCATCCCGGGCCAGCACCCAGCCCGGCGCTGAGTCTGTCGTGAAGGACTCGGTGAGGGCAAACTGCGCCTGCGTGTGCGGGCTGAGCGCGAGGAACGCGAGTAGGAGTAGGGTGAAGCGAGACATGAGGGTGGAGGTGGTTGGGATCACCGAGGCGTGGCACGCACGGCCGGGGCGTCTAGGCTGCCGACTCAGCGAACGAGCGCTGGGTTCGTCGGATACGGCGGAGGAGGTTGTCCAGCCGCGCGCGCAGTTCTTCGGGGTTGAAGGGCTTCACGACGAAGTCGTCGGCGCCGAGGCGCAGGCAGCGCACCCGGTCGGCACTCTGCTCGCTGCCGGAGAGCATCACGACCGGCACAGCGTCGTAGGCTACCTGGCTGCGCAGCTCCTCGACGACCTCGAAGCCGTCGATGCCGGGCATCTGGAGGTCGCACACGATGGCGTCGGCGGTGTGGTCCGCGAGCCAGGCTAGCGCATCCTCGCCCGTTTCCTTGACCACGACTTCGTAGGTGTCGGCGAAGTAGAGCGCCAGGAAGCGCTGCATCGCGATGTCGTCTTCGATGACCAGAAGAGTGGGAAGCATGGGGATGGGGGGTGTGGTAGTAGGGTGACTGCCCTCTATGCAAAGCGCAGACCGACCCGGCCATTTCGCGGTCCCCCCCTGCTTCGGCGCCTCCTGCTCGCCTTGCCGACACAGCCCACCAGGCGCTCTAGAGGGCGATATCGTTCGATTCTGCAACGGCGGCGGCGCTTGAAACGCGCCGATTGTGATGCCGCGGTTCCAATTCTCCCGCAGTGTACCCGTCCGGACTCTGGACCTGGCTCGACCACCTGGCCCGGCTGCCTGGCACGAAACTGCCCGACGTCTGGGTAATATTCGCCTCGTCTGCGCGGAGTCGTCACGCCGTGTCCAGTTGCACGCCCAGAAGGGGGCGCCGCGCCAAGACCACGTCGAGGCACTAGCACATCTGAGGCGCTGGCATGTCTGCTGCTGCCGGGCAGCTTAGCCTCGGTCGGCTGCGCAGATTTAGCGCAGGAGTGCCCTGCCGTCATCGTACTTTGCCCCTGTTTCCCTCGTATGTCAAGCTCGACCAACCCGCCCGCCATGGGTGACGGCCAGAACAGTGTAGCGCCCATGCCAAGCACGCCGGCAGGCGACGCTGCCGCGCCTCAGCACGCCCCACCGCCCCCAGCCAGCGAAGGCAGCCAGAACATCGACCGTATCCGCGACATCTTGTTCGGCAACCAGATGGAGGCCTACGAGGCGCGCTTCCTCCGCCTGGAGGAGCGTCTGGCTGGCGAGATGGACACGCTGCGGGCCGAATTGCGGCGCCGCTTCGACACCCTGGAGACGTTCGTGAAGGACGAGGTCACGAGCCTCGGCCAACGCCTCACCGAGGAGCACGGCGCTCGCTCCGAAGGCGACGAGGCCCTCGCCGAGCTGCTGCGCAGCAAGAACGACGCCCTCACGAAGCGCGTCGCGGAGTACCGCGAGGCCGCCGCCGCCGCCGAGCGCGATCTCCGGCAGCAGTTGCTGGAACAGGCCACCCGCGCCGCCGACGACCTGCGCGATCAGACGGAGCAAACGCAGCGCGCGCTCCAGCAACACGTCACGGACCTCGGCAGCCGCAAGACCGACCGTGCCGCACTGGCCGCCCTCTTCTCAGAGTTGGCCTTCCGCATCAGCGGCACCGACGAATAGACGCGCCCCGACCTCGTGGGGCTCGACCTCGTAGGGAACGCACCCGGCTGGCCTGGTTCCGCACGCCCGATGCGGAGTCGGAAGCGCTCCTCAGTGCAGCCCCAGTTTCGTTTATTGAAGCTCCCGCGCTCATTGAGGCCTTCGCGCTCTGCTCACCTCCGCTATGCCCTCGGACGTCGCGCCCACTGACGTACCCTCGCCTGCGCAGGCGGCCTCGGCTGCCGCGCTGCCCGCGGGTGCGTCTCCCCCAGCGCGCGCGCCGTTGCCGGCCGACCGTGCGCGGCTGCGCGAGCTTCGGCAGCTGCTGCTCGGCGAGGGCCAGGCCGCCTTCCTCGACCGCTGGCGCCAGTTCGCCGAGGAGAAGGTCGACGCGGACCTCCTCTCCGACGTACTGCCCGACGCGGTTCGTCTCCGCAGCCGCCTCGATGCCGAACGGGGCGACTCCGCCCTCGGCGACGCGCTCGCGCCGGCCATCGAGGAGGGCATCCAAGCCTCGGTGGCACGCAATCCGCAGCCGCTCGTCGACGCCATCTTTCCGATCATCGGCCCGGCGATCCGGCGCGCGATCCAGCAGGCGCTCGCCTCGTCGCTGCAGTCGGTCAACCAGGCCGTCGAATACGGGCTAACATGGCGCGGGCTGCGCTGGCGCGTCGAGGCGTGGCGCAGCGGGCTGTCCATCGGCGAGGTGGCGCTGCGGGACACGCTCCGCTACCGCGTCGAGCAGGTGTTCCTGATCCACACCGAGACGAGCCTGCTGCTCCGCCACGCCGCCCTGCCGGGCCTTGCCGATGCCGAGGACGATGCCGACCTCGTGTCGGGCATGCTCTCAGCAGTGCAGACCTTCGTACGCGACTCGTTCCACGTGGACGACACCGAGGCCCTCGACGCGCTCCAGATGGGCGACCTCACCGTGTGGCTCGTGCCCGGCCCGGAGGCTGTCCTCGCCGCCGTGATCCGGGGCACGCCGCCACAGGAATTGCGCCTGCTCCTCACCGAAGGCATCGAGACGCTGCACCGTCGCCACGCGCGCGACCTCGCCGCATTCAGCGGCAACGTAGATCCGTTCGAGGCCGCCGACCCGGTGCTCTACGACCTGCTCGTGGAGCAACGTAAGCAGGACGCGAGCGTCTCGCCGATGGCATGGGTGCTGGTAGCGCTGCTCGCCCTCCTCGTCGGCTGGTGGGGATGGACGACGTTCGACCGCATGCAACGGTGGCAAGCCACCCTCGCCGACCTCGACGCACTCGACGGCCTCGACGTGATCACCGAGGAGCGCACGTGGGGCGCCTACCGCCTCGTGGGCCTCCGCGACCCCGATGCGCCGCTGCCCGACTCGGTCCTCGCGCGCCACGGCTTCGCCGCTCAAGTCCTCGCCGATAGCCTCGATGCCAACGCCGTGCGGATGCGCTGGCTGCCCTACCAGTCCGACGCACCGTCCATTGTGTCCGCGCGTGCTGCTCGCATGCTCGACGCGCCGTCGACCGTCGCGTTCACCATGCGGGGCGACACGCTCGTCGGCGCTGGAATCGCCGCACGTCCCTGGATCATCAGCCTTCCCGAGGCGCTCCGTTTCGTCCCCAACGTGCGCGCGCTCGACGTGACCGGCGTACAGACCCGCACGGCCGCCGCCGCCCTCCCCGTCGAGGCTGCCTCGATCCGCTTCGCCACCGACGACGCCTTAGCCCCCGGGCAGGACGCCGCCCTCGATGCTCTCGTCGCCGACGTGCGGGCGCTCGCCGAGGCCACCGTGGACGACGCGCAGCCCATCGTGCTCTCGATCATCGGGCACACCGACGGGACGGGCAGCGCGGCACGCAACCAGCGCCTCAGCCTCCGCCGCGCCGCCGTCGTCCGCGATGCTCTTGCTCCGGTTCTCGCGGAAGCAGGACTGAGTGACCGCGTAGCGCTGCGTCTCGTCGCCGCCCGCGATGCCTTCCGGCTGGAGGAGGGCGCGTCGCTGCCGAGCCGCCGCGTCACGTTCGACGTGGAGACCGTGCCTATAACCGAGACGTAAGGCGCTCCGTGGGATCCCGCCGAGGCCTCCCGCGTGTGACCGCCCCGCGCCCGCTTAACACCGTACACCTCTCCCCATGTCTACCGCGACCCCCACCCTCAACGGCAGCGGCCACGCCGCGACCATCCCCGGCTCCGACGCCGACTTCTACGCCCTCGAACTGCTCCTCACCGACGAGGAGCGCGCCGTTGTGAACCGCGTGCGGGCGTTCATGGAGACGCAGGTCGTCCCCGTCATCAACGACCACTGGATGCGGGCGTCGTTCCCGCACGACCTGCTCCCGGCGTTCGCCGAGACGGGCATCTTCGGGCTGCCCTACGAGGGCTACGGCTGCCTGGGCGGCTCCAAGATTCTGAACGGGCTGGTCGAGCGGACGATCTCGGAGTATGACCCCTCGATGGGCACCTTCTTCGGCGTCCAGAGCGGCCTCGCGATGGGCTCGATCTACCTCCTCGGCTCCGACGCGCAGAAGGAGCGCTGGCTCCCGGCGATGCAGCAGCTGGAGAAGATTGGCTCGTTCGGGCTGACCGAGCCCGAGGTCGGCAGCGCGATCTCGCGCGAGATGGGCACGACCGCACGCCGCGACGGTGACACGTGGGTGCTCAACGGCCAGAAGAAGTGGATCGGCAACGGTACCTTCGCCGACGTGAACATCGTCTGGGCGCGCGACGAGGCCGACAACCAGATCAAGGGCTTCCTCGTCGAGGGCGACGCGCCGGGCTTCTCGGCGGAGAAGATGGAAAACAAGATGGCGCTGCGCGTCGTCCAGAACGCCGTCCTGACGATGGACGACTGCCGCATCCCGGCGGACGCGAAGCTCGAAGGCGCGAACAGCTTCCGCGACACGGCGCGCGTGCTCAAGATGACGCGCGTGGGCGTCGCCTGGCAGGCCGTCGGCTGCGCGGCCGGGGCCTACAAGCTGGCGCTCGATTACGCGAAGCAGCGCCATCAGTTTGGCCGCCCCATCGCTGGGTTCCAGCTCGTGCAGGACCTCCTCGTGCGCATGCTCGGCAACGTCACCGCCGCAGGCTGCCTCGCGATGCGTCTGACGGAGCTTCAAGAGGCGGGGCTGATGAGCAACGAGCAGGCGTCGCTCGCGAAGGCGTTCTGCACCGTCAAGTGCCGCGAGACGGTCGGCTGGGCGCGCGAACTCCTCGGCGGCAACGGCATCCTGCTGGAGCACCACGTCGGCCGCTTCGTCGCCGACTGCGAGGCGATCTACTCCTACGAGGGCACGCGCGAGATCAACAGCCTCATCGTCGGCCGCGCCATCACCGGCGAGAGCGCGTTCGTTTAGGAGATCGCAGGTCATAGGTCCCATGTCGCAGGTCTTCGGAGGCTGACAGACCTGCGACCTATAACCTTGGACCTGCGACGCTAGGCCGCCGGGTTCATCCGCCAGAGGGCAAGGTTGAGCGCGGCGGCGTAGGTCACCCAGATGAGGTACGGAACGAGGAGCGCCCCCGCGAGCGGCTTCGTCGCCCAGAAGAGCCCCATCGTGAGCGCGATGGCGAGCCACAGCCCGGCGATGTCGAGGAAGGCGAGGCCCATGTCGTGCCGCCCGAAGAAGAGCCACGACCACGCCGCGTTGAGCACGAGTTGCAGGCCGTAGACCGTGAAGGCCTTGCGCGCGCCCTCGAACCCGACCTCGCGCCACACGAGCCAACCCGACACCGCGATCAGCAGGTAGAGGACCGACCACGCGACGGGAAAGAGCCAGTTCGGCGGCGTCCACGCGGGCTTGTCGAGCGCCGTATACCACGTGCCGGGCTCGAAGCGGGAGCCGGTCGCGGCCACCACCGCAACGACGGCGACAAAGCCGAGGAGGACGAGGAAGTCACGCATGGGAGCTAGCGATTAGTCGAGGTGTTGGTGCAGAAACGCCCAGACTTCGTCGAGCGTCACCCCATTCTGCTGGGCCACGACGAGCGGATGGTCTGCCTTATGGAGTACGATCTGCGGCCGCGAACCGTCCCCCTGGAAGTGGACGGTGGTCTTCAGGTTGAGGCTGGACACGCCCTGAAAAACGAAGTCGTTGGAGAGCCAGCCAAACGTGGGTGCGAGGTCGCCATCGTCGTCGAAGTGCTCCGCGTACTGCCAGAAATTGTCTGGCTTCTGGGACACCCACGCTCCGATCCCGAAGCGTTCGTCGTGGTCTAGAACGGGAAGTTCGAGGACGCCTCGGATGAAGTAGGCCTCACTGTCGACGACGCATAGGTCGTCACTAGCGCGAACTCGGTCGGGCCACTCCGACTGCGGTACGGAGCTCGCAGCCGACGGGCTTCGAAAGCCCAGGTCAGGCAATTCAGTGTGGAGTTGGCCGCATGAAGAGCAGAGGTAGGCCATCAGCTTTACCACCCATGACTGTAAGAACTAAGAGGGGTCGCTATCGGAGCGAGCGCTAAGGACCATCGCGCCTTCGAATCCATACCAGACCACGTTGAGGACGACCCCAACGACGAGGAAAAACGGCGGTCCGGTGACGATCGCCCACCAGCAGAGTGTAGTGAGCACACCCCAGATCAGCGCCCGCGCCCTGTACCGTGCGATGCTGCCCTCGCGCCGTCTACGAGCGACCTGGGCAATCAGCAACCGCGAGCACACGACAGAACCAAACGCTGCGAGCGCGGCGAGGTAGAGCATGGCAGCCTAGTCGACCAACGCATCGAGGCGGTTGCCGCGGAGCGTCACACCGTCGATGAGCGCCTCGGTGAGCGTGCCGTCGTCGGCGAAGCGGCAGGCGGCAGTGCCCTCTTGCGGCTGGTTACGCGTGTTGATGACCTCGTAGCCGAAGACCACGCTGCCGTCCTCGATCTGCAGCGTCCCGTCAAGGATGGTGACGGCGTTGGGCAGGCCGTGGTAGTGCTGCGCCACGCCGGCGCAAGTCGCTACGAGCGGATCTATCGGGGCTTGGCAGCCAAGCCACAGGAGCGGAAGGAGCGCGAACGAGAACAGAAGCCGTGTCCGGCTCCCCCCGTTTGACGCGTCCCCTAAAAGAACGTCAGGGTGGCGGTCAAACTGTCCCCCTCGCTCGCGAGGGGGACAGCTTCGCGACCCTTCACGGGGAGCGGAGCGGGGGGAGCCGTCCCAATAGAAGGCGTGAGGGTAGTCCATAGCAGTCAGAGCGAGCGGAGGAGATCGACGAGCGCCCGCACAGCGGGGCGGTCGTCCGGGAGCGCATCGCGCCAGGCCAGCGCGGGACCGTCCGGCGGGTCGAGTGCGAGGCGGTGCGTCAAGCTACCACCCGAACCGGGCAGCGCCGCCTTCCAATCGACGGCCGCGACGGCGTCGGCGAGCGCGGCGCGCTCGGCATCGGTGAGGACGCGCCGGTCGGCTCCGTGCGTGACGTAGCTCCCGCTGAACACCTCCACCGTCCCGTCAGGAAAGACCTCGGCGGACGCGCTGTAGTCGTACTCGCCCTGGATGACGTAGCGGAGGTGCATGAGCGTCAGGCGTGCACGCGGTTGGCGATTTCGACCAGGTTGTCGTCAGGATCGCGGACGTAGACTGAACGAATCGGCCCCGTCGCGCCAGTCCGGTCTACCGGCCCCTCGACCACGGCGATGCTGAGACGCGACAGCCGCTCGGCCACCTCCTCGACCGGCACACCCGTCAGAAAGCATAGGTCGGCCGAGCCGGGCGTCGGGGCGTCGGCTTTCGGCTCGAACTCGTGCCCAGCGCAGTGGAGGTTGATCTTCTGCGACCCGAAGTGCAACGCCTTTCGGCCCTCCCCGAACGTGACGACCTCCATGCCGAGCGCTTCCGTGTAGAAGGCGATCGTCGCGTCGAGGTCGCGCACGGTGAGGACGAGGTGATCGAGGCTGTCGATCATGGTTAGTGGATCAGATCAGACGCCGACACGCTCGGTGGGGCGCACGACCACCGTGCCGGTCGCCGTGCGGCCGTTGACCTCGGGCTCGTACATCAACTCCGCCTGCGCGGGCGGGTGGACGAACGTGCCGGGCGTGGTCGCGCGGGCGAGGTAGGTGTAGGTGTGCTCGCCGCGCCGGAGGTAGTCGGCGAAGAGCAGCACGCGGTCGTCGCGGAGTTCGGTATGGTTGAACGAGCCCCACCACTGGCCGGAGCCGGTCTCCTGCTGGGCGAGCACGCCCGACGTCTGGAACGCCGGGTTGAGCGCTTCGAGACCCGCCGGGAGCGCGTCGTCCACGACCACGTAGTTGCGCGTCGCCGGACTCGTGAGCCGCAGCGTCACGCGGACGAGTTGCCCCGCGTCGAGCGTGATTGTGCGGCTGTCCGTCGTGACGGGGTTGCCGACCGCGTTGCCCGAGCCGTCGAGGCGCTGGATGGTGCGCTGGACGGCGAGGCCCCGGTTGGCGGCCTCGACCGGCGCACTCGTGTAGGTCTCGGCGAGGAGCGAGTAGTACGCCCGCCCTGTCCCGTCCACGTTCACCTCGATGGGCAGCTCCTCACCCGACGGCATCGCGGTCGGATCAACGGTGGCTTCTTCGGCGGTGAGCGAGCGGCCCTGGAACGAGGCGTTCAGCACCTCGCGTCCGGCAAGCTGGACGGTGGCGGTGAAGTTCGGGTCGGTCGTCTCGAACGCCGCCTGGTAGGCACGCAGCGCGTCGAGGACGGCGGCGTTCTCCTGCGTGCTCGCCCAATGGCCGGTCGTGCGCGAGCGGATGAGGTACTGCACCATCCGCTCGGTCAACTGCCGCACATCGCTCGACGGCGTCGACTCGATGAGCGCGGTCATGCCGAAGGCCGTCGAGCGCACGTCAGACGAGAAGATCCAGCCCCAGGACTCGCCAGTCTGCGCGGCGAGGTAGGCCGTCGTGCCCTCGGTCGTGGTGCGCCCACGCAGCCCATCGGCGAGCGGTTGCGCGTAGCCGTTGAGCGACCCGCGATCCGCGAGCGCGATGGTCCGGAGGAGGTGGCTCTGAAGCTCCGCACTCGGCGTGGCCGTCGGCTGCGTGTAGCGCTCGGCGAGCGCCTGCACCTCAGCTTCGAGGACGCGGTCGTGGCGGGCCAGCGCGTAGAGCATCAGCGCGCGCGACGTGTCCCAAACATCACGGGTGTAGTAGTCGGGCTGCATCCCGCTGTCTTTGACAAGCGTGGCGAGCGCGTCGACGGCCTCGCGGGTGAGCGGCTGCGGCACGTCATAGCCCGCTGCGTCGGCCTCGGCGAGCGCGAGCACGGCGTAGGCGGTGGCGTACGGGCTTACGTAGCGCCCGCCCTTCCAAAGCGCGAACCCTCGCCCCATCCAGTAGGCGTCGAGGCTCCCGAGCCACTCATTCACGACGGCCTCGCGGTCGCCATCAAGCGCGTCGAGGTCGAAGAGGTCGAGCAGGTCCTCGGCGACGAGGAGCGGCCGGATGCGGCTCGTGCGCTGTTCGAGGCAGCCGTAGGGGTACTGGAAGAGGTAGCGCGTCGCGCCGTCGAGGCCGACCATCGCCGTGGAGGCCACGCGCACCTCGACCTGCCCGACGCCGGGCACGCGGTCCGACGGCAGTACAAGCGCTTCCCTCGCGGCGTCTGCGGTCGAGGCGAACGTCGCCGAGGCTTCCTTCGTCACCGGCAGCGCGATGTCGAGCGGTACTTCGAGGCCGTCACGCTCGCTGCCGAGTTCGGCGGTAAAGCGGAGGTTGGCGGTGCCCAACTGTTCGATGTCCCAGGCGAAGCGCACCTCGCGCGTCTCGCCCTTCGCGAGCGTCACCGTGCGCCGGGCCTCGCCGTCGAGCGCGATGCCGTCGGCGCGGGCCGTCACGACGGCCGGACCTGCCTGCCCCGTGCGGTTCGTGACGAGGACGCCTGCCTCGAACGTGTCACCCAGTCTGGCAAACCGTGGGAGTGCCGGCTGCAGCACGAGCGGTTTCGTCACCACGATGTCGGTCTGGCCCTGCCCGAAGCGGTGGTCGCGCGTCAGCCCGACGGCCATCAGCCGGAACGTAGTCAGGTTCTCGGGCAACTCGAACGTCACCGTCGCACGGCCACTCCCGTCGGTGCGGATGGCCGGGGCCCAGTGCGCGAGCGGGCGGAAGTCGGAGCGCAGCAGCCGGTCGGCGTCCTCACCGCCGCCGCCGCCTTCGTCCTCTTCCTTCTCGCCGAAGTCACGCTGCTCGACGAGGTTGGCGAGCGTCTCGCTCGTCGTCACGCCGAGGGCGCGCGGGCCGTAGAACGTCTGGAACGGGTCCGGCATCGCGTAGCCGATGAGGTTGAGCACGCCCGCGTCAGCCGCGGCGAAGGCGATCTCGCCCTCGACGCCTCGCCCGCCGACGTCCGTGAGTTGGAGGTCGACGGTGACGGTCCCGCCTGGCTCGTACGTCGTCTCGCCAGGCTCGACCTCAACGGTCAGATGCCGTCCCTGCGCGCTGACGGGGAGGTTGACATAGCCAATCTTGAAGCTTGGTGCGCCGAGGTCCTCGCCGGCCGACGGCTGTGCGGTGCGGCCACTCAGCAGGATCACGCTCACGAAGGCGTTTGGAAGGTGCTGCTCGCCGAGCGGCACCTCGATCTGCGGCGCGCTGCCCTCGACCTCCACGACGCGGCTGGAGATGATGCCTTCGCGCTCGACGGTCACGAGGGCGGTCGCCTGCTCATACGGCGACGGCACGAGGATGCGCGCTGTCTCGCCGGGGGCATAGCTGTTCTTGTCGGCGACGAGGTCGAGGTGGTCGTCGTCGGAGCGCTCCCAGGCGACGTAGCCCGCGCCGGTGGCGTAGAAGTAGGCCTCGGTCTTGATGACGTTGCCGCGCACGTCGTAGCCCGTCGCCCGGACGATGTAGCTGCCGCCGAGCCGCACCGGCATCCGCAGCCGCACGGCACGCCCGGCCTCGGTCTCGACAGTCCGGCTGCCGACGACTTCCTCGGTCCGCTCCGAGCGCCAGCGCAGCCGCCCGTCGCCGCCGACCTCGCGGACGGAGTTCCACTGCTGCCGGATGAGCTCGACCGTGAGGTTCTCCGCGCCGACGGGTGCGCCGTTCGGATCGACGGTCGCCACATCGAGCGCCATCACCTGATCGCGGCTCAGGTCGAGGAACGTCGTCTCGGGCTTGAGGCCGATGTAGAACAGGCCCGGGTGCAGCGTGACGGCCGCCTGGTCGGACTGCTCCTGGCGGCTCGGGTCAGTGACGGTCGCCGAGAACTGGAGCGAGGCGGGCGCGCCGCGCTCGTTGCCGGGGAGCGGGACGCGCAGTTGTTTGGTGCCGTCGGCGGTGAGGACGGTGTCGCCCTGCGCGAGCGTCTCGTAGAGGCTGTAGTAGCCCCGCGCGATGCCGAAGCGGTAGGCGTCGTAGCCGGGTGGCGTGTAGCGGCCGTTCTGCTGGACGAGGCGGTAGCGGAGCGGCTGCCCGCCCATCGCCGCGCCGAAGAGGTAGCGGCCCGTGACCGTCCCCTCGAAGAAGTCACCCGCCACAAAAGCGCGTGCGGCAGGCACGGCGTCCACGGCGAAGGTGGCCGTGCGGAAGGCGTCGACGCGGAAGGTGCCCTGCGCGAGGTCGCCCGCCTGCCACGACTCGCGCTCCTCGGCCTCCTCGTCGTCGGCGCGGGCGACGCGCACCCGATAGACACCAAGGCTGGCGTCGGTCGGCGCGCGGTAGGTGAGGTCGAAGCTGCCGTAGTTGCTCGGCTGCAGGCGGCGGTCCACGACGACCTCGTCGCGCGAATCGGTCACGAGCACGCGGATGCTGTCGGTGAACGTCGCCCAGTCGCCGTCGGTGCGACCGCGCAGGATGCCCTTGAGGTGCGCCGTCTCGCCCGCGCGGTAGAGGCCGCGGTCCGAGAACACCGTCCCGGCGTAGGTCAGCGGCTCCGGGCTCCAGTCCAGGTCGATGTCGAAGCGGTACGGCTCGATGCCGTCGTCGAAGCGGCTCGACGTGAAGGCGACCTGGCCCTCGTGCTCGACAAACGCGTACTGCACGGGCGTCTCCCAGCGCTCGCGCTTCTCCAGCCCGAGCGCCGCCCACCCCGGCGACTGCACGATGCCGCGCGCGTTCGAGGTGCCCTGCCAGAGTTCGGTGCCCGCGTCGTCATAGACCGTGACGGCCGCGCCCTCGACGGGCTGCGCGTCGGCGAGTGTGGTGACGAAGAAGAGGTTCTGGTGCGGCGAGAACTTGGCCGTCAGCCCGAGGGTGGTCACCTGGGCGAGCGCCACGCGGACGCGCTCGTTGCCGCCCTGCTGATAGCGGAGATGCACGCCGACCAGGCCGCCGTTCTCTCCGTTGAGGAGCGAGTCGAGGGCGAGCGGGACGTAGGTCGGGCGGTTGCGGTCGATGGTGAGCGGGACGCGGCGGCTCGCGGCGACAGGCTCCGGTTCCTCATAGTCCTCCGGGAAGGGGCCGTACCAGTGGCGGTCGTCGTAGGCAGGCAGCTTGTGGATCAGGTCGGCGGGCGTGAAGCGCTCGAAACCGACGTTCACGGCGTCGATGTTGGTCACGCGCAGCGGCACGGCGCGGTCGCGGTCGGCCTCGATGACGAGGAGGCCCGTCGGCATGCGCAGCGTCGGCGTGAGTGCGGCCGTCCGGAAGACGCTGATGCGGTTGCCGATGCGCTGGTCGAACACGTCGCGCAGCCCGTCGTCGAGCGTGAGCGTGTACTGCGTCTCGGGGTCGAGCGGGAGGCGCAGGCTGTGCTCGGTGCTCTCGACGGCGTCGCGCGCCTCGATGCCCGCCGGAAGCTCGACGGCCGGGCTGAACGACAGCGCCTGCCGCAGCGCTTCGAAGCGGACGGGCGTGGAGAACGAGAGCCGGATCGCGCGGTCCGGCGCGACGGAGCCGGTGCTGCGCCCGTAGCCCTGCCGCACGCCCTCTAACGCGAAGTCGCCATACGTGCGGAAGCCAAACTCGATGGCCTCGGCGGTGCCGAGCGTCCCGACGGCGGCGGGCATCTCGGGCGAGATCCGCACGCGATAGGCCACGCCCTTCGCCAAGTCTGAATTCGGCGCGACGACTACCGACGAGTCGCCCGCCTGCTCGACGCGCACGCCCAGCGAGGTGCTGCCGTCGCGCCGGAGTTCGATGAAGCGCCGCACGCGGTCAGCCTCGACGGGCAGGCTGAAGAAGAGCCGGATCGGCTCGCCCGGGTCCCCGAACTGCGCGCCGCGCGCTGGCTCGGAGCCGACGAGCACGGGGCGCGGCGTCTCGAACGTCCAGGTGTACGGGTTCGCCAGCGTCTCTTCTTCCACGCTGGCTATGCCTGCCGCCAGCGTCGCGGTGTAGTTCGTCGCCGGGACGAGGCTGTCGGGCTGGAAGACGAGCGTCTGCGTGCCCTGCCAGCGCAGCGTGCCCGCGACTGGCCCGTCCGGTCCGCGCAGCGTGAGCGCGTCGGCGGCAGGCTCCGGCGTGCGCCCGAGCGGCACCATCGGGCGGCTGAACGTGACCGAGATCGCCTGGTTGGGCGCCTGCCCCGCCATCGCGCCGAAGGGCGACGCGCTCAGCACGCGCAGCGGCCCCTCCAGCGTCGGCACGAAGCCCGTCACGCCCGCCGGCGTCTCCAGCGCGACCAGCTCCGACGCGAACGAGAGCGGCGCGTCCGGGTCGCCCGTCCCATCGCCGCAGCCGACGAGAACGAGGAGCGTGGTCAGGAGGGCGAGCGAGCAGGCGAGGCGCAGCATGGCACGGCGAGGCTAGTGGGGCATCGCCTGCAAGAAACGATAGCGCCCCCCATGCCCAACAGTCTCGCGCCGGTTTTGCTGCGGTGCCACGCGCTACCGCGCAATGTGGGAGGAGCGGGCCATGCCCAGGTCGCCCCCTACGGCCTGGAGCACGAGCGCATCGTGATGCACGAGGACAATGCCGAGCCCGTGCCGCTGCCCGAGGAAACCGTCAACCGCGGCACGTTCTGAGCGAGCGGCTGAGGTGACGGGTGCGATAGACTTAGCGAACTTTGCGAAGGGATTACGGCTTTTGCACAGACACGCCGGTGCGTATTATCGAGAGTAGACCGATAACCTAGAGGCCGTCATGAAGCGTTTAGACGCTAGAAATGGCGGTGCCCCCTAGACACCATTCCACTTGTGCGCATAACCCGTGTGCGCGTTATGCCGAATGCGCTCTGCATAGTAAGATGTGTAGGCATCCTTCCTCCCTGATCGATGGCGTCTTCTCGTCCAACTGCTGAATGCGCCCTCTGTCATCAGGTGAGGGAGCTACACGACTCCCACATCATCCCAGAGTTTTTCTACAAGCCGCTCTACGACAGCAAAGGCCGCGTCTTTGATATGTCCACAGTCGAGACTACGGGGCGGCCGTTCGGGATTGAACAGAAAGGACTACGCGAGTATCTGCTATGTGGCTATTGTGAGTCAAAGCTCAGCCGTTGGGAAACGGTGGCAGCCACCTTATTTCGAAGCGGCCAGCTCAACGTTCCAGCGGGGCAGCCTCTCCACACGCTGACCGGACTCGATTACCACAACCTCAGGTTGTTCTTCCTCTCGATCCTGTGGAGGTCAAGCGTCTCCTCGCTTCCGTTCTTCAAGCACGTGAGCTTGGGACCTCACGAGGAACGGATTAGGGTTATGCTGCTGGACGAGGAGAGAGAGCCATTTTGGAAGTATGGCTGCGTTCTCCAAGACATCGCGTCTGACTCTCCGGAAGAGCGGCTCGCGCTTATTGGGCCTGTTGCCAGCAAAGCCGGGAGCGCCTGGAACTACTTCTATGTGATTGACGGATTCCTGTGGCACTATATAATGGCGTCTCACTCGGTCGACCAGGCGGCCAATGCCCTGATGCTGCAATCGAATGGGTCATTGACGATCACCAGGGGCAATGCCGAGAAGATTCCGCACCTCAATGCCTTGAAGGACAAGCTTCACGGACAGGGGAAACTGGCGGCTTTGATCGAGAAGTACGGCCAGGATGCCTAACTGTTAGACGTACCGACTACCTAGCCCGCTCTGAAGCAAAATGAAGAAGGAGATAGCTTTCTACTACCCTAACCCTTTCTGGAGCGACGGTGACTGGATCAAGAACCTGATCCTGTTCTTTGATGGAGTTGGCCTCCTTGTTCCTGACTACATGCGCCATCGTATACGGAGGATTGATCCAGCCATATACGAAGGCCTTGATCAGCACGGGCTGATCCACATTATCGAATCAGAGGATGCCGTAGACAAGGTTGCAACCGAAAAATTAGTCTCGGCCTTAACCGACGTGGTCGCATCTGGTGCTTTGGACGAAATACCCAAGTCAATATCCACTGTAGAGAGAGAGTTTGAATACATATCCATGTCTCGTATGGGATACAGGGGGGATGCAGGCTTGGCAAGAATGATACATGAGGAGTTGATAAGCCGTGATCTCGCAAAAGAGTCTGAGGACGGCAAAACGGTGCTCATGCACCCAATGATTAGGTCTCTAATTCTAACTCTTTTGGCTCAAATTCTGCGGCCATATGGTGAAGACAAGGAGCTAGAGCTTAACCCAGCAACCGATCGACCCGTTCTGGTTGAGGCTCTTTCAGATTTGTTCTCCGTCGACAGGTCGCCATCAAAAGGGTCCGTTTTCAGTTTTGACTTATTAACAGTTGGTGTCGATCTAGGACCCATACCTATTGATGAGGTGCTTGATTTTCGCCAACAGAACTACGAGTCATACCGAGCCTACAGTAGGGATATCCGACGATTTGTATGGGAGCTGAGCGAGATGAATGAAGAAGAGCGTCGCGCTGCGTTTGAAGAGAGGCAACAAGAGCTAGAAGACAGGGCGGCTGATTTACGCAGGCTATCTCGAAAATCATGGATGAAGCCGGCTTCGTACGCACTGAGCATCGCAGGCGTTGCATGGTCCGCTGTTACTGGTGATCCGTATGGAATTGCCTTAGGTAGTGGAAGTTCTCTTCTTGGGCTTGGGTCGAAAAGTCTCGACGCTAGCGCATACTCATACATTTTCTCAGCTAACCGTCGCTTCCCTCCTGGCTACTAATAGTGGACAGGGTACGCATAACCGCAAACTGTTACGGCGTGGGTGCTACCTCCCTTCTGGCCGAAACCCGCATCGTGGAGCACAGGGACAACGCCGAGCCGTGCTGCCGCCCGAGGAGACCGTCAACAGGAGAAACGGCCCGGTTGCGCTCGGCTCCCTACGTGGCCAACGCTTCGAAGGCGTCGGCCGCGAAGCCCGCGCCGGCCTCGGTGTAGAAGTTGTAGATGTGATCGACGCCGGCGTCCTGGAGGGCGTCGCGGTCTTCGCCGTACTTCACGATGGCGGCGATCCGGCCTCCGTAGCCCAGGCTGCTCAGCTTCTCCGCCGCAAAGAGGTTCTCCTCCAACTGGGGCATCGCCAGCATCACCAGGTGGACCGCGCTTCGGTCGAGTTGCAGGCGGTCCCAGAAGTCGGAGTCGAGGGCGCTGGCCTGGATGGCGGCGCGGCCTTGCTCCTGCTGCTGAGCCACGGTGGTGCCGTCCATATCGAGGCCCAGCACGCGCTCCTGGCTGTGCCCCTGCAAGTAGTCGTAGGCCCCGCTCCCCACGCGTCCCATCCCGAACACCAGCACCGTGGCGTCGCCGATAACGACCTCTTCCTCTTCAGGCAAGCGCGTAGGGCGCTGAAAACGGTTGAGCCACTCGTGGAGCCGGTCGTAGAGGGCGTGGGCCGTCAGGTTGAGGGGCGCCGCCAGCACAAACGACAGCGCCAGCGCCAGCGCAATCGTGAGCAGCCACGCCTCGGCGACCCACCCCGCCGACACCGCTACCACAGCGATGATCAGCCCGAACTCGCTGTAGTTCGACAGGCTCAGCGTGGCGAGGAACGAGCTCCGGCTCCGCAGGCGAAACCGGGTAAACAGGTCGAAGAACAATAGCGACTTCACGGGCACCAGCACGACCAGCAGCACAGCGACCAAGATGGCCTCGGCCGTGGGGATGCCGTTGAGTCCGATGCTGATGAAGAAGCCGACGAGGAAGAAGTCCTTGAAGCCCAACAGCCTCCTCGCTAGCTCGCCGGCCTTGGCGTCGCCAGCCAGCATCGCGCCTACGATCAGCGCCCCCAGGTCACCCTTGATGCCGACCAACTCGAAGCCTTCGTAGCTGCCCACTGCCAGGGATAGCCCAAACAGGATGAGCAGTTCCTCGTGGCCGGCTCGGTGCATAATGCGGAGCAGCACCCAGCGCAGCGGCACCAGCGCCGCCAGCAACAGCGGGGCCCAGAGCGTCGGGGTCTTGCCCGCCGACACCGCCAAAAACACCACCGCGACGAGGTCCTGGATGATCAGGATGCCGATGGCGGCCTGCCCGTAGATGGTCCCCATCTCGCCCTTGTCCTCCAGCACCTTGACCGCGAACACGGTGCTCGAGTAGCTCAGCGCAAAGCCTAGCAGAAGCGCCGTACTGATGGTGAAGTCGCCCAGCAGCGCGATCCCCGGCAGCACCACCGAGAGCCCAAAGAGCGCCAGCCCAATCAAGACGGTCACGAGGCCCATATGGACGACACCCACGCCCCACACGTGTGGTCGCAACAGCCCCCGGATGCGAAGCTTCAACCCGATGGTGAACAGCAGCAGCGTCACCCCGAGGTCGGCAAACTGCTGGATGATGGGGCCGTTGACAAAGCCCACCGTGTACAGCAGAAAGCCCGTCACCAGGTAGCCGATCAGCGGCGGCAGGTGCATCTGGCGGGCCACGAAGCCCAGCGCGAACGCCGCGCAGATCCATAGGAGCTCGATCATAGGCGGAACAGTGAGTGAGAGGCGAAGAACAGACGGCTCACAGCCTGTCCGCCGCACCTCGAGACGAGAGGCGTGGAGGTTATGCCAGCTACGATAAACGGAAGTGCATTGCCTCTGTCTCCCATTCTCGTCATCCCCGACTTGATCGGGAGCCGAAGGCCAACGCAGTCAATCCATACGGCGCCTCGCATGGATCCCCGCCTGCGCGGGGATGACTCCGAAGTGGGTTTGCACTCTCATTTTCCGTAAACGGTATTAACAGCGCAGCGCATGGCACGGCGAGGTGATTGGGCGTCGCCCGCAAGAAACGCCAGCGGCCCCATGCACAGCTAGCGCCCCCATGCCCAACAGTCTCGCCCCGGTTTTACTGCGGTGCAGCCGAGTACCACGGCGTAGGTTCATCGAGAAGCCGGGCTCTGCCCTGTGCACCAAGCTGCTCGCCCACGCCCATGCGGTTGCTCTCCCTCCTGCTCGCCCTGCTCACGTTCTCCGGTGCCTTCGCCCAAGACGCAGGGCCCCAGACGGCAGCGCGTCCAACGGTCGGCCTCGTGCTCTCGGGTGGCTCGGCGAAGGGCATCGCCCACATCGGCGCGATCCGCGTGCTCGAAGACGCAGGCATCCCCGTGGACGTGGTAGCGGGCACCAGCATGGGGGCCATCGTGGGCAGCCTCTACGCCATCGGCTACACGCCCGACCAGATGGAGGCCATCGTGACCTCGCGCGACTGGACGGGGCTCTTCACCGACGCCGTCGACCGCCGTGATACAGGGCTCGGTCGCCGCCTCAGCGAGGGGCGCACGGTGCTTGCGCTGCCCATCGAGGACGGTGCGGTGGCGCTGCCGACGGGGCTGGTGGCGGGCCAGCGCATCCTGGCGCTCTTGCAGCGGCTCACGTGGCCCGTCGCCACCGAGCGCGACTTCCGGGCGTTCCCGCGCCCCTTTGCCACCGTCGTCGTGGACGCCGAGACGGGCGACGGCGTCCGCCTCGACGCAGGCTCGCTGCCGCTGGCCGTGCGCGGCTCGATGTCGCTCCCCACGCTCTTCGAACCCGTCGAGATCGGCCGGCGGCGCTACATCGACGGCGGCTTCGCGCGCAACCTCCCCGCCGAGGACGCCGAGGCGCTCGGGGCCGACGTGCTCGTCTGCGTGGACGTCTCCGCGGCCGACACGACCGACGCCGCGGAGACGACGTTCCTCGACATCCTCGTGGACGCCGCGTTCTATGCCGCCGACCGCGAGCTGGTCGCTCAGCGCGCGCGCTGCGACCTCACCATCGACCCGGACGTGAACGGGCTCTCGTCGTTCGACTTCGACGCTGGGGCGGAGTGGATCGCGCGCGGCGCGGCCGCCGCCGAGGCGCAGCGTCCGGCGCTGGAGGCGCTCGCGGCGCGGCTCGGAAACACGGAGCCTCGACGACCGCCGCCGCCCGAGGTAGCACCGCGCCGCATCGAGGAGGTGGTCGTGCAAGGCGTCACCGGCGTGGAGGCACGGGTGCTACGCCGGGGCCTGGAGGAGACGCTCGGCCGTAGCCTCGTTGGCCCCGACGACCTCGACCAGGCCATCGCACAGCTCTACGCCACGGGCTTCTTCCAGGTCATCACCTACCAGCTCGACGAGGCCGCGAACGGTGGCGTGGTGCTCACCATCGACGCGCGGCCGAAGAACCGCGACCGGCTGGGCTTCGGCTTCCGCTTCGACACCGAGTACGGGGCCGCGCTGCTCTTCGAGCTGACGCTGCGCAACCGGCTCTTCTTCGGCAGCGTGACCCAGATGGAGGTGCGCCTCGGCGAGCAGACGCAGCTTCAGGCGCGCTACCTCGCTGGCTTCGGCAGCCGCGTACCATGGACGGTCACCGGACTGGGCAGCTACCTCCGGCTCCCACTCAACTTCTTCGCGGGCAGCGACCGGGCCATTGCGGCAGGCACAGGACAGCTACTCAGCGCGGGCGTATACACAGGGCCGACGCTGTTCGGGGACGTGCTGACGGGCGTGGGCCCGACGCTGACCTACGTGCGCAGTTCGCCGAGCATCGGCGTGGACTCGCTGGAGGCGACGGCGGAGGCCTACCTGTCGCTCTCGGGCTTCGCGCTCACCGACACGCGCGACCGCCCCGACTATGCCCGGCGCGGCGCGCTCGCGTTCGCCACCGCCGACTGGGCTCCGGGCGTCGGGGCCACCTTCCGACGCGTCGCAGTCAGCGGCGAGGCTGCGGTGGCGCTCTCGCCGCAGGTGTCGCTACTGGGACGCGGTGCGGTCGTGCAAGCCTGGGGCACGCCGACGGACGACCAGCGCGCCTACCTCGGCGGCATCGAAGTGCCGAGTCTGCTGCCTGGGCGTTTCTACCCGCTCTACGGGGCACAGGACCAGGAATTGGCGGGCTCGGACGCCGTGGTTGGCGCTGTGGGCGCGCAGGTCGAGGGCCCGCGCGGCGTGCTCCTGCGGGGACTCTTCGACGCAGGCTGGACCGGCGACCGGATCGTCATCGGGGGGAACGACTACCGCCTTGGTTACGCAGTGTCGGCTGGGGTGCTCACGCTCGCCGGGCCCGCCGAACTCGTACTCGCTGGCGAGGCGTTCGCGGGGCGACCCCGCCTCCTTTTTCGCTTTGGGCGCGTGTTCTGACGTTGCGGACGCGGTGTGCACGCGAGAGGTGATCTGTTGCCCCCCACGTGCACACCGTCTCGTGTCCGTGCTTTGCTTACTCGCCCGGCGTGAGGACGCGGATGTCATAGGCGCCGACCTCTTCCGTGCCGTAGGTCGTCACGTCGATCTGCCACTGGCCGCCGTCGCCGTTGAGCGGGCCGACGCGGGAGAGCCGGTAGCCGCCACCGTCGCCGTAGTCGTCGTTGCGCCACATCTCGCCGCTCGGGCCGACGACGCGGAGGTAGCCGTCGAAGCCGAGCGCGCGGAGCTCGACGTAGAACTGCCCCGAGGCGGGCGCGGTGACGGTCATCGAGTCGAAGTACTCGCCCTTGATCGACTGCTTGTCGGCGGGGTCGAGGCGGCCACTGATCTCCTCGGCAACGACGAAGGCCGTCGTCGTGACATCGACCGTGTAGTCCCCCGTGGACTCGGCGGCGTAGGAGGTTGCCCAGATGGTGTAGGTGCCCGTCATCGGCGCGGCGAACTCGATCTGGGAGACCGACGTGCCCTCGAAGTCGTCGTTGTAGTACTCCTCGTCGGTCGGGCCGTAGACGATGAGGTAGGTGTCGAAGTCGGAGGACTCCATGCGGACGCGGACCTCGTCGTCGGCTTCAGCCTCGAAGGTGTAGACTTCGTAGTAGGCGTCGTTTTCGCGGGTGTCGTCGGTGTCGTCGAGGAAGCCGGAGAAGTCTTGCGCGGCGGCCGGGAGGGCCAGCGCGAGCGCGAGGAGGGGGAGCAGGAAGCGATGCATCACGGGCGGGGTCGTTGGTTGGTTGGGGAGCGCGAAAGCTACGCGCAGCGTCGGGGGGAACGCGTGGAGCCGCTCTTATCGCGCATGACGCCGCGAGAACGGCTCACCGACGCCGTTCAGAGCCCGGCGGCTTCCACCGGCATCGGGGCATCGACCACCGTGAACGCCACGGGGCGACTGCGCAGGCGCTGCCCGTCGGCCGTGACGGCGCGCAGTTCGAGCGTGTGGCGGCCGGGCACGAGCGGCCACTCGGCACCCGTGCGCCCTATCCCATTCTGGGGGCCGGGCACGGCTTCACCGTTGAGCCACCACGTCACATCGAGCAGGCCTTCGGCGACAGCGGCGCGGAGCGCGAGGCGCTGATAGTCGCGCCGCAGCACTGGGTCGAGGGCGAACACGGCGCCGTCCTCGGGAAACTGCACGCGGAGGCGGTCCGAGAAGCGTAGCACGTCGGGGGCGGCGGCCACGTCGGCGCGGCGGATCGTGGGCGGGAGTGGCAGGCCGTGCGCCGCCATCCAGGCGTGGTACTCCGGCGGGTGGACGACGAACAGCCGTTCCTCGATGGCCTCGGCGGGCGTTTCGGCATCGGCCAGCAGGCCAGTCCGCGCGTCGATCTGGACATGGCGATGGACGCGGCAGGTGTCGACAGGCACCGTGCCGTCGAGAAACACCTCGCGGCGGGCCGACGGGCACGAGGCGCCTGGGTGAAGGCCGCTCGTCGGGCAGATCATGGCCTCGGCGATGCCATCGGGCCGCACGAAGTTGCCGCCTCCGCGAGCGCCAATCGCTTCGAATGCGGCGCTCAAAAGCGGGGCCGCGCCCGAGACGCCGCTCACCCAGCGCATCGGCGTGCCGTCGAAGTTGCCCGCCCACACCGCGACCGTGTGCGTGGGCGAGTAGCCGACCGCCCAGTTGTCGCGGTAGTCCTTCGACGTGCCTGTCTTGACCGCGACCGGGAACGCCACCTCCAGCGCCGAGCCACGCCCGAAGCCCGGCGCGCGCGCGGCCGGATCGCGAAGGATATCGGTGACGAGGTAGGCCACGTCCGCCGCGATGGGGCCGGGCTCGAACGACGGGGCAGGCGCGTGGAGCGTATCGCCGTCGGTCGTGATGGCGTAGGCGACGGGCTGCACGGTCGGGCGCGGGCCGCCGTTGGCGAGCCCGGCGTAGGCCTGCGCGAGTTCGAGCAGCGACACCTCGCCGTTGCCGAGCGTGAGGCCAACGCCGTAGTGGCTCGCGTCGCGCGTGAGCGAGGTCAGCCCGGCGCGGCGGTAGGTCGTGAGCACGCTCGCAGGGCCGAGTTCGTGCGCGAGCCGGACGGCGGGCACGTTGTAGGACGACGCCAGCGCCTCGCGCAGCGGGACGGGGCCGTGGTACTGCCGGTCGTAGTTCTCCGGCACAAACGCCCCGCCTGCCTCGGCGATTTCGAGTTCGATGTCGGCGAGGATCGACGCCGGGGTGTAGCGCCGCGTGGCGAGGGCCTGCGCGTAGGTGAACGGCTTGACCGCGCTGCCCGGCTGGCGGCGCATCCGCACGCCGTCGTTCTGCCCAAGCGCGGCGGCGTTCCAGAAGTCGGCGCTCCCGAGGTAGGCGAGCACGCGCCCCGTCCGGTTCTCCAGCACCACGAGCGCCGCGTTGCCGACTTGGAAGTCGGAGAGCCGGTCCACGTGCGCCCGCGCGACGGCTTCGAGGTGCGCCTGGAGGTCCGCGTCGAGGGTAGTGCGGATTTCGGCCATGCTCGGCTCCCCCCGTTCGACGCGCCTGGACGGCGGTCGAACTGTCCCCCTCACGCGTGAGGGGGACAGCCCCGCGACTCCTCGCAGAGGAGCGGGGCGGGGGGAGCCGACCTGCCGAACAAAGTGCGGCGCGAGAAACGCAGCGCGCCGCGGCGCGAGGTCGAGCGCGACGGCCGCGGCGCGGGTGCGCTCGTCCGGCGTGATCGCACCCGTCGTCTCCATCGCGGCAAGGACGCGCTGCTGGCGGGCGCGGGCGGCGTCGGGGTAGCGGAATGGGTCGTAGCCGCTCGGGCGCTGCGGGAGGCCGACGAGCAGCGCCGCCTCGGGCAGCGTGAGGGCATGCGCGGGTTTGCCGAGATAGGTCTGCGATGCCGCCTCGATCCCGAACGCGTTGCGGCCGAAGGGCGCACGCTCCAACCACAGCGCCAAGACCTCGTCCTTGCTGAGGTGCGCGTCGAGGCGAAACGCGAGGTGCGCCTCGGCGAGCTTGCCGAAAAAGCCCGTCGACGTTGGCCCGCCATCGGCGCGGAGGAAGCTGGCCACCTGCATCGGGATCGTCGAGGCTCCGCTCACCACGCGGCCCGCGCGGAGGTTGTCCCGGACGGCCCGCGCGACGGCCCGGAGGTCGATGCCCAGGTGGTCGTAGAAGCGCCGGTCCTCCGTCGCCACGAGCGCGGCGATGACAAAAGGCGGCAGCGCACCCGGCTCGCTTGGATCGAGCGTCACCGGCTGCCCGCGCCCGTCAGGCCGCACCTCCTGCAGCAGCGTCCCCGCGCGATCCGTCACGCGCACGCTCACCACCTCGCCCCGCGCCAGCAGCCCCGCCGACGGCGGCACGGTCAGCGACGCGGCGAAGAGCAGTGCCGCAGCAGCGAGAGCGAGGAGGAGGCGCCACACATGTCGCAAGTTATGTTCAGGAATACTAAACAATTTAGCGTTGCTAATAACGGTTCTGCAGGATAGCTTCTAGGTAGTTGACAAATGCTGTCGGCTGCTTGCGATCCGCCTTCTCAACCGCCTTCTCCACAACCTATGCGCTTCTCGCTACTTCTCCTACTGGCCTGTTTAGCCACGACCGCCACCGCCCAAATTCCTCAAGACAGCCTCGCCCTCTGGTTCCGTGCCGACGCCGGTGTGTTTACTGACATCTTCTGCACTACCCCTGCGACTTCGGAGGGAGACAACGCATATTGCTGGCGTGACCAAAGTCCTAACCAGATCGATGCCATACGGGTTGGCAGCGCTACACCAACCTTGCGGGAAAACGTCTTGAATGGAGCTCCTTCAGTTCGATTTGACGGGAGCGGAGGACTCAGTTCGGTCGTTTCTGACGCTCTCAACTTTACCACTGCTACCATTTTCATTGTGGCCAACCCAGCAGAGCGTGTCGAGACTCATATTTCGGTCCAGGCTTCGAATAGTAATCTGACGCGTAGCTTTTGGGCTGGAAGGTGGTCAAACGACTGGAATCCAGGAGTGATAGGAATCGTATCACAGGGTGTAAATGCAGCCAGCTTTGCTAGGTGGACTGCAACTCCGCACCAAATTGATGCATCCGCTTTTCCCAGCTTGCTTCTGTATGGCTCCTGGAGAGGAGGAAGCGACTTAACAAGTACTCTCAACGGGATCGAGTCCAGCATCGACCCACAATGTGGAGGAAGGTGCCAATCTGGACTTTCAGAAGTAGGCAGGTCTGTTCTCCTTGGACAAAGCGGCGATGGCGGATCTCCTCTAAATGATGACTCCTACGAAATAATCATCTACGGGGACATTGTCCTGGATGCAGCTCGCGGAGCGCTGATACAGAACTATCTCAGCGCGAAGTACGCCATCCCCATCAACCCGCCCGTCGATTTCTACGCAGGCGACCTCCCCGCCAACGGCGACTACGACTTCGATGCGACAGGCATTGGTGCCGAGGCCGACAGCAGCCTCACTGAAGCGCAGGCAGCGGGCCTTGTAATACGCGAGGCCAACGAGTCGCTCGACGCGGGTGAGTATGTGATGGCGGGGCACAAGGTTGCCGACAATGGAACCACGGAAGTCGGCCTACCCACCGGTGTGGAGCTCCGCTGGACGCGCGTGTGGTACGTCGATCCCAACGGCGGCAGTGTGGACGTCGAGTTGGGCTTTGACTACGGCGACTCCGGTGCCGGGTATGTGCCACAGGGCGACCAGTACACGCTCCTTTACAGTGCCACGGACGGCGGCGCGTTTACGGACCTCGGTCTGACGCCGAGCATCGCAGGCGACCAGGTGAAGTTCGAGGTCAGCGCCGCGCAGTTGCAGGCGGGCTACTACACGCTCGGCACGATGGACGGCTCCATCAGCCCGGTCAACGCCGAGGACACAGGGACGGCAGGCCCGGCGGCGTATGCGCTGAGTGCGTTCCCGAACCCGTCCGCTGCGCGTGTCACGGTCGCGCTCGACGTCGTCCGCCCACAACCCGTGCAGGTGCGTGTCTACGACGTGCTTGGTCGGCAGGTCACGCTCCTCCACGATGGCGCGCTGAGCACGGGAACGCACCGGATGACGCTCGATGGGCGAGGTCTGCCAGGCGGCGTCTACTTCGTCCGCGCCAGCGGCGACGATTTTGCCGAGGTGCAGCGCGTGGTGCTGACACGATAGTTCAGGCATTCTCGCACCTTGACCGCCGCATCGGTTCGCTCCGGTGCGGCGGTTTTTGTTTGGGTACCCCCACACCCTCACACCCACCTACTCCCACACCCTGCTTGCGCCCTACCTTCCCCACGCTCGTAGCTCCACCCACCCACACGCCGTCCCTATGTCCAAAGCCTCCGCGCAGCGCTTCACCACCCGCTGGGGGCTCTTGCTGAGCGTCCTCGGCATCGCCGTTGGAACGGGCAACATCTGGCGGTTTCCGCGCATCGCGGCGGCCAACGGCGGCGAGACGGGCGCGGGCGCGTTCCTCGTAGCGTGGGTGTCGTTCCTGCTGCTGTGGAGCATCCCGCTCATCATCGCGGAGTACGCCCTCGGGCAGACGGGGCGCAAGGGCGTGATCGGGAGCTTCGCGAAGGTCGCCGGGCCGAAGTTCGCCTGGATGGGCGCGTTCGTGAGCTTCGTCGCGACGGCGATCATGTTCTACTACGCCGTTGTGGCGGGCTGGTGCGTCTACTACACGGGCTCGATGCTCACCTCCGACCTGCCGCTCTCGCTGGAGACGGCGCAGGCGTCGTGGGACGGCTTCCAGACGTCGGGCCTGCCGGTGCTCTTCCACGGCGTCGCGGTGCTGATCGGCGCGGCGGCGTGCTGGTGGGGCGTCTCGTCGATCGAGCGGGCCAACAAGGTCCTCGTCCCGACGCTGCTCGTGATCGTGGTGATCGCCGTGGTCCGCGCGCTCACGCTCGACGGCGCGGGGGCCGGGCTCGCCTACCTCTTCACGTTTGACCCGAGCGACCTCGCCAACCCGACGCTGTGGCTGGAGGCACTCACGCAGAACGCCTGGGACACCGGCGCGGGCTGGGGGCTGATCCTGACCTACGCCGCCTACATGAAGAAGGAGCACGGCGTCGTCCGCAACGCCGTCCTCACGGGGGTGGGCAACAACACCGTCTCGCTCCTCGCCGCGACGATGATCTTCGGGACCGTCTTCGCCGTCCTCGGCGGGCAGGGCATGAACAACGGCGAGATCCTCGACGTGATGCGCACGAGCGGCCCCGCGAGCACGGGCCTGACGTTCATCTGGATGCCGCAGCTCTTCGCCGCGATGCCAGCAGGCAAGCTCTTCGCCGTCGGCTTCTTCCTCGCGCTCGCCTTCGCGGCCACGAGTTCGCTGATCTCGATGATCGAGCTCGCCGTGCGCAACTGCGTGGACCTCGGGCTGCCGCGCCCGAAGGCGGTCCTCGGCGTAGCGGGCGTTGGCTTCGTGCTGGGCGTGCCGAGCGCGCTCAACCTGACGTTCTTCGCCAACCAGGACTTCGTGTGGGGCGTCGCGCTGATGCTCTCGGGCGCGTTCGTGGCGTTCGCCGCCGTGCGCTACGGCCCCGACCGCCTCCGCTCCGAGTTGGCCGTGCCGTCCGACTGGCGCATCCCCGGCCTGTGGAGCGTGATGATGCGCGTCGTCGTGCCGCTGCAAGCCGTCGTGCTGCTCGGCTGGTGGCTCTGGCAGGCTGCGACGGCCTACTCGGACAACTGGCTCAACCCGCTCGAACCGTACAGCGCGATGACGTGCCTGCTCCAGTGGGGCGTCGTGCTCGCGGTGTTCATCGCCGCCAACCGCTGGCTCGCGCGGCGGAGCCTGGAGATCGGGTCTGGGGGGTAAACTCGTGCTGGGTCGGCTCCTCCCGTGCTGGTGCGACTCCCCCCGTCCTGCGTCGTCTCCGCTCACGTTCGTTCGCTCCGCTCCTCAAACCGAAGGTTCACGCCAGTAAACTGTCCCCCTCACCCGTGAGGGGGACAGTTTTGGATGATGGGGAGCGCAGCGACCGTCAGCCAAAACGGGGGGAGCCGCACCGGCATCGCGCTGCAGCCCTGCCGAGCGCGGGAACCGGCCTCGTGCCGTTATCATGGCAGGCTACCCACTTCCCCCCTGCCATGTCCGACGCGCCTGCTCCCTCCATCGACCTCGACGACTTCCTGAGCGCGGCCAAGGCGTCGGGCGGGGCCGAGCGCGCCAATGCGCAGACGTTCCTCGGCGACCTCGCCGCGGTGCTCGGCGTGGAGCGGCCCCACCTCGCCACGGGCGACGTGCTCGCGGACGCCTACGTCTTCGAGCGGCCGGTGACGTTCCGCGACGGGAAGCAGTCGAAGGGCTTCATCGACCTCTACAAGCGCGGCGCGTTCGTCCTCGAAACGAAACAGGGCGCGGACGCCAAGCGGACCGCCGCGGGGCGCAAGCTGCGGCAGGGGCACGGCAAGCGCGGGACGCGGGCGTGGGAGCAGACGATGTACGCCGCGCGCAACCAGGCCGAGGGCTACGCCCGCAACCTCGAAGCCGCCGAGCCGCCGCCGCCCTTCATCGTGGTGTGCGACGTGGGCTTCTGCTTCGACCTCTACGCCGACTTCTCGGGCACGGGCCGCCTCTACCGCCCCTTCCCGGACGCGGCCTCGAACCGCATCCCGCTCGACCGCCTCCGCGACGAGGCCACGCGCACGCTCCTCGCGATGGTCTTCGAGGACCCGCTGGCGCTCGACCCGGCGCGGCGGCAGGCGCGCGTGACGGTGGCGCTCGCCGACCAACTCGCGGCCCTCGCGACCTCGCTCCGGGATACGACCGACGCCGACGGCAACGCGATGGACGCCGAGGCCGTAGCGGGCTTCCTCAGCCGCTGCCTCTTCGCCATGTTCGCGGAGGACGCCGGGCTGATCCCCGCGGGCACGTTCACGCGGCTGCTCGACGCCTACGCGGGCGACCTCGACCACCTCCCGCACGCGCTCGCCGACTTCTTCTCGAAGATGGACGCGGGTGGCTACGTCGGCGAGGTGCGCGAGCGGGTCCGGCAGTTCAACGGCAGCCTCTTCAAGGACACGCGCGCGCCGCGCCTCGACGCGGAGCAGCGGCAGGCGCTCCTCGACGCCGCGCGCTCCGACTGGGCCGACGTGGAGCCGTCGATCTTCGGGACGCTCCTGGAGCGCGCGCTCGACCCGGCGGAGCGGCACAAGCTGGGCGCGCACTTCACGCCGCGCGCCTACGTGGAGCGCCTCGTCGGCCCGACGATCCTGGAGCCGCTGCGGGCGGAATGGGACGGTGCCCGCGCGGCAGCTACCCGACTCATCGAGCAGGCGGAGGCGGCGACGAGCGCGGGCGTGCGGACGAAGCGGCGCAACGAGGCGCGGGCCGTCCTCGCGGGCTTCCTGAGCCGCCTCGCGACGGTGCGCGTCCTCGACCCGGCGTGCGGCAGCGGCAACTTCCTCTACGTGACGTTCGCCGGGCTGAAGGCGCTCGAAGACGAGGCCCGCCGCGCCGCCGAGCAACTCGTGGGCGAGGCCGCGGGCGAGGGCTTCGGCGTGACGCCCCGCCAGATGCGCGGCCTGGAGGTGAACGCCCGCGCCGCCGCCATCGCCGACCTCGTGCTCTGGATCGGCTACCTCCAGTGGCACCGCGCCCGCTACGGCGCCAGCCAGCCGCTCCCGGAGCCCGTCCTGGAAGGCTACGGCCAAGTCGAACACCGCGACGCGGTCCTGACCGACGGCGGCACGCCGGCCCCGTGGCCTGACGCCGACTTCATCGTCGGCAACCCGCCGTTTCTCGGGGCCGGTCCGATGCGCGAGGCGCTGGGCGACGCCTACACCGAACGCCTCCGCGCGGCCTACCCCGCCGTGCCTGACTCGGCGGACTTTGTGATGTTCTGGTGGCACCGCGCCGCCGAGGCCGTCCGGCGCGGCGAGGCGCAGCGCTTCGGGCTGGTGACGACGAACTCGCTCCCGCAGACCTTCAACCGCCGCGTTGTGGAGCGGCACCTCGCGGGCGCGGACGTGGGGGCGAATCCCGGCGCGGACGGGCTGTTCGACGGCGCGGGCGAGGCCCCGGCGCTGGCGCTGGCGTTCGCGGTGCCGGACCACCCGTGGGTGGACTCCGCCGACGCCGCCGACGTGCGCGTGGCGATGACGACGGGCGCGCGGGCCGACGCTTTCGACGCCGAGGCCGGGCGGCTGGCCGTGGTGACGGACGAGCGCGACGAGGACGGCGACGGCATCGCGGACGTGGATACGATGGAGTACGTCGGCGCGGTGAACGCGGACCTGACCGTGGGCGCGGACGTGTCGCAGGCAGCGCCATTGGACGCCAACACCGATCTCGCCAACCGAGGTGTGCAACTCTTCGGCTCAGGATTCATCGTGACTCCCGAGGAGGCCGAGCAGCTTGGTTATGGCACCGTGCCTGGCATCCATACTGTCATCCGACCGTACCGAAATGGACGTGACCTCACGCAGACACTACGTGGTGTGCTCGTCATTGACCTCTTTGGTCTGACGGCGGACGAGGCACGCGAACGGTTTCCCGCCGTCTATGAACACGTGCTCCGAGAGGTAAAGCCCGCACGTGACAAGAACCGCCGGAAGTCGCGACGCGAGAACTGGTGGTTGTTTGGCGAGACGAACCCGAAGCTGCGCCGCCAACTCGACGGCCTCGCGCGCTACGTCGTCACGCCGGAAACCACGAAGCACCGCGTTTTTCAGTTTCTCGATGGTGACATCCTCCCCGACAACGCGCTCGTCAACATCGCGCTGGACGATGCCTATTTCCTCGGCGTACTGTCGAGCGCAGTTCATGTCGAATGGTCGCTGGCGGCAGGCGGACGACTAGGAATTGGAAACGACCCGCGGTACAACAAGACAAAAACCTTCGAGCCGTTTCCCTTCCCCACGGCAACGGACGAGCAACAGTCAAAAATCAGACACCTGGGCGAGGCCATCGACGCGCATCGCAAGCGCCAGCAAGCCACGCACCCGGACCTCGGCCTGACGGACCTCTACAACGCCGTCGAGGCCCTCCGCGCGGGCCGTGCCCTCTCCAAAAAGGAAAAGACCGCCGCCGAGCGCGGCCTCGCCCACACGCTCCTCGACCTCCACCGCCAGCTCGACCGCGCCGTGCTCGCCGCCTACGGCTGGGACGATCTCGACGCGGAGGCCCCGTCGTTCCGCGCCGCCGTGCTGGACCGGCTGGTCGCGCTCAACGCCGCGCGCCGCGCCGAGGAGGCCGCCGGGACCGTGCGCTACCTCCGCCCCGCGTTCCAGGCCCCCGACGCCGCGCAGACCGGCCTCGCCCTGGAAACCCCGCCCGCGCCCGCCAGTGACGCCGCGCCCGCCGTCCGCCCGTGGCCCGACGCGCTCGCCGCGCAGATGGTGGCCGTGCGCCAGGCCGTCGCCGCCGGGGCCAGCACGCCCGCCGCCGTCGCCGCCCGGTTTGCGAGCCTCACGCCCCGCCCCGCCGCCGAGGTCCTGGACGCGCTCGCCGAACTCGGCCTCGTACAGCACGCCGACGGGGCGTACGCGGTGTGAGGGCACGCGCGGTGCTGTGCTGGTGCGGGCTCCCCCCGTTTTGGCTGACAGTCGCTTCGCTCCTGCGTCATCCAAAACTGTCCCCCTCACCCGTGAGGGGGACAGTCCGAGGAGCGGAGCACGAAGTGCGGAGACGGCGCAGGACGGGGGGAGCCGTGCAGGACGGGGGGAGCCGGATTGCCTCGAACGCGACGCGTCAGCCTCGAACGCTGCTCGGACACGCTCCCGCTCTCGGAGGTGCGCACGCCGAGCCAGATCTGACGCCTGGGCGGCTCTGGCGTCGTGCCGGTGCGACTCCCCCCGTTTTGGCTGACAGTCGCTCCGCTCCCAATCATCCAAAACTGTCCCCCTCATGGGTGAGGGGGACAGTCCGAGGAGCGCAGCGAACGAACGTGAGCGGAGGCGACGCAGGACGGGGGGAGCCGCACCGCCGCGATCCTAGACGGCGCGCGCAGAGCCTAACCTGATGCCCTACACCGATGAAGCGTACCCAGCGCGAAGGCGCGTACGGTTCTGGCATCGCGCTGGGGCGGCTCCCCCAGTTTTGGCTGACAGTCGCTCCGCTCCCAATCATCCAAAACTGTCCCCCTCATGGGTGAGGGGGACAGTCCGAGGAGCGGAGCGAACGAACGTGAACGGAGGCGACGCAGGACGGGGGGAGCCGCACCGCTGAGAGTGCTACGTCTCCTCCCGAAACGCCGCGCGGATGGCGTCCAGCACCGCGTCTGGGTTCTCGAACACCGTGCGGTTCTCGAAGCGGAGCACGCGCACCCCGGCTGCCGCGAGGGCACGGTCGCGGAGGGCGTCGCGGGCCTGACCGGCCGGCGTGAAGTGCGGCGCCCCGTCGAGTTCGATGGCGAGGCGTTCGGCGGGGCAGTAGAAGTCCACGACGTACGCGCCGAGGCCGTGCTGCCGCCGGAAGCGCCGCCCGGCGAGTTGGCGATTCTTGAGCGCGCCCCACAGCGTCGCCTCGGCGGTGGTGCCATGGGTGCGCAGGTGGCGGCGGAGGTCGGTCTGGGCGGAGCGGCGGCGCATGGGATGCCTCAGACACCGGCGGGCCGTGGACGTAACCTCGGGGCGAGATGGCTCCCCCCGTTTTGGTTGACGGTCGCCCCGCTCCCAACTCAACCAAAACTGTCCCCCTCACGTGTGAGGGGGACAGCTTGACCGCCGTCCAGGCGCGTCAAGCGGGGGGAGCCCTCACGGCACGTACCGCCCTCCACGGCGCGCGTCGTCGAACGAGCGCCGTGGCTGTCGGCTCAGACGTGAAAAGACGTCCCGGCTCCAAGGCACAGCCAGGGCAAAAACGAGCGGATAGTGCAGACGGACTATGCGTGCCGCGCGGCCAAGCGTCATACTGGTAGAGCCTCATTAATCACCATCAACCACCAGGCTTCCCATGCGCCTTTCTACCTCTGCTGCCCGCCGCCGCCTCGCTTGGCTCCGCCGCGCTGCCGCTGCCGGCACGCTCACCCTCGCGATGCTCCAGGGGACCGACGCCCGCGCTCAGGCCCCTACCCCAGCCAGCGACGAGTTTCGCGTCAACACCATCACAGAGAGCTTCCAACTCTCCCCCGCCGTGGCCGCCGACGCCGACGGAGATTTCACTGTGGTGTGGACCGGAGGTCCGGACGGATACGACTTGAGTGTAGGTGCCCAGCGCTACACCACCGACGGGACGCCGCAGGGCGAGGAGTTCCAGGTCAACACGGCCACCCAGGGCTTTCAGGCCGAACCCGCGATCGCCATGGCTGGCGATGGCGCCTTCGTGGTGGTCTGGTCGAGCGAATTTCAGGACGGCGACAGCTTCGGGGCCTACGCTCAGCGCTACGCCGCCGATGGAGCGCCACAGGGTGAGGAGTTCCAGGTCAACACCACCACCGCAGACATCCAGTTTGCCTACTCGGTGGGCGTCGATGCCGCAGGCGGGTTCGTGATCGCCTGGCAGGGGAATGTCGACGAGAGCCAGAACGTCTATGTCCGGCGCTATGGCGCAGACGGCACTCCACTCAGCGAGGAAGTTCAGGTCAACACCGTTTCAGCGGCCGATCCAGTACGTGCCTCCTTGGGCGTGGCGCCCGGCGGCGACTTCGTGGTCGCGTGGCAGAGCGAAGGCCAAGACGGCGATGGATTCGGCATCTTTGCACGGCGCTACGGTGCCGACGGCGCTCCCCTCGGCGAGGAGTTTCAAGTCAACACCACGACGGCTGGCGACCAGGCTCGCCCCTCGGTCGGCGTGGACGCCGACGGCACTGCCCTCGTCGTGTGGGATAGCGACGGTCTAGACGGCAGCGGGACCGGCATCGTCGCGCGCCGGTTTGCCGCCGACGGCACCCCGCTCGGCGATGAGTTCCAGGTGAACACGTTCACAGAGGACGACCAGGTCGAGGCCGACGTGGACGTGAGCGCGGACGGCAGCGCCGTAGTCGTGTGGCAGAGCCAGGGACAGGACGGTAGCGGAACCGGCATCTACGCCCAGCGCTACGCCGCCGACGGTACCCCTGCAGGCCCCGAGTTGGAAGTCAACACCACCACGGACAACGACCAGGCCCGCCCTTCGGTTAGCAGCGACGCTGACGGCGACTTCGTGGTTGTCTGGGACAGCCGTGATCAGGACGGGGACGGGACTGGCATCTACGCCCGGCGCTACGCCGTCAATCCCGTGGCCATCGAGAACGATGCCGCCCTACCGACAGCCCTCGCACTGGAGGCCGCCTACCCCAACCCCGCCCGCGACGCGGCAACGCTACGCTACGCCCTGCCAACCGCCGCCGACGTGCACGTCACTGTGACCGACCTGCTCGGGCGCACCGTGCTCTCACGCACGGAGGGCGCGAAGCCAGCGGGGCGGCACGCGGTGCAACTCACGCTGGATGGGCTGTCGAGCGGGGTCTACGTGGTGCGCGTGAACGCCCAGGGCGCCACCGCGACCGAGCGACTCACTGTCGTCCGCTGAGCACTCCGCATCGACGGGCCTGACGGACCTTCTCTAGCTTCCTCGTCTCGACGCAGCGCGCCCTGCCGCAGCCAATCCAGCGGTGTCTCCATCCGGTAGTGCAGCAGGGCGCGCCGTCACGGCACGTACTTGTAGCCCACGCCGTGCACCGTCAGCAGATGCCGAGGGCGCGCGGGGTCGGGTTCGAGCTTCTGGCGGAGCTTCAGGATGAAGTTGTCCACGGTGCGCGTCGTCGGGAGGTCGTCGCCGTCGTAGCCCCAGACGTCGGTGAGGAGTTGGTCGCGCGAGATCGGCTCGGAGGGGCGCGTGTGGAAGTAGCGCAGCACCTCGAACTCCAGATGGGTGAGCGTCGCCGGGTCGCCGTCGAGCGTGGCTTCGTAGGTGTGGAAGTCGACGTGCAGCCGCCCGACGGTCGCCTGGTCGCTGGCCTCGGCGGGCGCGCCGCGGCGGAGGACCGCCTTCACGCGGGCGAGCAGTTCGCGGAGGCTGAAGGGCTTCACCACGTAATCGTCAGCGCCGTACTCCAGCCCGCGCACCTTGTCGAGCTCCTGGCCCTTGGCGGTGAGCATGATGATCGGCGTCGTGACGCCCTCGGCGCGAGCGGTGCGGCACACGTCGAAGCCCGAGCGGACGGGCATCATCACGTCCAGCAGGCAGAGGTCGTAGCGGGTCGAGCGAAGGGCTGCGAGGCCCGCCTCGCCGTCGTTGGCGGTGTCCACGTCGTAGCCCTCGAACTCGAGGTTGTCGCGCAGCCCGTCGCGCATGGCCGGCTCGTCTTCGACGATGAGGATATGGGGCATGAGGGGCGGAAGTCGAGTCTTCAGATCTAGCACCTTTCCCGTTCGTGTCATGCTGAACGTGGTTCAGCATCTCAACGGGAATGGCTAGATCCTGAAACCAGTTCAGGATGACAAGTAAAGTGGCAATGGGGGCAGATCAGGCGGGCGTTTCACTCGCCACCGGAAGCAGCAGGCGGAAGCGGGCGCCGTCGCCGGGGGCGCTGTGGAGGTCGATGCGGCCGCCGTGCGCCTCGGCGATGCGGGCGACGAGCGCGAGGCCGAGGCCCGTGCCCTTCGTCTCGTGGACGAGGTCGTCGCGGGCGTCATCGCCCACGCGGAAGAACGGCTCGAAGACCTGGCGCTGGTGCGTAGCGGCGATGCCGGGGCCTTCGTCCTCGACCTCCACGTAGGCCTGCGCCTTCCGGGTACCGTTGCGGTGGATGCCCGTGCGGATAGCGACGCGGCGCGCGTCGGGGTGCGGCCGAGAGTATTTCAACGCGTTATCCACAAGGTTGACAAGGGCTTCGGTCAGCGCCTCGGCGTCGGCTTCCACGGTGGGCAGGTTGTTGACAAAGTTCGTTTCGATGGTGAAGCCGTCGCGCTCGGCGGGCAGCGCGAACCGCGCCACCACGTCGCGGGCGAGGCCGTTGAGGTCCGTCGGCGCGAGGTCGAAGCGCTCGCGGCCCGCCTCGATGCGGGAGAAGTTGAGCAGCGTGTCGATGAGGCGGCTCAGCCGCTCGCTCTCGCGGGCGATCACGCCGAGGTACTCCGGCCGCCGCCTGTCCGGCACGCGGCCCGCTTCGAGCGTCTCGGCATACATCCGGATGAGCGCCAGCGGCGTGCGCAGCTCGTGCGACACGTTCGACACCAGCCGGGCACGCACGCGGGCAAGTTCGATCTCCTGCTCGACGCTCCGGTAGGCAAACACGGCCGCGCCGAGCAGTAGCACGCCGAGCAGCCCGATCACGATGAGGTTGCGCCGGAACCGCCGCTGCAGCGAGTCGCCGATGCTCTCGCCGGGCACGCCGATGCCGAGCGTGTGCGCCGGGAGGATCCACAGCGCCTTCCGGGCGAGGTCGGGGACGGCGCTCGCGTCGGTCTCGGTGGCTGGGGGCGCGTCGGGGCGCGGGTCGGGCGCCGCCTCCGTGCGGTAGACAACGGCGCCGCTGGTGTCGGCCACGCTGAGCGCGAACGCACCGCGGCTCACCGTAGCCATCTTGCGGCCGAGTACCTCTTGGATGAACGTCGGCACGTCGAGGACGAACCCGGCGATGTGGGGGGGCGCGCCCCAGGCCGCCGCCTCGTCCGTGGCCGCGCCGTCGAGCGGCGTGTCGGTGACGAAGGTGAGCGCGATGCGGTCCATCCGTGCCGTGCCCGCGTCCGTCCAGAGCGTCTGCGGCGCGAGTTGCCGGTAGCCGACGCGGTAGCGCCCGAGGAGTTGGCGCACGAAGGCGGCATCCAGCGGCGGCGGCGGGGCCACGGCCGTGTCGCTCTCGACCACCGAGAGGGTGCGCCGCAGCGTCGTGTCCGCGACAAACGCACCAACGATGGCGTTCTCCCGGGCGAGCGCGCTGTCGAGCGCGGCCTGGATCGGCTGGCCGTCGCGGCGCGCCTGCTGGAACCCGTCCGCGAGGTCGCGCGCCCAGCCGTCGGTGTTGTCGAAGGCATACTGGTTCACCGAGAACAGCAGCGCGTCGAGCTGCTGCGTGTAGATCGACTCCAGGAGCTCCTCGTTGGCGCTGAGCGCGTTGGCCTCATAGGCCACGTAGCCGAGCGTCGGCACGAGCACCAGCGCCAGCAGGATCAGCCCGATGCGGTGATGCGCACGCACGCTTCCGAGGGACGAACAACGAGGGGAGAAGGACGAACGGGCCGCATTTCGGCGCACCCTGAATGCAACGTGGCAGTATACGCGGCGCTAGCTTTCAGGGTGTCACCGCCCGTCACGGCGGGCGTCAACGTTTGTCAATGGCGCGGGCAGCGGTGTCGCAGTGTCACCGTGTTGAAACCTGCCCTCCTCCTCGGCCCGCACACACCCATACTCCACGCTCCCCCATGTCTCCGCTCCTGCGTCGCCTGCTTCTCTTCAGCCTCGTCCTCACGTTCGGGTCGCTGGCGCTGATGATCGTGGACCTGACGCTCGGCGTGCAGGTGCCGGTGGTCCGGCGCTATCTGCCCTATGGCCTGGCGCTCGGCATGATCGTGATGCTCACCGTCTACGTCGGCCACTTCGGCAAGCCCGCCGACCCCCGCAAGCGCGGCGAGGCCGCCGAGGACGATGCGACCCAGGACGAGGACGGGGCGACACCCGACGACGCGACCCGAGACGCATGATGAGGGCGAAACCCCAGCGGACTTCTCACTTCCCACTTCGCCCTTCTGACCTTTCCCATGCGCCTCGCTGACCGCGTCCGCTACCTGATGGAGCGCCTACTCGTGCGCGGCGTGCCCTACCGGCTGCTGCTGGTGGCAGGCATCCTCGTTGGGATCGCCGTGGGCGGCGGCGTGCTCGCGTTCGCCATCGGCGCGTTCGACTCGCTCGGCGAGGCCGTCTGGTGGGCGTTCCTCCACCTCTCCGACCCCGGCTACCTCGGCGACGACGAGGGGGCGGCCCTCCGCACCATCGCGACCGTGGTGACGCTGCTGGGCTACGTGTTCTTCGTGGGCGCCCTCGTGGCCGTGATGACGCAGTGGCTCAACGAGACGATCCGCGACCTGGAGCGCGGCCTCACGCCCATCGCCGACGAGGACCACCTGCTCGTGCTCGGCTGGACGAGCCGCACGCCGGTGATCGTCGAGGAGTTGCTGCGCGCCGAGGAGCGGGTGAAGCGGTTCCTCGCCCGCCGCGGCGCACGGCGCTTCCGCATCGTGGTGCTGGCCGAGCAGGTCGACATGGGGCTGCTCGACACGCTGCGAACGCGCGCAGGCGAGCACTGGGACGAGCACCGGGTCATCCTGCGCGCGGGGTCGGCGCTGGTCTACGATCACCTCGAACGCGCCGCCTTCCGCCGGGCCTCGGCGGTCATCCTGCCGGGCGCTGCCTACCCCAATGCCTCGGACGACGACACCGACGAGCGCATCGTGAAGACGCTCGCGCTGATCGGGCACTACCTCCATGCCGCACCCGACCGCGCGGAACCGCCGGCGCTCATCGCCGAGGTGTTCGACAAGCGCAGCCTTGGCCTCGCCGCCCGCGTCTACACCGGCGACCGCCGGATGGTCGTCAGCGACGCCGTGAGCGGGCAACTCGTGGCCCAGGCCCTCCTGCAGCCTGGCCTCGCGCAGGTGTTCACGGAGCTGCTCACGTTCGGGGCCACGAGCGAGGTCTACATCGTCGAGCACGCCGAGGCCGTGGGGATGCGGTTCGGCGAGGTGCAGGCGCGCTTCCCGAAGGCCGCCGTGCTGGGCCTCGTGCGCCCCAATGCAGCGACGGCAAACGCAGCGACAGCAGCGGAGGGGTTCACGCCGCTGCTCGCACCGCCCACTGAGACACGTGTGGAGCCCGGCGACCGGATCGCCGTGGTGGCGGCGCAGTTGAGCCACACCGACCTCGCTGCCACCCCGCCTACCCCTGCAACGATGCCGCCGGCCCGCCCCAAGGGCGCAACGCGGGCAGCGCTCCCCGTCGAGCGCCGCGTACTGATGCTCGGGTGGAGCCACCGCGCCCCCGCCATCCTCGAAGCGCTCGCCGCGATGCCGTCTGCCTCAATCCGGGTAGACGTGGTCGCACCCAACTCCGTCGAGGACCGCGAGCGCTCCGTCATACGGTCCGGCTACGACCTCTCCGGCCTCGACCTCCGCTACCTACACGGCGATCCGACCGTGGCCGCCGACCTCGCCCCGCTCGACCTCGGCGCCTACACCAACGTGCTCCTCGTCGCGACCACCCAGGCCTCGGGTGCGACCTCAGACGCGCGCACGATCTACGCCTACGTCCTCCTCCGCGACCTCCTCGACGAGGCCGGGCTGACCGGCGACGCCGCGCCCGCCGTGCTCATCGAGCTGACCGACGAGGACAACGCCGTGCTCTACGACGACGACCCCGCAGAGATCATCCTAAGCCCGCTGATGGTGAGCCACATGCTCGCGCACGTCGCGCTCCGACGGGAACTACTGCCTGTCTACGAAGCGCTCTTCCAGGCGGGCGGGCCGCAGCTTCGCTTCCGCCCCGCGTCGCGCTATGGCCTGACCAGGCGACCCCTCGGCGTGGACGCGCTCCGGCACGCCGCTGCCCAACGCGGCGAGGTGTTCCTCGGCGTACGCCTCCATGCCGAGCGCAATCGCCGGAGCGGCGTCCGGCTGCACCCGCCGCGCTCGTTCTCGGCTACGCTCACAGCCGACGACGACCTGCTGGTGCTGGTGAATGAGTGAGGCGGTGGAGCGGTGAGGCGGTGGAGCGGGCTTCGGAGTCCAGCCATTTGACTTGGGCTACCTTCTCTTCCCCGTCGCTCCGTTCTCACGTTTTCCACCTCGTCCTGTGTCTGACCTCGCCGCTGCCGTTGCCGCCGTCCGTGCCCACACCGACGCGACGCCGTCGATGGCGCTCGTGCTTGGGTCGGGCTTGGGTGCGCTCGCTGAGAGCGCGGAGAACGCCACGGTGATCCCGACGACCGAGATCCCCGGCTACCCGCACTCGACGGTGAAGGGCCACGCGGGGCGGCTCGTCTTTGGGACGCTCGAAGGGCAGTCCGTGCTCTTCGTACAGGGGCGCGTCCACGCCTACGAGGGGCACCCGGCCTCGACGCTCGCCTTCCCGGTGCGGCTCGCGCATGCGCTCGGCGCGCGCGACCTCGTGCTCACCAACGCAGCGGGCGGCATCGACCCGCGCTTCGTGCCGGGGACGCTCATGCTCATCACGGACCACATCAACCTCGCCTTCTCCAGTCCGATGGCAGGGCCGGTCCGCGAGGGCGAACCGCGCTGGCCCGACCTCGTGGAGCCGTTCGACGCTACATGGACAGACCGCGCCGAGGCGCTCGCGCTCCAGCAGGGGCTCGCCGTGCGGCGGGGCGTCTACCTCTGGACGCTCGGCCCGAGCTACGAGACGCCCGCCGAGATCCGCGCCTTCCGCCACCTCGGCGCCGACGCCGTCGGCATGAGCACCGTCCCCGAAGCCATCCAGGCCGCGGCCCTCGGCATGCGCACCCTCGGCATCTCGACGATCACGAACCTGGCTGCCGGGCTGCATGCGACGCCGCTCAACCACGAGGAGGTAATGGAGGTAGGCCGCCAGGTCCGGGCCCGGCTGACCGCCTGGCTGCGCGCCATCGTGCGGGACGCAGGCACCGCCTAGACCGGGCGTTTCTCCCGATCGTGCGCCGGAGTGCCTCGCCTCGGTGACGAAAGAGACGAGTGACCCCAGAAGGGATAGCTCTCGCCAGCAACCAATGTTATCTTAGTGTTACCAACCATCCCCAATCGGCCTGCGTTCTCACGAAACGGGCGCGGTCTTTGTCAAGTAGACATGAAGACACTGATCGTTGGGCGGTAGCGTCGACGCGCGAGGCCGCCCTCAGCTATGAGGTTCGCCATGACCACCCTGGCTCGCGTAACCGTACTCGACCTCGTCGGCGCCTGGCTGCCGATGGCGCTCCTGAGCGTCCTGCTTCTAGGCGCGACGGTCCCCGAAGTGCTCGCACAGGATCGCCGCGTGCACGACGTGCGCTCGCCCGACGTGCAGTCGCCTGAAGACTCGGACGACACGCGGGCCACACCCCGGGCGGCGCCCCTGCTATTCATGTCGGCCTCGCAGCCCGTCGTCCAGTGGCGCTCGCCGTTTACCGTGACGGCCGACCTGCTCACGACTGCGTCCACGGAGGCCGAGCGCGTAGCCTGGGAGGACGCCTTCGTCGCGCTGAACCCGTTCGATGCGCCCTGGGAGGTCCTCCGCGTCGACGAGGTAGAAACCCGGACGACCGAGGTCGGCACCTATGCAGTGCTCGAACTGCGGCGGTCGTTCACGGTCCGGCTCACCGCAACGGGCCCGGCTGCCACGTCCGAACCTGTGCTGAGCGTGGGCTCTCGCCAGGCGACGGCCCCGCCCGTCTCCGTGACCGCCTACGCGCTTGACCAGGCGATCTACACGGCGCGCCAGCAGGTGCTCCCGCTCGTCGCCTCCAACCGGGCCGACGACGTGCAGCGCATCGGGTCCGGCTTTCTCATCGCGCCGGATGCGCTCGTCACCGCCTACCACGTCGTCGTCGGTATGAACCGGGTACGTGCCACCCTGCCCAATGGCAAGACCGTGACGACACGCCGCGTGTGGGTGCTCGACCCCGCCCGCGACATCGCCATCCTGCACGTCGATCCCGAGCGCATGGCGCGTGCGGGCGTCGTGCCGCTGCCGCTGAGCGACGCTGCTGAGCACCGCGGCGTCGCACCGGACGGTACCCAGCTCGGGGGCATCACGCTCACGGCTGGCTGGCCCAGCGGTCAGCAGAGCATCACCGAGGCGCGGCGCTACGCCGACCTGCACATTGGGCACCGCCTCCTCGTAAGTGCCAATGCCGTCGGCCCCGGCGACAGTGGCGGGCCGCTCCTCGACACACAGGGGGGCGTGCTAGGCGTCGTGGTCTCGGGGCGCAACACGCGGGGCGAGACGGACCTGCTCCGGGAAGACCTGTGCATGGCGACGGACCTCCAGCCAGCTCTCGCCACGCTGGCGCACCGCGAGGCGCCGCAGCCCTTGCGGGCCCGCCTCTCCATGCTGGAGGCCGCGGCGCCACACGCGCAGCTACTGCGGGCCGTCGCCGACCTTCGGACGATGCGCAGCCAGCGGACGCGCTCGTCGTCGCGGCCGCGCCCACACCTCGCCGACCTCCTCGACGCGGCCGCGCACGCGCCAAGCGACCCGGCGCTGCTCTTTCTGGTCGGTACCACGCTGGAGGGCATCGGCGACCGGGCCGCCGCGGCTCAGGCGTATGCCCAGGCGCTGGAACACGCGGATGGGTTTTTCCCAGCGGCCTATGCGCTGGGCCACCACCACCTCCGGCGCGGTGAATTCGCCGAGGCGGCGGCGCGTTTTGAGCACACCGCAGAACACACGGCCTACCAGCACCTAGCTGCCTTGGGCCTCGCCCGCACCTATACCAAGCGCTATGCCTACCGCGCCGCCATCGGAGCGCTGCGCAAGGCACTTCAGGCCGACCCTACCTACGCGCCTGCGCTCTACCTGCTGGCCTATAGCCACCTCGGCCTGGGCGACGAAGCCACAGCGCGGATGCTGCACGTCCGCCTCCAGCGCCTCGACGCTCGCTGGGCCGAGCGTACCGCCCTCCACCTACGCGCAGAACCCCTGCGCCCGATTGCGCTCACCGACGTAGCGGCTGCCCCCTAGCTACTGCACATACGTTCTTGCAACGTCCTCAAACGTCAAGCACAAGACATCCATAAGTCTTCCGGAAGGAAAGACATATGTTCTAGTGTGCACATCTAGTCTTACAACCTTGTAGGACTGTTTCTTACATAGGTGGTTGCTTTAGGACGGACCTAGGCCGATATTCGCGGCCCCACGGGTACCATCGGGTCCCGTCCTATCCTACAGCCGCTCTTCATCCCATGGAACCCAACGAGCACCGTCGCGCACCCCGCCGCGACGACCGCGACGAGGTCTACTCGGTCCGTGTGCCTGCAGGCAAGCGCACCTACTTCTTCGACGTGAAGGCCACCCGGTCCGGCGAGGATTTCTTCCTCAACATCACCGAGAGCAAGCGACGCGGTGACGGTGAGGGCTACCAGAAGCACAAGTTGTTTCTCTACAAAGAGGACTTTGGCAAGTTCGTGCTGGCCCTGCATGAAGCCATGGCCTACGTCCGGGACGAGCTCCTGCCCGACTACGAGTTCGAGGACCTTCCGGAACTCGAGCTCCCTGAGGATTCTTACTGGGACGACGAGTAGGGCCCGGCGGGCAGGCGGCCCCGGCTGCCTATGAGTTTTCCAGGAGGGCGGACCCAAGCAGTCGGCATCGCGTAACGTTGCCCCTTTTCCCGACTGCGTCGTCCGTCTCCTCCTCATGTCCGTCGCCACGTATCTGCTTCCGGTTGTTCGCTTCGCCCGTGGCATGGCCGACTCTGCTGAAGCACTGCCGGCACCGCTCCCGCGCATTCTCGCCCGGACGGCCGCCTTCTCCGACGAGGTGACGCAGGCAGCCCGCGACCTCGTTGCCGACGTGCAGGCCCGGGGCGACGCCGCGCTCCGCGGCGCCACAGCCCGCTTCGACGGCGTCGAGGTAGACTGCCTCCGCGCTCCAGCCGACGCCCTGCGCGCAGCCTACGAAGGCCTCGACCAAGACCTCCGCGACGCGCTGCACCAGGCAGCCGACAACATCCGGCGCTTCCACGAGCGGCAGCAGCGCACGGCTTGGTTCACCGAGGACGGCGACGGCGTCGTGCTCGGTCAGCGCTACGTGCCCGTAGACCGCGCTGGCCTGTATGCCCCCGGCGGCACCGCAGCCTACCCGTCGAGTGTGTTCATGAATGCGATCCCGGCGCAGGTGGCGGGTGTCCGCGAGGTGCACCTCGTCAGCCCGCCCGGCGCCGACGGGCTCCCCCATCCCCTTGTGCGCGCGGCGGCTCACCTACTCGGCATTGAACACGTCTACGCGGTAGGCGGTGCGCAGGCCATCGGCGCGCTTGCCTACGGCACCGAGACCATCCCGGCAGTAGACGTGATTGTGGGCCCTGGCAACGCCTATGTGGCCGCGGCCAAGCGCGAGGTCTTCGGCCAGGTTGCCATCGACAGCCTCGCGGGGCCGAGTGAGATCGTCGTCCTGGCCGACGCCAGCGCCGACGCCCGCTACGTTGCAGCGGACCTCCTCTCGCAGGCCGAGCACGACGTCCGCGCCTCGGCGATCCTTGTCACCACCAGCGCCGCCCTCGCCGAAGCCGTGCAGGATGCGATCGAGGAGATGGTGCCCACCCTCAGCCGCCGGTCCATCCTCGAAGCTGCCCTCACGGACTACAGCGCAGCGGTCGTCTGCGAGACGATGGACGACGCCGTCGCGCTTGTGAACCATCTGGCCCCGGAGCACCTGGAGATCATCACGCACGACCCCTGGTCGGTGATGGGGCGCATCCGGCATGCAGGCGCCGTCTTCCTCGGGCCGTATAGTTCCGAGCCTGTTGGAGACTACTTCGCAGGTCCCAACCACGTGCTCCCGACCGGCGGCACGGTGCGCCATGCCTCGGCGCTCGGCGTGGATACGTTCCTGCGCCGCCAGTCGGTGATCGCCTACACGCGGGAGCGTTTGGTCCAGAGCGGGCCCGCCATCGTCCGCCTCGCCAACGCCGAGGGCCTCGACGCCCACGCACGCGCCATCCAGGAACGCCTCGATGCCCTCAACGGGGGGTCTGACAACGGCGCCGACCCAACCTAGCCTATCGCGGCAGTTCCGGCACGATGGCTACGCTTCATCGGCGTGTCCTCGGACCTCGAACCGCTTTCTCATTCACCTAAACCCTGCTGCTCGTTGTCGGCGATGTCCCTTACGGGGCGCACACGTACGCGCAGCGCTCCTCGCTGACCGCATGGAATTCCCCGCAGACCCGACGACGCCTTCCGACGCGCTGCTGGCGCGCATCCGGCCCGAGATTCGCGCTCAGAAAGCCTACACCGTCGCCACGGACACCGACGGCCTCGCCAAGCTCGACCAGAACGAGAGCCCTTACGATCTCCCCGACGCCCTGAAGCGCGAGATTGTGGACGCGGCGCTGGAGCACGCCTGGAACCGCTACCCGCAGGACCGTCCGAGGCGGCTCACCGCGGCCCTCGCTGCCCACCTGGGATTGACGCCCGAGCACCTCATCGTCGGGCACGGCTCCAACGAGCTCACGCACACGCTCGGCCTCTGCTTCCTTCGCGAGGACACGCCCGTCGTGCTGCCTCACCCGATGTTCTCACTGTACGAGGCCGTCGCGCGGATGCACGGAGCGGACATTGTCTCCGTAGACCCGCAGCCAGACCTGACGCACGCGCCGGACACGATCATCAGCGCCGCGCAGCGCGCCGACGCCGCGCTCACCGTTGTGACGACGCCCAGCAACCCGACTGGCAAAGCTCTGGCCTATGCCGACCTCGCGCGCATCGCGCGGAGCGTGCCCGGCATGCTCGTCATCGACGAGGCCTACCACGAATTCGTAGACGGCCAGACGGCCATCGACCTGCTGGAGGCGCATCCGAACGTGCTGGTGATGCGGACCTTCTCCAAGGCGATGGGGCTTGCCGGGTTGCGTCTGGGCTATCTCGCCGGGCACCCGCGCGTGGTCCATGAACTTCAGAAGTCGCGGCTCCCGTTTGTCGTAGACCACCTAGCTGAAGCGGCCGGCCTGGCCGTGCTAGCGCGCCCCGACTTGATCGCTGAGCGCGTGACCGCGCTCAAAGAGGGCTATGCTGAACTCCTCGCGGGCGTCCGTGCGCTCGGGCTGACAGCTCACGAGAGCGCAGCCAACTTCTTTCTCGTGAAGTCCCCCATCGCCCCGGCTGACCTTCGGCAGCAGATGGCGAAGCGAGGCGTCCGGATCCGTGACGTGAGCGGCTACCGCGCGTTGCCCGGCTACGTCCGGCTCTCCGTCGGCATGCCCGAGGAAAACCGCGCCTGCCTCGACGCCCTCGCCGTCGTGCTTACGGCCACAGGTCATGCCCCTAGCCCGACCCCTGGCGACGGCGCAGCCAGCGAAACCGTTGCGGTGTCGGCTGGTTCGTAGCGACTCGGCATGAACCGCTGTGCCCGGCACACATCCTGCCCGTAGTTTCCCCCGCCCCTTCCGTCTAGAGACCCCCGCCCCGCCACGATGGAGTACATCCAGGTTGACATCATCGGACTCTCCACCAGCCCGTCGAGCGGTGGAGCCTACGCGCTGGTGCTCGGCGAGGTCAACGGCAACCGCCGCCTGCCCATCATCATCGGCGCGTTCGAAGCGCAAGCCATCGCGCTCGAACTGGAGAAGATCCAGCCGCCCCGTCCGATGACCCACGACCTCCTACGCGACCTCTTCGACGCGCTCGACGCCGAGGTCACGGATGTCATCGTGGACGACCTCCGCGAAGGCACGTTCTTCGCCAAGATCCGCTACGAGTTCGACGGCGAGGAAAACCAACTCGATGCGCGCCCATCGGACGCCGTCGCGCTCGCCGTGCGCACCGATGCGCCGATCTTCGTGATGGCGTCGGTCCTCGACGAGGCTGGCATCCCCGCCGACGACGAGGGCGTCTCGGCCTTTGCCGCGACCGAGGAAGCGGCCGAGGAACCCGCCAAGCGCTCCGGCTCGAAGCTAGACCGCATGCAGGCCGACCTTGAGAAGGCTATCGCCGAAGAGGACTACGAGACTGCCGCCCAACTTCGCGACGAGATCGAGCGGCTCAAGAGCGAGAACTGATCCGGGGGCGCGCCAACGCGGCTACCCCTCGCGCTGCGCCACCTGCATCACGCTGCGGCCCTCCCGCTTCGCGCGGAGCGCAGCCACGACGGGTTCGGGCACGAAACTCGACACGTCGCCCTCCCAGCGGTGGATCTCGCGGACGATGCTGGCTGCGGTGAACGTGTGCTCTTCGCTGGGCATCAGGAAGACCGTCTCCAAGTTGGGCGCGAGGCGGCGGTTGGCGAGCGCCATCCGGAACTCGTAGTCAAAGTCAGACACCTGACGCAGCCCACGGATGAGCGCGACAGCCCCGGCTTTCTTCGCGTGATCCACCAGTAGGCCCTCGAAAGCGACTACGTTCACGCGCTCGTGGAGGTCGTGCGGGAGCGTCTCGATGCTCGCGAGGGCGAGGTGCACCCGCTCGTCGAGCGTAAAGAGCGTCTTCTTGAGCCGGTTCACCGCGACCGTCACCTCCACGCGGTCGAAGACCTGGAGCGCCCGCTGGAGCACGTCGAGGTGCCCACGCGTGATCGGGTCGAAGGTGCCGGGGTAGAGGGCGAGTTTCACGAGGCTGGGTCGCAGGTCAAAAGTCGCAGATCGAAGGTCGAGGGTCAGGATACGGGCAAGCGCACGAACCGAGCTCTATGACTCGGGACCTTCGACCTCGTCGCGAAACACACTCACGACGGTACGGCCGTAGCGGCGGCTCGTCACGAGGCGGGGGTGGTCGTCGAAGCTGTGAGCCTTGCTATGCTCCAGGACGAGCAGGCCGCCGGGTGCGAGGTGCGGCTGCGCGAGTTCGGGCATGCGGTCCATCGCCTCCAACTCGTACGGCGGGTCGGCGAAGACGAGACCGTAGCGTGGCCCGGGCGTGCGTTCGAGGAACGCGACCGCATCACCGCGCAGGAACGAGCCCTGATCGGCGATGCCCAGCGCCTCGGCGTTCTCGCGGGCGATCTTGACCACCTTGGGGTTCTGCTCCACGAACGTGACGAAGCTCGCACCGCGACTGATCGCCTCGAAGCCGAGCGCACCCGTGCCCGCGAAGAGGTCGAGCACCTGGAGGCCGTGGAAGTCGATGCGCGCTTCGAGCATGTTGAAGATCGACTCGCGCACGCGGTCCGTCGTGGGGCGCGTGCTGAGGTCGTCGGGAGCCTTGAAGGTGCGCCGCCGGAGACGGCCCGCGATGATGCGCATGGGAGAAGTGACAGGTGTCAGGTGGCAAGTGACAAGGAGAGCACAAGGTTCCGTTCCCGCCTGTCCTTGCCCCTTGCTTCTTGTTCCTTGCCACTACTAGACGAGCGCGGCGCCGACGCAGGGGACGTAGGCCGCCATCTGGACGGGGCTGCCGGACTGGGCGGGGAGGCCGAAAGCACGGAGCGGGTTGAGGCGCTGCGGCTCCAGCTTGAGGAGCGTCGCCATGAGGTCGTAGGCGCGGAGGTCGGTGCCTTCGCCGTAGAGCCACCACTGCGTGAGCGCGTCGGTGGCGAGGCCGAGGTCGGAGAGCAGGCGGAACACGAAATAGGCCGCGTCCTCTGGCGTGCGTGCGGGTGCATGGTGGCCGGCGTACCATTGCCCCGCCTGGCACACGACGACCTCGACGTGCGCCGGATAGACACCGAGTCCCAGCTGGAAGCTGTCGGGGTCGGTCCCGAGCGCCGTCAGGGTGCTCACCAGCGCAGCAGCGGCCTGCGTCGTGTCGGCGAGCTCGTAGCGGGCGGTGCGGCCGAGTTGCTGGGCGAGCAGCTTCAGGCGCGCGTGTACGGCCTCCGGCACGTGGATGACGTGGTGCCAGGTCTGTGGGCCAGACGCCAGGCGCTGCGATCGGACCGGCACGGCGCGGACCCGGCCGGGGCGGTCCGGCTCGGCGTCGGCCATGAGCGCAGCCTCTCGGCGCAGGCGGTCGAAACGAACTCCCGGGTCCAGGCCATCGGGGACCGGCGTGAAGAAGCCCACGCAGTGCGTCGGGTGCAGGGCCACGTGCAACGCGTCGGCGCTGGTGCCCTCGAAGAGGTCGCGCACGGCCGACATGAGCGCGTCGAGCTGGTTCGGCTCGGGCCGCCCGAAGACGGCACGATCCACCTCGAAGTCGAAGTCGCACGTCCCGAGGCGACGCAGCGTCTGCGTGGCACGGTCCTCGTTGTCGGTGTGCTCTACCTCGGTGTAGCGCAGCCGCGTCCCGATCAGTTCGACCGCGACCTGCGCGCGCGGCCCAGCGGGCTGGTCCCACTCCTCGGTGAAGACGGCATACTCGTGGAGGTCGCTCATGCGAGGACTACGGGGGGGCAGACGGGACGAAGCATGAAGCTACAAAAAGGGGCAAGCGACCGTGGGGCTCGCCCTAGGTCGCTTGCTCGTCGGTCGAGGCAGGCTGGACTCACTCCCAGTTCGCCGCGTTGCGCATGCTGGCGATCGGCTCGGCCGACCCGATCTGGTCGTCGGAGTCCGGGTCCTGGAGGAGGTAGATGTCTACGTCCGAGGTGTCGTTGACCGACAGTTGGAAGCGTGTGCCCGTGCGCGGCGAGAACGGCAGCGAGTCCACCAGGATCGTCTGTCCAGGCTCCAACTGGAAGACGCTGTCGCGCCGCGCCATGATCAGCGAGTCGGCCTTCACGAAGGCGACGAGCGAGTCCAGGTCGCGCGTGTAGTAGTCGTTCTCGCGCTCGAAGGCGATCATGGCGGTGCGGAGGTGGTTCATCCGCTCGCGGGTGAGATCGGTCAGTTCGAGCTGCCGCTCGTACTGCTTGCCGGGCTCGGTGATGCGAAAGTACAGGTAGTACCCAAGCGCGACGATGGCGACAGCGAGGACGAGTTGGATGGCGATACGCATGGGGAGGAGTCGGGAGAGCAGCTGGGGCGAGTGCGCGCGCGGAGCATGCGGCGACGTAGGCCGTTCAGTATACCGGCCCCCGCGACGCATTATCAAGAGAGCCGAGACGGTTTGACCTGTGCTTTAGACCGCGCTAGGGTCTCCACGTTGCCCCTCATCCATTCGCTTGCCTCTCCCCTGCATCCCTTGCCTGCCTCACCCCCTACCATGACCCGCCTCCTGATCAACGTCGACCACGTCGCCACGCTGCGCAACGCGCGCCGCGAGCGCTTCCCGGACCCCGTGCACGCCGCTGCGCTCTGCGAGATGGCCGGGGCCGACGGCATCGTGTTCCACCTCCGCGAAGACCGCCGTCACATCACCGAGCGCGACGTGCGCCTACTCAAAGAGACGGTGCTCGGCCGCCTCGACTTCGAGCTCTCCACCAACGAGGACGTCGTCGGGATCTGCTGCGACGTGCGGCCCGACCTCGCCACGCTCGTCCCGGAGCGCCGCGAGGAGGTCACCACCGAAGGCGGCCTCGACGTGCTCGGGCAGCGGCTCCGCCTCGGCGCCGTGATGCCCCGCCTCAAGGCCGCCGACATCGCGGTGGGCCTCTTCGTCGATCCCGACCCCGACCAGCTTCGCGCCGCCGCCGACCTCGGGGCCGACGCGGTCGAGCTGCACACCGGCGACTTTGCCAACGCGCCCACGCTCGCCGCGCAGACACGCGAGGCCGAACGCCTCGGGCGCGGCGCGGCCCTCGCCGCCGACCTCGGCATGAAGGTGCATGCCGGGCACGGGCTCGACTATACCAACTACGCGCTCTTCGCTCGCCACGTCCCGCACGTCGAGGAGGTCTCGATCGGCTTCGCTGTGATCGCGCGGGCGGTGCTCGTGGGGATGCCGGAGGCCGTGCGCGCCATGCGGCAGGTCATCACCGACGCGTCCGCGCGCTGACGCTGACTGCCTCGCTTCGCGCCACGGCTGTGTCAGGGCTGAACCTGCTGTTTCACAACGCTACATCTTCGGGGAACACCTTGTCCCTCATCACCCTGGGGGCCTATACTTCTGGCCCTACTCTCATCCCCCGTTCACGTACCCGTTTTACCACTATGAGCAAGTTCGACGACGCGATGGCCACCTACAAGGCCGCCATGGACAAGATCGGCGCGTCCTACGATGAGGCCCTCCTCAAAGCCGTCGCCAAGGGCCTCGGCCCCTCGATCTACAACAACGACTCGAAGCTCGTCTCCTGCTCCGATCCCGAGGAGCTCAAGCGCGTCAAGGACAACTTCCTCGTCAAGAAGCTCGGCATGGCCGACAGCCCCGACCTGATGGACGCCGTCAACGCGACCTGCGAGACCACGAAGGGGCTCAAGTCGAACAAGTACCGCGCGGTGTTCTACTACCTCCTCGTCAAGCACTACGGCAAAGAGGACGTGTACGCCAGCTAGGCGCTGCGTCTCACCGCTCTGACTGCGCGCTCGGTGGCCTCCGCTGCCGGGCGCGTTTTTCGTGGACCCGCCCGCCGCAGAAACGGATGGGGCGAGCGTTCGTTGACGGCTCTTCTCTGCCCTAGAGAAAACGAGGCACAGGATATTCCTGGTCGCCCTCTCACGCTGTCACCCTGAGCGAGCATCGCGAGCCGAAGAGTCTCCGCTCCATCTTTGCGCCCCAAACGAGGCCTGGAAGGTCGTCCCGAAATCCTTCGACTTCGGTCTTGCAGCCCTTCGCTCAGGATGACAATAGCGAGGGCGCTTTCTCGTTGCTCCCAACTCTCCCATTCGCATGGAATCGCCGCTCCTCGACCTCTCCGCCGTGCCCGACGGCTTCCGCAGCGGCTACGTGGCACTCGTCGGCGCGCCGAACGCGGGCAAGAGCACGCTCATGAACGCGCTGCTCGGCACGAAGCTGTCCATCGTCACGGATAAGCCGAGCACGACCCGCCACCGCGTCCTCGGCATCCTCACGGGCGACACGCACCAGGTCATCTTCCTCGACACGCCGGGCGTCGTGAAGCCACGCTACAAGCTCCACGAGCACATGATGCACGACGTCGAGCGCGCCCTCGCGGACGCCGACCTCGTCCTCTTCCTATCCGATGCCGAGAAGCGCTCCGTCGCCGACCGGGCGCTCGCCCGCCTCTCAGACCAGATCGCGGACACGCCCTGTCTGCTCGTCCTCACGAAGATGGACCTCATCTCGCACGAGGAGGCGCTGCCGCTCGTGGAGGAGTACGTCGCCCTGCGGTCGTTCGACGCCGTGATCCCGACTTCGGCCGTGAGCGGCTTCAACCTCGACGCGCTGCGCGACGCCATCGTGGAGCGCCTGCCGCAGGGGCCGCCCTACTACCCACCCGACCAGCTCTCGGAGCACCCCGAGCGCTTCTTCATCGCCGAGATCGTGCGCGAGCAGATCTTCAAGCAGTTCCGCGCCGAGGTCCCCTACTCGACGCAGGTCAACGTCACGGTCTACGAGGAGCGCGAGGGCCAGAAGGACTTCTGCGACTGCGAGATCGTGGTCGAACGCGACGCGCAGAAGGGCATCCTCATCGGCAAGCGCGGCGCGGCGCTAAAGCGGCTCGGGGCCGCCGCCCGCCGCGAGATCGAGGCGTTCACTGGCCGCCCGCTCTACCTCCAACTTCACGTCAAGACCCGCGCCGACTGGCGCAACCGCGACGGCTTCCTCCGGAGCTACGGCTACGGGTCGTAAGTCGAGAGTCGCAGGTCACAGGTCGAGGATCAGCGCTGCTCGACCTGTTTCTGTTTCCCAGCCCTGCTATACACAAGCCTCCAGGATAGCAGTTCACCTCCACCTTTGTCATCCCGGACTTGATCCGGGATCTATACGGTGCACCGTATGGATCCCCGCCTTCGCGGGGATGACGCCACAATTCGCGTGGGGCATCTTCTCAAAGCCCTAGTGTCATGCTGAACTTAGCTCAGCATCTCAGCGATGCGGAGGAGTACTGCGATCGTCAGAGGTCCTGGGTCAAGCTCAGGATGGCATGGATTGAATCATTCGAGCAAACGCGAAGGGTTAGCGCTACTTGATCTTGAAGCCGAGGCCCTTCGTCACAGCATCGCGGAGGTGCTCTGGCACCTCGCCAACGACGGTGAAGCGGTCGAAGTGGCGACGCCTCGGATACGTTTTGCGGAGCTCTCGGAAGCGGGCCGCGTGCTCGGCGGTCGGCAGGTCGAGGAGCTTGCGGAAGCGAGCGTCATCAGCGCGGAGGCCGTAGGCCTGCTGGACGAGTGCGGCGAGTTTCCCGCCCTCTAGCGCTTCGATGATCAGCGGCTCGGCGGGCGCGAGCACCTCCTCGGCGTTCCATTTTGCTGGAACACCTTCAGAAACGTGCGCGGCCTCATCGGGGTGAACCCGGAGCCAGGCGTCGAGGGCCTCCGCAAGCATAGCGGTCCCAGCGACTTTGCCGTCGTAGGCATAGCCCGCGATGTGCGGCGTGCCGATGTCGATGAGCGGGATGAGGTCGGGGTCCGGCGTCGGCTCGTTCTCCCACACGTCGAGGACGGCGCCGCCGAGCGTCTTGCGTTCGAGGGCGTCGCGGAGCGCGCGGTTGTCCACGACGGCCCCACGCGCGGCGTTGATGAACAGCACGTTGCGTCCGGCCAACCGCCCCAACTCGCGTTCGCCGATCAGGTGGAAGGTCGGATGTGGCCCCATGCGCGTCAGCGGCGTGTGGAGCGTGACGATGTCGGCCTCGTCGAGGATCTGATCGAGCGAGACGAAGCCGTGCGGCTCGCCTCTCGCTTCTGCGGCCTCGGCGAGCGGTGGGTCGCAGGCGAGAACGTGGCAGCCAAGGTGCGGCAACCGCTCCACCAGCCGACCGCCGACCTGCCCGCAGCCGACCACGCCGACCGTCTTGCCCACCAGTCCGCCAAGCGCCCCCCGCACGCCGTGCACGTTGAACAGTGCAGCGAGGACGTACTCCACCACCGACTGCGCGTTGGAGCCGGGTGCCGAGGCGAACGCGATGCCCTGCGACGCGAGCCAGTCGGTGTCTATGTGGTCCGTCCCGGCCGTGGCGGTGCCCACAAAGCGAACAGGCGTTCCCGCGATGAGTCCCGCATCGACACGCGTGACGCTGCGCACGAGCAGGATATCGGTTTCAGCGAGCGTGCCCGGTAAAATTTCTGACCCGGGCCGCACCTCGACGGCACCGTAGCGATCGAACGCCCTGTGAAGAAACGGGATGTTGGCATCGGCGAGAAGGCGGAGGGGACGGGTGGTCATGGCCAGTGTGCAATCGAGCGGTCAAGGGGGCGCAGGGCTGTGCACTTGGGGAGACACCTGGGCGACGGCCCGGTTTGCCGGAAGCGCTTCGTCCATGGTATGTGCACATCGAGATGGTGTGAAAGCGTCCCAGAATCGCTTCACTAAAGCTCCCCACGCCGCGACGTGCGGTTTCGCCGCCTTGTGAATCGCTCAGAAACGCCAGCTATGTGCATCCGCACACGTTGTTGACCGTAGCGCCATATGGTCTTCACCCATGCCGTTTCAAAATCGGACCTATGTCTTTCAATTTGGTAAGGTCTTGGCACAGCACATGGACCATCCTGATGACGCCTCTGTTGGATCGGCCCTCGGCTTGACGCGCAATCCCCTTGCGTCAGGCACTGAGCGCGCCTCCCGACAATCTCCCCCGAGGCGTTGTTTGTTGAACGAGCACTCCTTCGTATGAAGATCTTCACCCGTAAGCCGCGCCTGGGCTTCTACTCGCTGGCCGCGATCGGCATCCTGCCGCTCCTCGCCACGATCATGACGCCGGCGGCTGACGAACCGGGGACGTCCATCCCCATCCCGACCGAGCTTTCGGCCCCCATGGTCGAGCGCGTGCCGGACTTCTCCCTCGATGCGATCTCGGACGACGTCCTCTGGCTCGCCCGCTGCATCTACTCCGAAACCAAGCGAACCAACGAGCAGGAGCTCGTCGCCTGGGTTGTTCGCAACCGCGTGGACACGCGCTACCGCGGCCAGGACAGCTACCGCGAGGTCGTCCTCGACCCGTTCCAGTTCTCGGCCTTCAACGCCCACTCGGGCAAGCGCCGCTTCTACTCCTCGCTGACGCCCCAGAGCCGCTGGCGCGGCTGGCAGAACGCGCTCCGCATCGCCCACAAGATCTACTGGGCCGACGAGGCCGAGCGCCCCTTCTCGAAGCGCACCCGCCACTTCTACAGCGAGCGCTCCATGAAGGACTTCGCCAAGCCGTACTGGGTCGAGGGCTACAGCCCCATCGAGCTTCCCAACCACAACATCGACCCCTGGCGCTTCCGGTTCTACAAGAACGTGCGCTAGCGGTCTACCAATACCACCAAGGCCAGACCCACGAGGCGGCCCTCTTCGGAGGGCCGCCTTTTTTCGTGCCGACGGCCTCCCGTACCCATGGAGGCTGTGGCGATGGACGATCTTCGACGCCTGCGCCTTGCCTCCGCCATGTCGATCTCTGCACTGTCTCTCGCCCATCGTACCGTCGCGTTCGCCTATGTGGGCGACGTCACAGGGTCGTCGCGGGCGCTGCGACAACTGGCGGCGATGACCGGCGCGGGCGCGCAGGTCGAGGTCCTGGCGTTCGACACGGACCGAGGGGCCGTGCTGCCGGACGGCGTCACGCTCCATGCCGTGCCGCGTCCATCGGGTGGCGGGCCGCGCTTCTTCTGGCAGGCGCACCGGCAGTTCGTGCGTGCCGCCCAACGCCTCGCCGCGGCCCGTTCCATCGACCTGTGGCACGCGAGCGACCTCTACGTGCTCCCAGCGATGGCGCGCTCGGCCTGCCGCTCGGCCCGTCCCCTCGTCTTCGACAGCCGCGAACTCTACGCCCACCTCGACGCCACCGAGGACGCCCCCCTCAAGCGCTGGCTCTGGCGGACCGTCGAGGCGCGGCACATCCGCCGCGCCGACCTCGTGCTGACCGTGAACGGCGCGATTGCCGACCGGCTTGCCACCGCGTATGGCATCGCCCGGCCGATGGTGCAGCACAACCTGCCCCGCACCACCGCAGTCCCGCGCACAACCGCGCTCCGCGACACCCTCGGCATCCACGACACCGTGCCGATTTTGCTCTACCAGGGCCTCCTGCGCGTCGGGCGCGGGCTCCCGCAGACACTCGACGCCCTACGCGATGTACCGGGGGTAGCGCTCGTCGTGATCGGCGAGGGGCCGTTCGAGGCCGAGGCCCGGCGCCTCGCCGAGCCGATGCAGGACCGCGTCCACTTCGTCCCGTTCACACCGCCCGACGCGCTTCCTGCCCTCACTGCGTCCGCCGATGTGGGGCTCGTCCTGATCGAGCCGCGCACGGAGAGCCTGCGGCTAAGCCTTCCGAACAAGCTCTTCGAGTACCTCGCCGCCGGGCTGCCTGTCGTTGCATCCGACCTGCCCGAGTTGGGCCGGGTGGTGCGGGCGCACGGCGTGGGGCTGGCCGTGGATGTGGACGACCGGGCTGCGCTCGTAGACGCGCTGCGCCGCGTTGCCCATGATGCCGCGCTCCGAGGTGCTGCTCAGCGCTCAATTCCCCAGGTGTTCGACGAATTCGACACGGAACGCGAGAACGCTGCGTTCGTGGATGCGTACGCCGCGCTGATGCCCTAGACCCGCCCTAGACCCAATGCGGCACGCGATATGTACTCGATTTCGCGTTCACGATCTCGGATCTTAGCCGCACTGTCCCGCTCCCCCCTTACCGACTCCACCATGTCGTTTCTCCGCTTCGGCCTCTTCGCCGCGCTCTTGCTCCTGACGATGCCCGCCCAGGCACAGGACGCCGGTCCAAGCGCCCCCATCGCCACGGACCCGGCTGGAGCGCCCGCGGGCATCAACTGGGTCACCTTCGGCGAGGCCTCGCAGAACGCCCCTCAGGAGGGCGACTTCATCCTCCTCGCTGGCTACGCCACGTGGTGCGGCTGGTGCGACAAGATCGACCAGGACGTCTACGGCGACGAGACCGTGCAGGCCTACATGAACGAGCACTTCCAGTCGGTGCGCGTCAACACCGAGAGCCGTGCCGTCCTCGAGTTTGCCGACGCTACGGTAATGGAGGCGCAGCTTGCCGCCGACCTCGGCATGCGCGGCACCCCGACGACCGTCTTCATGAAGTCCGACGGCTCGCAGCATTGGGTGCTTCCCGGCTACCGCGAGGCCCCGGAGTTCATGCTCGCCCTGCGCTACTTCGCCGAGGGCGCCTACGAGAACGAGTCGTTCGGCGACTTCGTCACGCGCGAGCAGGGCGAGGGCGGCTGAGCGCTCCGCCGGCCTCAACGCATCCGGCCGCGCCAGGGCATCTCGTCCCCGGCGCGGCCGTTCATGTTTCGCCACGGCTGCCCGAAGGCCGACACTCAGAAGCGAAGCCGGTATGGTCCGGCATGGTTGGACCGATTTCCGCCACCAACGGCGTAGGTGCCGACCTCGATCACATGCGCTCCGGCCTCCTGCGCCGTCGCGGCGAACGACGTGGCTGACCGCGTGGTCGTTGTCGTTTGCGTCGAAGTCAGAACAGAGCGCTGGTAGAAGGGCTGGCTGCCCGGCCGCCGCACGAATGTCTGCGCCACCAGGCCGCCACTCGGGTGGTCGAGGGTGACTTGGACCGTCTGCCCGACCGTGCGCTCGTAGCGGAAGAACTGCCGGTCGCCGAGCACGCTGATGTCCGCGGTGATGGGCGTACCGGCTGTCGCAGCGATGGGATCACCGATCTCGGAGAAGCCCAGCCGGTACGCCCCCGCCGCGTCCGTCACCGCGTCCACCACCACCTGGTACGTCCCGTCCGACGGCAGCGCGAACACCCGCGTCTCCGAGAACAGCGACGTCTGCCCCGACTGCCGCACGAACTGCCCGCCCGGGCCGTACACCTGCGCCGTCACCCCGCCCGAGACGCCCTCGCCCAGCGTCGCCACGTTGAAGAGCTCGCCCGCCTGCCCGCTGAAGCGGTACACGTCGAACGCCCACGCGCCCAGTGTGCTCGTCCGCTCGGTGTCGCGGCTGAGCGCGATCGGCGTCGGGGCGAAGAGGCGCACGCGGTAGTCGCCGGTGTGGGTGGTGCGCACGCCGCCGTTGACGGCGTAGGTGCCGACCTCGACGACGTAGTCGCCGTCGGTGGGGAGCACGAGGGGGCGCGTCTCGCCGAGGCGGGTCGCGGTGGAGGTCTGCGTCGAGGTGATGGGGCTGCGCTGGTAGAAGGGCTGCGTGCCAGGGCGACGCAGGAACGCCTGCGTCACGAGACCGCCACTCGGGTGGTCGAGGACGACGTTGCGCACGTCCTCGGCGGTGGCGGCGAAGCGGAAGAACTGCCGGTCGCCTAACACCGAGATCGTCGGGGTGAGTTCGGTCACGGCTTGCAGTGTCACGAGCGCCGGGTCCTCGATCTCAGAGAAGCCGAGCCGGTACGCTCCCGCAGCGTCCGCCGCCCCGTCCACCACCACCTGGTACGTCCCGTCCGACGGCAGCGCGAACACCCGCGTCTCCGAGAACAGCGACGTCTGCCCC
>JBCBEX010000006.1:0-103416 GCA_038528235.1 Bacteroidota bacterium
CACAGGTACGGCCCTCAACAAAGATGCGACGCGCAATCCCGCTGCCGTCGAGCATTTTGCTTCGATGGCCGAGGCATTTCGGAAGGAGTATCTCTGAGATCGAAACGTGTCATCCTGAGCGGAGGCTGAAAGCCGAAGTCGAAGGATCTAGGCCTACCTTGAGGTTTTCCCCGGGGCTGAAAAGCTGATACGAAGATCCCCCGCCTTCGCGAGGGCAAGCTCTTCGACTCGCTGGGCTCGCTCAGGATGACAGTGCATCACCGGAGAAGCAGCGTTAAAACAGAGGGCTGTCCTCGATCTATGCGTCGCTGGTTGACGAAAGCACAGCACTCCAACAAGTCTTGCCAGATATCGGGGCATCGGTAGGCAAAGTCGAGACTGTCTGGTATTTCTAAGACGAGCAATTCACCAGGAGCGACAGTGATTTCGCTGAGGCCAGCGGCGGGATCGTCAATGCTGCTCATACAATCCAACCATGCATCCATATTCGCTCCGTAGAAGTCGGGAAAGCCCATCGCACGCCTGAAGACGCGATGGAACGTCGGGTGACTCTCAATCGCCGCCGTGTTGATGTAAACGATACGCATGCCGCTTGACAGGAGAAGGGGACAGCAAGGTAGGAACCTACGCTAATATGGTTCATTGACAGTGTGTCAACAAACGAACGTGTGTCGATATGACAGCTCCGTCCATCACCGCGCAGCGCCGCGCCGAAGAGAAGGAACAGCGCCGTCAGTCGATTCTCGACGCGGCGGCAGTAGTCGTGGCGCGCAAGGGCGTCGATGCGCTTACGATGGGCGACGTGGCCCGCGAGGCACGGCTGAGCCGGGGGCTGGTCTATTTCTACTTCCAGGACAAGCTCGACCTCCTCGACGGTCTCGCGCACCGCGCAGTGGCGAGCCTCGCGGGCCGGTTCCGCGCGGCTGTGAGCGCCCACGCCACTGGCTACGATCAACTCAACGCCATCGGTCGGGCCTACGTCCAGTTCGCCCACGAGCGCCCTGTGCTCTTCGAGGCGCTTGCCCGCTTCGAGACGCGCGAGCTCGACCCCGCCGAAGCCGAGCACAACGAAGCCGCGGCTATGGACCGGAGCCAAGAACTTATGGGCATCATGGTCGAATCCATCCTGCGCGGGCAAGCCGACGGCTCGGTCCGTACGGGCCTCGACCCAATGAAGACGGCGATGACGCTCTGGGGCTTCACCCACGGCATGATCCAGGTCGGCGCGATGAAGGAGGCCATGCTCGAACAGCAGTTCGGCTTCGACGCCGATGCGCTCCTCGACCACGCCTTCGAGACGATCAACCTCGCGCTCGCTCCGGCCTAATTCTCTTTTTTTGTATTTCTCGTTGACGTTCTGTCAGCAAGCGACATGACGAAAAAGCTCGTACCTCTCCTCGCTCTCGTGGGGCTCCTGTTTGCGCCCGTGCTTCATGCGCAGGACGCGCCCGATTCCGCTCCAACCGCTCTCCTCGACGCCTACGTGGCCGAGGCGCTCGCGAGCAACCTCGCGCTCCAGCAGGAGGCGCTCGACCTCGACGCGGCGCGCTACGCTCTCGACGCGGCGCGGCGCAGCTTCTTCCCGACGCTCTCCGTCGAGGCCCGCTTCTCCCGCGCCGGAGGGGGGCGGACGATCGACCTCCCGCTCGGCGACCTCCTCAACCCGGCATACAGCACACTCAACGACCTCCTCGCGGCGCAGGGCGAGGCCCCGTCGTTCCCGACGCTATCCAACGAGTCCATTCCATTCCTCCGCGAGCGGGAGCAGGAGACACGTCTCCGCGTGGTCCAGCCGCTCTACCAGCCGCGCCTGAACGCAGCTGTCCGGCTCAGCCAGCACCTCGTCGCGTCGCAGGAGGCGGAGGTTGAGGCACTCCGGCAGCAACTCGTGCGCGATGTGAAGGTGGCCTACTTCCAGTACCTCCAGGCCGAGCGCGCCACCGCCATCTTCGCGGCCGCGGGCGACCTCGTGACGGAGAATCTGCGCACGACCGAGCGGCTGCGGCGCAACGACCGCGTCCTCGCCGACGCCGTGCTTCGGGCACGCGCTGAGACGTTCGCCGTCGAGCAGCAGCAGGCTGAGGCGGCCGCCGACCGCGACCGGGCGCGTTCGTACGTCAACTTCCTCCTCAACCGTGCACTCGGCACGCCGCTGGAGCGCATCGAGGCCGAGACGTTGCCGCTGCCGGACGCCGCGCCGACGATGTCGGTGCAGCCTGCCGTCCTGGTCAGCGCTGAGGCGTCCGTGGCAGACGACCCTGCGTTTGACGCGGCTCTCGCGGCCATGCAGGACGCGGCCGTTGCCCAGCGTCGCGAACTCGCGCAACTCGACGCTGCCATCGAGGCGCAGCAGGCGAACGTATCGCTGAGTCGCGCGAGCTACCTCCCGAGCGTCGCGCTCGCCGTAGATGGTGGCATTCAGGGGGAGGGGTACGGCTTCACCGGGGACGCGCCGTACTACCTCGCCTCGGTGGTGCTCTCGTGGAAGCTCTTCGACTTCGGGGCCGACCGGGCACGCGTCCGCGAGGCGCAGGTGGCGGTCGAGCGGACGCGCGTGGCGCGGACCGAGGCCGCACAGCAGATCCGCCTTCAGGTGCAGGACGCCTACGACGCGGTCCGGGTCGCACGAGCCTCACTTACGACGGCCGAAGAACGGGTCGCGGCGGCGTCGGAGGGCTTCCGGCTCACGCAGCGACGTGTCGCAGAAGGCCAGGTCAACCAAGTTGCTTTCGTCGACGCCCGGACCGCGCTTACCAGTGCCGAACTCAACCTCAACGTCACCCGCTACGCCCTCCTCGCGCGCCTCGCCGATCTCGAATTCGCGGTCGGGAGCGCGGTGCTGGAGTGAGCAGGCTCCCCCCGCCTCGTTCCCCATGAAGGGTCACGAGGCTGTCCCCCTCACCTGTGAGGGGGACAGTTCGGCCGCCGTCCAGGCGTGTCGAACAGGGGGAGTCGCCGCAGCACATGCTCTCATCTCAACAGCTTCGCCTGTCATCATCATCGAGTCTAGTTATGCCGTTCTACCTTCGTCTCCTCATCGCTAGTGCTGGTGCGTGCGTCGTGCTGCTCCTCGGGAGTGGGTGCGGCGAGGCCGTCGCTGACACGCCGCCGGCATCGCCCGCCATCCCTGTCGAAATCGCCGCTGTGGAGCAGGCGGAGGGGGCCTTGCCGATCCGGACGAGCGGGCGGCTCGCGCCCAAGTCCGAGCGCGTGCTCTCGTTCAAAGTCGGCGGCCTCGTCGCCCGCGTCAATGCCGATGAGGGCGACCTCGTACGGGCGGGACAGGTGCTCGCCCGCATCGACCCCCGCGAGATTGACGCGCAGGTGCTCCAGGCCGAGAGCGCGCTCGACAAGGCGCAACGCGACCTCGCCCGCGCGGAGCGGCTAATCGCAGACTCGGTCGCCACCCTTGAACAGGTGCAGGACGCACGCACGGGCGTGGAGGTGGCGCAGGCGGGCTACGACATCGCGGCGTTCAACCAGCGCTTCGCGACCATCACGGCTCCCGCGTCGGGTCGTGTACTGCGGCGGATGGCGGAGCCGAACGAACTCGTGCAGCCCGGCCAGCCGATCATCGCGCTCGGGACGACCGGCGACGGCTGGGTCGTCCGCGCCGGGCTGGCCGACCGCGACGTGGTGCGCCTCGCCGTGGGCGACGGAGCCAACGTACGGTTCGGAGCCTATCCAGGTGACGCCTTCCGGGGCCGCGTGACCGAGATCGCCAGTGCTGCCGACCCGGCGATCGGCACGTTCGAGGTCGAGGTAGCCGTGCCCGACCCCGACGGGCGGCTGAAGGCAGGCTTCGTCGCCGACGTCGAGATCCAACCCAGCACGGGGAGCGGCTATGCCGTGATTCCCATCGACGCGCTCGTGGCGGGCGACGGGACGACGGGTGCCGTCTTCACCGTCGATGCTGCCGAGATGGATAGCACCGGCTCGCATACCGCAGCCCGCCGCACGGTCGAGATCACCGCGCTCTCCGGCGATCGCCTCGCCGTGCGCGCTGGGCTTGATGGTGCCGCGCACGTCGTCACGACCGGCGCCGCCTACCTCGCCGATGGCGACCGCGTGCGTGTGGCTAATACCCCGTAGCTCATGGCCCCACACGTGTCATCCTGAGCGGAGCCCGTAGGGCGTGGTCGAAGAGCTTGCCCCCGCGCAGGCGGGGGATCTATGTCGTGCCTCGAAGTCGTGGGCATTGCCTGGAAGCTGGCCCGCAGATCCTTCGACTCGTTTGGCTCGCTCGGGATGACATCGGACTGAAGCAACTGAACGAAATCGGATGAGAGCCGCTGATGCTCTCACTCACCTCTACTTCCTCACATCTCCTAGCCATGAACCTCCCCAAGCTGGCGATTGAGAACTACCAGTTCACGCTCGTCGTGGTGCTGCTCGCGACGCTGCTCGGCGTGCAGAGCTTTCTCTCGATGCCGCGCTCCGAGGACCCGCAGTTCGACATCGCGACCTCGCGTGTGATCGCGGTCTTCCCTGGAGCCAACCCCGAAGACGTTGAGAGCCTCGTCGTAGACCCGCTCGAAGCGGCGCTCTACGAACTCGACGACCTCAAGAAACTCGAAACCACGATACAAGACGGCCTCGCCGTCGTCGTGGTCGAGTTCGAGGCCTACGCCGATGCCGACGAGACGCACGACGAGGTCACGCAGGCCGTCGCGCAGGTGCGCCCGACGCTACCGGACGGCGTCGCGGCGGTTAACATCATTCAGACTTCGCCAACGGATGCGACCATCTTCCAGGTCGCGCTCACGAGCGAGACGGCGAGCTATCGCAGCCTGAAGCGCGAGGCCGAGCGGCTGGAGGACGCCTTCGAGCAGGTCGCGGGCGTGCAGCGCGCTACCGTGTGGGCGATCCCGGACCCGGAGGTGCGTGTTAGCCTCGACCTCGAAGCGATGCGCGCACGTGGCGTCACGCTCGGCGAGGTGATGCAGGCTGTGCAGGGGCAGGCGCAGAACCTCCCCGGCGGAACTGTCGATGCCGGGACGAAGCGGTTCACGATCCAGACCTCCGGCGACTATGCCAGCCTCGACGAGATCGCGCAGACCGTCGTGCGCGCCGCCGACGGGCAGGCGCTCTACCTCCGCGATCTCGCCGACGTCAGGATCGCCTACGCCGACGACACGCACCGCGCTCGGCTCAACGGGGCCCGTGCGGCGTTCGTCACCATCGTCCAGCGTGAGGGGACCAACATCTTCGACGTACGCGCCGGACTCGACGAGGCGCTCGCCATCGTCACGCCGACGTTGCCTGCCGAGATCGGCCTGTCTGTCGCGTTCGATCAGTCGGAGAGCGTGGACCGCCGCGTGGGCGGGTTCTTCGGCAACCTGCTTCAGGGCGTGCTGCTCGTCGGGATCGTGGTGCTCCTCGCGCTCGGCTTCCGCGCGTCGCTGATCGTGATGCTCGCCATCCCATCGTCGATTCTCATCGCGATCAACTGGCTGGACTTTGCCGACTACGGACTCCAGCAGATCTCGATCGTCGGCCTCGTGATCGCGCTCGGGTTGCTCGTGGACAACGCCATCGTGGTGACCGAGAACGTCGCGCGGTATCTGCGCGAGGGCTATGGGCGGTTCGAGGCAGCGGTCGCAGGGACGCGCGAAGTGGCTTTGCCCATCGTCGCGGCGACGGCCACGAGCGTGCTCGCCTTCGTCCCGATGATCTCCATCCAGAGCGGCACGGGCGATTTCATCCGGTCGATGCCCCTCACGGTGGTGTTCGCGCTCGGCGCGTCGCTCGTACTCTCGCTGACGCTCACGCCGATGCTCGCGAGCCGGTTGTTGAAAGGGAGAACGGCTAGCGAAGAAAGTGTCACCCTGAGCGGAGGTCGTGAAGCGACCGAAGCCGAAGAGCTTGCCCCCAGCGAAAGCGGGGGATCTGCGGGTCAACTCCCAGACTCAGAGCAAGGCGCCGAGGCAGAGCAACGATCCTTCGACTCGCTCACGCTCGCTCAGGATGACAAGAATGGTAGGGCGAAGCGTCCTCCGCTCCAGCGTCTGCTCGACTTTGTCTCCGACCGCGCCTACGTAGGGACGCTGAACTGGGCGCTGCGGCGGCCTCGCACGGTGGTCGCGATTGCCTTTGCCGCGCTGATCGGAGCCGGGGCGCTGTTCCCACTCATCGGCGTGTCGCTCTTCCCGAAGGCGGGCAAGCCGCAGTTCCTCGTCAGCATCGAGACGCCCGAGGGCTCGAACCTCGACTACACCGACCGCGCTACGCAGGCCGTCGAAGCGGTGCTGCAGGAGCGGCCTGAAGTCAAGACCGTCGCGGCGAACGTCGGGCGCGACAACCCGCGGGTGTACTACAACGTGATCCCGCGCCGCGAGCGCGCCAACGTCGCGCAGGTGCTCGTGGAGACGTTCGACCCTGACCAGGTAGAGCCCCTCGTCGCGGAGTTGCGCCCGCAGTTTGCGGCGATGGCCGGGGTAGATGTCGACTTCGAGGTGTTCGAGAACGGCCCGCCCGTCGAGGCTCCCATCGCCGTGAAGGTGCTCGGGCCGGATCTCGCGACGCTCGACCGGCTGGCGCGCGAGGTCGAAGCCATCCTCGAAGGCACCGAAGGCACGGAGAACGTGACGAACCCGCTCGCCCAGCCCAAGACCGACCTCGCCGTGCGCATCGACCGCAACAAGGCGGGCCTGCTCGGGGTGCCGATTGCTGAGGTGGACCGCACCGTGCTCGCCGCGATGAACGGGCTGCCGCTCGGCACCTTCCGGGACCGCGAGGGCGAGGACTACGACATTGTCGTCCGGCTCCCGCTCACCAGCGCCGACGGCCAGCCGCGCCGCCCCGCACTCGATGACTTCGACCGCATCGCCGTGGCGTCGATGCACGGCGGGGCGGTCCCGCTGCGGCAGGTCGCCACGCTCGAATTCGAGCCCGTTCCGACCCGCATCGACCACGTGGACCTTGCGCGTGCCGTCACCATTACCTCCGACGTGGACGTGACCGGCGGGTACAACGAGATCGCCGTCACTCAGGACGTCGTCCAGCAGGTGGATGCGCTTGCGCTGCCGCCGGGCTACCGGGTCGTCTACGGCGGCAAGCTCGAAGCGCAGCAGGAGAGCTTCTCCAGCCTCGGCGCGGCGCTCCTCGTGGCGCTCCTCGGCATCCTCGCCGTGCTGGTGCTGCAGTTCCGCTCGTTCCGCCAGCCGCTCATCATCATCGTCGCGATCCCGCTGGCCGTCATCGGTGCATTCCCGGCGCTACTCATTACGGGGTACACGTTCAGCTTCATGGCCTTCATCGGCTTCACGAGCCTCATCGGGATCGTCGTCAATAACTCGATCATCCTCGTGGACTACGCCAACCAGTTGAGCGCGCAGGGGCGCACGGTCACCGAAGCCATCGCAGAGGCCGGGCAGACGCGCTTCACGCCAATCCTGCTCACCACGCTCACCACCATCGGCGGTCTACTGCCGCTTACGCTGACCAACTCCGACCTCTGGAGTCCGCTCGGCTGGGTCATCATCGGTGGCCTGACTGTCTCGACGCTGCTCACGCTCGTGGTTGTGCCCGCGCTCTATCGCCTGCTGACGCCGGAGCAGTTGGTCGTCGATGGGTAGCTTTCAGGACGCCCGATGACCGCGATCTGCCATCCCGACCAGGCCATGCCGAGGCAGTTGAGGCCAGCGCTTCCTGCAGATGTCCCTCTACTCGACGCACTCATTGCGCAGTCGGGGCGGGGCCTCGCGGCGCCGTTCTATAGCCCTCGTCAGGCTGAAGCGCTCACCACACACGTCTTCGGCGTCGACTCGCAACTCGTCGCGGACGGTACCTACCTGGTCATCGAACAAGACGGACGCATCGTGGCGTGTGGGGGCTGGAGCAGGCGGCGTACGCTCTACGGCGGTGATTAAGCTAAGGCTGGCCCCGACCCACTCCTCGATCCTGGGAGCGAGCCGGCGCGCATTCGGGCCTTCTTTGTGGACCCGGCTCACGCCCGCCAAGGGCTCGGCCGTCAACTCATGGACGCCTGCACAGCCGCAGCACGGGCGGCGGGCTTCACCGCGCTGGCGCTGGTCTCTACGCTGCCAGGCGAGCCCCTCTATCGCGCAGCCGGGTTTGAAGCCGTCGAACGGTTTGAACTCGACCTGCCGGGCCCGACCCGAGTCCCCGTCGTGCGCATGCACAAGAGCCTCTGAGCCAGTCCTAGCGGTGTGCTGGGAGCACCGTCCCGCTTGCCTCGCCGAAGCCGATGCGGAGGCCGTCGCGCTCGGCGGCTCCGCGTAGGATCACGCGGTCGCCGTCGTTGAGGAACGTGCGTGTCTCGCCACTGGACAGCGTTAACGGTCGGGTGCCGCGCCAGGTCTTTTCGAGGAGGCAGCCTGTGCGCTCAGGCGTTGCGCCGCTAACGGTGCCGGAGGCGAGGAGGTCGCCGGGACAGAGGTTACAGCCGCCGACGGTGTGGTGCGCGATGAACTGGGTGGCTGTCCAGTAGAGGCCGCGCGCATTCACCTGCGTGATCGGGTGAGGAATATCCATCGCCCGGGTCTGAAGCGCGACCTCCAGCGCGAGGTCGAACGCCCACGGTGTCTCCGTCTGGAGGTAGTGAAGCGGAGGGGGGGCTTGCACGGGCGGTGTTACGCGGAACGGATCGAGTGCGGCGAGCGGGACGATCCACGGCGAGATGGTCGTGGCGAAGTTCTTCCCGAGGAACGGTCCGAGCGGGACGTATTCCCACGCCTGGATGTCACGCGCGCTCCAGTCGTTGACGAGAACCAGCCCAAATACATGATCCGCGGCGTCCTCGATGGCGATGGGCGTGCCGAGCGCATTGCCGTTCCCGATCACGAAGCCGAGTTCGAGCTCGAAGTCGAGTTGCTGGCTGGGGCCGAAGCGGGGCGTGCCGCCCTCCGTCTCCGGGCGTCGCTGGCCGTTCGGTCGCCGAATATCCGTGCCGCTCACGACGATGGAGCTGGCGCGGCCGTGGTAGCCAACAGGCAGGTGCCGCCAGTTCGGCTGCAGCGCGTTCTCAGGGCCGCGAAACATCGAGCCCACGTTCGTGGCGTGCTCGCGGGAGGCGTAGAAGTCGGTGTAGTCGCCGATGTGCATCGGCAGGTGCATGGTCACATCGGCGCGCCGACGAAAGGCGCGGTCGCGGAGGTCGGCATCGTCGCGAAGCGTGGGCGTCTCAGCTGCGAGAAGGTGCTGCAGGCGAGCGCGCACGGCGTCCCACGAACGGCGGTCGAGCGCCATGAAGCGGTTCAGCACGGCAGCATCGAACATGGTACCGTTGTCCCCGAGTGGTACGTCCGCGAACAGCCCGGCAGCCTCCAGCACAGCGAGGTCGACCACGTAGTCGCCCAGCGCCACGCCGGCGCGACGCTCGGCGGTACGCCCCGGCGAGAAAATGCCGTAGGGTAGGTTGTCGAGCGGAAAGTCGGAGCCGGGGGCGACCTCGACGAACGAGCGGAGTGAGGCAGACATAGGGAAGCAGCGTGGGCGGGGGCCCGCAGTCTACGCAACAGCGAGACCGCTTCGGCGTCTGTCTACGGTCAGTCCTCGGTCGCGCGGTCAGTCCTCGGCCGCGACGTGCTCGGCGCCAGGGGCGAGGCGGCGCGCAAGCCGAAGGGCGCCCTCGACGGGCTCGGCCTGTGGCCGGGCGATGCGCCAGTGCGGGAGGTGCCGCAAAAGTGCCTCGGCGATGCACTCGCGGTAGTAGCCTGGCGCGCTCATTTCGCCGACAAACGCGAGTCGCTTCTCAATGCCGTCGCCGGCTCGCGAGGCCAGCCAGCCGATCTGCTTGGCAAGACCGTTGGCCTGCTGCTTGAGGATGCTCGTTGCCACCCAGTCCTCCTTCTCGGCAGCCTCCACCACCAGCGGAGCAAGCAGGGAGATAGGCGCCTCGCTGCGGTAGGCGAAGGCGGTCAGGTCGTGCTGGGTGAGGAGGCCGTAGCGCTCGGCGAGCAGCACCGCGATCAGCGATGGCGGCCCCCCGTCCATTGCAGCGGCCACGCTGCGCAGGGCAGCCAGACCGATGGCGTAGCCGCCACCCTCGTCGCCGAGAAGCGAGCCCCACCCTCCGACGCGAAGCACGTCACCGTCGATGGTGCGTCCGTAGGCAACGGAGCCCGCCCCCACGGTCACGATGGCACCGCTCTCGCCGCCGAACGCCGCTTCGAGCGCAATCGTGGCGGCGTGCTCCACGGCCAGCGGCGCGTCTCGAAGCACACGAATGTCGGACGTGGAAAACCGTTGGCGCAGGTCGGCGAGGAGAAGTTGCTGATCCTCGAAGCGGCTTGCCCCGGCGACCCCGAGGCAGATGCCGCCGACAGTTGGCGCCGTGTTGTCAGGGAAGTCGAGGGCGAGCGCGGCGTGTATGTGGTCGGCTACACGATCGGCAGTGCGCGCGGCTCCATCGCGCAGAAGGTGCAGCCCGGCGCCGAGGTGTTGGGTGCACAGCGCCCCATCGTCCACGAGCACATGCGTGTGTGTGTCGCCGACATCAAGGCCGAGAAAGAGGCGAGGGGAGGGCATGCTAGCGGGGTGGAGTAAGACGAAGGGTCGGCGCACTCGGCGAGGGCAGCGTGTAGGTCATCGGCCGTTCCCGGTTGACCGTGTCGAGGGCGCGAGCAAGCGGCCCATGCGTAGTGACCGACGCGTGGAGGGTAGCTGTGGTGCGAGGGCGGTCGGAGCGGGACCAAGCGGTCCATTGCGCTGCGCTGCCCTGCCCGGGAAACGCGGGCGAGGTGCCCCCGCGCAGAGCCGTCGGATGCCCCCCGAGCCCAAGGCGCGCTGGAGCGTAGCGGCGCTGGGCGGGACCGTGGATCAGGGTGTCGGAGGGTGAGCTCCAGATGGGAAACTGGAGCGCCTGCGGCTGGGTGTTCTCCCAGCGCCACGCGGCCGGGTCCGAGCCGTAGGCAGCCCGCAGCGAGTCTGTCGTGCGGATGAGGCTCAGACGAGCATAGACGACCGCCGCTGAGTCGGGGCGCACAGGAGCGGGGGCGCCGGTGAGGGTCTCGTAGCGCCGGAGCCACCCGTCCAGCAACGAAGGAGCGATGGCGCGCGGGGCATACTGGTAGGACCAGCCCCGTAGGTATGACACGGCGTCCTCGAACGTGGGCGGCAGGTCGGAGCCAATCACCCCGAGCCAGGCTGGGACGGCCGCAGCTGCCCACGCGCTGTAGCGGCTCGTGGCAAGCGTCGCCGGATCGAGGGTGGGCGCGGTCGCGAGGAGGTCGGCCAGGTGAGCGGCCGCAAACGACTGCGGAGGCTCGCCTCCGACGAAAAGACCCCCGGGGAGGGCGCGTCGCACGGCTGGCGCGCCGAGCACTGTCCACGAGGCACCCTCAGGCGTAGCGTCAAGGCGTAGGCCGTTGCCTTCAACCAGCGTGAAGGCGGGAAGCTCGTCGGGCACGGGGTAGCCGAGCGCCTCAGCCAGCCGCGCCGTCCAGGCTGGCGTGTCGGTGCTGTAGCCAAAGCCACCCCACTCCAGCGCGAGCACGGGAGGGAGCGTCGCTTGGGACGCCGCTGAGGCCAGCGAGTCCGGCGTGGAGTCTGGTCCGTCCGCCAGGGCGAGGCTGTCGGGCTGCCCAAGCGAAGTTGCAGGGGGCGCAGAGCGGGTCGTGAGCGCGAGTTGGGTCGGGCTGCGGCGTACGGAGACGAGTTCCTCGCGGCCTTGGCGGTCCACGAGGCGGGCGTACTGCGCGGGTGGGTCCGTCTGGCTGGTGCCGAGGGTGAGAACGCTGCTCAGCAGCACCATCCAGCCGCCCTGGCCATCCGGGCCGGACGTGAGCGCGCTCGGAGTGAGGAGTGTGCCTGGGATCGTGGCCAGCACGGCGTGCCGGGCGCCCCGCTCCATCGCTACCTCCAGCACCAGCGGCAGCGCTGAAGAGCCATAGCCCTGCTGCACCATCCACGTGCGGGGCGGTGGCGCATCGGTGTCCGCTTCGGCCGCCGTCCCAACGTGCGAGGCCGTCCACGCGTAGCTCGCGCTGAAGTCGCCGAGGAACAGCGCGGCGCGAAACAGGCGATCGCGCTCGGCGAACGCGCGGGCCTCGGCGGAGGCAGCAAGCCGACGCAGCGTGGCGTCGGCGCTCTGCACGGTGTCGGCAGGCGCCGAGGGGGGCGTCGTGAGCAGTTCCGGCGGGTCCGTGGCCAGGTAGGCGAGCAGCCGCTCGACGGCCAGTGCATGCCATGGGGCCCAGGGTTCGGGGACGACATCGCGCAGGACGAACTCATCGGTCTGGGCAATGGCAGGCTGCCGTAGCGCACGGTTGACGCCTGCTGCGTAGGCATCGAGGAGGTTCTGCTGGTCAAGCGAAAGTGCTGCGTAGGTAGCACGGGCTTGCGTGGGCAGTCCCAGCGTGTGGGCGTGGCGGTCGTAGGCACGGCCGCCCTCGCCAAACCAGGTCGCCAGTTGCCCGGTCGCAGCTTGTCGCCAGAGCATCATGGCCCAGGTCGATTCCAGCGCGTGCACGTAGCCCAGGGCTGCATACGTGTCGGCTAGAGATTGCGCCGAAATGGTTGGCTGATCGTCCTGCCAGCGCACAGTGACCTCCGCTCGCAGTGCCTCGACCGCCACGCGTCCCGTTCGCGACGGCGTGGTGCCATAGGCTAGCAGGCCCACAACGACCAAAGTGGTCACGGAGAACAGTACGAGCACGAGGACGGTGGCGAGGAGACGAGCGACCATGGAAACCGAAACGAGCGGTCAAAAACCCATCGAACTATAGTGACGGGGCAATCGGCGACGTTTATGTAACGAAACGACGACGCCCTCCCCGAAAGATCGCGCGCCTCGCGTACACGGCGCTTAGCACCACGCGCACTACGCTGCTGCAGCCCGTCGCGCGCCTCCGTTTGCGAACACGCCTCTGTTTGCGAACACGCCTCTGCTCGTGAACATCCCTCTGTGCGCGGGCACCGCCGTGCGGCCCTGTGTCAGAGTGCCTCTAGCATTTGCCGCAGGATACCCACCTCCTCGGCATTGACCGTGTGACCCATGCCAGCGTAGATGCGCTGATCGACGCTAGCGCCGAGGCGCCGCATCACTTCGCCTGTTTCCTCGACGCGGGTGAGCGGGATGTGCGGGTCTATGTCACTGCAGCCAAGGAAGACAGGCGTGCCGTGAAGCGCTCCGGAATAGTCTCGGGGCGTTCCAGGTGGGCCGATCAGACCGCCTGAGAGCGCGCATAGGCCCCCGTAGCGCTGAGCGTTCTGGGCCACGTATTCGGACGCGAGGCAGGCGCCCTGCGAGAAGCCTACGAGCGCCACCTTCTCGCGGGAGACACCCGCCTCGGTGATCTCGTGGACGAGGGCGTCCAAACGGTTGAGCGCCGAGGCGAGGTACGGCTCGTTTTGCTCGAACGGAGCGAGGAAGCTGTACGGATACCACGAGGGGCCGTAGCCTACGACGGAAGCTTGAGGCGCGAGGTAGGCGAGGTCCTCGCGGTCTGGATCGGCCTCCTCGGCCAGGGTCAAGATGGAGCGAGCCGAAGCCCCACGACCGTGGATGAAGACGACCACGCCGTCGGCGTCGGAGAGCGGTGGGCCAGCAGCAAGGACAGGCGAGCCAGCGTGCGGATCGGACATACGAGAGGAGACGTCGCGCGGGGAAGGTACCCCCTGAGATGCCGCACTACTGTCCGATGTTGCAGGCTCAGACTACTGTTGCTGACTCGACAGCGCATCCAACGAGCACCAGCCGTGGATTGTGTGATTAGTCCACCCGTTGATGCTGCTGGTCAAGTTGTTGGCGCGTGAGAAACACACCGCCGAAGCCTAACACGCAGGCGACACACAGTCCCCCGATCAGAGCGAAGTCATACAAGGAGGTGCCCCAGGCAAAGCCGCGTGCAAACACGATCACGCCCGGCATCACGCCCATCACCAACCCTGCGGTTGCCACGACGGTGCGGATGTAGCGCTTCGGAATGACGCCTTGGCCGCCCGCTAGCGCTACCATCACGCCAAGGCCACCCGCAACCGTCAGGGAGAAGGCATCGAAGCCCGAAACCAGATAGAGCAGATAGTCCAGGATCACGAAGGCCGTGAGCAGCCCGATGACAGGAGTCATGGCCGCGTCGCGTATCGCTCGCATAGCAGGAGGGTCCAGGCCACCCAGGCGGCTCCACAAAGATGGAGCACCACTTAGGTAGCACGGCGAAAAAGAAGCTCGTCGGTCTGAGAATTCCTCCGTGCGCGCGCCGAGGGGAAGCGTCGGCGTAGGCATAGAGGCCCGCAACTCAGAACCAATCAAGCTGTGTACCAACCCGTTGTCGGCCAGGCGCCTACGAGAAAACGAAGGGTACAAGCCTATTGACAGAGGATGTGGGCAACTCTAGGGGATTTCCCCGTGGCCAGGCAAGGGGGAAAACTACCTTCACGCAAACTAAATAGTAAGGGGCTACTGGTCGTCGCCCAGCAGCACGAAGGGTGCCCAGTAGTAGGGGTGCCGCGTCGCGGGGTCGGCGAGGAGCGTGGTCTGGGCGTGCTGCAGCGCCGCCGCCGCATCACCCTCGGCGAGCGTGGTGTAGAACGCCTCCATGAGCGCCCCCGTGGCGGCGTCGTCGACTTTCCACAGCGAGGCCACGACCGTCCGCGCACCGTTCTCCAGGAAGGCGAGCGCTGGGTTGATGGGCCACGCGGCTTCGTCCGTGTTGCCCAGCGCGGATTCGCACGCGGAGAGCGTCACCAGGCGATAGTCGCCGAGCGCGTCGAGGCGGCGGACCTCGTCGAGGGTGAGGCGGCCGTCTTCGTCGCCGTCGGGAGCGAGCGCGAGATAGGAGCGCTCCACCTTGGGGTCGAGCACGCCGTGCGTGGCGAGGTGGAGCACGGTGTAGTCGCTCGGCGCGGCCTTGACCTGCCGCTCCGTGGCGGCCTCGCGGACGAAGAGCTCGGAGCCCGGATAGAGCTGCGCGAGCGCCTCGACTTCCCGCTCGGCGAAGGGGAGTGCTTCGAGCGAGTCGGTGGTGGCGTTGCCGAAGGCGCGGATGCGGATGTCTGAGCCGCGCATGCCCCGCCGGTAGAGCACGGAGAGGTCGGAGACGTAGAACAGCGTCCGGTCTTCGATGAGGAACTGCTCGAGGTCGGCCCGCCCAGTGTCGTCGGGGGCGGGCAGGACGGCGAACGGGAGGTCGTAGAGTGGGCCGTTGGGGATGATGGCGAGGCGTGTGCGCTTGCCGATACGGGGGACAGCCGGCGCGATGAGTAGGTCGTAGAGCCGCTGCCGGACGGAGTCGTAGCGTTCGACGTCGGTGCTGCCCGAGCGGTCGTCGCCGCCGAGGCTTCCGCTGCGCACGGCGGCGGCAGCCGTGGGCGTGGCGATGAAGCGGCGGAGGTCCTGCACGAGCCCTTGTACCTCGTCCACGCTGGCGTTCAGCACCTCAGCGCCGACGGAGTCCTGCGTGGCGACGAAGAGAAACAGCCGCGATTCGCCGACGAGGTAGGTCACCACGGCAAGGTCGTCCGGGAAGTCGCGCCGCTCCTGCTGGAGGGTGCGTGCGGCATCGGGCAAACGGCGGGCGAGCGCGGGGTCGTTGCGGATCTCGTCGTCGAGGAGGGCGCGGTACTCGCTCTGCGACACCGAGAGCCGCGCGGCGAGCGCTTCGGCGCGGGCGGTCTGGCCAGCAGCGAGTGCCTGGGCGCGCTCAGTCTCCAACTGGTCCACGGTGGCCTGGAGAGCGCGGAGGCGATCAGCCTCCGTGACGGTGCCGTCCGCGCTGGCCCCGTCCGCAGTGGCAAAGCTGGCCCCGTCCGCAGTGGCAAAAAGGAGCGGGTCGCCAAACTGTGCGCGGAGGTCGTCGGAGTAGCTGCGGTCGAGGTAGGCGAGGGCCTCCTCGGTCTGGCCCTGCTGGATAAGGGCGGCCACCAGCGCTTCGTAGACACGGACCTTGGGGCCACCCTCGGCGAAGCGCCGCTGCGCCTCCTGGCCACCCACGACGCGGGCGCGCACCGTCTCCATTGCCTCGACGGACTGGCGGAGGAGTGCTACGGCCTCAGCATCGCGACCCTGCTGCTCGCGGATCAAGGCGAGCGTGTAGGTCGGTTCCCAGACATGCTGCGGCATGCCGAGATCGCTGGCCAGCGTGGCAGCCCGTTCCAGCATCGTCTCTGCGGCGCCGGCCTCCCTGTTGGCGAGGAGCGCGCGGCCGAAGACGCCAAGGGCTTCGGTGAGACGGGTCTGCTCGTCGGTCGTCTCCAGGATCACGACAGCGCGGCGCATCGAAGTGGCAGCGGCGGCAGGGTCCGGCTCGGGGCGTTCGAGAGCGATGCGGCCGTCGTTGTAGAGCACGGCGGCGGTGATGCGGTCGAGGCCGAAGCGCTCGGCCAGCGCGAAGGCGCGGGCGTTGGCAGCCGTCGCCTCGTCCCATCGCTGTTGTTCGAGGAGCGCGCGGGCTACGTTCAGTTCGGCAACGAGGAGCCCGGCGTCCTCCTGGCCCGCCGCCTCGTAGATGGCGCGTGTCCGCTCGAAAGCGCCGAGGGCCGCAGCGTAGTCACCCTGAAAGAGGTGCACGACGCCTGCGTTGTTAATGGGACCGGCACGGGCGATGTCACTCCCGAGAGCATCGTAGAGGCTGTCGGCGCGCGCGTAGGCGTCGAGGGCCGCGGCGTAGTCGGCGCGGTCCTCGGCAAGGTTGCCGAGGCCATTGAGCGCCCCTGCCTGGCCCCACAGGTTCGCCGACTCCTCGCTCACGGCGAGGGCCTGGCGGTGGAACGCCTCCGCCTCGTCGAATTGGGCCAGGACCCCGGCGAGGTCTCCCAGGTAGGCGAGCGCCGTCCCGACGCGCCCGAGGTCGTTGATGGCTTCGCCGATGGCCAGCGACGCCTCATACTGCTCGCGTGCGCGCTCGAAATCGCCGCGCAGTTCATTGAGGTGGCCAAGGTCGATGAGCGTCCAGGCCTCCCCGACGCGGTTGCCGGCGGCCACCCAGCGGTCGTAGGCCTCCGTGAGGCGCGCTTCGGCCTCGTCGAAGCGGCCGGCTTGGCTCAGGAAGCGGCCGTAGGCGGCCATGGCGAGGGCAGCCTCGGTCGTGGCACCCACGCTCTCGGCGAGTTGCAGGGCCTCGCGGTAGTAGGCGTCGGCAGCATCGCGGTCGTATTGCCCTTCTGCAGCAAGGTTGCCCAGGGCTACGAGGTCGTTGACCTGCCAGGTCCGTTTGCCAAGGGCACGGCTGACCTCCAGCGCTCGCGAGTAGCGCTCCTCGGCTTCGCGATAGCGTCGCAGCCGGACGAGGGCGTTGCCGATGACGCTCAGCGTGCCGCCTACCTCTTCACGGTCGTCGGCTTCCTCGAAGAGCGCCAGCGCCTCCTCGTAGAGCGGCAAGGCGCGGGCGTGGTCGTTTTGCTCCGTGAATACGTTGCCCCGCTCGATGAGCACCTCGGCGCGGCCCGACGTGCTGCCTGCCTCGGCGTAGAGCGCGTCGGCGCGGTCGAAGGCCTCCAGCGCGAGGGTGGGGCGGCCTGTTTCGGTGTAGAGGCTGGCGAGCTTGCGCCACGAGTAGGCCTGCCCTGAGAGGTCACCTGCCTGCTCACGCACCGCGATGGCCGCGCGGTGTGTGGCGATGGCATCGGCGGTGCGTCCGAGCCGCCACTCGCTCTGGGCGATCTGGCTGAGCGAGTAGCCCGCGTCAGAAAGGTGGCCGCTGATCCGGTGGAGGCGGTCGGCCTCGCGCCAGAGCGCAATTGCCTCCTCGTACTGCCCCAGGTTCGAGGTCACGAAGCCGAGTTCGTCGAGTGCGTCGGCCTCGCCCTCGGTGTCGGCAAGGGCCGCGAAGGCGCCGCGGACGGCCTCGTAGGCGTCGCGCGCGTCGCGGTAGAGGCCGCGCTCCTTCTGGATCTCCGCCTGGCGGTTGCGCACTGTCGCGATGCGGCGGAGGCTGGCCGTAGAGCCGTCCTCCTCGTAGAGCGTGAGCGCGTGGTCGTAGACGGCGAGGGCGTCGTCGTAGCGCCCGAGGTGTTTGAGTGCGATGCCCTGACGCAGCACCTGCTCGCCGACATCGTAGGGTGAGGCGTTGCCCTCAGCACGCGCGGCTTCGGCCCGGGCGATGCCGCGCTCGGAGGTCGCCAGCGCGTCCGTGTAGTCCCCGACGGCCACCTGGTTGATCGAGATGTTGTACAGGGCATTGAGCAGCGAGACGACCCCGCCAAGGCGCTCGTACTCGGCGATAGCCTGTTCGTAGGCGGGCACCGAGTCACGGTAGCGGCCAGCCTCAGTGAGGATGAGGCCTCGCGAGAAGAGCGCGCTCGCAGCGCTCGCCTCCCAGCTCTGGTGGCGGGCCGTGCGCTCGGCGAGATCGAGCAACCGGAACGCGTCGTCGAGCTGCCCTAGGCGACCGAGCTCTTTTGCCTCGTCACGCCACTCGGTGAGGAAGTCCTCGTCATGCTCGTAGTCGTAGCGCGCGATGGCGGCGTCGAGGTCGTCGGCGCTGAGAAGGAAGTCGCGGAGGCCATCGCGGCCCAACGGCGCGCTGTTGATGAGCCACGTGGCGAACGTCTCGCTGATCTTCCAGCGCCCGCCGACGTATTTCCCAGGGTAGCTCCGTACGAAGTCCAGGAATCGGACGAGGTCGTCAGTGGTCGCCTCCAGCATGAGGTCAAACGGAAGGCGGCCCTCATAGTAGCCGCGCCCGATGGGGTCGAAGAGCGAGGCCAAGAGAGGGGTCAGGTTGCCGCTCTCTCGCAGGCCTACGACGTAGTCGCCAGCTTCGTGCACGGCGTCAGCGAAAGGCTTGAGGAGCGCCTGCTCGTCCTCGGGGGAGCGCAGCGCAAAGACCTCCTCAGGAGAGACGAACATCTCGTTGGCATTGTCGGTGAGACGGATGCCCAGTTGGGCGAGGTAGAGGAGGAGGCCGTCGTGCGTGTCGGCAGGAATGGTGATGGGTAGTTCGAGGAGGTCGCCTGGATAGAGCCGCAGCTGCGGTGCCTTTGGTTTGCTCAGCCACACGTGCGCGGCGGCCTTTCGGCGGCCTCCGCCTACGACTCGCGCAGTCCCAAGCGCGTCGCCGCCGGAGTCATGCTCCGCGACCTGGTAGACGCTGAACGGCGTCCCGCGCCCGCCCGGCACGAGGCGGTCGAGCGGGCCGCTGCCGAAGAGCACGAGGAGCGAATCCCCCGGCGCCTCGTCGGCGAGGCCTAGCACCTCGAAGGCAAACAGGACGCGCTGGGTCGGCGCCTCCCCCTCGGTGGCCTCTTGGGCACGTGCCCAGGGCGAAAAATGCACGACGAAGCCGACGAGCAACAGGGCGCAGAAATAGGCACGCATAGCGAGGAGCGCGAGTGGGACGGTCTGACAGCGGAGGGGGGAGGGCCGCAACACACAAGGTGCCGCACAACGTGCTGTCGCGCCCTCCCCGGCTTCGGGGAGAAGAGCGCCGACGGCTACCCTTGAAACGAATGGTAAGCCATGGGCAAGGTGTAGCACGACCGCGCCCGACGCAAGAAACCGCGCTCCGCGCCGACGGTTGGCAAGCCCGACTCCACCCCCGACCACGTCTGCGTCCGCGCCGTCATGCCTCTTTCCACCGTCACCGCCACGCGCTACGTCACCCCCCTACGCGAGGGCGGCTCACTGCCTGCGCTGGTCGACACCGCCGACGCCGAGGGCGCGGCGGCCGGGTTGTTTGTCGTCAAGTTTCGCGGGGCGGGGCAGGGAGCGCGGGCACTCGTGGCCGAACTCATCGTCGGGCAGCTCGCCCAGCGGATCGGCCTGACTGTTCCCGATCTCGCCCTCGTCGATCTCGCCGATTCGTTCGGGCGCACCGAGCCGGATCCCGAGATTCAGGACATTCTCAAGGGCAGCCGCGGGCTCAACGTTGGCCTGCACTACGTCGATGGCGCGTTCACCTACGACGCGGCCCTGCCCGCTGTGATGCCTGAGGAAGGCGCTCCCGTCGTCGATCCCGAGACGGCCGCCGCTGTCGTGTGGCTCGACGCGCTCGTGACCAACATCGACCGGACGGCCCGCAACCCCAACCTCCTGCTCACCCAGGCCGACAGGGCCGCACGCCCGACGCTCTGGCTCATCGACCACGGGGCGGCGCTCTACGTGCACCACGCTTGGGACGCGGACAACGTGCAGGCGCTCGTCGCCGAGAAGGCGGTGGCCCCGTTCGTCCCGATTCATGACCACGTGCTGCTCCCCGTCGCCGGCGACCTCGCGGAGGCCGACGCGCGGCTTGCGCCACGGCTGGACGCAGCAGACCTTGAGGCGATGTTGGAGGCTGTGCCGGATGCGCTGCTGATGGACGCGCCCGAAGGCCGTACGCCCCCGTTCGAGAGCGCCGCTGCCAACCGGGCGGCCTACGTCGCCTTTCTCAATGCGCGCCTCGCTCCGCCGCCGGACGGGGGGCTGCGGCCGTTCGTGGTCGAGGCAATCCGCGCCCAGGCTGCCCTCGCCGAGGGTCCCAAGGTAGCCTTGCCCTACCGCCGCTGATTGTCCGCCGCTGAGTATCCGTCGATGAGCATGCCGAGCGAGCCCCCCGTCTGGATCGACTACGACTACGCCGTCGTGCGCGTTGTGCCGTCGGTGGCGCGGGGCGCGTTCGTGAATGTGGGCGTGGTGCTGCACGCTCGGCGCGCGCGCTTCCTGGAGGCGCGGCTGCACCCGGAAGTGGCGACGCTGGCCGACCTCGCCGTACTGTCTGAGGCATTGTTGCAGGGCACGCTTCATGCGTACGAAACGGTGTGCAACGGGCACGGGGTGATCGGGTGCTACCCACCCTCGGAGCGGTTCCACTGGCTCACGGCTCCGCGCTCGGCAGCGCTCCGTACCTCGCCGGTGCACAGCGGTCGCACCACGGACCCCGCGGCAACGCTCGTGTCGCTCTATCAGACACTCGTGGCCCGCTGAAACGCGCGTGCGTGCGTTGGACGGTCGCCCACGAAAGGTTCAAGGGCACGCAACGAGGCACGCCGTGGACAATACGGCCGCCTGGTCGGGTATTCCTTGGCAGCGTGTCTCAGAATCGGGATCCTGCGTGAGACTCAGCCAGACACAGACGTCGCACCCATCGCCTGGTCGCTAGGTCCATCGCCGGTCGCCCATTCTCCCGACCCCGCTATGACCTTTATCCACGACCATCTCGTTTCCCTGCTCATCGGCTCTACGGTGTTCCTCATCGTCACGGCCATGACGGCCCGCCTCACCGAGGCGAAGGTCGAGCAGGCCTCGCTCTACCAGGTGAAGGCCCAGTCGCTCGACTTCGCGGAGTGGCTCGAAGACGACCTCGCGCAGCTCGGCGAGCACACCGTCGGGCCGCTGGCCACGCGCTTCGCCATGCCCACGCACGAGGGGGGGCAGACGACCGCCTTCTCGTTTCATCGCGACCTCGTCAGCACGACGTTCGACACCACGCGCGTATCCATCCGCTACCAACTCGTTGCTACGACGGGGGCGAGCTACCCGGACACGACGGTCCAGCAATACCAGGTCGTCCGCTCCACGCGGGAGGCCGCACTGCTCAACGGCACGCCTGCCTGGACGACGCCGTGGCAGCCCGGCGGCCTCAGCCCCGCCACGCTGACGCATTTCGACATCGAGCCGATGACGCGCCTCGGGCAGGCCGCCGCGAGTCCAGGCGACGTCGCCTTCCTCCGGGTAGCCTTCTCGCTGACGCAGCCGCCCCAAGGCCGCGTGCCCACGTTCCGCGAACTGCACTGGGCAACCACGCTCACGCTCCGCGAAGACTGAGCGCTGCACGACATGGATAGGCGCCTGTCTGAAGGTGCCTCCGTGCAGCACACTCCGGCCGCTCAGGCACCCAGTCCCCCGCACCGCTTCACTCGCCACTCCACGCCACCAACGCCCAGCCGCACACCATGGGAAAGGCCCTACTCCTCATCGTCACCGCGACGGCGCTCTTCGGAGGCGCCTCGCTGTTCCAGACCCAAGAATCGGCCTCCGAGACGCGCCGGGCGCAGGCCTCCTACCAGGAGGAGGTGCTCGCTCGCGAGATCGCACGCTCGGCCTACAACGTCACCGTCGCGCTTGCCCGGGACGCGGGCGCAGACCTCAACGAGGCGCAAGCCCGGATCAACGGTCGCACCAGCGACGGTCGCCCTGACCCGTTTGGCCGCAAGACCGGCAGCCACCAGGGCGGCACCTACGAGGCCCGGGCCACGGTCAAGGATGGCCACGCGCTCGACCTCCATGTCACGGGCTACTACGGCACCGCCTCGCACACGATCAACGAGGAACACCGCATCCAGGTGCTTACCGTCAAGCAGCCGAGCACGCTCACGGTCGAGTTCATCGAATCGATGGCGGGCTACTGCTCGTCGGTCTGGCTTGAACGCCTCATCCCCGTTGCAGCCCGTCAGACTGGCGACCCCGTGGACACCGATGGCGACGGCTACGTGGCGCTCGACCCCGTGATGATCTTCACGCCGGGCAACGGCCGCGACGGCTCGCGCGAAACCTTCAGCGAGACGCTCCAGACCGGCACCCGGCTCAACTTCTTCATCGGCGTCGATAAGAACTGCTCCGAGGAAGGTGTCTACGCCGCCACTTACGACGCTTCGGACTATGACCACAGCCACTACGCGCTCAACGACTACGAGCCTTACGTCACCGTCACCGAGGAGTCAATCTGGGCGATGGTGGAGCAACACCCCACCGACGATCAGCGCTGGCGTATCGGCTGGGAAGACCAGCGCCGCACCGAATGGGACGATCCCGACCTGAACAAGGCACGCTCGTCGAGCCTGCAGAAGACCAAGATCGAGGGCTATGACGGCGACGGCTGGCCTACGACCAACGCCGAGGGCTACCGCGCCCTCCGCGACTACGGCTCGCGCCCCGACTTCAGCGACCAGGTCGTCGAGGTCACGCTGACGCCGCTGCCCGGCTCGCCCAGCGAAGAGCCCGCCTAAAGACGCCGCCCTCACAACGCCACTCACTCTCAGGAGGCCCTGCGCCGCAGGATGCCTGGCTTCACCGCTGACCCTACAGCCGCCTCGCACAGCGGTGGGGTCGGGCGCTGCCTCCTCCGTTCGCCTCACCCTCGTACTCCATGCCGCAGACGCTCCTTGCCCTTCTGGCTCTCGCGCTCACCGGGATGCTGTCGCTCAACCAGCAGCAGGCCCTCATCGCCACCGACGACGACATGCTCGACACCGAGATCGAGATGATGGCAGCGGGCGTGGCGCTCCACACCATGGAGGTGCTCGCCGCGAAGTCGTTCGACGAGCGCTCAACGCCCGGGGAGGTGCACCAGTACGGTCTGCCCAGCGGACCCAGCGAGTTCTCTGGAGGGCAGGAGTTCGGCCGGACGGCCTCAGAAGGACGCGCGTTCGGCTGCGCCCTCGCCGAGCCGTGGACCGACCCCGGCTGCGACGACCTCGACGACGCGCACAGCCACGTCAACGACATCACCGTGTGGCAGCCCGTGCCGTTTACGCTGCGCAATGGCCAAAGCGTGCCGTTCGAAGTGGCCGTCACGGTGCAGTACGTCCACCCCAACGCCTTCGACCTGCCGGTAGCGGGGCCGACCAACCATAAGCTCGTCACCGTCCGCGTCCGCTCCGAACACCAGGTGCAGCGCGGGCGCTACACCGACGGCGTCGTCCGTCTGGAACGGGTGATGTCCTATGAGGAGGCAACCGCCGTACGTGCCTACGAAGCCCGCTACGGCGCACCGCCCTCGTGATTGGGTCTACCTTGGGCGCTCCCGTTCACCAAACGCGCGCTCATGACCCTCACGCTCCCCGACGGCACCGCTGTCCGTCCCGGTAAAGTCCTCTGCATCGGCCGCAACTACGCCGCGCACGTCCGCGAGATGGGCGGCTCTGACCTGCCCGAGGCGCCCGTCGTCTTCCTCAAACCCACCTCAGCGCTCGTGCCCTCCGGCGGCGCCGTCGTGATCCCGACGATGTCGGACAACGTTCACCACGAAGTCGAGATCGTGGTGGTGATCGGTCGCGGCGGGAAGCACATCGCCGAGGCAGATGCGCTGGACCACGTCGCAGCCTACGCGCTCGGCCTCGACATGACCGCGCGGGACATCCAGGCTGCGGCCAAGGCCAAGAAGGCGCCGTGGAGCGTGGCGAAGGGCTTCGACACGTTCGCGCCACTCGGACCGCTTACGCCCGTATCCGCCATCGCCGACCCGCAGGCGCTCGACCTCGCGCTCACCATCAACGGCGAGGCACGCCAAGCCGGGACGACGGCGCACATGATCTTCTCCGTCGCGCAGATCGTGGCCTACTGTTCACGCGTCTTCACGCTTGAACCGGGCGACCTGATTTACACCGGCACGCCGGACGGCGTCGGCCAAGTGCATCCGGGCGACATGCTCGAAGCGACCGCGACGGGTCTACAGCCGCTACGCGTGACCATCGAAGCCGAGGCGGTCTAGCTCGCCAGCAGCATCCCGAGGCCGAGGAGCACCCCGATCAACGAGGCGAACGTGAGCGTTCGCACGAGCGGGGCGTCCGGAAAGCGGCGTTGCAGTCGGTGCACGATGTGGAGCATGAGAGCGAGGGGTAGGGGCGAGGCTCGTCGGCGTCGCTACGGGGCGGCGCACGCCGGGTTACGCACGCTCGCTACGCCGTCACCTCGGCGGTCGCGGCTACGAGTGCGGCGAGGTCACGGTCCACGAGGGTCCACGCCTCCGTCTCGGTCGTCCAGTCGGCGAACTGCTGCTTGGCAAGCGCCGGTGCCGCGCCGCCGTCGAGGATCGAGCGCATCTGCGCCTGCGCTTCAGCGGGACGCGGGCCCCAGGTGAAGAGCTCGGCCCCGTCGGCGTCGAAGGCGATGAGCTTCGGGATGCTGTGGCTGCCGTTGGTGTGGTAGCGCTCGATGAGGTCCACGTGCTCGTCGCGTAACAGTACCTGGAGCGACAGATGGTCGCTCAGCGCAGCGGCCTCGGCGATCACGGGGAGGTTGAAGGCTGAGTCGCCGCACCACGCCTCGGTGAGCACGAGCCACGTCTGCGGCGCCTCGATCCGCGCGAGCGCGGCACGGAGCGCGTCCGAGGGCACGTAGGCATCGTGGACATGTGTGGTCCGCTCGGCGTTGTACTTGCGGTAGAAGTGGTACTTCCGCGCCTCTTTGTCGAGGCCTTTGAGGGACTGCGTGAGGGCGCCGGCCCACTGCTGGCGGTAGGCGGCGTAGGAGAGCCCGTCGCGGCAGATGCGGTCGAGAAGCGTCGAGGTAGCCATCGGCAAAAGGACGTGGTGGAACGATCAGTCTGGTATGCAGACGGTGCAAAGTGCCTTGTTCTTACGCCAGGCAGGTGTACGGGTCGGCCTACACGCGCGACTCCACGTCAATTTCGAAGGACTTCTTGCCGCTTTACTCCTTGCCAGTGACTTCGGCGGCATTTTGTCCACCGTTGGTCGGCGGCTCGCCGTCCTGCAGAGGATCGTTGGGGGTGCCTGGCGTCTGGTAGGCGAGGGCTGTTGCGGCCATGCTCACGATCACAGCGGTGCTAAGCCCGACCACGCTACGCCACGCTTCAGTCACGTTCTCGGTCCATTTGAGCACGTTTATGAGGCCATCGATCGCCGTGAGCGGTTCGAGCAGGCACCACGCGGTGAAGGCGATAGGCGGTATCAGCATGCGGAACAGATCCTTGCTCCACTGCCACTGCCCTGTCTGGACCCGCCCGACTACGTAGAGCAGCAAGCTTGCTACGAGAAGAAAAACGAAGGCAAACGCTAGCGGCTGAGGTTCGACAATGAGGATCGAACTTGCTGCGGAATCGGCACTACCATTGACCACAGTGATCGCGATGTCTTGTCCCTGGCCACCAGAGTCGCCTTGCTCGGTCTCCTGCCGGGTGGCATAGGCCATGAACGCGGAGTGGAGTACGATGACCTCTGAGGGAAGCAGCGCGAGCACAGCGGTGATGTAGCTGCCCGTCGTGTCCTGCGTAGTCTCATTTGGGGTCGTGTCGTCGCCGCCAGCGTCCTGGCTTACTCCACCGTCGGCAGTCCCGCGGGCGTCTGCAGTGCTGCGGCTTCCACGCGGCCGCGCTGCGCGTTGCATCGGCGTAGCGGGCGCGGAAGTAGGGGTCTGCCCTTCAGCGAAGGTGCGGGCATAGAGATAGGTGCTCATGGGTGACCTTGAAGCTGAGAAACGAACGAGTGCCGCTGTGGCACCACGATGCAACTAGCTTAGGAGGGGGCACCCTCGCGGACAATCATGTGATCACGCGATACTGGGCCCGCTCCCCATCTCCTCGCGGAGCTGGTCGAGGTAGGCCTGCATAAACGCGGTGCGGCGCGTCGCCTCGGCGCGGCCCGCGTTGGTCTGCATCGTGTCGGCGAGGCGAAGCAGCTTCACGAAGTAGTGGTCGAGCGCGTACGTCCGGTCGTCGAGCGGGCGGTGCTGGGCGAACGGGTCGTCCTCGTGGGCGAGGGGGAGGCCGAGGGACCCGCCGACGAGCCACGCCCGGGCGATGCCGATAGCGCCGAGGGCGTCGAGGCGGTCAGCGTCCTGGACGACCTGCGCTTCGAGGGTCTCCGGCGGGATGCCCGCTGAGAAGCTGTGCGCCGCGATGGCGTGGGCAATGGCGGGCAGCGGCTCTGCGGGATAGCCCGCGTGGCGAAGGAACGCCGTTGCCGTGTCGGCTGCCAGCCGCGAGGCCTGTCTGCGGCGCGGGTCGTCCTTGGCCACGGCCACGCAGTCGTGGAGCCACGCGGCCGGGAGCACCACGTCGAGGCGCGCGCTCTCAGCATCGGCGAGGTGCGTGGCCGTCGCCACGACGCGGCGGATGTGGCCGAGGCCGTGCCCCCCGTCGGGGGCAGGCGGCTGCGCGCGCAAGAACGCCTCGAAGCGTGGCGTCCATTGGTCTGGGTCGAAGAGAGCGTCAGGCATCGGGGAAGGCGGGGTGGTAGTAGTGGCGGTACCAGGAGTCCTGGCTTGCCTCGGTGATGGGGCCGCGTGGCGGGAACGCAGCATACGTGTGTGTTGGGTCGAAGCGGACGTGGAGCCAGGGCACGCCGTGCCCGTGCGTGTTGCACCAGACAGCGCGTCCCGATTCGATGGCGTCGTGTGCGTGACGGCCCACCTCGCGCCAGAACGCATCCACTTCGGTGGTGGAGGAGGTGCGGCAGAAGGCGGCCAGGTGCCCATAGTTGCCTCGTCCGGCGGGGACAACGAGGCGCGATGTTCCGCCGAGGTTCGCAAACGACGCGACGAGGTTCTCCGGTGCTAGCGCATCGAGGTGGGACCCGAATGCGGAGGCGTCGGCTGGCGGAAACCGCGAAGGGACAAGCACGGCGAAGAACGGCCGGGCGTGCGTGCTCGGATGGATCGGCACCGGCTTCCACATGGGCGCGGAGTCCGTCGCCCAGCACGCGTTCCACCTCGCGCGGAACGCGGCGTCGCCCAGCAGCGCCTCGGCGACCCGGGGCCATGTGAGCACGCTACCGGTTGCCTCTCGGAAGCGAACGACGGTGCAGGCGCGGCCTCCTGCCTCGATCGGCGCTGTCTCGGGTCGGGCGTCCAAGGTCATCGCCATTCGGCGTCCAGGACGATGTCGCGCACGGCCAGCCAGGGGCCGTCGCCCTCGCGGGTGAGCGTGACGATGCCCGAGCCGCCGCGCTGTTCGAGGCGGGCGCGGTAGGCGTCGGTCAGGAGCGGATCCCCCTCGAACATCACGTCGTCGATCCAGACCTCGTCAGTGCTAAGCGGCTGCACGGTGAGGTGGATGTGCGCGGGCTCGGTGCGGTTCCGGTAGGGCGCGGGGCGGATCGTGTGGAAGGTGTAGCGGCCGTCGGCGTCGGTGCGGACCCAGCCACGGAGGTAGCCGTGGCGGCGCTCGTTGCCCGCCTCGCCTTTGCGGTGCGGATAGTAGCCCGAGGCGTTGGTGTGGTAGGCGTAGACCAGCACATCGGCCATGGGCTGGCCCTCGGCGTCGGTGACGAGGCCGGAGAGGCGGAGGCGTTCGCCGGGTTCGCTGTGGGTGGGGATGGTGTCCGTGGCGGTGAGGTCGTCCGGGGCTTCGTCGGCGCCGCACCACTCGCACGCAGGCAAGGGCTGCGCGCTGGCGGGGCTGACGATGGCGAAGACGACGAATAGGAGGGCGAGGAGACGGGAACGCATGGCAACAAGAAACGGAGAGCCCGGAAGAAACGGAGAGGAGGGAGGGCGAGCATCGAGGACCCACCCACATCGCGCAGGGTGCTCGGTCTGGGTCGCATGCGGGAAGCGTCGGTCGCAACGTCGCTCGCGAGATAGCCAATGCTTCGGTGTTACTCCGGAGGCGGGACGCTCGGCCTGGGAGCAACCGCGCTTCGTCCGCGCCGTAGAGCCGCCCGCACGCTCACACCCCAGCCCCGTCTCCATGCGCGCTCCGCTCTGTCTGCTCGCTCTTCTCCTGCTCGCCCCCACGGCCCTCGCCCAAGCTCCCACGACCGTATCGGGCCGCATCACCGACGCCGAGACGGACGGGCCGGTCCCCGCCGCCACTGTCCAGATCGAGGGAACGCTACGCGGCACCATCGCCAACCCCGACGGCCGCTACGCGCTCACGCTGCCCGCAGGCACCGATACCGCGACGTTGCTCGTCCGCACACTCGGCTACGTCACCGCCCGCGAGATCGTCCAGGCCACGGGTGGTACCCTCACGCTCGACGTGGCGCTCGCGCCCGACACGCAGACGCTCGGCGAAATCGTTGTCTCCGGCGAGGACCCTGCGCTTGCCCTCATGCGGCGCGTCGTGGCGCACAAGGCGCGCTGGCAGGACCGCCTCCGCACGTGGCAGGCCGACGCCTTCAGCCGCCAGGTCATCGAGTCGGACACGACCATCGCCGCGATCACGGAGAGCGCGACGCAGGCGTTCTGGGACCGCGAGCGCGGCCTCCGCGAGATCGTCCAGGCCTTCCGCACCACGGACAACCTCACGGACGCCTTCAGCGCCGACGTGTTCACTGCTGCCGACGACCTCGTCAACCTCTACGACGACGCCGTGGACTTTGGCGGCTACGACCTCGTGGGGCCGACCTCGCCGGAGGCGCTACGGTTTTACCGCTTCGCCATCACGGGCGAGCGTACGCAGGGCGGACGGCGCGTCTACGACGTGGTGTTCGAGACGGGCGGGCGTCTGCAGCCCGGCTTCGAGGGCACCCTCGCCGTGCTCGACCTCGACCCGCGCCCGGCCGACCTCGGCGGGGCCGCCGTGCTGCTCACCGCCGAGGTGGGCGTCAACGACGCCGTGCGCTTTCCGCTCGTGCAGGCGTTCGACCTCACGCTCGCGCAGCAGTACGTCGCCGCCACCGAAGCAGGGTTCGCCGAGGCCTCGCAGGCTGACGCCGTGTGGCTCCCGGCCGACTTCCGGCTCGTGGGCAAGGGCCGCATCGGCATGACAGGACTGAGCTTCCCCGACTTTGGCTTCCGTCTCACGACGCGCCTCTCGGACTACCAACTCAACGTGCCCGTCCCAGACTCGCTCTACGCCGACGACGCGACGCGTGTAGACTCGGTCGCGGTCGCGTCCGGCGCGGCGCTGGAAGACGAGGGCCAGACCGTCCCGCTCACCGCCCGCGAGGCGACGGCCTACGCCGAGATCGACTCGACGGACACGCTGGAGAAGGCGTTCGAGCCGAGCGGTTTCTGGGCGCGCTTCATCGAGTTCAATACGGGCAGCGATAGCGGTGGCAGCGGAGGGAATGGGAAGCGCCGCCTGCTCTCCACCAATTTCGAACCCGTAGTCTGGACGAACCGCGTCGAGCAGGTGCATCTCGGTGGGGCGCTCACGATCTCGTCACGCCTCGGACCGTACGTCGGCGGGCGCGTCGGCTACCGGACCGGCCTCGGCGATGTCGGCTGGAGCGTGCGTGTCGGGACGCTGCACCGGTTCGGGCGCACGGGCCTCCGGGTAGTCGCGGGCTATGACGACGAGGTCGTCCAGCGCTACAGCTCTGACGCCCACGGACGCTTCCTCAACTCCGCGTCCGTCGCGCTCGGCGGCGACGACTACTTCGACTACTACGATCGCCGCCGCGCCTACGGGCAGGTGTCGGCGAGCATCCCGGCCGGGCCGCTCGGGCGGCTGCGTCCGCTCGTCCGGTTCGCCGCGGAGCGCCACCGCTCCGCCGTGGACATCGAGGACGCGGCGCTGTTCGGGATAGGCGACCAGCGGGCCAACCCGTTCGTTGCCAACGGCGACCTACGCGCCGTGCAGGCGCGGCTCTCCGTGGGCAGTACCGAGACGGGCTTCTTCGCAGCAGGCACGGGCCATACCGGCGCCGAGGTGCGCGTCGAGATCGCCGACGCCGACGCGCTCGGGGGCGACTTCAGCTTCGTCCGCACCGAAGCCGCAGCAGGCGTGACCGTGCCGACGTTCCTCCGCCGCCGCCTTTTTCCCAACGCGCTGCACCTGCGCGTGACGGCGGGCAGTACGTCGGGCGACCCGCTGCCGCAGCGCACGTTCGCCGTCGATGGCAGCCTCCTCGGCGTCGCGCCGTTCGGAACGCTCCGGGCACGCGCCGGGCGGCCCATCGAGGCGACGCGCTACGTGGCAGGCTTCTGGGAGCACGACTTCCGCAGCGTGCCGTTCGAGGTGCTCGGCTGGGAGTGGGCGGCGGTCAACAACGTGGGGCTGCTCGTCCACGGCGCGCACGCGGCAGGCGACCTCAGCGCGTTCGGCACGACGACGGACTGGAAGCACCACGAGGTCGGCGTGGGGCTCTCTGGCGGTTTCGCGCTGCCGCTGCGCCTCGACGTGACGTTCCGCCTCGACGAGCCGGGTACCACCGTCACGCTCGGCTTCGCGCGGGTGTTCTGAGGCGGTTCCAACTCAGGGGCGCGTCCCACTGCGCACGCCGTTGGTGCAACGCGTGGTGGCATGGTGGCTTCTGCATACCGATCCCCATAAAGTGTCATCAAGCTCTCGCCCTCACCCGTGAGGGAGACACCGTGCTGGCGTGAGCCTTCGGGTTGGAGCGCAGAGCTCGTTAGCGTAGCCGTCGTGGGACGAGGGAGCCGCCCTGCCGCAGCAGCTATAAAAGAACGGCGTCCGCACCACCCCTGATACGGACGCCGTCGGGAAGCGGGGACCACCAGCACGGAGGTAGCAGTTGTGCCAAGCGTTCGCTTCGAGGCAGTAACGTGTGTCGGTGAGGGGTTCGTATGCGCCGCAGGGACGTCACCCACGCGTGACGCCCAGCGCGCCTAAAGCGGGGGCGAAGCCTACAGGTAGGCTGCGAACCCGCCGGGCCAGTGGTTTGGCCCCGTCCTTGCGTCGTGGGACGGCGATCCCCCCGAGGGAGCCTCCTCGGGTCGATTCGTAGCACACGGCTACGAATCCCCGCCTTCCTGCTAGCGCCTTTCCCCGCCATGGCCGAGTATCGTTTCACCGGCATTGCCCCCAACGGCCAGCCCGTCCAGGGTACCGTGTTTGCGCCCAACGAGCGCACGGCCAAGAAGAAGGTGGACGAGCTGGCCACGAAGCACAAGTTCGCGGCCAAGCAGGTCGAGAAGCGCGCCACCTTCCACTTCAAGGTCAAGCACCCCTCGGGCAAGGTGGTGCAGGGCGAGCAGAAGGCTTTCCGCGCCGAGGAGGTCGAGCGCGCGCTCAAGCGCATGGGGATGGAAGTCGTCTACGTCAAGAAGAAGCTCTTCGACGTGTCGCGCAAGCCGCCGTCGAGCGATGTAATCATGTTCGTGCGCTTGGCTGCGAACCTGCTCAACGAGAAGATGCACTTCAATGAGGTGCTCAACCTCCTCATCGCTGACATCTCGTCGAACTCGCTCAAGCAGGTCATCCGCGACATCAACGGCGACCTCAAGGCCGGTATGGAGGCGCAGCAGGCCTTCATGAAGCACCAGCATTCGCTCGGCAAGTTCACGGCCTACATGCTCGGCGTGGCCTCCAAGTCGGGCAACATGTCCGAGATCTACGAGGCCACGGCCCGCTTCCTGGAGCGCCGCGACGAGTTCAAGAAGTCGGTCAAGAGCGCGCTCATCATGCCCTCGGTGACGGTGCTCGCCACCATCGGCGTGTTCATCTGGTACATCTGGTACATCGTCCCGATGACCGCCGGCCTCTTCGCCAGCTTCGACAACATCGAGCTGCCGCCGCTCACCACGTGGTCGATCGCGGCGAGCGAGTGGCTCGACCGGAATATCGGCTACCTGCTCGTGGTGCTGGCCTTCCTTGTGGGCGGCATCGTGATGTACTTCCGGACGCCGAAGGGACAGTTCCAGGCGCACAAGCACATGATCCGGATTCCGGTCATCGGGAGCCTGCTGCACAAGCTCAACCTGGAGATCTTCTGCCGCGTGTTCGCCATCCTCTACTCGTCGGCAGGCGAGAACATCGAGGTCATCAAGGTGGCCGCGGAGGCCTCGGGCAACCGCTACGTCGAGCACCAGGTCAAGACCATCACCATCCCGATGCTCGTCGCGCAGGGCAACGACCTCGTGCAGTCGATGGAGGCCTCGGGCGTGTTCACGTCGATGACGCTAGCGCGCTTCCGCACCGGCGCCGAGACCGGCGCGGTGCGCAAGAGCGCCCAGCAGATGGCCGACTACTACGAGAAGGAGACGACGCTCAAGCTCAAGTCCGCCGTGGAGACCATCCAGACGGTCGTGTCGATGTTCATCGGCATCCTGGTGGCCTTCCTGACGGTGCTCTCCGCCGAGACCGCACTCATCCGACCCAGCTCCACCGAACTGATGGGCGGCTAGCCGCTCGCGACGACCCGCCGCGGCCTCGCTTGAGCCGTGCGCTGCGGGGTCGATACTCCACCCTGCCCGCCTCCACCCTCCGCCACCGGAGCCGCGCGCTCCGCCACCCGACGGCCCTGCCGTCATCCGTTCCATGCAAAGCCGTTTCTTCCGCAGCTCCTCGCCCGGGTCGGGCGGCAAGCGCAAGCCGCGCTCGCCGTTCGCCTCCCCGCCGGACGAGCCCGCCAAGGGCGACGGCGCGAACTGGATGTCGGGCAGCGCGCTCGACGGGGGCGATTCTGCCCTCGAAGCCGAACTCGCCGCGACGCTGAACAAGGGGCCGGCCGCGCCGGCTGCGCCCGGCACTCCGCCTCCGGCGGCGGCGTCGAACCCGGGCGGAGACGGCGCCGCGGTCCCCCGCAGAGGCGGCACCCTCGCCCCGGCCCAGGGCGGAACCAGCCTCGCTGGCCACGACCGTGTGGTGCAGGCCCTTCTCAAAGACGGCAAGGTCACCGAGGCGCAGATCCAGACTGCGCACGACATCAAGCAGAACGAGCGCCTGCGCGACCCGCTCTGGCGTGTGCTCACGAAGGACCGGACCGTCGACCGCAACTCCGTCTTCGAGCAGGCTGCGCTCACCTACGCCTTCCGCGTGGCGCCCGTCCAGGAGCGCGAGCCCGATGTCGAGTTCGTCAAGACCGTGACGGAATCCTTCCAGGAGGAATACCGCGACGAGCTCATCGAGATGGGCGTGGCGCCCTACGCCTACGCGCAGGACCACGCGTCTGGGATCCTGAAGCTGGTCTTCATCACCGAAGACCCGATGCGGCAGGAGCTCCAGCGGCTCATGCACAAGCTGGAGCTCGAGCGCTTCGAGCTGTGCTTCGCGCCCGGCGACGTGGTGGACGGGATCCTGAACACCGCTTACCCGAAGCAGAACGAGTACCTCAAGCGCGTCCAAGAGTCCGATGACGACGCCTTCGACCTCGGCATGTCGTTCGAGGACGGCGAAGAGTCGCTCATCGACGAGGACGCGCTCGAAGCCGAGATCTCGCGCTCGGCGCTCATCAACCTCACCGAGGCCATCCTCATCGAGGGCGTCCGCAAGAACTGTTCGGACATCCACATCTGGATCAACCACGCGCGCCAGACCGAGGTCCACTTCCGCATCGATGGGCGGCTGACGCACTGGCATACCCAGAAGAAGGGCCACCCCGAGGCGCTGCTCTCCGTCATCAAGGACACCGCGGGCGGCGTGGACCGCTTCGAGCGCGAGAAGGCGCAGGACGGCTTCATCCAGCGCCCCGTCGACGGCACCACGATCCGCTACCGCGTCTCGATCCTGCCGATCGCCACGGCCAACTCCGAGATCCGCGCCGAGTCCATCGTCATCCGAATCCTCGACGACCGCAAGGTCATCACGGACCTCTCGAAGCTCGGCCTGCTCCCGTTCGCGCTGGAACAGTTCGACAAGGCCATCCGCCAGCCGCACGGCATGGTGATCCTCACCGGCCCGACGGGCTCCGGTAAGTCGACCACGCTCGTGGCGGCGCTCTCGAACACGGTCACGCCCGAGGTGAACGTGCTCACGGTCGAGGACCCGGTCGAGTACATCATCCCCGGGGTGCGGCAGATCAAGCTGAGCCACAAGCTGTCGCTCGAAGGCGCGCTGCGCGCCATCCTCCGTCACGACCCGGACATCGTGATGGTCGGCGAGATGCGCGACAAGGCGACGGCCGAACTCGGCATCAAGCTCGCCAACACGGGCCACCTCACCTTCTCGACGCTCCACACCAACGACGCACCCTCCGCGGTGTCGCGTCTCTACAAGATGGGACTGGAGCCGTTCCTCATCGCCTACGCCATCAACCTGATCGTGGCGCAGCGCCTCATCCGTAAGGTGTGCGACGGCTGCAAGAAGGTGACGCCCCGCGACCAACTCGATGAGATCCTAGCTACCCAGGTTGGGTTCACTGAAGAAGAGATCGAGACCGTCTCGTTCTACGAGCCGGGCAATGATCCGACCTGCCCCGTGTGCAAGGGCCGTGGCTATAAGGGCCGCCGCGCCATCGCCGAGGCCCTCTATTTCTCGCCCGCCATCCGCGAGGCCATTGTGGATGCGGGGGAGGTAATTGACGAAGACGAGATCAAGCGAATCGCCGTGGGCGAAGGCATGCTGACGCTCCAGGCGTCGGCGCGCGAGGTGGCGAAGATCGGCGAGACGACCCTCGACGAGGTGCTCCGCGTGACGGCTTCGGAGCATTAGGGTCAGGCGTCGGGAACGAAGGCCTTACGAAATCGGAGCGGATCGAAAGACACCGCTCCGTTTCCATTTGTAGCACGCCCGTTTCATTGGGAAGGACACCGAGGGGAGCGCTACCTAGGAGGAGCCACCGGGGCCTTCCTCGAACGGAATGAATGGCCACGCTGCGTGGCTGAATCGTAGCAAACGGGTCTAGAGTCCGTCGAAATTCTACGCTATTCCCCGATTCTGAAGGACACCCCGCGGCGGGCTGCGCTTTGGCGCGCCTTTTGTCGGAGGAGGAAACACCAAGACTCACCGCGCCTGTCTGCTCTGGACGGCTCGGTCCTTCCGCCATCGCCTCCCGACGCGCCCGTGTCGATCAGCAACGCCCCGCAAGGATTCCATCCCGACGTTCAAGGGACGACCTACGTCCCGCCGTCGAAGCCGAGCGCGCCTGCGGAAGCTCAGCGCCTCCGGCTCCCGAAGCAGATCCGTCTGCTCGCTCGCTCCGCGCCCCGCACGCTCGTGGGCGTGGACCGGCTGCGCTTCTACGCCGAGCACGTGGGGCGCTTCGACCCGAAGATGACCGAGCACCTCCGCCGCTACATGGAGCAGTTCATCGGCAAGATGATCGAGCTCGACGCGTCGGACTTGGACCTGGGTGGGCCTGCCACGGCGGGCCGCGTGTGGTACCGCGTCAGCGGCGACAAAAAGCCCGATGCGCCGCTCGGGACCGGCTCCACGGACGAGACCGACATCCTCATCCTGAGCATGCTCAACGACCGCCAGCGCGAGGACCTGCTCAAGGAGCGCTCGGCGGACTTCTCCTACTCCATGGACGCCGGCGGCGAGACGCGCCGCTTCCGAGCGACGACCTACTTCGACCTGTTCCACCTCGGCCTCTGTATGCGCGCGATCAACAACGAGTTGCGCTCGCTCAAAGGGCAGGGCTTTCATCCCGCAATCATCCGTGGGATGATGTTCTCGAAGGTCCGCGACGGCCTCACGCTGGTGACCGGCGTGACCGGCTCCGGTAAGTCGTCCACCCTCGACGCGGTCATCGACGCCAACAACCAGGACTTCGACGGGCATATCGTCATCATCGGCAAGCCGGTCGAGTTCATGCACACGCCGAAGCGGTGCATCGTGCGCCACCGCGATGTCGGCTCCGACGTGCACTCGTTCAAGCACGGCGTCATCCAGGCGTTGCGCCAGGACCCCGACATCATCGTGATCGGGGAGATGCGCGACCCGGAGACGATCTCCTCGGCGATCGAGGCCGCCGACACCGGCCACAAGGTCTTCTCGACGCTCCACACGGCCTCGGCCATCGAGTCCATCGACCGCATCGTGGCGGAGTTCCCGCCCAACGAGCAGAACCGCATCCGCATCCGTCTGGCCGACACGCTCCGCTGCGTGATCTCGCAGAAGCTGGCGCCCCGCCTCGGCGGTGGGCGCGTGCTCGTGAAGGAGGTGCTCTGGATGACGCCCTCCACCAAGGCCGCGATCTACAACGACAACGCGGGCGAGATCTACCAGATGATGTGGGAGGGCGGTCACCTCGGCATGACCACCCTGGAGCAGGACCTGCTCCGGCTGCTCCGCGAGAAAAAGATCTCGCGCGAGACGGCGCTCAACTTCGCCAACAACAAGCGGCGCCTCAAACAAATCATTTAGCGCGGCCCTGCCAGCGCTTGACCGCCTCCCGACGCTCGACTGACCCCCGACGCTCGACCGACCTACAGCCTAGTCGTCCTCATGAAGAACTGGTTCTCCAAGAAGAAGTCGCCCGCCGACGCCCCGCAAGAGGCGCCGGCATCGGCATCGGGCACTGATGTGGCCGCACGCAAAGACGGAGGCGAGGCTGGCCCGAAGGGGCCACGCGGTGCACGCAAGGCGCCGAAGCGCGCCCGGTCGCGCGGCGGCCTGGCCCCCGTTCTCGGCCTCTACGTCACACAGCAGACGATCTACGGGTTGCTGCTGCGCCGCGACGGCGACGCGTTCGAGGTGGTCCGCCGTGTCACGCGCAAGCGCGCGGCCGACCACGGCGAGTCCATGAACAGCCCCGAGGAACTGCTCGCCGAGGCCGCCAACGACGACATCGCGATCCAGTTTGGCGACGCTGGCATCTCGGGCGTGGACATGTTCGTCGGCGGCGAGTTCGGCGGGCTCTCTGGCTTCTCCGAGACCACGCTCGACGAGGACGAGTCAGGCGCGTCCGCGGTGATGGTGCAGCCCATCGTGTTGGAGCTGAAGGACCTCATCGAGGAGTGCCGCAGTGGCGGGACCGATAGCCCGCGCCTGGCCTTCTGTCTCGACAACTCGGACGTGGCCTACGCAGAACTGCGCGTCGAGGCGACTAGCAAGAGCAAAGGCCTCTTCAACTTCGGAAAGGAGAGCAAAGACGCTGACAAGGACGCTGATAAGGAAGACGAGAAGGCGGCGAAGCGCGCCGACTCGGTGAAGCGGGAGACGCTGCTGGACCTGCTCCCGGACCAAGTCAAGGCCTACCGGACCGACTCCGAGCGCGTCGCCTTCCTGCCCATGACCCCGCGCGACGGGGCCTCGCGCTTCCTCGCCGTCGTGCCCGCGCCGACCGACCCGGTGACGCCGTCGGTGGAGTTGCTGCGCGAGCAGGACGGCATGCGGGGCGTCCGCATGACTCTCCTGAGCGCCGAAATCCCCGCGCTGATGGGGCTCACGCGTCAGGTCTTCCCGATGGGCACGCAGGGCAACACGGCCATCGTGCGCGTCGGCGCCGAGGACACGCTCGTGATGCTGCTCGTGAACGACGTGCTCCATCACGCCGAGCACATGCGCAGCGTGACCACCTTCGACGGGCCAGACACGATCTGCTCGCGCGTGCTGCTGCAGCAAGACGTGCAGGGCGTGGGCAACGTGGACCAGGTGATCGTGCTCGCTGAGGAGCGCGAAGAAGAGCTCGTCAACGGCTTCGGCGCCTTCTACCCCGACGCGCACGTCACGACGCTACGCCAGGGCCTCGTGGAAGGCGGGTGGCTCGGCGCGAAGGCCGCCGCGCAGCGCCCCCTGGCTACGATGCTGCTCCCGGCCGCCAGCGTCGCGCTCGACGCGTTCCACAAAGGGTCCGACAGTGGCTTCCCGGGCGTCAACCTCTTCCCGAAGGCGCTCCTGCGCCAGAAGATGAAGTTCGACTGGCTCTCGAATTTCGGCTTCGCCTGGCACACCGTCTTGGCCGCCGCGGTCATGTTCATGGCGGTCCTCTTCTTCACGAGCGTCTATTTCAAGAACGAGGCGACGAAGAGCGACCTCCAGCGACAGATCGCAGCCTTCCCGGCCTCGAATCTCTCGCCGGAGCAGATCCAGTTCCGCATCGACAGCCTCAACGCGGAGGTGGCGCGCATCAACATGACGCTCAACGCCATCGACTCGTTGCTGGTTGGCAGCGACCGCTGGAGCCGCGGCCTGGCCAAGACTGCGCGCGCGGCGTCCACGGCGCGGCGTAGTTGGCTCCAGAGTTGGAGCGAGGAGGGCGGATCGCTCGTGATGAGCGGGCGGGCAACGTCTCGCCAGGGCGTCGTGGAGTTTGCCGACCAGATGGGCGGGTCCATCGAGGCGGTGCGCTTCAGCGAGATCCGCGAGACGCCGGCCTACGACTTCGAGATCCGCGCCTCGCTGACCTACGAGATGCCGGAGGTGGCCCTCTACCTCCGCGAGAACGCCCCCGGCCTCGAGGTGCCCGACCCCGAGCCGGTGCCTGAGCCGCTGGCCGGGTTCGACGAGGCGCCCATCGCGGAGCAGGCTCCGCCGGAGGAGCAGGCCCCGGCCGAGGCCGCGCCGAGCCAGCCGCCGCCGGCCGCCGCGCCGCCGCCCGCAGAGTCGCTCTTCGTCGAAGAGACGCCGCCTGAGGGCTTCGTCGTCCCCGAACTGGCCCTCGAAGACGGCCTCTAGGCCCTCCGACCCCGCACCCCGCCGCCCCGCTCCCAGCCTTCGACTTCCCTACCCATGTCGAGTGACCTCGTAAATACTCTCATCCTGTGCGTGCTCCTCGCCGCTGCCAGCGGCTACGGCTACTACCGCACGCAGAAGGTGCAGCCCGTCGAGATCGAGCAGCTGGAAAACGAGGAGCGCCTCCTCCGCCAGCAAGCCGCCGACGTCGAGCAGCTGCTCGCCGAAGAAGCCGCCTCGGCCAGCCAGGCCGACGACGCGCTGCGCCGCTGGAACTCGCGCTACAAGGTCCTCCCGGACAACCTCACCTCGCCGCAGGTGGTGCAGTACCTCAACCGCCTCTCGCGCGAAGGCTTCTTCAGCTTCGACCTCGCCCTCGTCGGCGTGGATCGCCAGGCCACGCACAGCCGCTACACCTACCGCGTCACGGGCCAGGCCCTCTTCGACGCCCTCTACGAGATGATCTGGAACCTCGAGAACGGGCGTGGCCTCTACCGCGTCGGCGAGCTCAAGGTGAGCGGCGCGAAGACGTCGGTCGACAACGACGTGACCGAGATCCCCCGCGAAGTCTACGTGGCCGACTTCAACATGGTCGTGGACGTGTTCTTCGGTGGCAGCCAGGACATGAGTGCGCCCGACAGCCTCTTCACCATCCCGGCGGAGGTGCTGCCCGACCGCTACACGGCGACTAACCCGTTCTACCCGCTCCTGCTCGACGCGCTGCCGCCCAACACGGACGACCTCATCGATGTCGAGGCTGACCCGCTGGTGTCGGTCGTGGGCGAGATCGCCGTCTTCCAGCGGGGCGAGCAACTGCGCTCGCTGCGCGAGGGCGACCGCGTTTACCTGGGCCGCCTGACGAGCGTGAACGCCGAGCGCGCCCGCGTCGTGGCGGACCTCAACAAGGGCGGCCTCCGCGAACGCGTGGAGCTCGACCTGCTCTCGGGCGAGAGCTACAAGCAGGCCATCGGGCGCACGCAGATCGAGACGCTGGGCATGCTGTCGCCCCGGAGCCCGATGCCGCTCCCGGCCCCCGGTACGCCGGAGGCGCGCGCCCTCGGCCTCTACGATGCCACCGAGTTCCCCGACATCTACCCAGCTACGCCTGGAGCCACGCCGGGCGCTGACCCTGCCGCCCCCGCGGTCGCGCCAGGCATGCCCGATGCAGGCATGCCGACCGTCCCGCCGTCGCCCTCCGCGATGACCGGCAGCTAAGCGCTGCCCAGCCGCGAGATGCCGCCTCCGCCCTTCGACTGCCCCCTGACTGCCTTGCTTTCCCAACCTTCCACAGCCATGCACCGCGTCCGAATCCCCCTCCTCCTGGCCGCCGCCGCGCTCCTGCTCGCCGGGGGTGACGTGGCCGCCCAGACCCCCGCCAGCGGGGAGCCGCTCAACAGCGTGCAGCGCCCCGTCGGGCCGCCCCAGCCGCGTCAGGCCTACGTCCCGCCCAACCAGGTCGTCTCGTTCCTGCCGACCACGACCATGGACCAGTTCCTGGCCTACATCAACCCCATCTTTGCACGGGTGACGGGCAAGCAGGTGGTCGACCCCGACGGGCGCGTGACTCCCATCGGCGTGCCTGTCTCAGGGATGTTCTTCGTGGACGCCTTCGAGGCCGTGCTGGAAGCGAACGACCTCGCCTACCGCGAGACAGAGCGCTTCTTCGTTGTGGAGGCGGTCGAAGTCGAGGAAGGCCTGGATGCTACGGGCGCCCTCTCGGCGGCCGCTGGAGCCGAGCTGCCCGCCACGGCGCGCACGCGCGAGATCCGCATCGACGCGGTCATCTTCGAGCTGAACGCCAACAAGGCGCGTCAGCAGGGCACCAACTGGAACGTGCTCTTCGGCCAGCAGGGCGGTGGTCAGCAGGGCGGCGGCCTCGGCAACCAGGCTGGTGGCCAGCAAGGCGGCAACCTCGGCAACAACGCGGTGCCACAGTTCTCGGTCAACACCTCGTTTTTCGAGGCCCTCGATGCCATCATCAAGGGGCCCGACCGCATGGAGCTAGGCACCCTGACGCGCCTCTTCCGCATCTTTGAGGAGCGCGGCCTTGGCGAGACCGTTGCCACGCCGAGCGTGACCGTGATGAGCGAGCAGACCGGCTCCATCCAGTCGGGCGTCAACATCCCGATCAACGTCCAGGACTTCCAGGGCAACACCGTCACGCAGTTCGTCAACACCGGCATCATCGTGAACGTCACCCCGACGCTCATCTCCGACGGCTCCGACGTGGGCGCCGACGGCGAGCCGGTCGAGTTCGTCCACATGGACATTACCGTCGAGAAGTCGACGGGCCGGCCGCAGGGCGACCAGATCGCGATCGCCACGAACAACGTGGCCACGCAGCGTACGCTCATCGACGGCGAGATGACGCTCATCGGCGGCCTCTACTCGACCGAGGAGTCGATTTCCCGCCGTGGGATCCCGATCCTGATGGACATCCCGCTCATCAAGCACGTTTTCTCATTCGAGAACAAGTCCTACATCCAGAGCGAACTGCTCGTTGTCCTCCAGGCCACGGTCGAGGAGCCGCTCCGCGCTCGCGCCGAGACAGCCGCCGAGACCCGCGACATCTACAACCGAGAGCGCGAGGTCGTCCGCGACCGCCTGAACCGCTTCCGTCCCGGCGAAGGCGACGCGTTCGAGATGATCGAGCGGGAAGACGGCAAGCGTCAGGACGCCAACGAGGAGTAGCTCCACAGAGGCACACCCTCTCAGCCCCGTCGGAGGCGCGCAAGGCGAAGGCCCACGCCACGCGCGCCCCGACGGGGCTGCTGTGTGTCTAGCCCTAGCCCTTCAGAGCGAGACCTAGGGGGCGCGGAGCCGAAGGAACGTGCCCCGGGGCAGGGCCTCCCCGAACGCAGGCAACACGGAGCGGAGGCGTGACTCGGCCTCCGGCGTACGTGCATAGAACGTGACGGTATTGTGGGGGACCACGCTCGGCGCGTGGCTCAGCTGCAGGTCCGCGACCGGCACCCACGACACGGGCAGGGCCGCGAAGCTCGGCGCGTAGAGCATCGCCGCCTCGACGCTGTGCTGCATAGCAAGGGCGTCCATCCAACTCGGGTCAGGGTTGTCCGCCTCCGCAAGCGCGGTCGGTGAGGCGAGGCCCCAGAGGTCGAGCACGAAGCGGTCGTTCTCGAAGGCGACGCGGCCGATGTCGTTCACCGCGATTGGGGCCTGCCAGTGGTCGGCCACGAAGCGGTGCATTTGGACGTGCTGCTCGTAGATGTCGCGGCTGGCGTCCGGGACGAAAGCGATGAGGCTTCCATGCCGGACCGTGAGCGCCGCCGCAGCGAGCACAAGGACGAGGGCATACCCCCAACGTCGGCGCGGCTGTGAGGCGGGCGGGCGGAGCACCAGCAGCGCCACGAAGAGGCCAGCCACGACGTAGATCTCGTAGCGCGCAAACCACCCCAGGCGGCCGGCCCCGAGGTGGAGTGCAGCTGTGGCGAGCGCCACGCCACCGAGCCCGAGCATACGGCGGGGGACATCGCGCCGCGCCGCCAGGACGAGGGCCCCGCCGACCGTCGCGGTGAGCAGGACGAGGAACCACCCGGTCGGCAGCGCCAGGTTCGCTAGGAGAGCCGGGGTGCTGTCGGCGGAGGTCTTGGCAAGCACGGACGTGGGCAAGAGCGGCAAGCCCAGCGTCGCCAGAAATCCGGAGAAGGCGGCGAGCCCGACCGCTACGCCGCCGAGCGCGCCCAACGCTGCGCGCCAAAGCCCGAGTGCGACGAGGTAGCCACACGCGGGGACAGTGAGCGCGAGGTTTTCGTAGCGCACGAGCGGCCCGATGGCGAGCGCCACCAGGAGCGGCCACGAGGGGACGTCACCGCGAGCCACCTGGACTAGCCCGAGCCAGGCTAGCAGGGTCAGGCCAACCTGGAGCACGTGCTCCATGCCGATGAGCGCCAGCGCAGGGAGGTTGAGCACGAGCACCGCGCCCAGCGCCGCCAGCATGCCTAGAGCCGGTCTATTGACATCCTCGACCACGGCGTCACCGAGGCGGAGGGCCAGCGTCAGCGCCCACACGCCCAGCACTGCGTTCAGGGCGAGCGCGATCCACCCGCCCGCGCCGAGCGCCAGCCCGAGCGCCAGCAGTCCTGGCCACACCACGCTCGACGCGGGCGACGACGGCTCCGCGAGGTTGAGGCCATAGTGCCCCTGCGTCAAGTTCTCGGCGACGGCGAGGTGGATGTAGGGGTCGTCGAGGGGATAGACGAAATCGCCGTCCGTGACTGTCAGAACGGTCGCGTAGGCCCACGCGGTGAGTCCAAGGAAGAAGAAGGGGGCAGGTCCGGCGCGGAGGAAAGAACGAGTCCAGCCACGACGAGGGCGCTCCGTCATGAGGCCGGAGGCTGGCGACGTAGGACCGCAGCGCTCGGGCGTGGAGCGTCCGGCAGGGGGATGGGGCGAATTACCGCAGCGTCAGGGGAACGTCGGGGCGGTGGCAGCTCGGCAGGCGTGGCGGTGAAGGGGAGCGTGCCTCTCGGGACGTCAAACTGGGTGCGACTTGGACGCGGCGCGAAGGCAGAGGGCGGAGACCCCAGCGACGCACTCGAAGCGGTTGGCGATGCAGGGCGAGCCGAAGAGGGCGCGTCGGCAGTCGGCGGTGGGGGAGCAGGTCGAGGCGGTGGCGGGCCCGACGGCGGTGGCGAGCCCGACGGCGGTGGCGGATCGGACGGCGGTGCTGCGGCTGGAGGCGTTGAGCCCGGTGCAGACGGCGGCGTGCCAGAAGGAGGGAGGTCGTCCACGGAGCCGTACTCCTCGACGAACATCTCCCAGACGGACAGGAACAGCGCGGCAATCACCGGCCCGATCACGACGCCAGACAGCCCAAACGCGGCTAGCCCGCCCAGCGTCGAGAGTAGGATCAGGTAGTCCGGCATCTCCGTGTCGCGGCCCACGAGAATGGGCCGAAGCACGTTGTCGGCCATCCCGATGATGAGCACGCCTACCCCGACGACGATGCCCGCAGCGACATACTGGCCGCCCGCGGCGAGCAGGATCGCGGCGGGAACCCACACCAGCGCCGGGCCGACCGCCGGCAGCAGCGAGGCGAGTGCCATCACCACGCCCCAGAGCACCGGCGCAGGCAACCCGAGTGCAGCGAACAGGATGCCGCCGATCGTGCCCTGCACGACGCCGACCACCACGGTGCCCTTGATTGTGGCGCGCGACACGTCGGCGAATTTGCGGAAGAGCCGCCGCTCGCGGTCGTCGCCCAGCGGCAGCGCCCGGACGAGGCCTGCCGTGAGACGCTGGGCGTCCTTCAGGAAGAAGAACAGCAAGTAGAGCATCAGCCCGAAGAGCACTGCAAAGGTGACCGTGCCCTGCCCGAACTCGACCGCGCGGTTGGCTGCCGCCTGGCTCACCGTGAGCGCCGCGTCGGACAGCCCCGCCTTCACCCGCTCGAAGTCGACGCCCGCCTGGTCGAGGTAGCCCGCCACCACCGGCAGCGCCTCCTCGAAGCGGCGGATCGGCTCCTGCAGGTCGAACTCGCCAGCCGCAAGCCGCCGGTAGAGGTTGGCGGCCTCTTGCGCCACGGCCGCCCCGATGGCGAAGAGCGGGAGGATCACCGCACCTAGGATCACGAGCAGCGTCAGCACCGCCGCAATCCCCGCGCGGCCGCCGAAGGCGCGCACGAGCCGCCATTGGAGCGGGTAGAACAGCACCGCCAGCACCGCCGCCCAGAAGACGGGCTGCAGGAAGTCCAGGATCAGGCCCAGAAAGGCGAGCGTGACGAGCACGAGCAGCGTCAGAAACGCGCCGTGCCGGATCGATTGGGTCCGCATGGACATTGCGGGCAGTGGAGGGAAACGAGTAGGGAGCGGCCGTAGGAATGCACAACGGTGCCGCTTCCGAAGAAACGACACCGTTGCAGGAAAGGTCGGCCAATCGCCGGGGAATCGCGGGGCTGGCTCAGAACGTCACGTCGAACGAGCCGCTCGAAATCTGGATCTGATCGCCTGCATTGTTGCGTACGGTGACTGAGAACGTGCCGGTAGCTGCCGATCCACTTAAAGCAGTCACGTTGACTGAGCCTGAGATCGCCGTATAGGCATCGTTCGGATCAAAGTTGGCACCCGTTTCGGAATAGGTGACCACGGCGCCAAGGACGCCTACCGAGAACTGACCGACGGCTGCGTTTGTGAGCACGATGGAGAGGAATTCCTGATCTGAGTTGCCTGTCTGGCCAAAGTTTTCGATGCCGGTGAGATTGAACACGCCGCTGGTGTTCACAACCTGAATGCACGCGGCGTCGAAGCTGCTGCCACCGGCTTGCGCCGTGAACGTCCCTGAGGCTGCGTTGGGGCAGTTAGCATTACTGCCGTCGCCGTCACCGTCGTCCGAGGAGTCGCAGCCAGCGAGGGGCAGGGCGACGAAGGCGAGCAGGAGTGCGTAGAGGGTGGAGAAGCGGAAGGGAAGCATGGGAGCGAAGGCTAGTCGAAGGGAGCACCCGGCGCGGCTGCACGCCAAACCAGGTCGTGTCCCATGCTAGCCGTCCCACGTCCCCGCGCACCATCCCCGGTTGCGGTGATTTCGGACGTGCGAGCGACGAACGGCGAGCGACGAATTCGCTTGCGAAAGCTTCATCGCCCATCGCCCAAGTGTTACTTCAAAGGATGTCTGACGGGGTTGCTGGACATGTTGCGTGTTGGCCTCGATCTGATACGAAATACGCAACACGCACCACCTGCTGAGACGCCAAACCTGCCAGAATTGGCATGAAGCAGCACTACACGAACTCGTCCATGCGGTGCGCGCCGAGGTAGTCGACGATGTGCTTCACCTGCTGCGTCGCGTCGAGGTTGCAGACGAGGATCGCGTCGTCGGTGTCCACGACGGCGAGGTCGCGCACGCCTACGAGCACCACGAGGCGGTCGGCAGACCGGGCGTAGCAGCGGCTCGAATTGTGGGCGATCACGTCGCCGTCGGTGGCGTTGCCCGCGTCGTCTTTGGCCGAGCGCTCGTAGACCGCGCGCCAGTCGCCCACGTCGCTCCAGCCAAAGCTGCCGGGCACCACGTGCACGTCGTCGGCGCGCTCCATGATGCCATAGTCGATGGAGATTTTGGGGCTACGCTCGTACGCGTCGCGGACCTGGTCCTCGGTGGTGTCAGCCGGGGTGCCGATCCCAGCGAAGCAGGCGTGGACCTCTGGGAGGTGCTGCGCCATCGACGCGAGGATGGAGTCGGCCCGCCAGATGAACATGCCCGAGTTCCAGAGGAAGTCGCCCGAGTCGAGGAAGCGCTCGGCGGTGGAGAGGTCGGGTTTCTCCGCAAAGGTCTTGACCGGGAAGGCCTGCGGCCCGGCTGCGCCGTCGCCGCCCGCGGACTGCGTGGTGTCGTACTGGATGTAGCCGTAGCCCGTCTCGGGGTGCGTCGGCTCGATGCCGATGGTGACGAGCGCGCCGGGCGTCTGGGCCTTCGCGACGGCGGCGTCGAGGACGGCGTGGAAGCGGGCGGGCTTGTCGATGAGGTGGTCGGCGGGGAGCACCACCATCGTCGCGTCGGGGTCGAGCGCGCGGATCGTCGCGGCGGCAAAGGCGATGCACGGGGCCGTGTTGCGCGCGATGGGCTCGGCGAGGATGTTCTCGGGCGGGACGGCCGGGAGGTGCTCGCGCGTCTGCTCGACGTACTTCGTGTTGGTGACCACGAACACGCGCTCGGCGGGGATCATCGGCTGGAGGCGCGCGAACGTGTTCTGGATCATCGACGAGGCGCCGAAGACGTCGAGGAACTGCTTGGGTTGGGCCTGGCGGCTGCGTGGCCAGAAGCGGCTACCGACGCCGCCAGCCATGATCACGGCATAGAGGGACATGAACGAGGAGGGTTGTGTGCGAGGGGGGTAGGGGGCGGAGAAACGGACACGCAGCAAAACGGCTAAACTGCATGACTGCCGCACCGCCGCCCTGAAGATAGCCGACCTCGTGGCCGACCATTTGCCAGACCTAGCTGCATCGCGCCCGGTCGTGCACGTCACGACGGTGCACCCGCTGCGTGACCCGCGCATTGCCGCAAAAGCGGTGCCGAGCCTACGTGCGGCCGGGTTTGATGCACGGCTCATGGCGCGGCACACGCACTCGGAAACGATCCGCATGCGCGTCGCGGGTGGCGTGGCCGATGTGCCGGTCGTGGCGCTGCCGACCGCCGGTGGGGCAGGAGGCCGCCCTTCGTCGATGGAGCGGGTGCTCGTGCAGCGCACCGTGTGGCAGAAGCTCGAAGCGCTCCGGCCTGCGCTCGTCCACCTCCACGACCCCGAACTACTCCCGCTCGGGTGGCGCGTGCAGCGCCGCCTGGGCGCGCGCGTCGTCTACGACCGCCACGAGGCCTACGACCGTCGGCCCGGTCCCGCTGGGCGTGCTCTGGCCCGCCTGGAGCGCTGGGCGTTCGGCTGGCTTGACCGCACGGTGATTGCCGAGGCGTCGTACGCCGCTGCGCTGCCGCTCGGTACGCCGCGTACGCTCGTCCGCAACTACGCGCTGGCACCGGCCACGCTGCCCCTGCCGAAGACATTGCCGGCCGGCGAGACGCCGTTGCGTCTGGTGTATGCGGGGACGGTCTCCGAAGCACGTGGCCTCACGACGATGCTCACGGCGCTGCGCCTCGCCCTCGACGCGGGCCATGACTGGCACCTCACGCTTGTCGGGCGCGCCCCGCTCGCAGCAGAGCGTACCCGCGCCGAGGCGTTTCTGCGCGCCCACGCGCTGCACGACCACGTCACGCTCGATGGCTGGTCCGCGTTCGTGCCGCCTGAGGCGATGGCCCCGCATCTCGCCGCAGCCCACGTCGGGCTGTGCATGCTCACACCGCACCCGAACTACGTGGGCTCGATGCCGACGAAGCTCTACGACTACCTCCAGCATGCGCTCCCGTTCGTCTGCTCGGACGTTCCGCTGTGGCACGACTTCGCCACCGACACCCGCGCCGGGCTCACGTGTCGTCCCGATGACCCCGCCGCGCTCGTCCGCGCCATCGCGCGGCTCACGGGCGACGCCTACGCCCACCACACGACCGCCGCCGTCGAGGCTGCGCGGCAGTATCGCTGGGAGACAGAAGCCACGAAGCTCGTCGCGCTCTACCGCGATCTGCTCGCAACTGGCTGAGGCGAGGACCGGCCGAGTCTACCGCACGAGTCTACCGCACGAGCAGCACCGTCTCGGTGGCGGCGAACGTCTCGCCGACGACGCGCACCACGTAGAGCCCGCTTGGCAACGCGGTGGCGTCGAGCGTGAGCGCCTGCGATGCGTTGGCGGCGACGGGGCCGTCGTGGAGGACGCGCACGCGGCGGCCCAGCGGGTCGAACACCTCGGCGCGGACCTCCTGAGCGTCGCGCACGCGGAGGGCGAGCGTGGCCGACTCTGTGAAGGGGTTCGGATAGGCAGCGCTCAGCGAGAACGCCTCCGGCAGCGGTGCCTCATCCTCCGCATCGACGCCGACGCCGTAGAAGAGCAGCGCCCACTGTTCCAGGCTGCCGGTGTCCTGACCTGCGCCGTCGCACACGCGCAGCGTCCACGTACCGCGTGGGTCCTCGCCGTTGAACGACGCGAGCGTGCCGACGCCCGTTGTGCCCGGGCCACCTTGCTCAGGCCGACCCTCGAACTCGTAGAACGGCGCGCCGGGGTTGTGGTCGCCCGACGTGCCGAACAGGTCGGCGGTGCCGCTGTCGCTGAAGAGCGCGTCGAGGTTGGCGGCACCCGTGCCGAAGGTGCCTGCACCGGGGCGGTCGAGCAGGTTCACGATGGTGCCAGCGGGGCTTTCGAGCTGCACGCGGAGGTCACCGCGATAGGTGTGGGCGATCACCACGCCCACCTTGAGCTCGCCCCAGGAAAACGAACTGGCCACGTCGAGCGTGGTGCCGCCAAGCGAGGGGCAGCCGTCATCCGGGAGCGCATAGCTGCGGGTGCTCGTGAAGGTCTGGTCGGCGGCCTGGAACACCTCGATGCGGGTGACGACCTGGAGCGGTGCGTCGAGCAACGACTGCGAGACCGTGCCGAGGATGCGTAGCGTGCCGCTCGCGGCGTCGGTGAGCGCGACATCGAAGCTGAGCGTAGAAGCGCCACCCCCTGCGATGCCGAAGTCCCAGGTGACGGTGCCGCCTGCCTCGTTGACGGTACCGACGGACGTGTCGGCGTTGCCCGCATAGACGAGCCCTGCCGGGAGCGTCGTCGCGAAGGTGGCGCCGTCGGCATCGCCGTCGGTGAAGTTGTTGACCGTCAGCGAGAGGCGCACCGTCTCACCAGCCGAGGCCTGCGTTGTGCTCGCTGTTAGGGCTGCAGCGACGCCCTGGCCGGCTTCGCGCCCGCCGAGCGTTTCGACGCCGCTGCCCGCCGGGTCGAGGAAATCGTCGAGGCCGCCGGCCATCGAGCGGAACATGCGGCCGTACCAGTCGGGGTCGTCGTTGCCGCAGGCGGCAAAGCCGCCGTGGAGCTGGCCCACGATCTGCTGGTCAGCGTTGTAGATCGGCGAGCCCGAAGAGCCGCCTTCCGTGGTGCCCAGGTCCCAGTCCTCCACGCGGATGTACGCGGCGCTCGGGTCAACGGTGTCGCTGAGGTAGGACGTGATGGTGGTGGGGTCGTCCTCAAACGAGATGCGCTTCTCTTCCACGTTCGGGTGGTGGATGGCGACGACCGAGGCGGGCGCGATGTCACGGCGGTCCCAGCCGGAGAGGTAGACGTTGTGGCTTGGATCGAACGGATCGTCCATTTCGAGGAGTGCCCAGTCGGAGTTGGCGGCGGAGCCGAGGAGGCGCGTGCCGCTGTTGAACTGCGACAGCGGCCCATCGCCGGGGCCGCCGCTGGCAGGCGAGCCGACGGGTCGGCACGTCGAGTTCTGGTAGTTCCAGTAGATCACGATGCTCGAAGCGTTGCCGGTGCTGTTGCCGCAGTGGTTGGCGGTGAGGAAGAGCGGCCGGCCGTCCTCCAGCGCGTTGTTGATGGCCGCGCCCGAGCAGATGTCGGTGCCGCCGCGGGTGTAGGCCCCGGACGAGCGGATGATGTTGCGGTAGTCGTCGCCCTCGGGGCACACCACGTCCACGTTGCACGAGCCGGAGGCGACGCGGCCGTTCTGGCGGTCATACTGCTGGCGCTGCTCGGCGGTCAGCCCGAACGGGCGATAGGCGTGGGCGATCTGCCCGATCTCCAGATCGAAGTTGGGCGCCTGCCCCGTCTTGGAGCGGGGGAGATTGACCTCGATCGTGAGGTCATCACCCGGCACGACGGGCGTCCACAGCTCGCCGTGCTGCTCGTTGTCGGCAGCGGTGAAGGCGCGGAAGAGGGGCGCCTCGCCGGTGGGGTAGAGCCAGAGCGTCGCGCCCTCGGGGAGCCGGAACTGCGAGAAGCCCACGTTGAGCGAGTAGGCGCCGGGCGAGGTCACGCGGAGCCGCCACACCTGGCGGCCATCGGCGAGGGCTTCCCAAGTGCCTCGGGTGCGCGCGTCGAGCGCCATCGCCACGGGCTCGGCGAAGCGCTGCGCCGTCGGCGTACCGGCTGTGCGCTGCCGTTCGGATTGTGCCTCGTCACGCGCGAGCAACGCGTCGTTGTCGAACGAGGGGAGAGCGATACGTTCGACTTCTGAGAAGGTCGCGGTCGGCGCGTCGAAGCTCGCTGGGCGGGCCTCCGATTGGGCACGAGCGGGCGCAGCGAAGCTAAGCGCGAGAAGAAGGACGGAGGCCAGAGAGGACAGTACCGTAGTGGGGCGCATGCGTGGGGGAGCGGTTGGGGCGGAAACGGGGCGATTGGGGACGGCTGGTCGCGTTGTCGCAACCGATGTGCCGAAACCGATGTGCCGAAACCGATGTGCCGAAACAGCGCGGCGGAGGCGCGCAGCAGCGAAGGGGCTCGGAGAGCAGCCCAGCGAGTGCGGACCTGGCTACAGCACGAGCACGATCGCGAGGATGATAAAGAAGTAGGCGATTAGCCCGAGGTAGGCCCACCGCCAGGGCTTCTCGCGGGCGACGAGGCCCGCCCACGAGAGCGTCGTCGCGTCGAGCGTCGCGGCGTCCTTTGGCCGGTCGCCGAGGCTGCCCACGAGCGTACCGACGACGGCCACCACGAGGCCGATCAGGTTCCACCACATCCAGTGCACGCTCGGGACTTGAAGCCACAGAAACACGTTCACGCCCACGCCGGCGACGATGCCGAGCCACACGCCCCGCGTCGTCGCGCGTCGTGTGAGCAGCCCTACCGCGAAGGCCGCCAGGATCGGCCCGTAGAACGTCGACCCGATGCGGTTGATCGACTCGATGACGGTCGCGTCGATCCCACCGACCACGAACGCAAAGCCGACCACGATCGCGCCCCAGATCACCGTCGTGATGCGGCTCCAGGTGAAGCGGTTGGCCGAGGCCGGGAGGCGATCCTCCAGGAAGTCCTGCATCGTCGCCGCCGAGAGCGAGTTGAGCGCCGAGTCGAGGCTCGACATCGCGGCCGAAATGAGCGCGGCGAAGAGCACGGCGCGGAGGCCGGGCGGCAGGTGGAGAAGCACGAACTGCGGGACGAGGTAGTCGAGGCGCTCCGCCGGGATGCTCTCGCGCAGGACCGGGTCTGCCTGGTAGGCGGCGAACGCCGCGATGCCGAGCGCGATGTAGAGCATGGTCAGCGGGAAGCGCGCGACGCCGTTGAGGATGAGCGAGGTGCGCGTGGCCGACTCCGACGCCGTCGAGAGCGCGCGCTGCGCCTGGCTCTGGTCGGTGGCGTAGTACGACACGTAGAGGAAGAACCCACCGATGAGGAAGCCCCAGAACGGCACCGCCCCGCCGTCGCCGAGCCCTGTCGAGGGGTCGAACGCGGTGGCGCGCTCCGCCGGGAACGCCGCGAAGAGCGCCCCGACGCCGCCCGCGAGGTCGGCCGCATACCACACGCAGACGCCCACGCCCAGCACCAGCACGCCCATCTGGATCACGTCCGAGTAGACTACCGCCGTCATGCCGCCGAGGAAGTCGTAGACCACCGTCACCCCGCCGATCACGAGGATCGTCACCCAGAGCGGCAGCCCGAGGAAGACCGAAAGCACGATGCCTGTCGCATACGTCATCACGCCGACAGCCAGCCCGCGACTCAGCAGGAAGACCGCGCTCAGCAGCGTCCGCACCGATGGTCCGAAGCGCTGCTCCAGGTAGGCGTAGATCGAGATCAGCTCCAGCTTGCGGAAGAACGACAGCAGCACCATCGCTGCGATCATGGCGAGAGGAACGGCGAGTTCGTACTGCAGCCACGTGAGCCCGCCGCCCTCGCGCAACGCCACAAAGGCCGGGACGGAGATGAACGAGATCGCGCTCGTCTGCGTCGCCATCACCGAGAGGCCGACGGCCCACCACTTGAGCGAGCGCCCGCCCACGAAGTAGTCGTCCTCGCTGGCCTGCCCACGGCCGAGGTACATGCTCAGCGCGATCATGCCCGCGAGGTAGGCGACGATGATGGTCCAGTCGAGCGGTGTCATGGGGGCGGGGGATAGCGAGGCAGGACCAGAGAATAGGGCGCACAGGGGTATGGGTGCGTCGGAGAGCGTGGGTGTGGGAGATCACGGTCGGGAGGACAAAGCCGATGGTCGTGGCTCATGCTCCCACGTCTTCAGACTCGCGCACCCTCAAACGCCCACACTCCGATACGCCTCCGTTCTCCCGATCTTAGCTCCACGACCGCGCCCTGCCGCGCGGCGTGCCTCCCCGTCTTCCCGTCCCATCTCTTCGCCATGCCTCTCTCCGCTGCGCTGCTGCGCAAAGACCCCACCCGCACCCTCGACGCGCTGTGGCCCGAGGCAACGGCCTCGCTGACAACGACCGACCAGAAGACGCTGCGCGCGCGGGCCGACCGGCAGTTCGGGCGTCTCCACAGTCTGCTACATCGGCTTTACGGCGAGACGTACGAGCTCGACGGCGTGCTCAAGGAGGCGCTGCGCATCGTGGCCGAGGGGATGGCCGCGCGGCCCCAGGCGCTCAAAACGCTCGACAGCGAGCGCGAAGCCGACCCGCGCTGGTTCCGCCACGAGCGGATGGTGGGCGCGATGGCCTACGCCGACCGCTTCGCCGGCACCCTCGACGGCGTCCGGGAGCAGATCCCCTACCTCAAGGAACTCGGCATCACCTATCTCCACCTGATGCCCGTCTACGCCGTCCCCGACGGCCCCAATGACGGCGGCTTCGCCGTGAGCGACTACCGCGCCGTTCGCCCCGATCTCGGCACCATCGACGACCTGCGCGCACTCGCCGACGCGCTCCGCGAACACGGCATCAGCCTCGCGCTCGACTTCGTCTTCAACCACACCTCCGACGAGCATCTCTGGGCACGGAAGGCCCTCATGGGCGATGCGCGCTTCCAGGACTACTACTGGATGTTTCCCGACCGTGCGGTGCCCGGCGCCTACGAGCAGCACCTCCGGGAGATCTTCCCCGAGCAGGCGCCCGGCTCCTTCACCTGGCGCGCAGACATCGAGAAGTGGGTCTGGACGACGTTCAACCAGTTTCAGTGGGACCTCAACTACCGCAACCCCGAAGTCTTCCTGGCGATGCTCGAAGAGCTGCTCTTCATCGCCAACTTGGGTGCAGAAGTGGTGCGTGTCGACGCTATCGCGTTTGCGTGGAAGGAGATGGGTACGGGCTGCGAGGGACTGCCGCCGGTGCACTGGATCGTGCAGGCCTACAACGCGCTGCTAGCCATGGCTGCCCCAGCGGTGGCGTTCAAGTCCGAAGCCATCGTGCACCCCGCCGAGGTGAAGCAGTACGTCGGCGTCGACGAAGCGCCGTTATCGTACAACCCCACGCTGATGGCGCTCTTGTGGGAGGCGCTCGCCACGCGCAACACGGCGCTGCTCCGCAGGTCAATGGAAAACCACTTCGGCCTGCCCGACGGCACCGCGTGGGTCAACTACGTCCGCTGCCACGACGACATCGGTTGGACCTTCGCCGACGAGGACGCCGCCGAACTCGGCATCAATGGCTACGACCACCGGCGCTTCCTGAACGCCTTCTACACCGGCTACTTCGACGGCAGCTTTGCGCGTGGGCTGCCGTTCAACTACAACCCCGAAAATCAGGACATGCGCATCTCGGGCATGGGCGCGTCGCTCGCGGGCGTCGAGCAGGCTCTCGTAGACGGGCAGGAGGTCTGGCTCGACCACGCCGTCCGTCGGCTCGAAGCGATCCACGCCGTCATCTACAGCGCGGGCGGCATGCCGCTGCTCTATCTGGGCGACGAACTCGGCACGACCAACGACTACGGCTACCGCACCAACCCCCTGACGGCGGGCGACAGTCGCTTCGCGCACCGCCCCGCCTTCGACTGGGCGCGCGCCGCCGAACGCGACACGCCCGGCACGATCCCGCATCGCCTCGTCGGGACGATTGCGCGTCTCGCCGAACTCCGCGCCGCCACGCCCGCGCTCGGCGACACGCCGACCGTGTTTCTCAACGCTGGCAACGACCACGTCTTCGCCTTCCGGCGCGGCACCCCGGAGACGGGCTGGCTCACGGTGGCGGTCAACCTCTCCGAGCACAACCTGCTCGTCCCGACGCGCTGGCTCTCGCACGACGGGACGGACCTCCTCACGGGCGACCTGGTGCGGGCTGGACTGTCGCTGTCGCTCGCACCGTACCAGGTGCGCTGGATCAGCGGCGCGCACGCTGGCTGAGTGCGAAAGGGCGTCCGGCGTACTTTGGTTTCGCTTCCATTTCGCCCGTATACCTCGTCTTCGATGCCCGCGCCCGGCCCTCCGCTCCTCCACGACGACCTCGTTGAGCGCGCTGCCCGGCGCTTCAAGGTGCTCGGCGACCCGGTCCGGCTGCGGCTGCTCAACGCGCTGCGCGTGCACGGCGAGCTAAGCGTGCAGGCGCTTATGGACGAGACCGACCAGCGGCAGGCGAACGTGAGCAAGCACCTCGGTATCCTCGCGCGGGACGGGTTGGTCCGCCGCCGCCGAGAGGGTGTCAACGTGTACTACTCGCTCGGCGATGCCTCGCTGCCCGGCGTCTGCCTGCTCGTGGCGAAGGCTGTAGGGGAGTAGGGAGGGACGCCTTTTTGTTCCGCTGTGGCTTGACTCTGGGTGGCGTGGACGGCACATTTCACCGCCTCACCGCCTCACCGCCTCACCGCCTCACCGCCTCACCGCCTCACCGCCTCACCAGCCCTATGCGCCGCCAGCGACTGATCGCGCTCTTCGTGCTGGGCGCGTTGCTGCTCAACTACCCGTTGCTCTTGCTCGCGAATCGGGCGGAGTCGATGTTCGGTGTGCCTGTGCTGTTCGTGTACCTCTTCGTAGTCTGGGCCGCGCTCATTGGGCTGGCGGCGTGGACGGTCGAGCGACGCCGGGACCGCGACTCGGGGCGTCGGACGCCGGTGCGCGGCGGTTCTCCAGCGCAGCACTCTGGCGCCAGGCGCTGACCTCGACCCACCCACGGGCTCGCCGGGCCCGCTCACCTAGCCTGCTGTGCTGAGTCCTAGCGTCGTCGTTGCTGCGAGCTTGCTCTACCTGGGGCTACTCTTCGGCCTGGCCTCGCTCGCCGACCGGCGTGCGGACCAGGGGCGCTCGGTCGTGGGGCGCTCGTCGGTCTACGCGCTCTCGCTGGCGGTCTACTGCACGGCGTGGACGTTCTTTGGCTCGGTAGGGCGCGCGGCGACCGAGGGCGTCAGCTTTCTCACGATCTACCTCGGGCCCACGCTCACGCTCCTCCTCGGCGCGTCGCTGCTGCGCAAGATGGTGCGCATCAGCCGCTACCATCGCCTGACCTCCATCGCCGACTTCGTGGCGTCGCGCTACGGCAAGAGCCAACTGCTCGGCGGCCTCGTCACGGTCATCGCCGTGGCGGGCACGGTCCCGTACATCGCGCTCCAGCTCAAGGCGGTCTCAGGCACCTTCGGCGTGCTGACCGGCAGCAGCGTGCCCGGCACGGTCGACTTGCCCCTGTCGAGCGACACCGGGTTCTACGCCGCGGTCATCCTCGCCATCTTCGCCATCCTGTTCGGCACCCGTCACCTCGACGCGACGGAGCGCCACGAGGGCATGGTCGCGGCGATCGCGTTCGAGTCGGTGGTCAAGCTCGTGGCGTTCCTTGCGGTGGGCGTCTTCGTGACGTTCGCGATGTACGACGGCGTGGGCGACCTCTTCAGCCGTGCCGCCGCGCGCACCGACCTGCATCACCTCTTCGTCATGCCGTCGGGGTCGGAATCGTATGGCGAGTGGGCGGCGCTCCTGGTGCTCTCGATGGGCGCCGTGCTGCTGCTGCCGCGCCAGTTTCAGGTGGCCGTCGTCGAGAACGTCGACGAGCGACACGTGCTGCGGGCGATCTGGCTCTTCCCGCTTTACCTGCTGCTGATCAACCTCTTCGTGCTCCCCATTGCGCTGGGCGGGCTGCTCTATTTCCCAGAGGGCACGGTCGATGCGGACACGTTCGTGCTCACGCTGCCGCTGGCCGAGGGCCATCCGTTGCTGGCGCTGCTCGTGTTTATCGGGGGGCTCTCGGCGGCCACGGGCATGGTGATCGTGGCGACGGTCGCGCTCGCCACGATGATCTCCAACGACCTCGTGATGCCCGCGCTGCTGCGCGTCCAGGGCGGGAGCTTCTCCGAGCGGGCCGACCTCAGCCAGTGGGTTCTGCGCATCCGACGGGGCGCCATCCTGGCCGTCGTGCTGCTGGGCTACCTCTACTTCCGCCTCGTGGCCGATGCCCAAGCCCTCGTGTCGATCGGGCTCGTTGCCTTTGCGGCGGCGGCGCAGTTCGCGCCGGTGGTGCTGGGCGGGATGTATTGGAAGCGAGGCACCTGGGCTGGCGCCGTGTCCGCATTGGTTGGCGGCGTGCTGGTCTGGGGCTACACGCTGCCGCTCCCTGCGTTGGCCCAAGCAAGCGGTGTCGCGGAGGGCTTTGTGACCGACGGCCTCTTTGGCTGGGCTGCGCTACGCCCGCATGCGCTGCTCGGCCTCGACGCGTTCAGCCCGATTGCCCACGGCACGTTCTGGAGCCTGCTCGTCAACATCAGCCTCTACGTCGGCGTCTCGCTCTTCACACGGCAGGGCGTGCTCGAACACGCGCAGGCCGTCTCGTTCGTCGACATCGACCGCTTCACGGATCTCAGCGCACCCTCGGGCGCGGCGGGTGCCACGGCCGGACGCTCCGTTTGGCGAGGCACGGCGCTCCTCGACGACCTCCGCGCACTCCTGGGCCGCTTCCTCGGCCCGCGCCGCGCCAACGAGGCGCTGACGACCTATCTCGCCGCCCACCCGCTCGACGAGGTTGCCCTCGACGCCGAGGCCTCGCTCACGGCCGACGCGGATCTCGTCCACCATGCCGAAGCCTTGCTCGCGTCGGCCATCGGCTCGGCATCCGCACGGGCGATGATTGCCACCGTCGTGAGCGAAGAGCCGGTGCGCGTGGACGAGGTGCTTGCCATTCTCGACGAGCAGCAAAAGACGCTAGCCTACAGCCGAACGCTGGAAGAGAAGTCGGCGGAGTTGCAGCGGCAGACCGAGCGGCTGGAGGCTGCGCGGAACGAACTCATGGTCGTCAACCAGGCCTTGCGCGAGGTGGACCGCCTCCGCGATGAGTTCGTCTCGACGGTGACGCACGAGCTGCGCACGCCGCTCACCTCGATCCGCGCCTTCGCCGAGATCATGCAGTCGACGCCCGACCTCGACCCGGGGCAGCGCGCGGAATTCCTCGGCATCGTCGTGGCCGAGAGCGAGCGTCTGAGCCGTCTCATCGGCGACGTGCTCACGTTCCAGAAGCTCAACCGGCACGCCGTCCCCGATGCCCGGCCGTTGGACCTGGAAGCCGAGGTACGAGAGACGGTGCGTGCTGTGCGACCGCTGTTCAGCCGCCGGGGGGTGGTGCTCGATGTGAACGCCACCGAATGCCCCTGTCACGTGGAGGGCGACGCCGACCAGATCCGACAGGTGCTCTACAACCTGCTCGCGAACGCCGCCAAACACGCCGACCGCGCGCTGGGCCGCGTCCGCGTCTCCATCGCTGAGCTCCGGGACCCCAGCGGCGGCCGCCCCCTCGCCCGCCTCGACGTGTCCGACAACGGCTTCGGCATCCACCCCTCCGACCACGAGCGCATCTTCGACGCGTTCGAGCAAGCGCAGCACCGTCCGACAGGCCAGGGCGAGGCGCCCGGTGGCACCGGGCTCGGGCTTGCGATCTCCCGCCGGATCGTGCAGGCGCACGGCGGCGAACTGTGGGTGGAGAGCGACCTCGGCGCGGGGGCTACGTTCTCGTTCACCCTGCCCCTACTGGTTGCTGAGGAAGACGGGACGCAGGCGGCGGTCCCTACCCCAGGGCTCGAACCTGCTGGACCGGGCCATGCCGCACCCTGACCTTGCGCCGTCGTCCCGCTTTGCATACCGTCTCCGTCAGCGACGCCTCTCGCCCGTTGTTTCACTGGCCGTGCCTCCCCCATGCCGTCCGTCCTCATCGTCGATGACGAGCCCAACATCGCAGTCTCGCTGGATTTCCTGATGCGGCAGGAGGGCTATGCCGTGCGCACCGTCCATTCGGGAGAGGCTGCGCTGGCCGCCCTCGCCGACGAACCCGCCGACGTTGTCTTGCTCGACGTAATGCTGCCCGACCGCGACGGGTTGGACATCTGCCAGGCAATCCGCGCGAACGCTGCGTGGAAGCGCACGCGGGTGCTGATGGTGAGTGCCAAGGGGCGCCCCGTGGACGAGGCCCGTGCACTCGCGCTGGGTGCCGACGGCTACATCGTGAAGCCTTTCGCGATCCGAGACGTTGTGGAGCGCGTGCGTGCGTTCATGTAGCTCGTGGCTCGTGTAGCACGTGGCGGGATGCAGCCTTCGGATTGCGTACGGCGCATCGTTTCGGCAAAACGAAACGCAGCAGGACGCTGCCGCGTCTATGAGGCCGACGTTCACGCGCTCCCTTCCTGATGCCCGATCTCTCTGAGCCTGATCTTACTGCTTCCCAACCGGCTGTACGCGACGCGGTTGAGTCTGATCGGTCCTACCGGGCGCGCCAACTCGATGGTATCGTGCAAGACCTTGCTGAAGGGCTGCGCGCCTCGCTCGGCTCGATTCGTGCAGCGATCGAGACGATGACGGAGTATCCAGACATGGACGAGGCCGTCCGAGCCCAGTTCGCGGAGATCGTGCGGCAGGGGGCCGTCGAGGCGAGCGAGCGGCTGGAGGCGTCGATGGAGCGCTATGCCCACGCCGCCGCCGCAGAACGCCCGATGCACGTCGTCCCGGCTGCAACGGTGCTTCACCGCGTTGCGGAGGCGCTCGCGTCCAACGAGGCGCTGGGCCCGTCGGGCGTGCGGATCGAGGAGCCGGGCGACACGTTGCTCGTACGGGCAGACCGGGCCGCGCTTGTGGGGGTGCTGGTGTATTTCGCTGAGCGCGTACACTATGCCGTCCGTTCGCGCCCGCTCACCCTGCGGGTTCAAGCGACGGGGCAGTATGCCGCCTTCGACTTGCAGTGGGACGGGCCTCCCATCCAGCCGCACCGCTTGGAGCGGTGGCTCGCGCAGCCCTACGATGATGCGGATTCCGTCCCGGATCGTGTTCCTGCAACCGTGTTGGAACGGCACGGGGCCGAGGTGTGGGCGCAGGGCGGCGGGACGTACCCATTGCTGCAAGTCCTGCTGCCCCTCGAAGGCTAGACCTGACCTGAGCCGTCAGGTGTGAGGCAAACCCGGCCAGAAGCCCAAGTCATGTGGGGGACTCCCTTACATATAATGTGAAGAAAACATGGAGATATCGCTTTTTGGTAATACAAACCGGCGAAGCGCTTCCAGGTGACCGGGTTAATCCCTACTATTGCGGCAGCAAAGCCGCTGGAAGACCAGGTATGCGCCTGAATCTCCCATTCTTTTATTGCCAAACGGTAATATATACTCCTTTCCCCTAGGCAACATGGCAGACACGCTCACCGCTCCCACGACCTACGCGCCCCCCGAGGCCTTTGCCGCCAGCGCCCACGTCTCCTCGCACGCCGATTACGAGGCTCTGCACCAGCGCTCGGTGGCTGACAACGAGGGCTTTTGGCGCGAGCAAGCCGGCCGCATTGACTGGTTCGAGCCGTTCCACACCGTCAAGAACGTCTCCTACGACCCGAAGAACGTCTCGATCAAGTGGTACGAAGGCGGCAAGCTCAACGCTTCCTACAACGCGCTCGACCGGCACCTCGACACGCGCGGCAACCAGACCGCGCTCATCTTCGAGCCCGACGACCCGAACACGCAGGAAACGCTGCACCTCACCTACCGCGAGGTCTACGAGAACGTCTGTCGCCTCACCAACGCCCTCCGCGCGATGGGCGTCAAGAAGGGCGACCGCGTCACGGTCTACCTCCCGATGATCCCGGAGGCAGCCTACACGATGCTAGCGTGCTCGCGCGTCGGCGCGATCCACTCGGTCGTCTTCGCGGGCTTCAGCCCCGATTCGCTCGCCACGCGCATCCTCGACTGCGACTCCGACTTCGTCATCACCGCCGACCAGGGCCGCCGTGGGGGACGCACCGTCGCCCTCAAGCAGAACGTCGACAAGGCGCTGGAGCAGTGCCCGGACGTGCGCCATGTGCTCGTCGTCAAGAACACCGGCGGCGGCGTCGCCTGGAATGACGCGGTGGACGTGTGGTACCACGACGCCGTCGACGGCCAGCCCGCCGAGGCCGAGCCGGAAGTGATGGACGCCGAGGACCCGCTCTTCATCCTCTACACCTCGGGCTCGACCGGCAAGCCGAAGGGCGTCGTCCACACGACGGGTGGCTACTGCGTCTACACGAGCCTCACGCACCAGTACGTCTTCGACTACCAGGACGGCGATGTCTTCTGGTGCACCGCCGACGTCGGCTGGATCACCGGCCACAGCTACATCGTCTACGGGCCGCTCATCAATGGGGCCACGCAGGTCTTCTTCGAGGGCGTGCCGACCTACCCGGACGCGGGACGTTTCTGGCAGGTGTGCGAGAAGCACAAGGTCAGCCAGTTCTATACGGCTCCGACGGCGATCCGCGCGCTCATGGCGAAGGGCGACAGCTTCCTCGAAGGGCACGACCTCTCCAGCCTGAAGCTCCTCGGTACGGTTGGCGAGCCGATCAACCCGGAGGCCTGGCGGTGGTACCACGAGAAAGTCGGCGGCGAGCGCTGCCCGATCGTGGACACGTGGTGGCAGACCGAGACGGGCGGCATCATGATCACGCCGCTCCCCGGCGCGATCGACACGAAGCCCGGCTGCGCGACGGTTCCGTTCTTCGGCATCCAGCCGATGGTGCTCGACAACGACGGCTCCGTCAAAGAGGGCGCGACCGAAGGCATTCTCGTGATTGCCGACTCGTGGCCCAGCCAGGCGCGCACGGTATATAAGAACCACGAGCGCTTCACCAACACCTACTTCACCGCGTATCCGGGCTACTACTTCGCGGGCGACGGCTGCCGCCGCGACGAGGACGGCTATTACTGGATCACGGGCCGCATCGACGATGTGATCAACGTGTCTGGCCACCGCATGGGCACCGCCGAAGTCGAGAGCGCGCTCGTGCTCCACGAACTCGTCGCCGAGGCCGCCGTCGTCGGCTACCCGCACGACGTGAAGGGGCAGGGCATCTACTGCTACGTCACGCTCAACGGCGGCGTCGCCGCCACCGAGGAGCTGCGCAAGGAACTCGTGCAGCACGTCCGCACGCAGATCGGCCCGATCGCCAAGCCCGACTTCATCCAGTTCGCTCCCGCGCTGCCGAAGACGCGTTCCGGCAAGATCATGCGCCGCATCCTGCGCAAGATCGCCGAGAACAGCTACGGCAACCTCGGCGACACGTCGACCCTCGCCGATCCGACGGTGGTAGACGACCTCATCGACAACCGGCAAAACCGGGCCTGACCCCTCAGGCACCCGCTCCGTCCTGGTGGCAGCCGGGACGGGGCGCCGTCTCACACTTGAGACCGTCTCGTTCCCGAGGCACCCCCGTCTCCCCCCGGAGGCAAAAAAGGACCGGCCCCCGTGGCAGCGAGGACCGGTCCGGTAAGAATCGCACGGTCGAATGGGTGGCAGCCCATCTGGCGCTGACCTCAGTAGGCACAGGCCAGAGCCGTGCGTGCTCTCTCACACCCCAGCCACGATTCCCACCATCTCGGGAGGTATTTCATGACCAGGACGACACACCCCTCAGAAGGGCGCGTATCGGTTCGCACCGCACTTTTCGCTCTCTTGTTCCCGGCGCTCTGCCTGGCAGCCGCGCTCGGAGCGCCGGAGGCGCAGGCGCAGGAGTTCAAGCTCGGCGGCTTCATCAAGGCGTCGTACTACTACGACACCCAGCAACTCGTCGCCGCCCGCGAGGGCGACTTCCTGCTCTACCCGGCCTTCGCCACGAGCGCCGACGACGAGCCGAACGACACCGACAACCTGCTCTTCTTCCCGTTCTTCTCGCGGCTCTCGCTCGGCATCAGCGACCTGCCGGAGACCCTCGGCGCGAAGACGACCGGCTACCTCGAAACCGACTTCTTCGGGCCGGGCAACGACACGCAGAACACGCTGCGCATCCGCCGGGCGACGGTCAAGCTCGACTGGGCTACCCACGAGGTGCTCGCGGGCATGGAGTGGTCGCCGCTCTTCCTCTCGTCGTGGGCGCGCACCGTGGCCACGGAGGCCGGGGCGCCGTTCAACCCGTTTGCGCGCGAGATGATGATCAAGCTCGTGCTCAAACCGGGCAACTTTCGCGTCACGGGCCTCATCTCCCAGCAGCGCGATGCCTTCCAAGAAATCCCGTTCACTCCGCCCGGCGGCGCGACGGTTCCCGGCGTGAAGCAGCAACAGCAGGCTGGTCTCCCCGGCGTGATGATGGGGGTAGAGTATGTCGCAGAAGGCGGTAGCACAGTCGGCGTCAACAGCTACTACAAGTGGATTCGGCCGACACTCACCAGCGACCGGTTCAGCGCGGGTACGGTTCAGGCCTACGCGAATCTCCTCACGCCCGGCCTGGAAGCGCGTGGCAACATCACCTTCGGTGGGGACCTCTCGGACCACCTCATGACCGGAGGCTATGCCGTCATCGGGCCGCTGGCGGACAACAACTTCGAGCCGCTCAACACCGTCGCTGGCTGGCTCGACCTGCAAACGACGGGGGCCGTCAGCCTCGGCATCTTCGGCGGGTATCTCCAAAACCTCGGCACGGCCGAAGACGGCATCGACCCGACCACGGTGCAGTTTGTGGCGCGTGGCTACGGCGGGACCCCGATCGAGAACGTGTGGCGCGTGAGCCCGCGTCTGACCTACACCTCGGGTAAGGTCCGCATCGGTGCCGAAGTGCAGGCCACGGGGGCCAACTACGTCACCGGAGCGACGGTCACGGACGTCTACGACGACAGCCTCACGCCCTCCGGGACTACGGAAAGCGTCATCAACATCCGCGGTGACCTCTCGGTCTTCCTCTTTTTCTAAGTCGCCTCGTCACGGCCGCGTCGTGACCGGCGGCGCGGCCTGGTTTTCAACCAATCAACCTCTCTGGATATGGCTACCATGACCCGCCAGGCCTACTGGCAGCGCCAAGTCAAGCGCATCGCGATTCTGCTGACGATCTGGTTTGTCGTCGCCTACGTGATGGGCATCTTCCTCGCACCGACGCTCAACCAGTTCAGCTTCGGCGGGGTGCCGTTTGGCTTCTGGATGGCGCAGCAGGGCTCCATCTTCGTCTTCATCTCGCTGATCTGGATCTACGCCTACTTCTCGGACAAGGCCGACAAGGAAGCGGGGCTCAACGAGACGGACGACAACATGTCGTCGGCGAGCGCCGCGCACTAATCACACCCACTCCAACCTCAACCCCACGGAATCATGGGAATCCAAGAATGGACCTGGGTCACTGTTGGCCTGACGTTCTCCGCGTACCTCTACATCGGCTACCGCAGCCGCGTGGCCTCCACGAAGGGCTTCTACGTGGCTGGCCAGGGCATCTCAGCGATCGCCAACGGCGCCGCCACGGGTGCTGACTGGATGAGCGCCGCCTCCTTCATCTCGATGGCGGGCCTCATCTCCTTCCAGGGCTTCGACGGCTCAGTCTACCTCATGGGCTGGACCGGCGGCTACGTGCTCCTCGCCCTGCTCCTCGCGCCGTTCCTCCGGAAGTTTGGGCAGTACACCGTCCCCGACTTTGTGGCCGAGCGGTACTACTCGCAGGCCGCGCGCGTCGTGGCAGCCATCGCGGCCATCTTTGTCTCGTTCACCTACGTGGCCGGTCAAATGGGTGGCGTTGGCGTGGCCTTCAGCCGCTTCCTCGGCGTCTCGTTTGAGATGGGCGTGGTCATAGGCATGGTCATCGTGGCGTTCTTCGCAAGCCTCGGCGGCATGAAGGGCATCACCTACACCCAGGTGGCGCAGTACTGCGTGCTCATCTTCGCCTACACGATCCCGGCTATCGCCATCGCGCTCGCGCTCTTTGGCAACCCGATCCCGCAGGGGGCCATCGGTGAGGCGCTACCGATCCTGAACGACCTGCAGACGGATCTTGGGCTCGATCCCTATTCGAACCCGTTCGTGAACAACAACATGCTCAACGTCTTCTGCATCACGCTGTGTTTGATGGTGGGGACGGCCGGGTTGCCGCACGTGATCGTGCGCTTCTACACGGTCAAGAGCGTGTCGGCCGCGCGCTGGTCGGCGTTCTGGGCGCTGCTCTTCATCGGCATCCTCTACACGACGGCCCCGGCCATCGCCATCTTCGCGAAGACGGAAATGTTGCAGCAGTTCGTGAACAACGGACCGCAGGGCTTCCTCGAACTCTCGTGGGTGCAGAACTGGGCCGAGACGGGCCTCATCGACACGGCGGCTATCGCGGCGCTTCCTGAGGCGAGCGCGGCAACGGTCGGGCCATTCCTCGGCGCGATCAACCGCGACATCGTCGTGCTGGCGACGCCGGAGATCGCCGGGCTGTCGGCGTTCATCGTGGCGCTCGTCGCCGCCGGTGGCCTCGCGGCCGCTCTCTCGACGGCGTCTGGCCTGCTGCTCGTCATCTCGTCGAGCCTGGCGCACGACATCTACGGCAAGCTCATCAACCCGAACGCGAGCGACAAGACGCGCCTCGCCGTCGGCCGTGGGATGATCCTCTTCGCCGTCGTGCTGGCGGGCCTCCTGGGCATCTTCCCGCTTGGCTTCGTGGCCGAGGTCGTCGCCTTCGCCTTCGGCCTCGCCGCGGCGAGCTTCTTCCCGGTAATCCTGCTGGGCATCTTCTGGAAGCGCGCCAACAAGCAGGGCGCGATCGCCGGGATGTCGGTTGGCCTCGTGTTCACGTTCGTGATGATCGTCCTCATGCGGACGCACGTCGTGATCGGTGCCGAGCAGCCGATTCTGGAGAGCTTCCTGGGCATCAAGGCCCAGGGCATCGGTGTGATCGGGATGGTGCTCAACTTCGCGCTGATGATCGGCGTGTCGCTGATGACGGCCCCGCCGCCGCCGCAGGTGCAGAACCTGGTCGAGCAGATCCGCTACCCGCGCATGATGTCGGAGGCGGAACTCGCCGAGGTCTAGGCCTCCCAAGCACGCGCGCCTCCAGGGGTGCCGTCCAGAGAGAAGGCGGCGGGGACGTGGTCCTCGCCGCCTTCGTCTGTTCGAGGGGTAGCGTCACGAACGCTGCTCAGAACACGAACTGCATCTGAAGCACGACGAGGTGCTGGGTCGCGCGGCTCGGGTCGCCCGGCAACTGGTTGGCGTAGGCGAGCGTGAGGCGCTCCTGGCGGTAGTCGAGGCCGCGTCGCTTGCTGAAGCTGTAGCTGGCCCCCGCCGTCACAAACCCGTCCGCGTCCTCCTCGACATCGTTGAAGAACTGTTCCCAGCGCGCGAACACCTCCCCGAACTGGAGGACGCGCACTGCGCCGAAGGCCGCATAGCCGAGGGCGTGCTGGGACGGAGCCATCGCTGGGGCGCTGCCTCGCTCGAAGTACTGGATGCCGATGACCTCGCCTTTGAGGCGGATGGGCTGTGTGCCCGGATAGGCGCCCCAGTAGATGTGACCCGAGTAGCCGAGGTAGTCACGCCCGGGCATGTCGTCGTCGAGGGCTGTGTTTGGGTTGCGCGAGCCGTTGTAGCCGACGTAGCCGCCGACCTCGAAGCCGGGAAGCTTAGCGGGTTCGTAGGCGGCGAAGGCACTCACCGCCAGGGGTGTCAGTGTCGAATCGCTCGTCACCGACGAACCGCTGGGAGACTCGCGGAAGTTGTTGCGGTCACGGCTGAAGCTGCCTTCGCCGTTGTGGACGAGGAGTTCCACGGTCACCTCGTCGGTCTGGTAGCGCGATTCCAGCCCGAATACGCGGCCCCGTGAGCCGATTGTGCCCCGCGACCAGCGCTCAGCGATGGCGGCGCGCTCGATGGCGTCGATGCGGGTGTGCGAAGTGAAGATGTAGGCGCGTGGCTGCGGGCCGGCGAGGTAGCCGAGACGGAATCGCCACCGCTCGGCGGCGAACCAGGAGCCGTAGAGATCGACGCTGTCGAGGTTGCCGCTGCCGAAGTCGACGTCGTAGTGGACGCCGAACTGCGCGAAGCGGGCCGTGGCCCTGAACCGGGCGCGACGGATGCCGAAGCCGATGCGCTGTGTGTCGTCGCCTGCGCCGTCGGCCGTTTCCGAGGTAAAACCGGCCGAGAAGCGGGGTTGGAACGTGCCACTGAGTCGGAGGCGGATGTCGCCGGCTGTCGTTTCCACGGCGCGGGGCTCTTCTTGGGCGTGGGCCTTAGGAGTGAACGACAGGGCCGCAAGCACGAATGCGGAGGCAACAGTGCATAGAAACCGGAAGGGACGTCGCATAGACAGAGAAAGGAGAGGGGGAGCGAGAAAGCAATGGGCCTCGACGGAAGTGCAAAGCGGGCCAAATCGCTGCAGTAGGCAGAGGAAAACAACCGAAGGGGGATGATGGAGGGTCCCCAGCGTGCTACGATTTTGCGTCGCCGAGCGCGGCCGGCGTTGCTGGGAATGCTACATTCCAGCTCCTCAGGTCTTCCCCTAGTCTGACCGAACCCACGCTACCGATTCATGGCCGACTCTCCTGCATCTCGTCCCGGCGCCAGCCGCCACTTCAGGATCATTGGTGCGCTGATGCTGGTCGCTACCGTTGCGTTTGTGGTCACGCGGCTCGACTCGTTCAAGGCGAAGCTGAGCGACATGGCCGCGGTGACCGAGGGCCGCGATGCCGCCGCCAACCTGACCTCGCCAGATAGCCTCCTCGCCTACATCCTCCGCCATCCCGAGCAGGCATCCCTGGTAGTCTTCGACACCGACGCGCCAGACGACGGCCTCTTTGTGGGTGCGGAGGTCGAACGGCCCGTCACCGGACTGCCCACTCTGCTGCTCGCAACCGCGTACGCGACGTACGTGGCAGAGGGCCGCCTCGACCCCGACGACGTCGTTCCATACGCGGGCGACTGGGCGGCGACCGTGGAGGCAGAACAGGTCGACTTGGGCGGGCAGCGGTTGCTGCCGGCTAGCCTCGGAGCCTTTGCCTTGCCGGCCATCGAGGGGGATCGTCACTTAGCAACGTTGGCCCGGATGGGCCTCGCCGACACGCTGGTTGCGCAGGAGGGCGGGGGCCGACCGCAGGACGTCATCGACGTGCAGATGCGCATGCCTGTGCAGCGAGTTGTGGAGGCCGCAGCCCGGTTCAGCGATCGGCCGAGCGCAGACTACCTCACGCTCCTCCTCGACCGGCGGGCCGTGGCGGATCTTGCCCGCGACAACGACCTCGCCCCGCCCGTTCCGACGAGTGGACTCTACCTCGCCTGGACGCCGACCCATCGCGGTGCGACGGCGCAGGAGCGCCTCGACGGCTTCCTCGCGCTCTCGTCCTCGCAGCAGGCCGACACCGCCTTCGCCGTCGCGGAGCGGCTTCGCGAGGACGAGCCGTACGGTGCTCGGGAACGGGAGCGACTGCGCTTCGAGAGCCTCGGCATGACCGTCGAGCAGCAGCGCGATGCCGCCCGAGCATCGTTTCCGCAGGGCACGGCGAAAGCCTATGCGAACCTGCTCGCGGCCGTCGCCACGGGTGCTCTCGTGAGCGACACCGTGTCGGCGACGGTCCACCAGACGCTCGGCAACCCCGTCGAGCTGTTTGCGTCCGTCGTCCCCGATGCCGAGGTGAAAGGCAAGGCTGGAGGCTTCACAGGCCTCTACTCCATCGGCGCCTACGCACGGCACCCCGACGGCACGGCGCGCGTGGCCGTGCTCCTCATGCAGGACCTGCCCACGGCTGTGTTCATCGAGACGGGACGGCAGGCCCTCGACCAGGGCCTCGTCGCGATCCTGCTCGGCAGCGACGCCTTTTTCGAACAAGCGAGAGAACGAGCGGCGGGTTAGCTGCCGAGTTCGTACTTCACGCCTAGGAACGGTAGCAGCGGGAGCTGGTCCACGCGCCGCACCGTGAAGATGTCGAAGTAGAACAGGTTCGCGCGGTCGTACACGTTGATCGCGCCGACCTGGATGCTCAGGTCGCCGGGGCCAAACTCAAAGGTGCGTGACACCGACACGTCGAGGCGGTGGTAGGCGGGGAGGCGGCCGTTGAACGGCTCGCGGTAGAGCACGCGCGGGATGCCGAACGTCTCCGTGACGTCGGGCAGTGGGAAGAACGGGACGTACGTGTCGAAGCCGAACGGGCGCGTGAAGGGGAGGCCGGAGCCATACTGCCAGCGAACACTCGCTTCGAACCCGCCAAGTTCGAGGCTCGCGAGCGCGTTGACTTGGTGGCGGCGGTCGTGCGGTGGGTTGTAGGTCTGGGGGCCGACCGGCCCATCGCCGGAGAGCGGGGCTTGCTGGATGGTGTACTCCGTCTCCGCGAGGCCATAGCCGACGAAGGCGTAGAACGGGCCGCGCTGCCACTCCAGGCGGGCGTCGATGCCGTAGACGGTACCCTCGGCGGGCGTGAGGCTGGTGGTGAAGCGCGCGAGGGCGCTCCAGATGGGCACGGCCAGGTTGCGCAGGCGCTTGCCATAGCCCTCGGCTACCAGCTTGAAGGGCCCAATCTGCTGCTGAATCCCAACCATGGCATGCAGTGCCTCAGCCGGCTCGTCCGACACGTTGATCGCGTTGTCCGGGTCCTGCTCTTCAGCCAGCGGGTTGGGGAGCCAGGCGAGGAAGACCGAGCCGGCATCTCGCTCGTCGCTGATGCCGTTGACCGTCTGGCGGTAGACGCCGGCCGCCCCGCTGATTTGCGTCGGTCCGTCGACGCCCCACGGCTGCCAGTTCATCCGGATTCGCGGCTCCAGACTCGCCGGGTAGTCGCCGTAGAAGGTGGTGATGTTGAGGCCGGGCTGCAGCGTGAGGCCATAGCCCGCCTGCCATTCGGCTTCGACGTAGCCGCCCGAGGCGAGCAGGCGCTTCTCGTCGGCGGAGATGCCGACGAACTGGCCGCCGAGCCGGTAGTTGAGGTCGTCCGTACGTGTGAAGAGGCCGCCGCTGAGGCGCAGGCGCGGGCGGAGGTGGGTCAGGTGCGCCTCAGCGTTGAAGAGGAGCGCCGAGGACTCGCGCTCGGGGCGGGCCGACGTCCCGACCGAGTTGCTGACATATGACACGCTGGCGCTCGTCTCGAACTCGTAGGGGACGTTGCGAGGGAGCAGCACGCAGCGCCCGCCGAGGGCCGCGTTGTTCCAGCCGAAGACATCGCCGTCGGGGTCGCGCGGGTCGACTTGGCCTTCGTCGAAGGTGTAGAGGCCCGTGAGGCTGCAGCGGCCCGTCTCGGCTTCGGCGCGGGTGAGCTTGACGTACACGTCGCCGAAGCGGAGGGGCAAGTCCTCGCCGTAGAGCGAGCCTGTCTGCTCGATCACGGAGGCCCGGACCGAGCCAATGACCGAGAGGACGCCCGGCGTGATCGGCCCCTCGGCCTGAGCGGAGAGCAGGAACGGGCTGGCCGACCCCGACCCCGCGAAGCGCTGGTAGTTACCCTCGCGCATCGTCACGTCGAGCACCGAGGCGATACGTCCCGAGTAGCGCGCGCCGAAGCCGCCCGCGTAAAACTCGGTATTGGCGACGAGGTCTTCAGGGAAGGCAGAGAAGAAGCCGACGATGTGGAAGGGCTGATAGACGAGAGCGCCGTCCATCAGCACGAGGTTTTGCGGCGGCGTCCCGCCTCGCACATAAAGGCCGCCGCCCCGGTCACCCACGGCCACGACGCTCGGCAGCGCCTGGAGGTAGCTGGCGAGGTCACCCGACAGGTCCGGCGTCGGAATGCGAGCGAGGTCTTGCGGACGGATCGACTGACGGCCCGCCTCGACGGAAGCGGCGCCACCGTCGGCCTCGACCTGCACCTCGCCCAGCGTCTGGCCAGGTACAAGCGCCACGGTGACATTGACAAAGGACTGCTGCCCCAGCAGCAGCGTATCGATGCCCGTCTCGTAGCCAACGAACGACACCCGCAACGCATAGCGGCCGGCAAAGCGGCCTGCTAGTTGGAACACACCGTCGCCGTCGGTCACCGTTTGCGTCGGCGTGGCGTTCGGGTTAGCAACACTGAAGAGCCCCACGGTGGCCCCGGGCAGGGCAAGGCCATTTTCCTCGTCGGTGACGAAGCCCCGAACCGAGTTGGTAATGGGTTGGGCCTGCACCGTGGTCGCGAAGGTCGCTACGAGGAGCGCCACGAGCACGGGCAGGCGTAGCCTAGACGCTGGGTCAGACACCCGATCAGCCATTGCACCCCGCTTGGTTCAGTGAGAACACGCCGCGCAGCGCGTCCCACTCCGTTCCTAAAGTCAAAATCCCACCTACGAAGCCGAGCCCTCCTTCCACGTTGTTCGTTTCGGACGACGGCAGCACGAGTTCCTCGATGTCGAACAGCTGGAAGTCGGGCCACTCGCTGGTGGTGGTGGCCAGCAAGATCTCCGCACGCCGAAGGCCGGGGCAGACGGCTCCTACCGAGCCGGTCAGGGCTTCCTGGACATCGGCGTAGGCGTTGAAGGCGAGGGTCAGGCGTCCGTTCGGCGCCCGCGTGAGTTGGTCCGTGTAGCTCAGCTGGAGGGTCGTGTTCGGGTTGGCTAGTTCGTAGCGGATCTGAAGGTCCGCGACTTTGTCGACCTCAAAGATGGTGAGGGCCTGCGACATCGGCGGGTTGTCGGGCGAGGAGGCCAATGAGATGCCAGACTCTAGCTCCGGGGCAGGAATCTCGTTCGGCGTCCGGAACGTTGCGGACGCCGACGCGCCGTCGGGGGCGGTGGCCGTAATCCGGTAGGACGTGCTCGCCGCGATCGGAGCATTCGTCCAGAAGTTGTGAAGCCGCGCACCGTTCTCGTAGGTGAAAACGGAGTCGCGTAGCGTGACTGAAGTGCCCCGGTTCAGGTTCTCCAACACCACCGTCGCGTTGACCTCGGGGTCGGCGAACGCCGACTGCTGCAGCTCGCTCACGCGGACGTATTGCGTGTCGGCCGAGACGTCCAAGTACCCCTGAATTGAGAACCGAACCTCCGCGTCTTCGAAGGGGTCGAAGCTCTCCTCGCATCCGACAAGCAGCACCGTCGAGAGGACAATGGCGAGGAGGCGCACGGGCATAGAAACAGAGGAAGTGAAATCGGGCCTGAAGGTAGGATGGAGACCGGAAGGCGGCAAGCCTAAGGTGCCTTAGAGTTGACAGGCAGCCTGGTTGATCGAGAAGGCCAGCGTCAGCGCCAGCCACGGTCGGCGCTGCGTGGCGACGCCCCCCACGAAGCCCAATCCACCTTCCACGTTGGAGACCGTCCCGGGAAGGACGAGGCGTTCGAGGTCGATGAGCGCGAAGTCCGGCCAGGCGTCGGTCGTCGTCGCGATGAACACCTCTGCACTCTCCAGGGCAGGACAGAAGCCAGCGGTGCCGCCTGTGACCTGGCGCTGGACATCGGCGTAGGCATCGAAGCCAAGTTGGAGAACGCCGTTGGCGTCACGCCGCACTTGATCGAGGTAGGACACCGTGACGCGCGAACCCGTCTCCGCCAGCACATACTCGATGCGGAGGTCGGCCAGCTTCTCCACGCCTGGGATCGAAATCGCCTGCAGGTTGGGCGGGTTCATCGCATTCGACGCCTCCGTGACCCCGGCGTTGAGAAAGGGCTCTGGCGATGGTGCTGGCGTTTGAATCGTGGCACTCGCAGCGGAGCCATCGGAGGCGATCACCGAGAGCCGGTATGTCGACGACGGCACAATGGGGACGGCCGTCCATGGTGCGTGCACCCGCGCGCCTGAGGTGAAGGTCAGCAGCGAGTCGCGCAACTCGGTCCTGGTGTCGCCCGACACCTCTTCGAGCACGACGACGGCGTCGAGCTCGTCCGTGAGAAAGATCGACTCCCGGAGCTCGCTGACGCGCACAAACTGGGTGTCCGCCGACACGTCCAGGTAGCCGAACACGGAGAACCGGACGTTGGTCTCCTCGAAGGGGTCGATGGACGTCTCGCAGCCGCTACCAGCCAGGGCTAGGGCGACCAGGCCGCAACTGAGGAGCAGGTAGGCGTGGACGGTCATCAAGCAACAGCGATCATCTCGGCTCAGGTGCCCGAGCTTGGTCCTGCACGCTTGGTCGTGATCAGGATCACGCCGTTGGCTCCGCGTGCCCCATACATCGCCGTGTCGGAGGCGTTCTTGAGAACCTCAATCGAGGCCACGTCGCGTGGGTTGACGCCGGTGAGCGCGCCCGTCGACGATGGCCGAATCGGCATGCCGTCCAGGATAAAGAGCGGGTCGGAGTTGCTGTAGAGCGACGAACTGCCCCCGCGAATCCGGATCACGAGGTTGCCCCCCGACTCGGTCACGCGGACGCCCGCGATCTGGCCACGCAGCATCTCTTCGACCCGCGCGATTGGGCGCCCTTCCAGATCCTCGGCATCGACGCGGTCGGGGTTGTGTGCTTCGCCCGAGCCTGGGGTCGTGCCCTCAGTAGTGGCGTCGGTCACGACGCAGCCCGTCCAAAGCACGCCCACCAGGGCAACGAGGAGGGCGGAAAACAACGAGGTACGCATGGCAGACCTGCAGGATGGTGGTCGAAGCAACCGAGGTGGACGTGCGTCAGCGTCGTAGCACGTCTACCCCTGCCGAGACGATACGGCTTCCAGGTTGTTTCGCCAAGTGAAAGCCCTTCCAGAAGGCCGTGGCGACGATGAACGGTCTGCTCAATCGCCGAGTGGTAGGGACACCGCGCGGCGCACGTAGTCGGGGCCTGTGCCCTCGAAGGTGATGGTGGCTTCGTAGTGGCGAGCCTCGGTCTCGCGCACGGCCACGCCGTCGGCACCCGTAACCGTGCGGGGCGAGCGGATGCCGAAGGTGTACGTCTCGCCGCCGACGCCTTCGAGCAGGAGGTTGAGTGCCCCGTCCTCGGCGCGGTCGCGGAGGATGCGGAGGCCCATGCTGCGCGCACCGGAGTTGGCAGGCTCATGGCGCACGTAGGCCCCGGTCCCGCTGTCCGTCGCCACCGTGATCTCGGTGCGGTCCCCGAGCGGAATCGACGCGACGACGCGCTGCACATCGCCCTCAGTGACCAGGTCGCTTTCGAAGAACTCGCCGTTCACGAGGAGGCCTTCCACGATGGCGTCGAGGGGAAAGGCGGGAGCGAAGTCGAGCATGGTGCTGCCGCTGCCCGCATCGTGGACGAAGACGAACGAGGTCGCATCGTCGAAGCGCTGCATCGTGATGGCGAAGCGCGCGTCGCCCACGGCGGCGTTGGTGAGCGCGAGGCGGTCCCAGTCGTGCGGAAGAAGCGGGGCGAAGCGCAGCGTGGAGCCGTCGGTAGTGGCGTCGAGGCCGAGCATGCCGGTGACGGCGGGCGTGGCGACCATCGCCTCGCTCCAGACCTGGAGGTGGCTGCTGCGCCCGAACGCCGTGTTGAAGTCGCCGGAGAGGAGTTCGGTGACGTAGCCGAGGGCGTCCTGGCGGGTGAGGAGTGCGCTTGCCATGAGGCCCTGATAGCCCACGTGTGGGCGGGCGTAGCTATAGCCGCCCATCGACACCCAGCCGGTGAAGAGCGGCCACACGGAGCCGTTGTGGTAGGAGAGCGGGTCGTAGCGCTCGCTCTGCGCGTCGAGGATGCGCGCGCCCCAGTCGGTGGCGACGTGCCCGCTGCCGAGCGCGTCGAGTGCCCGCTGCGCGCGGTCGTGGTCGAGCGTGGCCCACCAGAAGGGCACGCCCTGCATCGCGGTGTTTTCCGGCATCACGATGGCGTCCTGCTCGGTGGCGATGCCGCCCTGCGAGAGCGCGGTCCCGGCTTGGGCGCCTTCGTCGGGAATCAGGTTGGTCGCGTCGGGGAAGTGCGTCGTGACGGCGTAGAAGCCTTCGTCTTCGAGCCAGTAGGTCGCTTCGGTGGCCTCGTAGGTGCGTTCGGCGTTGGCTCGTGCCTGCTCAGCGACGTTGTCCTCACCCAGCGCTTCGGCGAGTTCAGCGAGGCTCTCGGACGCCTCGATCCACAATCCTTGCATGTAGAGCTCCTCGTGCGGCGGGTAGAGCAGCCCGCCCTCGACCCAGCCGTGCCCAACGCCCGTGTTGTCGAGGAGGTCGTTGCCGTCGCGGTCGGTGCCCTCGGAGAAAGCGTAGGCGGCCTTGGCCGAGTCCCAATGTTTCTGCAGGAAGGCGTCGTCGCCCGTCGCGCGCCAGAGGTCGGCCAGGACGATGAGGTAGAGCGGCGTCGCGTCGGCGCTGGCCCACGGGTAGGAGTAGTCCTCAAACCATTCCAGGAAGGTTGCGCTCTGGCTGATCTCGTGCGGGATTTTGCCGTCGGTGCGCTGGAACTGCTGGAGGAAGTCGAGCGCGGTCTTCGTCGTCTCGAAATCGCCGTAGGCCGTCGTGGCGAGGGCGGTCCAGAGGGCGTCGCGGCCGAAGAACCACGCGAAGCCGGGGCGCTCCGAGTTGCCTGCCGTGCGGAAGCCCGCCACGAAGCCGGTGTCCTCGGTGCGTGCGCTGCTGGAGCTAGCCGCCAGCACGTCCGATTCGAGATCGAGGATCGTTGGGTTGGTCGCGAGCCCCTTGTCGATGCCGACCTTGGCCCAGGCAAAGGCCTCGTCGAGCCGGTCGTCGGGGGTATCGAGGGTGAGGGTGTTCGCTTCGAGGTCGGCGTAGTGCTGGACCGTGGCGGCGTAGGCACCGGGGATGTCGGCGAGGAGTTGGTCATAGACCGCCTCGGCGTCGGCGCGGCCAGTCGTGCTGCCGGTGAACAGGATCGGGATGAGGCCCGCCCGCGCCTGCTCGGGCGTCACACGTAGCTCAAAGCGCGTCGGGAGGTCGGCAGGCTCCTCCTGGTAGGGCTGCTGCGACACATCGACCGCGCCAGGGCTGCCGATGATGCCGTAGAACCGCTGCGTCTCCTCGCCGACGAAGTAGCGCCCCTGCGCGGCGTCGAAGCCGGAGAAGCCCGTCATCAGCCCGGCGGGCCACATGAGCGCGAGGTCGGGCCGGAACGACACCGAGAGCGTGAGCGGGCGCACCGTGTCGATGTCGAGCAGCATCACGACGGCGGCTTCGTCGATCGGCGCGAAGAGCGTCTGCCGGATGGTGAACGCCGCGTGCGTGTAGACGAACGTCGTCGCCTCGGGCCGCACCTCCGTGCGCTCCATCGTCGCCAGGCCGTCAATCGGGATCGGGTAGTCATCGATGGCGACGTCGAACTGCACCTCGCTGACGATCTGCTGCGGGTAGGTCCACACCTCGAAGGGCTTGCCCTCGTAGCCGAATGCACCCGCGCGGCGGCCGAGCACGCTGAAGAAGCCGAACGTGCCCGCCTCGGTCTGCCGCTCCAGCATGAGCCCGCTCTCGGGCATGTCGAAGCGCGGCACCTGCGCGAAAGCCGGGGCGACGAGGAGGAACGCGAGGAGGATATGGGCGAGGCGGGTCATGATTTAGCAGTGTCATCCTGAGCGCAGCCCGCAGGGCGGAGTCGAAGGATCTGCGTTTCAGCTTCCAAGTCGTAGTCAAGGCATCCAGGCAGTCAGAGATCCTTCGACTCGCTCCGCTCGCTCAGGATGACAAGGGTGGGGCAATGGCTCAATCGCCCCGTCGAACATCAAAGATTGAACATCATTCGATCACGACGCCCTCGTTGGCGCCGAGGTGGAGCGTGCCGGTGAACGTGCGGCCTTCGCGCTCGCGCTGCGTCGAGGCGAGGACGTGGCCAGTAAAGCCGTCGGGGACGGTGACTTCCTGCATTTCGGGTGAGAAGTTGAGCGCCACGAACACGCGCCCCCTCTCTTGACCGTCAGCGCCGTCGTGCTCGCGGACGTAGGCGAATACGTCGTCGGGCACGTCGTCGCTGGGCGTGTAGCTGCCGAGCTGCAGCGCGGGCGTCTCCTTGCGTAGGGCGAGGAGGCGGCGGTAGAGGTGGAGCATCGAGTCGGGGTCGTCCAACTCGGCGTCGACGTTGATGGATGCGTGGTCGTCATGGAGCGGGAGCCATAGGTCGTCGGGGCCGGCGTCCGAGAACCCGGCGCTCGGGCTGTCGTCCCAGGCCATCGGCGTGCGGCAGCCGTCGCGTGACAATTCGGGAAGGCTGCGAAAGCCCCACGGATCCTGAAGCTTGTCTTCGGGCACATCGACCTCCGGCATGCCGAGTTCGTCGCCGTAGTAGAGCGTCGGCGAGCCGCGGAGCGTGAGGAGCAGCATCGCCGCGATGCGGGCCTGCGCGGCGCCGACGCGGCTGCGGATGCGCTTCTCGTCATGGTTGCTGACGACGTAGTTCGGCCACGCGCCCTCCGGCAGCGCCGCTTCGAGCTCATCGACGGAGGCGCGGATGCTCGCGGCCGTCCAGTCGGCGTTGAGCAGGGCGAAGTTGAACGGCATGTGCAGCTCGTCGAGCACGCCCGGCGTGGCGTTGCCGCCGAAGTAGCGCACCCACACAGCGCGGTCGTACTCGTGGATCTCGCCGATCGTCACGCGCGCCGCGTCATCGTGCGTGTCGACCAGTTGGCGGATCTCGCGGAAGGCGCCGTGGACGTCCTCGTGGCCCTTGTCGTAGAGGTGGACCTGCGAGTCGTACTCTCCGAGCGACTTGTGATAGTCGGCTACCTCCGTCGCGAGCGGGTTGTCGCGCATCGCGGGGTCCTTCATGATGTAGTGCGCCACGTCGATGCGGAAGCCGTCCACGCCGCGGTCCATCCAGAAGCGCAGCGCGTCGAACATCGCGGCTTGGAGCTCGGGGTTGCGCCAGTTGAGGTCGGGCTGCTCGCGCAGGAAGCTGTGGAGGTAATACTGTCCCGTCGCCTCGTCGAGCTCCCACGCGGAGCCGCCGAAGATGCTCAGCCAGTTGTTCGGCGGGCCGCCGTCGGAAGCAGGATCGCGCCAGACGTACCAATCGCGCTTCGGATCGTCTTTTGACGACCGCGCCGCCTTGAACCACGCATGCTCCTCTGAGGAGTGGTTCGGTACGAAGTCGACGATCAGCTTGAGGCCGAACTCTTTCGCGCGCGCCGCCATCCGGTCGAAGTCGTCGAGCGTGCCGAAGATCGGGTCCACGTCGGTGTAGTCGGCCACGTCGTAGCCGAAGTCGGCCATCGGCGAGCGGTAGAACGGCGAGAGCCAGACCGTGTCGACGCCAAGCGTATTCGCTAGATAGTCGAGGCGCTCGGTGATACCGGGGAGGTCGCCGACGCCGTCGCCGTTGGCGTCCTGGAACGAGCGGGGGTAGATCTGATAGACGACGGCGGAGTGCCACCAGGGATGTGCGGCCATGGGGGAGAGCAGCTACGTGGACGTTCTTCGAAAGATAGAACGCAGCGCCTTTGAACGGAGCAGCGCCCCGGCCTTGTCACAGCAAAAAAGGGCGACCCCACACTTGGTGGAGCCGCCCTCGGATATGGACCATGGAGAGGCGGTTACGCCGTCTCCGCCACGGCCGGGAGGTAGAGTTGCTCGACGTAGTGCTCGAGCATGCGCTTGATCGAGAACTCCTCGCGCGTGGACTGGATGCTGTTGTGCATCATCTGGTGCCACTGCGCGCGGTTGTCGTAGTAGGTCGGGACGACCTCGCCGAGCACCACCTTGTAGAGCGACTCCACGTCGTGCGCGTCCTGGATGGCCGGCTCGGGGCTCTCGAAGCCGTCGCCGATCTGCCAGCCGTTGACGCCGTGGTCGCAGGCCTCGGGCCACCAGCCGTCGAGGATCGAACAGTTGAGGACGCCGTTCATCGCCGCCTTCATGCCGCTCGTGCCGCTGGCCTCCTTCGGGCGACGCGGGTTGTTGAGCCACACGTCCACGCCGCGCGTGAGCGCCGCGCCGATCTCCATGTCGTAGTTCGGGAGGTAGACAACCGAGTTCGGGTACGTCTTCGTCATCGCGATCAGCTCCGAGACGAGGGCCTGGCCGCCCTTGTCCTGCGGGTGCGCCTTGCCGGAGAAGACGAGCTGGATCTGGCCGCTCTCCAGCGCTGGGCCGATGCGCTCCAGGTCATTGAAGATCAGGTTGGCGCGCTTGTAGGTCACCGCGCGGCGCGCGAAGCCGATGAGCAGCTTGTTCGCGTCGAGCGTGACGCCCACGCGGCTCTCGATCAGGTTGATGAGCGCGCGCTTGTTGTCCTGGTGCGCGTCCCAGAGGCCGTCGAGGTCGTCGGCGCTGGCGGCGTCGAGCATGCGGTCGTCGACCCAGGTCGGGCGGTGGATGCCGTTCGTGATCGCGTGGATGTGCGGGCGGCCCTCGACGTGGCTCCACATCTGGTTGGCGGTCACGCCGTGGAGCTGCGCCACGCCGTTGGCCTTGGAGGCGAGCTTGAGGCCGCCGACGGTCATGCCGAACGGGTTGCCGCCGAGCGCTTCGAGCTTGTCGGCGCCGAGGCCGAGGTCAGCACCGAGGCGGACCAGGCGGTCGATGGGATGGACTTCGTTACCGGCGAGCACCGGCGTGTGCGTCGTGAAGACGACTTCGGCCTTCGTCTCAGCGACGGCCTCGGCGTAGCTCGCGCCCTTGTCCATCTTCTCGCGGATGAGCTCGAAGGCGGCGAGGAGCGCGTGGCCCTCGTTGAAGTGGTAGAGGTCGATGTCGAGGCCGAGCGCACGGATGGCGCGGACGCCGCCGATGCCGAGGATCATCTCCTGGGCGACGCGCGCGTCGGGGCTGCCGCCGTAGAGGACGCCCGTGAGCAGCGGCTCCGGGTTGCCTTCGACGTCCGTGTCAAGGAGGTAGAGCGGGACGGTGCCGAAGGTGTCGCAGAGCCAGACCTTCGCGCGGATGTCGGTGCCCGCGACCGGGACCGTCACCTCGACGCCGGTGTCCTTGAGGAAGCTGTAGTCGTAGTCGGGGAAGACGTACTCCTGGGAGTTGTCGTCCTGGAGCACCTGGCGGCCGTAGCCGTGCTTCCACTTGATGCCGATGCCGATGATCGGGAGGTTGCTGTCTTTGGCGCCTTTGAGGTGGTCCCCGGCGAGGATGCCGAGGCCGCCCGAGTAGGTCTTGAGCTGGTCAGAGAGGCCGTACTCCATGCAGAAGTAGGCGACGTTTGGCAGCGAGGTCGAGGCCATGTGAGTCCTTGTACGGATGGGGGTGTCAGGAGGGATGTAAGCGTTTACACTCCGGGTCGGCGCAGAAGATAGCATCGTCGCAGCCGCGAGCAAGACGGGCGGCTGTGATGCTTTAACGCTTCAAAAACACTAGATCGGGGCAGAAACGATGCGGTCAGGCGCCCAACGCTTCGGCTGCACGCCAGCCCGAAGCCAGCGCGTCGCCGACGGAGACGCCGTGGCGGTAGTTGCCTGCAAACCGCAGGCCAGGATGCCGCGCTTCGAGTTTGGTTAGTGCGTCCAGTACGCCGTCGTACCCGAGGTGGTATTGCGGGATCGCATGCGTCCACGAAAAGCGCTCGACGAACACCGGAGCCCCACGCACACCGAGAAGCGCCGCGAGGTCGCGACGGAGCCGGGGCAGTAGCGCCTCAGTAGACTCAGCCGCGAGTGCGGGCTGCCGCATGCCGCCGACGAAGCACGTCAGCAAGACGTGTCCGTCCGGCGCGCGGTCGGGGAAGAGCGACGACGAGAACAGCGCGCCGAGCATGTCAAACCGCTCTGCGCTCGGCACCAGCACGCCAAAGCCGTCGAGCGGGTGTGCGACATCCTCCCGGCGAAAGCCGAGTGCGACGAGGGCGATGGGTGCATAGGTGACGGCGGCAAGCGGCGTGACATCCACCGTGGCAGGCCACGTGATGTCGCCGAGGCGGTGCAGCGGCAGCGTGCAGACGACCGCGTCGAAGCGCTCCGCAAACGTTTCGCTTCCGGCTGCTGTTGACACGGACCAGCCCTGTTCGTCGCGGTCGAGTCCGGTCACGCGATGGCCATAGCGGAGGCAATCGTTCGGTAAGGCCGCTGCGAGCGCGTTGGGCAACGCCTGCATGCCGCTCCGAAACGAGAAGGAGCGCGGCAGGCGTCTCTTGTCCGTCTCCACGGACGATCGCGACGATGCCTTGTGTGCGGAGGTCATCCCTCGAAAGAGCGAGCCGTGCGCCTGCTCCAGGTCGTGAAGTCTGGGAAACACATGGCGCAGGGAGAGCTGGGCCGGGTCGCCGGCGAAGATGCCACCGATGAACGGGTCGACTGCATAGTCCAGCACCTCGCTGCCCAGGCGGCGTCGCACGAACTCGGCCACGCTTTCGTTGAGGGGGGCTTGCTTCCGTACGAGCGGTTCAGCAAGCAGGCGAGCCTTGGCACGACGCGAGAGCAGCTTCGTAGTCGCCAGCCGGGGCGGCTTCAGCGGTGCTGCGAGGGGGGCGCCGTTGCGCACGATGTAGCGGTTCAGTGCGGATGGCCCCGGCTCCACGATCTCGTGGCCGAGGTCCAGACGCTCGACCAGGTCGGCTACGAGTGGCGGCTTGCCCTGCATCGAGTTCGCTCCGACATCGACCTGATAGCCGTTGCGTCGGATCGTGCGGATCACGCCGCCGGGCACGGGACGCGCCTCGTATACGGTAGGGCTATGCCCCTCGTCGGCCAGACGGAGCGCCGCGGCTAGGCCGCTCACGCCCCCGCCGAGCACCGCCACGCGACGAGGCTGGGACGCTGAGTTCGGCTGGGCAGAGGGGGACGAGGGCGTCGTCATCAGGCGGACGGCGAGAGACTTGAACGTTTCGAAATGGGAATGAAGAGAAGGTGAAGGGGGGCGTCTTGAGTGAGGGCTGTATGGCGTGCCCTACCGTCGTTGTCAACTTTCAGTTTCCGCCGAAAATCGCCACGTAAGCCGGATTCTGATAGGCGACGTAGGACGAGCGAGGCGAGTTCGTTCATCTTCCGTTCGATAAAAAACCGCGTTATGCGCGTGAGACCGCCCTCGGGTTCCGGAGCATTCTGAAAACAGTCCAGTATATTGTTATTGCAAACCGCCCCACCCGCGCCGACTGGCAGTCCTCCCAGACGTTTGAGTCGGCATTCTTGCCTCACCAACTCACACGATTCCTATGAGTAAGGCCCGCATGGAGCAGAACTGGCAGCGCGTCAAAGCCCAGATCCAAGCTGTTTGGGGTGAAATCGACGACACCGACCTGAAGAAGGCGCGCGGCAACCTCGGCAAGATGGTCAACCTCATCCATGAGAAGACAGGCGAGGACCGCATGGTCATCATGCAGAAGATGAATGCCGTGCTCTAGCGCCGCCGTGCTTTAGCGCTACGACGCCTTCGAAGGCCGTCTCCAACGCCCAGGGCCCACATGAGCCCTGGGCGTTTTCGTGAGCCGTAGATATTTCGGCTACCGTGCCCAAGTGACGTCAAAAAGAAAGCTGAATGGAGCAGGGTTGAAATAAAATGAAACAAACTGTGCCTCCAACCATTCTATAATCCGCTATTGCATTAAACAAACGACATGTGACCCATGGCTACCGCAGCGATGAATGAGAGTTGGCGCACCCTTCGCGATCAGATCAAGGGTATCTGGAGCGACACCGAGTTCAGCGACCGCAATCTGAAGCGGACGCGGGGTAGTCTCCAGAAGATGGTGAACCTCGTGCACGATCGCACGGGCGAGTCTCGCCCGCGGATCCGCAGCAAGATCGCCGGGTTGCTCTAGCACCCTGCGCAGATTCTCCGTGCGTGGCTACTGGTATGCCACGTGCACCGGCAGGCCCGATCGCCTCGGGTCTGCCATTTTTTTGCCCTACGGTCTTGCTCTGTGACCGCTACGCGCCCTCAGGCAGCGACAAATGTGGTACGGCGTACCGCAGCCCAGCACTACGCATCCCAACGGCACATAGCCTAGTATCACACAATTGCCACACAGAACCAGAGAAGTGTGCTGTGCAGCGCCCGCCAACGAGGCTTGGTGCGGACCGGGCCCACACGCGACTCAGCCCTGTGAGGACACAGCAGTGTGAGAACGCTGGGCAGAAACAGGGGAGCAAACACGCACCGTCACGGGAAAAGGAAGCCGGTGCGACCGTCAGACCCCACCACAGAACCCTCGATCGCACCGGCTAGCATCCCCACCGTAGAATCGGGATGTACACATATAGACACGTCAGCCTATCTGGTATAACCAGCGCTCCGCATTTTTTTGACCGGGTGCGATAGCAGTCTCTGGGTGCTATACGAGGAGAAGGCCGTAAGAGGAAACAGGCTCGCGTAGTCCATAGGGACTGGACGCATACGCCCAGTCCTTGTCCGGCGGAGTCTTACGTTGCTCTGCGCCCAAGCAACGGGGGACATGCCCTGGAATACCCATACATCGCAGCCATGCGCCCGCTATCTTGAGCGCCGATCGCTGTTCCACCACCTTTCTTACGCACCCACTTCGCTCGATGGAGACCTACTACAAACCCGAAGACCTTGGCAAGTTTGGCGACATCGCCCAAGGCAACGCCAAGCTAGCGCAGTCCTTTTTTAAGTACTACGGCGAAGTCTTCGAGGACGGCGCGCTCACGGCCCGCGAGAAGGCACTCATCGCGCTCGCCGTGGCCCACGCCGTGCAGTGCCCGTACTGCATCGATGCCTACACCTCGGAGTCGATGGAGAAGGGGGCCGATCTCGAACAGATGACCGAAGCCGTCCATGTGGCCTGCGCCATTCGCGGCGGTGCGTCGCTCGTCCACGGCGTGCAGATGCTCAACCAGGTCCACGCAAAGATGATGTAGGCTCGTGCGTGCCAAATAGTGCGGGCTCCGTTCAAGTTGCCAGCGCGCACCTCGCACCACGTCGAAGCCTCTGCTGCCTGTTCCGCCGCGTTCTGGAGAACGACTACGGCGTTCCACCCACCACCGTCCTGATGCAACCGCTCCCCGTCCTCACGCCCGACCTCGCCGCTGCCGTCGCCGACGGGCCGAAGCGCACCACTAGCCTCGTCGCCCGACAGACACCGCTCGCGCACCCCGACGAGCAATTGCGGGTGCTCCGCGCCGTGGACATCGACGGTGGGCCGACCGGTACCGGCGACTTCGGGGCGGACCTGGCGGCCTCGGGGTGGTTGCCGCTCCGGCCGGCTGCGCTGGAGATCTTCCAGGTTAACATCGGCAAGCTGTGCAACATGACGTGCCGCCACTGCCACGTGGACTCGGGGCCGGACCGCACGGAGGAAAACATGGACCGCGCGATGGTAGACGCCTGCCTCGCCGCCATCGACCACATTCTCGCCGCCGACGAGGCCCACGGCGGCGGGCACCTGCACACCGTCGACATCACGGGCGGCGCGCCGGAACTGAACCCGCACTTCGTCTACTTCGTCGAGGCGTGCGTGGAGCGCGGGCTGCACGTCATCGACCGCTGCAACCTGACGATCCTGCGCGTCCAGAAGTACCGCCACCTGCCCGCGTGGATGGCCGAGCAGGGCGTCGAGGTGGCGTGCTCGCTGCCACACTACCGCGAGCTCAACACCGACGCACAGCGGGGCGGCGGCACCTACCGCAAGTCCATCGAGGCGTTGCGCGCGCTCAACGAGGCCGGCTACGGCCAGGGCGACCCGAAGCGGATGCTCACGCTCGTCACCAACCCCGTCGGCGCGTTCCTAGCGGGCGGCCAGGCGTCGATGGAGACCGAGTGGAAGGTCGCGCTGGAGAAGAACCACGGCATCACGTTCGACCGGCTCTTCGCGCTCAACAACATGCCGATCTCGCGCTACCTGGAGTGGCTGATGGAGAAGGGGCAGGTCGAGGCCTACCTGGAGCGCCTCGTCAACGCATTCAACCCCGCCACCATCGACGGACTGATGTGCCGCAACACGATCTCCGTGAGCTGGGACGGCCGCCTCTTCGACTGCGACTTCAACCAGATGCTGGAGATGGAGGCCGACGTGGACGCGCAGCAGCCGGAGGCACGCGGCACGCTCATCAAGGACACCGACCGGATGCACGTCACCGACTTCGACCTCGCGGCGTGGCAGGCGCGCTCCGTCAGCGTCGCGCGGCACTGCTACGGCTGCACTGCCGGGGCGGGCTCCTCCTGCGGTGGCGCTACGACGTGAGGTAGCGACAAGGCGCAACTCATCCTCCTCATCGCTATCGGCGCAGCGGCGTGAAACCCAAACCGCACCAGAAAACCCTTGCGCTCCTACTGGTGGGAATGGCCTTTGTTGGACTCGGTTACGCTAGTGAGCAAACTGGCTGGCACTGTCAGAGTGCACTCGGTAGGCTATCCACGCCCGTAGGCATCGTGCTGATTGGCGTATGCATGATTACAGGAGGTGCTCAGGCGTTCAGAAGCGGGCACATTCAGGGGGAGAGCGGCATCCACACGGCCGAGCACGACCCCAACAAATATTGGATGGGAACTGCGTCGTTGTTCGGGTGCGGCTTCTACTGCGTCCTGCTCGGCTTAGTCTTCGTCGGAGGCGTGGTGCTGACAGATAGATGGACGATGGAGTGCTAGGTCTTGCGCTCCTGTTGCTCTGGGGACGGATCCTCACGAGAACTAAACAACCGACTTGGCATTTCTGATACGGCTCAAACTCCGGTAAACGACATGCAGCACGAATTCAGCGCCATCGTCGAACGTGACGACGACTGGTTCATCGCCTTCGCACCGGAGGTACCCGGCGCGAACGGGCAGGGCCGCACCCGCGCCGAGGCGCTTGCGAGTCTGTCCGATGCCATCGCGCTCATCCTCGAAGACCGCCGCGAGGATGGATTGCGCGGCGTCCCCGATGACGCGGAGCGCACGACGGTGATGGTGGCGGTGTGAAGCAGCGCGCGCTCCTAAAGCACCTGCGCAAGCACGGCTGCATCCTCAAGCGCGAGGGCCGCAGCCACTCGCTGTGGATGAACCCGCGTACAGGTGAGGTGGAAGCCGTTCCTCGTCACACAGAGGTCGCCAACATACTCGCGCGCAAGATCTGCCGGGGGCTCTCCGTACCGGAGACTGGCCGCTGAGGTGGGGCTCAACTTCATGTGGGACGCGACGACGTAGCCCGACGACCCCACGGGGCTTGACTTCGCGCATAGGGGAGTGCCCCCCAATGTCGCCCGTCGCTATGCTCGATGCTCATCACGCCTTCCACGACTGGGTGGACGTTGCGCCCTACCGCGTGACGGCCACCGCCCAGCGAGACGAACAGGTCTGGGACCGAAGCGCTCTGGAGCCTCGTCCGGTGCGGGGCGTCCGGGTGCTCGTGGCGTATGCCAACTACGCCGACGCGCCACTCACCTATCGCCTCGGCCAATGGATGCTCTACGACACCGAAGGGTTTGCCTACGAGGCACGCCTGCAGGCTGATCTCTACGCGGGAGACGCGTTGCAGCGTCTGAAAGAAGGCGTGATCCTCACAGGTCAGCACACCCAGGGCTGGGTTGCGTTCGAGGTCCCAGAGTCCGCACGTCTTGCCTATCTGCAGTTCCGGTCCGGCTACCTCTCAGAGCACGTCGCCAGCTTCAGGTGGGACGATGATCCAATCCCACGCCAGCGCTCACCCTCGTCATGAAACCACCCATCTGCGCCGTTTGTCGCCGTCGAAGCCGTGAGGCGAGCGGCTTCCGCACCGTGCGCTTCGCCAACTACGAGCCGCTACCCGACGGCATGGTCGGGCATCCGAAGGGCCTGCACTGGTTCTGCGGCGACCACGTCGAGGCGGCCCAGGCGCTCGCGGACAAGCCGTGGGCTGAGGCGCGAGCGCTCCTGCGAGATGGCTAGCTGCGCTCGGCCAGACCCTTCAGGAACGTCCAGACCGTGAGGGCGGCGAGCCGTGCCGTACGCCCATCGACATCGTACGTCGGGTTCAACTCGACGACATCGAGGGAAGTGACGTGCGGCGAGCGAGCCGTCTCGTAGGCCGCGCGGAGCCAGAGTGCCGCCGAGAGGCCGCCCGCGTTGGGCGCGCTCACGCCCGGCGCGTGTGCCACATCCACGGCATCGAGGTCGAACGTGGCGAGCGTCGGGGCACGGGCGTCGGCGGCGATCCCCATGACGCGTGAGGCATCGAGCTCATGCTGCCAGACGAGGTCGCCGTGCTCGCGAACGAAAGCGGCATGCGCGTGTGCGGTGCGGTGTGGTTGCAGGCCGGCGACGCGGTAGCGCGTGCACTGTCCGGCCTCGATGGCTTGCCGGAAGGGCGAGCCGGAGTGTGCGCCTTGCGGATAGGGCCGCACGTCGGCGTGGGCGTCCCAGTTGAGGATCTCAGGCGTGAGTCCGGCACCGACGTAGCCGAGGACGTGCCCGTAGGTCGTCTCGTGGCCGCCGCCGAGCACGATGGGCAGGATACCGTCGGCGAGGATCGGGGCGAGGACATCGCCGAGACGCTGCTGGTCGGCCTCTACGTCGCCCGTCACGCGCACATCGCCGAGGTCAGCAGTGCGGCCGAGCAGCGCGACGAACGCGTCGTAGTTGGACGCATCGGGCGTCATCGCGTAGAGCGCGCGGCGGATCGCGGCGGGTCCGGCTGCGGCCCCCAGACGGCCGCCGTTGCGGCGAACGCCCTCGTCCGAGGGAAAGCCGATCAGCACCACGCGCGCGTCGCCGACGTTGCCGTGGCGGGCCAGCCAGTGCCCGAGGCGCGGGTCGTCCGGCAGCGTCTTCGGGACCGGGATGTCGGCAGGGATGAGGTCAGGTATCGACATGTCAGGCCTCGACGCTCCAGACGGTCGTACCGCCGATCACCGTGCGGACGCAGGCGTTGGGGCGGAGGTGGTAGAGCCAGTGGTCCACGTCGGGAGCGTCGATCACGGCGAAGTCGGCGCGCTTACCCGGTTCTAGCGAGCCGACCTCGGCCTCCATGCCGATGGCGCGAGCCGCATAGACGGTAGCGCCCTTCAGCGCCTCAGCCGGAGTCATCCGCTGCAGCGTGCATGCGAGCGTGAGCGCGAACGGCAAGTGGTAGCTCGGCGCACTGCCCGGGTTGAAGTCGGTCGCCACGGCCACGGCCACTCCCGCGTCGATGAGGCGCCGCGCGGGGAGTGGGTCAACGTGGAGGTAGAGCGTCGCCAGCGGCAGTGAGACGGCGACCACGCCTGCCTCAGCCATCGCCGCAGTGCCAGCATCGGAGACGCATTCAAGATGGTCGGCACTCACGGCGCGCACCTCGGCGGCGAGGGCGGCCCCGCCGGTGTCGGTGAGTTGATCGGCGTGCAGCTTCGCGCGGAGGCCGTGCCGTCTTGCAGCAGAGAAGATCGTCCGCGCTTCGTCGGGCGTGAACGCCGTGTCTTCCACGAACACGTCGCAGAAGCGCGCGAGGCCTTCGTCGGCGACCTGCGGGAGGATCTCGTCCATGATGAGCCGCACGTACGCGTCGCGATCATCGGCATACTCCGGCGGGACGATGTGCGCGGCGAGGCATGTCGATACGATCCGCGTCGGCTGCGATTTAGCCAGGCGGCGATACGCCCGCAGCGTTTTGAGTTCGTCGGCGACGGTCAGACCGTACCCCGACTTCGCCTCGACGGTCGTGACGCCAAGCGTGCGCATCTCGTCTAGGAAGCTAGCAGCGCGTTCAACCAACGTGTCCTCGCTCGCAGCGCGAGTAGCCCGTACTGTCGAGGCAATGCCGCCGCCCGCGCGAGCGATGTCGAGGTAGCTCGTCCCGCTAATGCGCGCCGCAAACTCGTCGGCTCGCCACCCACCAAACGCGAGGTGGGTGTGACAATCGACCAAGCCGGGGATCACGAGCCGACCGCCTGCCGACTGCCGCTCCCACGCGGCGTACTCGGCCGGGAGTGCAGCTTCCGTGCCTACCCAGCGGATCGTAGCGCTGTCCCACACGAGCGCCGCATCGGAAATGGCGTGGATCGCTGCCTGGCCGCCGTCGGCGCGGCACGTCGCGAGCGTGGCAATGTCGGTGAGGACGGGCATCAGCGTAGCGCTCCGACTTCAGCCTCGACGGCGCGGACGAGGTCGCCCGACTGGAGGAGGTCAAGGCAGCGGGTGCCGTCGCGCTGGAAGTCCTCGTCGGCCTCGCGGTGGGAGACGTGATCACGAAGAAACACATGGGCGACCTCCACGCCGCGACCAGGCCGCAGCGGCGCGCGGTAGTCGAGCGCCTGCGCCGCAGTGAGCAGTTCGATGGCGAGCACGCGCTCTACATTGGCAAGCACGTCGAAGCATTTCAGCGCCGAGACGCTGCCCATCGACACGTGGTCCTCCTGCCCGCGGCTCGACGGGATCGAGTCGACCGACGCTGGGTGGCAGAGCACCTTGTTCTCCGAGACGAGCGCCGCGGCGGTGTACTGTGGCATCATGAACCCGGAGTTGAGCCCCGTCTCTTTCATCAGGAAGACCGGGAGGCCGTCGTTGCCTTCCACGAGAAGGTAGATCCGCCGCTCGGCGATGCTGGCGAGCTCGGCGAGCGCGATGGCGGCGTAGTCGAGCGCGAGCGCGAGCGGTTGCCCGTGGAAGTTGCCGCCTGAGACGATAGGTGGGTCTCCTTCACTGAAGACGAGCGGGTTGTCCGTGACGCTGTTGATCTCGATCTCGATGACGGAGGCCGCATGGGCGAGGGCGTCGCGGCTGGCGCCATGGACCTGCGGCACGCAGCGGAGCGAATACGGGTCCTGCACCTTGCCGCAGTCGCGGTGGCTCTCCAGGATCTCGCTGCCTGCGAGCAGCAGGCGCACGTTCTCGGCCACGAGGCCTTGCCCGCGATGCGGACGCACGGCCTGGATGCGCGGATCGAAGGGCGTTGCGGAGCCCTGCAGCGCTTCGAGCGACATCGCCGCAAGGACGTCGGCAGCCTTGACGAGATGGTGCGCGCGCTCCAGCACGAACGCTCCGTAGGCGCTCATCATCTGCGTGCCGTTGATGAGCGCCAGGCCGTCCTTCGCTCCCAGCGTAAGCGGAGCGAGGTCGTGCTCGGCGAGGACCTCAGCAGCAGGGTGCGCGTGTTTGCCGTCGTCGTCCCAGAAGCGCCCGCGTCCGAGGAGCGGCAGCGCGAGGTGGGCCAGCGGCGCGAGATCGCCCGATGCCCCGAGGCTACCTCGGCTCGGCATCACCGGCACGAGGTCGCGCTCGGCGAAGGTGAGCAGGCGGTCGAACGTCGCAGGCGATACACCCGAGTGGCCGAGGCCGAGGGCGTGCACCTTCAGCCGCAGCATCAGCCGCGCGACCGCCTTCGGGATACGCGGTCCCACACCCACCGCGTGCGAGACGATCAGGTTGTGCTGGAGCTGTTCGAGGTCGGCGTCGGAGACCCGCACCCGCGCCAGCGCGCCGAAGCCGGTGTTGATGCCGTAGTACGTCGCCCCGCTCCCGAGCGCGCCCTCCACGACGCCCCGCGCTGCTGCTACCCGCCCCGCGTCGGCTCGCAGCGCTGCAATGCTTGCATCGAGATCCGCGTATAGATGCGGAACGGTGAGCGCGGAGGTGTTCGTCTCGATGATCATAGTTCTAATTCAGTCATCCCCGCACTGAGCCTGCCCTCGCGAAAGCGGGGGCGGGGACCTACACGTTTAGCAAAGCAACGATTCAGCGCACCCGCGCCACAAAAAAGCACAGCGCCCCATCGCTCTCTCCATCAAAGCACCTCGTCCGCGATCAACTCGTAGAGATCCCGCCACCCCGGATTCGCCTCCTCGATCAGCTCTAGCTTCCATGCACGGTTCCACTTTTTCAGTCGCCGTTCCCGCACCATCGCGTCCTGGATGTCGTCGTACTCCTCGACGTAAACCAATCGCTGCACGCCATACTTCTTCGTGAAGCCGGCAATGCTGCCCTGCTTGTGCTCCCGAATACGTCGCGCGAGGTCGCTTGTCACCCCGACATACAACGTGCCGTTGCGACGGGAGGCGAGGATGTAGACAGTGCCGGGCTTGGGCATCGGAGCAAAGGCGAGAAACCGAGTCAGGCTCGTGGGTCCCAGCGTGCGCGGGGATGACGGCAATGGTGGCTCAAGCTGAATCGGAGAGAGGTGTCCCATTCAACATCGGCAGGTCGACGCCGCGCTCGTGGGCGGTTTCGATGGCGAGGTCGTAGCCCGCGTCGGCGTGGCGCATGACGCCGGTGCCAGGGTCGGCGGTGAGGACGCGCTCCAGGCGGCGGGACGCGCTCGCGGTGCCGTCGGCCACGCACACCATGCCGCTGTGCATCGAGTAGCCGATGCCCACGCCGCCGCCGTGGTGGAGGCTCACCCAACTCGCGCCGCAGGCCGTGTTGAGGAGCGCATTCAGGAGCGGCCAGTCGCCGATGGCATCCGAGCCGTCCAGCATCGCCTCGGTCTCGCGGTTGGGGCTCGCGACCGAGCCCGTGTCGAGGTGGTCGCGCCCGATCACGAGTGGGGCCTCGACCTTGCCTTGCTCGACAAGCCAGTTGAACCGGGCTCCCATCTCGGCGCGCTCGCCGTATTCGAGCCAGCATATGCGCGCGGGCAGGCCCTGGAAGTGGACGTGCTCCTGCGCCTTTCGAATCCACCGCGCGAGCGCATCTTTCTCGGGGAACGTGTCGAGTACAGCCTGGTCCGTCGCGGCGATGTCGGCCGGGTTGCCGGAGAGCGCGGCCCAGCGGAATGGTCCGGAGCCCCGGCAGAAGAGCGGGCGGATAAACTCAGGAACGAAGCCAGGGATGTCGAACGCCTCGGTACGGCCTCGGCGGTCGGCGACTTGGCCGCGGAGGTTGTTGCCGTAGTCGAACACGACGGCTCCAGCCTGCTGCAGCGCCAGCATCGCGTCGATGTGGGCCTCCATGCTGTCCAGGACGGCGGCGTCGTAGCCTTCGGGATCGCGGGTGCGGAAAGCGTCGGCAGTGTCGAGCGTGTGCCCGGCGGGGAGGTAGCCCACGCGAAGGTCGTGCGCGCTCGTCTGGTCGGTGACGACATCGGGCACCACGTCGCGCCGTACGAGTTCTGGCAGCACCTCGGCCACGTTGCCGACAAGTCCCACCGAGAGCGCCTCGCCCCTTGCTTTCGCGTCGAGGACCGCGTTGAGCGCGGTGTCGAGGTCGGTCTCCATGCGGTCGCAGTAGCCCGTCTCGACGCGCCGCTGGATGCGCTGCGGGTCGATCTCGATGCCGAGGAAGGCCGCGCCGTTCATCGTCGCTGCAAGCGGCTGCGCGCCACCCATGCCGCCGAGGCCCGCCGTCACGACGAGCCGGCCTTCGAGCGTCCCACCAAAATGTTTGCGCGCGCACTCCGCGAACGTCTCGTAGGTGCCCTGTAGGATGCCCTGCGTGCCGATGTAGATCCACGACCCCGCCGTCATCTGGCCATACATCGTGAGGCCGAGCGCTTCGAGGCGGCGAAACTCGTCCCACGTCGCCCACTTGGGGACGAGGTGGCTGTTGGCGATCAGCACGCGCGGGGCCTCGTCGTGCGTACGAAACACACCGACCGGCTTGCCGCTCTGGACGAGCAGCGTCTCGTCGTTCCTGAGCCGCTTCAGCGTCGCAACGATGGCGCGGTAGCTCGGCCAGTTGCGCGCGGCCTTGCCGCTGCCGCCGTAGACCACGAGGTCGTCAGGGCGCTCTGCCACCTCGGGGTCGAGGTTGTTCATGAGCATCCGGAGGGCGGCTTCCTGGTGCCAGCCCTGGCACGAGAGGGCGGTCCCGCGCGGCGCACGGATCGCCGGTGCGAGCGTTGGCTCGGTCGTCAGCATGGGAGGGAGGAGTCGGTTGGGGGAAGCCCCAACGTACGGCGGCGCTCCCGCGAAAAACCATAGGTGCGGCGCATGCGCTATCCTGCGGACCTGCCCCCCTCGATCCCATCCTGTCATGAAGGTCATCCTAGCCGGAGGTAGCGGCCAACTCGGCACGCTCCTCGCCCGCGACTTCCACGCCGACGGGCACGAGGCCGTCGTGCTGAGCCGGTCGCCGGGCAGCGCCGAGCCGTGGAGCGTGGTCGGCTGGGACGCGCAGTCGCTCGGGGCGTGGGCCGCCGAGATTGACGGTGCCGATGCCGTGGTGAACCTCGCTGGACGCAGCGTCGACTGCCGCTACACGCCCGAGAACCGCCGCCTCATCATGGACTCGCGGGTCGCCTCCACGCGGGTCGTTGGCGAGGCGATCGCGCAGGCGAAGGCCCCGCCGCCGGTGTGGCTCCAGATGAGCACAGCAACGATCTACGCCCACCGCTACGACGCGCCTAACGACGAGGCGACTGGCCTGATCGGCGGCACCGAACCGGACGCGCCCGCGTCGTGGCGATTCAGCATCGACGTGGCGCAGGCGTGGGAACGCACGCTCGCCGAGGCCGACACGCCGCACACCCGCAAGGTCGCGCTCCGCGCCGCCGTCGTGATGAGCGCCGACCGTGGCGGCATCTTCGACACGCTGCTCGGGCTCGTCCGCCGCGGCCTCGGCGGTACGTCGGGCAACGGGCGGCAATACGTCTCCTGGCTCCACGGCGACGACTTCGTGCGGGCCGTCCGCTGGCTCAACGAGCACGACGAGATCGATGGGGCCGTCAACCTCGCGGCACCGCACCCGCTGCCAAATGCCGCATTCATGCGGGCGCTGCGCGGCGCCTGGGGCACCCGAATCGGCCTGCCTGCGACCGCGTGGATGCTGGAGGTCGGCGCGTTCTTTATGCGCACCGAGAGCGAACTCGTCCTCAAGAGTCGCCGCGTCATACCGGGTCGCCTGCTGGCGCACGGCTTCTCGTTCGAGCACCCTACGTGGCCCGACGCCGCGCGCGCACTCTGTCGAGACTGGCGAGCGCGCCATGCTTGACGGCTACCGGATTACAGCAATCTTGCCGATGGGGTCGTTGCTCGGCGTGAGGTTCTGCCCATCGGCGCGGAGGAAGACTTGGTAGAGGTAGACCCCGCTCGCCACGAGGTCGCCGTCCTCGTCGCGCCCGTCCCACGCCACGTCGTTCCAGCCGATGCGGGCGCCCGGTAGGCAGTTGCTCGCGTCGAGGCATTCGAGCGGGCGAAGCTCGCGGATGAGGCGGCCGTTGATGGTGTAGATCCGGATGCGCAGGTCCTCCACGAGCGCAGCGTCAGCTCCGCGCAGGCGGAACAGGAAGCGCGTGGACGACACCATCGGGTTGGGGTAGGGGAAGACGCTCTCCAACTCCATCTCCGACTGCACGCGGAAGTAGGCGCGGTAGGTCGTCGAGTCCATCGGGGCCGGGCCGCCGATCTCGCGGTCGAGCACGTTGGCGATGCGGGCCGGGTTGCCGGTGGCGTCGCGCGCCTCGATGGTGAGCGTGTGCAGCGTGTCCGAGAGCGACGTCGTGGGTTCGAAGGTGAGGCGGGCCTCGTTCTCCTCGCCGGTCGCCGCTTCGAAGATCACGGCAGCGGGGTCGACTTCCTCGTCGTTGAGGGTGAGCGAGAAGGCTCCGGGGTCGTCGAGGCGGAGGAACGGGTTCGAGTCGGTGAGCGAGACCTGGATGCGTGGGCGCGCTGAGACGAACGGGATTGCTGGGTCCTGCGTATTGAAGACCCGCTCTGGTCCGTTGCGGACCTCCGTGCCGTCGATCATCACGCGCAGCACTGGCTCGGTAGCGTCCGCCGCGACCCGGAAGTCGCCCACGAGTGCGTTGTTGTAGGTCAGCGACTCCGTGAGCGTCGGCTGGCTCGCCTCGGCTTGGATGCCGTTCTGCCCAACACGTCCTACGGTGACGGCTTCGACGGGTACCATGACAACCGAGTCTGGCAGTACGTCGCGGCGACTCGTCACCAGGATTTCGATCTGCTCGTTGTCCGGATCGGTGAGCGTCGCGCGGACCCGCACCGAGTCGGGGGCGACGAGGCTGAGGTTGCGCACCGGCACCTCGAACCGGAGTGGCTCGCCCTCCGCGAGGGCGTCCGTTGGCAGTGCGAAGAGATCGGGGTCGAGGACGAGTTCGGGAACGGGATCGTAGATGACCTGCCACTGGCGTAGCTGCGGGGTGCTCTGCTGGCTCACGTCGGAGAGGGTAGCCCGGAGCGTCAGGAACGGGTGCGCCCGTGCGTCGATGCCGCTCAAGTCAGCCGTGGGGCTCCGGAGGTCGCCAATCAGCACCGAGCCGTCGGCCGCGAGCACATCGACAGAAACGAACGCGGGCTGGCCTCCCACGTCTGTGTCGAGCGTGAGCGTGCGCCACGCCTTCGCCGGGCCGATGCGCGGGCTCGTGAGCTGACCCGCCGGGTTCTGGAACGTCAGCGTCGTGTCGAGGAGCACGAAGTCGGGCTGCTCCGGTCCGTCGGGAACGACCCGCTCCCAGGTGGTGCCCGGCTCGTCCTTCTGCGTCACGAGCAGGAGCATGTCCTCGTAGTTGAGCGACGGCGCGGCCTCCGATCCGAGCGACTGCAGAAGCGCCTTCAGGGCGTCGGGCACGGGGCCGCTCTGGAAGAGGTTGCGCGTGCGCACGAAGATGTAGTCGCCCGGCAGCGCGACCCGGTTGACGAGCGAGTCGAGGGTGACGAGGGCGGCTTCCTCCTGGCCGGCGGCGTAGGGGGCACCGTAGCCGGAGCCGCGGACGGTCCCGAAGGTGCCGTCGATGATGAGCACGCCAAAGCCGGGCGTCAGACGCAGGATGGGCGAGCCGCTGTTGACCACGAACTGCCCCTTGCGCGACGTGTCCTCTGCCTCGGCGTTGGTCTGCACGTTGACGCGGTAGTCGCTGAAGGCCCAGGCGTCGTCCTCGCGGACTAGGAAGCCATCGGTGGCGACCGCGTCGAAGAGGTCGCCGGTCATCGTCCAGCGGCCTGGCACGTCGCTGGTCTGCACAAGCAGGCGTCCGCCTACCCAGTTGTTGACCTGGTCGGCGGCGTCGAGGCGAGCGCGCCAGTAGGCAGGCTGGCCGTCGGGCAGCGCCTCTGCCGGGCTCCAGTCGGCGTGCGCGTTGCGGATGGGGATCGATGTCGAGCTCTGCTTCGCGGGCGAGTCGAAGGTGGGCACCCGGTCGATCTCGAAGAGGACGGCTGCGCCCTGGGCGGCACGGGGGCTCGCCAGTGACACGCGGAGGCGCGGCTGCCGGGCATCGACCGTCGCGAAATCCTGCGGGAAGACGACTGCGAGGCCGTTCGAGAACACGACGTGCGGCTTGCGGCTGACGAGGTTGTTTGTCTCGTCGAACTCGCTGATCTCGCTCAGCGCATCCGCCGTCACAGAGACGAAGTGCGTACCCGCGTCGCCCTCGGCGAGCGGCAGCGGAATCGCAAACGTGGTGTCGATGCCGAACGGGGCCAGCCGGCGGCTGACAAGGGTGTCGCCGCGGCTCGGGCGCTCCTGGCGGACCGTGACGGTGAGCGAGTCGAGCGGGACGAGCCCGCGGTTGCGTACGCGGACATCGGCCGTGAGCATGCGGTCTTCGACGAGGGGCGCGGCCGGGCTGATGCGGAGGTCCGCCTCGGCGACGGCCAGGTCGGGTTCGCTCGGGAGGACGATGCGCGAGGCGGGGTCGCCGATGAGGCCGTACTGAAGCAGGTGCTTCACGGGGTAGTAGGACACGCCGCCGAAGCCGAACGTGGTGGCGTAGCGGCGCTTGGCCTCCTGGAGGGCCAGCCCGAGCACGCGCGTGGTGTCGGCGTCGCCCTCGCGCGACTCGCTGAAGATGACCTGGTGCGCGAAGTCGCTGATGGCGCGGGTCTCGGGCACGCGCGCGATCTCGGAGGTGCCCCAGTGCGCGATGCTCCCCGCCTCCGAGCCCAGAACAAGGCGCTCGGCGAGCGTCCCGCGGTCGGACAGCGCGGCGAAGTTGCCCGTCCGGCAGCCCAGCGAAAACACGACGGGCAGGCGGTCCTTGTTGTTGAAGTCCTCCGGGTCGTCGATGACGATCTCCCACGTCTCGGCGGCGGAGTGGCCGAGGTAGGTCAGGAACGCGGCGCCGTCCTGGATCGCCACGCGGATCGAGTCCTGCAGCGAGGTGTCGAGGACTTCGTCCGACGTCTTGTGGAAGAAGACGGTGTCGGCGCCGACGGGTCGGTCCGAGACGCGGGCACCGACGCCTTGGATGTAGGCGCGGAAGTCGCGCTGCTCGCCTGCGCCGTTGCCGCCGGACATGAGGATGGCCCGCTTCTGCCAGTCGGAGGGCACGGCGCTCTCGCTGCGTCGCACCTTGCCGGTGAAGAGCGCGCCTTCCGCGTTGGTGCGCAGCGGGACACGCCCGAGGGCGATGATCTCGGTGAGGTCGCCCGGCCCTTCGCTCTGCATGGCGAACCAGGCGTCCGAGACAGCATTGCCATAGGACGGCAGCCACCACGCGGGCTGCGGATCGGTGCGGAACCGGTAGATGTCGTCGCCCCAGAGGAGGAGGAAGCGGGGGGGCTGGCTCCAGGCCTTCGTCTGGCGGATGAAGCGGCGAAGAGCCACCGGCGTCGCCCGGCCGTAGTCGAACTGGTCGAACACGTCGCGCAGGTCCACGATGGCGACGGTGTGGCCGCCGCCCGCCGCCGTGCGACGGTATGCGGCGTGGGCTTCGGCGCTGGGCCGGAGCGCGGCGGGCGTCACGATCACGTAGTCGGCGGCGTTGGCCGTGCTCGCGAGGTCGCTCGGGGCATCGGCCGCGATGTCGGCGACGCTCGCATAGCCGCTCGACTCGGCGACCCAGAGGATCGAGGGGGCCGCGATGTCGTTGGTGAAGCGTACCGAGTTGCCGAGTTGGCGCAGCTCGATCCGGCGCAGGGTGGCGGGGTCGTAGGCAACGGGGACCTCGGTGGAGCCGCGCAGGATGAATTCGTAGCGTCCGGGCACCGCCGCAACACGCGCGACGCCCCCTTCGAGCCGAAGCGCCCGCGTGGAGATCACCTCGATGTAGTCGAGGTCCACGATGCTATTGACAGCCCCCGGCGACGTCGAGGTGATGCGGAAGCGAAGCTGATTGCCCGGAGGTACGGTCGCGGCGTCGAAGGAGCCCGCGATCTCAGCGAAGGCATAGTTGCTCCAGCCGACGCGCCCTACCTCCACATAGCCGAGCGCACCGCCACCCGTGTCCACCTCGACGTCGAGGCGGACGTCATGCTGGGCACCGGAGGCTCCATTGAACTTCGCGCGGACGAGCAGCGGATCGGGGGATGTCCGGTCGATGAACGACGCTGCCACGGTGGGCTCGAAGACGATTTCGCCGCCCGACTCGAAATGCCGGAGGCGGCGCCAGTAGTAGCCCTCGCCGCGCGTGTAGAACGGGTGCCCGGCGCGGAATTGAGCGGGGTCTCCTGGGTAGTAGTTGTTTCCGTCGACTTCCGCGAGCACCGTGTCGCGCTGAATGTTGCGGGCGACGGCACCCTCGGCGAAGGCCTCAGCACCGAGCGTCTCGTAGCGCGGGCTGGGCGTACCGTTCCAGGTCAGCCAATAGGAGGTCGTGTCAGTGAAGAGGCTGAAGCGGTCACTGCTCTGGAGGGTGGGATCTGATTGGGTAGGAGCCGTTCCGTCGTTGTAGGCCCAGAGCTCGTCGTCGCCCCGGTTCTGGCGGCCGACGAAGACGAGCGCGTCGGCGGCCTGCATCGGCCCCGTGGTGTTGCCGTCGAGGTGGACAGGGATGCGCCGCCCATTCTCGATGAGGGCGAGCGTGGCGAGGTCAATCCCGGAGGCACCCGCGGCGGCTAGCTCCGCGCCGGTGACGCGGTAGAGGCCGTCCTCGACGACCGACAGCTTGATGTGTGGCTGGCCGGCCTCGTACCACGACGGGTCGTAGCCATCGGCTTGCGTCTGGGCCGCGGTAGGAGCGGCGAGCAGCCCAGCGACGAGCCCTGTGAGGAGTGCTAGGCTGAGGGGGAAAGACCAGGATCGCATGGCGGAAGCGAAACGGGTGGGCGTCATCCGGAAAGGAGGCGACGGGTGCGGTCCCGTCGCTCACCAGACGGCAAGGATAATGCCTACCTGATCCTAGGGCTAGCCCTTTTCCCTGCCAAGCGGGATGGCGCCGTGCAAATCGCCCTCATGCGTCGGACATGCCGGGCGCCCAGCCCGTTGCCTGGGCCCAGCCGTGGGCGCCGCGCAAGGCCTCCCAGAGCACCGTCGGCTTGGCGGTCGCGTAGGCGGCTGCCGGGTGCTCTTCGTGAGCCACGGCATCCGCGAGTGCTCGTTTCCCCGACGCGAACGCGGTGCGTGCCTCGGCATCGGTGCGGAGGAAGTCGCGTAGGACCAGCGCCGATTGCTCACCGAGGGTGCCGGCGGCGCGAACATGCAAGTGAACTCGACTCGGCAGCTTGGTCTCACGGAAAAACCGGACCGTCTTGTCGGGGTGCCCCGCTTCCATCGCGAAGCCGAGCGCCGAGAGCGCCTCCCGGTACGCCGACTCGGGCGTGAGAGCGGGCACCGAGATCTGCACGTCTACGATCGGAAGCGCTGGCACGCCTTCGAGGGCCGTGCTTCCGATGTGGTCGATGCGGAGCGCGGCATCACCGAAGGCGAGGCGGAGGCGGCGGCCTAGCCCGCCAAACCTGTGTCGCCAGTCAGGATCGGAAGACGCGAGTTCGAACGGGGCAGGCATGACGAGGCGGACTGGAAGTGCGAGGCGATTGGGCGGAAAACATAGGAACGCCGACGGTTATCACGCCCGAAAAACGCCGTCAAAGCTCAGTCGGAGCGTCGGCCGCCAGCGCCCGCCTGTCGAGGCGCGTAGCTGGGTCTGTGAACGCAGCCGGGTCGAGGTCCGTGGGGAGCGCGAGCGCATCGGTCAGGATCGCCAGGCCGTCCGCACGCTCCTTGCGGGCTGAGAGCAGCACCGGCCCTGCTTCTGTTTCAAACGTCTGGTAGTCCACCCAGGCAGACTGGCCGACGCCCCCGCTCTCCAGCACGTACGTCCAGCCCTCCACGGCGCCCGAGTCTCGGTTGATGTAGACCCAATAGGCGTCATCGGGCGTGAGGCCCACGTCGTCGAAGGCGAGCGTGAGCGCCGCCGTGGTGGCGTCCGACGAGTCGGCATCGAGGCCGCGCGTCACGCCGTCGTCGAAGAGCTTGACGGGGAGCAGCAGCCAGTAGGTGTCGTTGAGGTAGGCCTGCTCGGCGTTGTCGAGGGCGTCGGCGAGCGTGCTGTCCGCGAGCGGCATACCGTTCATGTAGACGGAGCCTGCGGTGTAGTCGTTCACGTCGAAGAGCGCCGTGTAGAGCGTATCGCCGTTGGACCAGTCGATGCGGTAGGCGCCCGTGGTGCGGTCCCAAAGGTGGTGACGGATCGGGATGCGTTCACCGCCGCGCTCGATCGCAAAGTCGAAGCGCAGCGCGGCGACGCTCGCCCAGGCAGCAGGGCCACCCGCGTAGTCAAAAGCCTGCATTGCCAGGGAGTCCGCTGCCGAATGGAGGGGGATCTCAGCAACCTCGGACGGAGCGGCATCTGTGGTCGCGGTGTCTGTGGTCGAGGTGTCTGTGGTTGAGGTGTCCGGGTCTGGGGTAGCGCAGGCGGCCAAAGCAATGGCTACGAGAGGCGCGAGGAGGTAGGCGAGTCGCATGAGCGGACGGTCGATGGCGTGGAGAGAAGCCCCACAAGGTAGCGCGGGAGCATGAACTGTGGGTGTCGCCTACCTTGCACATACCGCCCCTCTCTGCTGGCCTCTCTCCACTGTGGTTCTTGCTGCTTCCATCCCTTTCCTCAACGAAATCGTTGCGCTCTTCGCTGTGAGCGTGGGGATGGCCTACCTGTGCTACAAGCTGCGGCTGGTGCCCATCGCAGGCTTCCTGCTCGCGGGCGTTGTGATCGGACCGAACGCGCTGGGACTCGTCTACGAGCAGGAACTCGTTGACGTGCTCGCGGAGATTGGCGTGATCCTGCTGCTGTTCACCATCGGCGTCGAGTTCAGCTTGGAGAAGCTCTCGCGGATCGGGCGGGCCATCTTTATCGGCGGTGGGACGCAGGTGTTTGTCACTATTGGCCTCGTGACGGGCATCTTGGCGCTGGCGGGCATCGGCTGGCAGGCGGGGGTCTACACCGGCTGCCTCGTCGCGCTGTCGTCCACGGCCATCGTGCTGGCGCTCCTCGCCGAGCGCGCCGAGACTGACACGCCCGCGGGGAAGCTCTCGCTCGCGGTGCTCATCTTCCAGGACCTCGCCATCGTGGCGATGGTGCTGCTCGTGCCGATGCTCGCGGGCACGGGCGGCGGACCGCTCGACCTCCTGATCGTGCTCGGCAAGGCCGCGGCGCTGATTCTGGCGGTGATCGTGCTCGCGCGGCGCGTGGTGCCGTGGGTGCTGGAGAAGGTCGTTCGCACGCGACGTCCTGAGCTGTTCCTGCTCACCATCGTCGCAATCTGCTTTGGGACGGCGGCCGTGTCGGCGATGGCCGACGTGAGCCTCGCGCTCGGCGCGTTCCTGGCCGGGCTGATCGTGAGCGAGAGCGAATACTCCGAGCAGGCGCTCAGCGAGATTCTACCGCTGCGGACCGTCTTCAACGCGGTGTTCTTTGTCTCCGTCGGCATGCTGCTCGACCTCCGTTTCGTGCTAGGGAATCCGCTGCTCGTGCTCGGCGTGGCAGCGGCTGTCGTGGTGCTCAAGTTTGTCATCACGACGGGGGCGATCCTCGTGCTCGGCTACCCCATCCGTATCGCAGCGGCGACGGGCTTGGCGCTGGCGCAGATCGGCGAGTTCTCGTTCGTGCTGGAGCGGGCGGGCCGCGCCGCCGGGATCACACCAGCCGGGCTAGGCGACGCGGGCGCGCAGACGTTCATCGCCGTGACGGTACTGCTGATGATCGCGACGCCGTTCCAGGTGCAGGCCGCGCCGGGCTTCGGGACGTTCGTGGCGCGCACGCCGCTGCGCAAGCTGGGCGACGGCCCCGGCCCCGATGCGGTGAAACCCACGGGCGAGGACGGCGCCCACGGCGCAGACCTGCATGCGATGGAGGATCACGTCGTGGTGGTCGGCTACGGCCCTGCTGGGCAACGCCTCGTGCAGGTGATGCAGGACGTCGGCATCCCGTTCGTGGTGATCGAACTCAACCCGGAGTCGACGGCCAGGCTGCGCAAGGAGGGCGTGCCGGTGATTTACGGCGACGCCAGCCGCGCCTTTTTGCTCGAACACGCGGGCATCGCGCGGGCCAAGCTCGGCGTGATCCTCATCAACGATCCCACCGCTGTGCCGCGCATCCTCCAGCAGATGCGCTACCTCAACCCGACGCTCCAACTCATCGCCCGGACGCGCTTCCTGCGCACCGTCGAGCCGCTCCAGAAGGCTGGTGCCGACATCGTGGTACCGGAGGAGATGGAGACGACGGTGCGCGTCTTCTCGCACGTGCTTGGGGCCTACCTCGTCCCGCCTGCCGAGATCGACCGCCTCGTGCGCGAAATCCGGCAGGAAGACTACCGCATCCTGCGTGGCTCGATCCAGGAGGCGCATCTGATGGTGCTCCAAGGCCTCGACGAGGAGGGCCTCCACACGCGCGCCGTCGCCCTGCGGAACGGGGCCCCCGCCGCCGGGCAGACGCTCGCCGACCTCGACCTGCGCCGCCGCCATGAGATCACCGTCATCGCCGTGCGGCGCGGCGGTCGCACGCTCGCCAACCCCGCGGGCGACTTTCAGGTGGAGGCGGGCGACCGTCTGGTCCTGATCGGCACCGCCGAGCATTTCGCCGAGGCAGCCACGCTCTTCCGTGCCCCGATGCCGAGCGATGGATGAAGCGGCGAGAAGCTCGAGACAAGTGCAACGCACCCACTACCGACGTCGGCATTGGGGCACAGCGGCTCTTGCGCAGGCCTGTCGCGTGCTAGAGGTGACAGTCCAGCTTGTGGTCTTCAGCACGTGCCTACAGGATCGCACGCCTCATCCGCCTTGCGGACACGAAATCGCTGCGGCGTTATCGTCTGATCTGCTGAACGTCACCACGCCCTAGTCAGGAACGCGCATCTTCTTGAAGAGCTGGACGAGGGCGCGCAGCTCCTCTGGGGAGAGCGGGGCGAGCATTTCGGCCGCGGCTTGCCGGTAGACCGCGTCTTCGTCGGCATAGACGCGCGTGCCGGCCTCGGTGAGTTCGGCGAGCCAAACGCGCCGGTCTTCCTCGCTGCGGTGTCGGCGAACGAGGCCGTGGTCTTCCAGGCGGTCAACAAGCGGAGTGACAGCGCTCTGGCGGACACCAAGCCGCTCGGCAATCTCACCCATGCGCATGGCGCCATGGAGGCCGATCGTGCCGATCGCAACGAGCTCTTGCTTGCTGAGCGCGGTGTGGGCGGCACCCCGAGCCCCGGCAATCTCGGTAAGCCGCCCCCCGACACGTCGGATGGCGTCGGAGAAGAAGTCGAGCGAAGCAGGGTCGACAGACATGGGGCAAGGCGCAGAGAAGGACCCTAAGATCGCACGTTGAACCTTCAAAGCTCTGTTGTTTCGAATTATGAAACATCCGAAATGCGAAACGGTTCTTGGCGCACCTCGCTTACTCGCTGTCCACCAGTCTGAGCACATGCCCACTCCCATCACCGACGCCCCAGTCCTTGTCACGGGCCTCACGGGCTACATCGGCTCGTATCTCGCCGCGGACCTCCTCCGCCGTGGCTACGCCGTGCGCGGCACGATGCGCAATGCCCAGAAGTTCGAGCGCGTCCGCGCGGCTCTCGCTGAGCACGCGCCCATCGACAAGCTGACCGTTGCCGAAGCGGATCTCCTCGATGCCGGCTCGTGGCAAGCGGCAGTGGAAGGCGTGACGCATGTCCACCACGTTGCCTCGCCCTTCTTTGTCGTCCAGCCCGAGGACCCCGACGAGATGATCGTGCCAGCTCGCGAGGGCACGCTCAACGTGCTTCGGGCAGCGACCGAAGCAGGGGTGCAGCGTGTCGTGCTCACGTCATCGCTCGTGGCCGTCGCCTACGGGTTGAAGGCACCTCCTACAGGCTCGCTCGACGAGTCGCACTGGACCGACACCACCGTTGCGGACGACGTCACGCCTTACATCCTCAGCAAGACGATCGCCGAGCGCGCAGCCTGGGACTATGTCCAAGACACCCCAGGCGCACCCGAACTGGCGACCGTAAACCCAAGCCTCGTGCTGGGGCCGCTGATGACCGACAACCTGAGTGCCTCGCACGTGGTGGTCTCGAAGATGATGAAGGGCGAGATGCCCGGCACGCCGAAAATCGGCTTCGAGGTAGTCGATGTGCGCGATGTGGCGGACCTCCACGTCCGCGCCATGGAGGCGCCCGAGGCAGCAGGCGAGCGCTACCTCGCCGCGGGCGGCTACCGCTCCTTCAAGCAGGTTGCCGACGCCATCCGTGAGGCAGCGCCGGCCTATCGAAAGAAGCTGCCCAAGTTCGAGCTGCCCGACTTCGGCATGCGCCTGTTTGCCCTCGTCGACAAGGAGGCACGCAACGTGCTGTTCGAGCTAGGCAAGCGCCGCACCGTCAGCAACGCGAAGGCGCGCGGACTTGGCTGGACACCCCGCACGCCTGAGGAAGCCATCGCCGCCAGCGCCCAGGCGCTCATCGAGCAGGGCGCGGTGTAGCTACCGGCTCGCCGCCAACGGCGGCATACAAGGCGGCTTGAGAGCGGCGACTGGAGCCAGATCCATCCGACGAATTCGCTTGTGCGTGCCGCTGCCATCGGTTTGCTTCTGCGACCTGCGACCTGCGACCTGCGACCTGCGACCTGCGACCTGCGACCTGCGACCTGCGACCTGCGACC
>JBCBEX010000007.1:0-90046 GCA_038528235.1 Bacteroidota bacterium
GCCGTGGCCCAGCGTAAGCCCGAGGGCGTCGTGCACCATTCCGACCATGGGAGTCAGTACACGTCTGTGGCCTTTGGTGCCCGATGCCGGGAGGCTGGGGTTCGTCCCTCGCTCGGCTCGGTCGGCGACTGCTTTGATAATGCGATGTGCGAGAGCTTCTTCGCCACGCTCGAGTGTGAACTACTTGATCGCCGTCGCTTTGCAACAAAGGCCGAAGCCCGGCTGGCTCTCTTCCGCTTCATCGAAGGGTGGTACAACCCCCGTCGGCGTCACTCGGCGCTCGGCTATCACTCCCCTGTGATCTACGAGCAGAAACACCACGAGGCGCTCGCGGCCTCATACTCGTAGACTGTCCACGAAAGCGGGTTCACTCCATGTAGCTGTTTGTGGATGGCCCGACAGGATTCGAACCTGTATCTCCGGAGTCAAAGTCCGACGTTGCTGCCGATTGAACTACGGGCCAGCACATGGCACGCCTGGCAGGAATCGAACCCGCGCCGCCGGTTTTGGAGACCAGCAGGATGCCCTGCATCGCAAGCGTTCTTTTGCTAAGGTGAACAGTCGAAGCCCGGTGGTGAAACAGCGCTATTCGGTGCATTTGCTTCAATAGAGACGCTCAGCCTTTGGTGACCGACGGGACTTGAACCCGCTCCGACAGGGACACAATCTGCCATGCTACCCATACACCACGGCCACAGAGACGATGGCCGGACTCGAACCGGCACCCCCTGGTTGGAAGCCAGGCATGCTGCCATTGCACCACATCGTCTGGTAAGCCTCGACGGCTCTAGACGGGTCGGCCGGACTCGAACCGGCATCCTCCTGGTTCGTAGCCAGGGGCTCCTCCATTTGAGCTTCGACCCGTAGGATTCGCTTCGCTGCACGTGGGTGGGCGTTGATGCCGGACCGGATGGAGTCGAACCATCTCGCGCTGGGCTTCAGCCAGCCGCTCTACCAGTGAGCTACGGTCCGGAGTGGGTGCCGGTGAGCACCGCTGACCAGGCGCCCGGCCACGGCGGGGAGACCTCCCCACCCGCCGCTGGTGGCCGGGCGCGTGCGCCGTGTCCCCCATGGCACGGCGCGCTGACGGCGACCCTTCCGGGTCGGCATCGCAGTCTGAAGCGCAGGACTCGAACCTGCAACCCCCGGCTCCCAAAGCCGGTGCTCTATCCGCTTGAGCTAGCTCCAGAGGGCGTCAGCGCGTGGCTGACGTGGTACAACGGGAGGGAGTCAAACCGAAGGTTCACGAAGTAAACCCCCACTGACGTGGTTCTGAGCCACGTGCCTCTTCCAGTTGGGCTACCGGTGCTTGGTGGCACGCACGAGGTGCCTGTGTTCAGGTAGGACCGTCGCGAGCGTGGACCGCGCAAGTCCGGACGGCGGTGCCTTGCGGCGTGTCGGCTACTGAGGGGCCCGACTTGCAGCGCTCTACTCGGGAGCGCTCCCATCGTTGGTGCGGGCGAGCCCGCTGGTGAGAGTATGTACGCCGTCCGCGTGTGGGCGCGGTGCTGCTCGCGGTGCTTCCCACAGGAAGCGGTATCCCCGGCGGCCCTGTCTTTTGATGTGAGGGCGAACTCGCAATCTCCACGTTGCCCTGATGATTTCGAGAGCGTGGCGGCTTGCCATTCGCCTACAGGGACCTCATCCGTTGTGCAGAGTTATCTGTGTTGCAAAGTATTCGAAACAGAGCAGCTGCCAGCGCGCAAGTCGAGTAGGCGGTGAGGCAGCGACCGAGGCCGCTGCGCCCGAAGCACATTGCATTCAACCACTCTGCCACAGCCCCCGGACGAAGCCCAGAGGAGGGGCTGGTAGGATTCGAACCTACGAGTCTCTTGCGAGACGGTGTGTATACGCCTGCGCCGTTGGGGCGCGCTGCTGCTGCAAGGGACATCCGCGCAAGTCGGGCACGCTGGCTGTACGTGGGAATCGAACCCACAACCTCTTGATTAGCAGTCAAGCGCTCTAACCAATTGAGCTAGTGTGTATGCGTGCTACGTGAGGGCGCGAACGAGCGGTCCAGGCGGGATTTGAACCCGCAACCATCCGGCAGACAACCGGGTGCTCTGTCCGTTGAGCTACTAGACCATGGCTTCCATAGAGACTGGGATCTCCAGAGAAGCGGTACGGCACCGCGCAAGTCTTCTGAGCGGCCTGTATCAGGCGGCCTGCCAAGCAGGCTTTGGGAATCGAACCCAACCACCGCCATGGGCGATGGATCATCCAAGTATGTACGCTCAGAGCATGAGGGCGCGGGACCGCACGGTGTGGAACTACCATGCGCCCTACAGGGCGCACAGCAGCTACTTGTGCAGCGAAGCGATCAGTATATCAAGGAACAAATGTGTGTGACTATTTACACACGCATGCCACATAGTCCTTCGACTACCTCGCGGAAGCGAAGCGGGATCATTCCGGTCAGACCAAGCCGCTTAGGCCAGCCAAGTCGAACCGCAGGACATGCAGAGCTAAATCGAAACGAGCGTTGGTCGTGGAAGGTGGACGTGACGATGGAGGGTCAAGCACCTAGTGCGGGTGGATTAGGACATCGGACTTTGGCTAGGTGTGGTGAATGGGAAACGGCAGTTCGGCAGGACGTCACAGAGGAAGGCTAGAAACAACGACCCCCTCCAATTAGAGCGTATGGGCATAAAAAAACCCACCTGAGCGCGTTGCCGAGGTGGGTGGACATGCAGGCACGGTGTACCTAGGGGCATGGCCCACCTCGGGCACAGGGCGTATCGACCCGGTTCGGCATAGGCACGAAGCCGCCCTGCAAGGACGACGGTGCCACCGCTTCACACTGCGCCTGGAGCGCGGTGGTGCCGAGTCGGCAGCTACTATGGAAAAAGCGTGATTGCACGGGCTTTTGTGGTTTGTCGGCGCCACAGGGGCGCGCGTCATCAGGAGTCACAACATAGGGAGCGGAGGTACGCATGTCAACACCAACCTGCACAAATATGTCTCTTTATTTTTAGTTCACCAGATTCGCGATCATCGCGCGACGACTAGCGGGCGCGTGTGCGCTGCACCGTCACCGACGAGACGCACCTGGTAGACGCCCCCGGACAACCGAGCCAGCGACCAGTCCACTTCGTAGCGTCCTGCTGCATGCGGCCCCTCGGCGAGCACCGCAACGCGCCGCCCCAGCACGTCGAGCAGTTCGATGCGGAGGTCTTCCTGGCGCGTCACCTCGTAGCGGATCGAAGCCTGGTGGCTGGCCGGGTTCGGGTACGGTGCCAGGAGTCGGACCGCCTGCGGCACCGCGCGCGTCACTTCGACCTCGGGCGAGTAGGCGTAGCTGCCGTCGAAGTCGACCTGGCGCAGGCGGTAGCGCAGTGCGTCGGATTCGAAGGGCAGTACGATGTCGGCCCACGTGTAGGTCTGCGCTTCGGTTGTCGTCCCCGCACCGCTCACGAACGCGAGCTCTCTATAGGCCCCGCCATCAGCGAGCCGCTCGACGGCGAACCCGGCGTTGATCGTCTCGGATGCCGTCGTCCAGCGCAACACCACGGCGTCTCCGTCCTGCACCGCCTCAAACGTGGTCAGTTCAACTGGGATTGAGCCCCCTGACTCTACCACAGCAGCCGACGCTGCCGGTGTGCGCGCAAGGGTCGTGCGGAGAAGATCGGCTTCCGCTTTTGTGCGCTCTACGCCATCAAGGGCGACGCTCCGAACCATGCTCAGTGTCCGAAGCTCACCGCTGTCGAACGAACGCAGGTCTGCGGGATCGGTCCAGGGAACGTTGCCGCCGGTTGTCTCCCCGAAGAAATAGACGTTGCCGTTGGAGGCATACGCCGCGGCGTCGCCGGTGCACTGCTCGACTTCAGGCGTCGTGTTGTCTTCGTAGTACGAGTAGGGAAACAGGTCGGGGATGTTCGTCTCGACCTCGGAGCGACTGATGAGGCTGCCCTGCGGCCCAAGCAAGTAGTCCCACTCGATGTAGGCGTTTTGGTAGTAGCCGCCGGTCGGTAGATCGGGCACGCCATCGACAGGGACCCCGTCCGGGAGGAGGTTGCTGTAGTACGTCATGCCTGCCATCGATGGGCTGTAGTCGATGTACATCGTCGTGCCGGGCGTGCTGTGCATTTGGTGCGCGATGCGATAGACGATGATGCGCTCGTAGAGGGCGTAGGTAGCCAGGTTGAGGCCGCCCGAGTTCGAGCCTTGCACGATGCGCAACGCCCGAATGGGGCCGTCTTTCTGAATACCAAGCGTGCCTCGACGGGTGCTGCCCGTGTAAATCGACCGCGAGCAGTTCGGGTCGCGCCCCATGCGGTCCGGGCGCCCTCCCAACTTGACGCGGTCGAGCAGGTCGGCCCCGTAGGTAGCCCGCCCCCGTTCGCTCGTGCCTGCGTCTGCCAGGAACAACTCGCGCTGGATCCAGCGGTCTTCGAACGAGGTCTTGTAGTACGCTGTCTCGACGGCGCTGTATTCGGGGTTTGCACCGAGGAAGTCGCCGTAGATGTCACGCAGCGAGCCGTCGCCGTCGAAGTTGTAGTCATCCGGGAAGGTCCCAGCAAGCAGGTCAAACTGGTAGTCCACGAGGTTGAAGCCCCCCGTCTGGTCGAGCGACGTCGTTGGCACGTAGAGGTAGACGTAGCGGTCGTTCACCTCCAACTCAGTGACCTCCAACGGTGAGAAGGGCGGTGGCGAGACTACAGGGTCGACTTGCTCGCCGAAGAAGCGGAGCATGAGCACCAGTTCGTCATCGCTGTCGAACGTTGGATTCGTGTCGAAAGGCACGATCGGGGTGAAGCCGGGGTGCGGGTAGTCCTGAGGCGCCGTGTAGAGGAGTTGGAGCGGGCCTCCGAACAGGTCGTCGGCGTCAAAGATGTCAGCGGGATAGGCGGCTGCTGGGTCCAGCGCATCGCGCTCGTCGATCTGCAGCGGACAAGGCTTCCAAGCGGCGTCTGTGTAGGTGTAGCACACGGGGGCGGTCACGGCCGCGCCGAGCAGACCGGGGACCTCTGCTCCGGTAAGCACGAGCGGGCGAGGATCGTCGTCGGATTGTGCCTGAAGGCCGGATGCAAGGAGAAGCGTGCACACCGTGAGGACGCATGCCCGCAGGAGAGGCTGATACATGACGATGGAGGGTGGTACTGGGAGTGCGTCAGCAATCCGGCTCGGGTCTCCCTACAAGTAGGTAGACGACTGCGTAACGGTCTTTGTGAGTCAGGGGAGAGTAGGTGGTCGAAGATCGCGCGGCCCCTGTTACCGTCCAACCTCCCAAGGCACTGTGGCGCACGTAGCTTGCACTCTCGGTTCACGATTCGCCTTTGTCATGCTTCGGTCAACCTGGATCCTCGTTCTGGTCGCGTGCATCGGGGGCTCTGCAGCGGCCCAGGAGGCCTTTCTTCTCCCTGCCCCGCTCGCGGCGACGTGGACGGACGCGGCGCCCTTCACCGTCATGCCGGAGACGCCTCTCCTCGTCCCGGACGGCGACCTCGACGCCGCGCGCATCGCCTCGACGCTCGCCCACCTCCTCAGCTTCGGCGAGGCGACGCGTCCGCGCGTGGTCGAGGCTCGTGCCTACGCCCGCTCAGAACGGCACTCCTCGCTTCCCCCCATCGTCTACGACCGCCAGGCTCCCGACTCGCTTGGTGCAGAGGGCTATGTCCTCGACGTTTCCCCTGAGCGGATCACACTTTCGGCGAACGAGCCAGCTGGCTGGTTTTATGCGACGCAGACACTTCGACAGCTGCTACCACCCGCCGTCGAGTACGATGCGGCCTTCCCCGTCCTGCTGACGCTCCCGTCCGGGCGCGTCGTGGACCGGCCTCGCTTCGGCTGGCGCGGCATGATGCTCGACGTCGCGCGCCATTTCTTCGGGCCTGCCGACGTGCGCCGCGTGATTGACCTGATGGCGCTGCACAAGCTCAATCGGCTACACCTCCATCTCTCCGACGACCAGGGCTGGCGCATCGAAATCCCGGGCTGGTCGCGGCTCACCGAGATCGGCGGCAGCACCGAAGTCGGCGGCGGTCCTGGCGGCTTTTTCTCGCTCGACGACTACGCCGCACTCGTCCAGTATGCCGCCGAGCGCTTCGTCACCGTCGTTCCCGAGATCGACCTCCCCGGGCACACCAACGCTGCTCTCGCCTCCTATGCCGAGCTCAACTGCGACGGCATCGCGCCGCCCCCCTACACCGGCACGTCGGTCGGCTTCAGCACCGTGTGCGTCGAACGCGAGGCCACCTACCGCTTCGTCACCGATGTGGTGCGTACCCTCGCAGAGGCATCGCCAGGCGCGTATTTCCACCTCGGCGGGGACGAAGTACGCGAACTGTCTCCAGAGCAATACGCTGCTTTCATGGCCCGAGCACAGGCCATCGTCGCTGAATATGGTAAGCGCGTGATCGGCTGGGACGAGATCGCCGAGGTCGAGCTGCTTCCGCAAAGCATCGTGCAGGTGTGGCGCCCCGCGGAGGCCGAGACGCAAGCGCAGATCCGCGAGGCGGTCGAGGCTGGTGCGACGGTCGTCCTCTCCCCCGCCGACCGCGTCTACCTCGACATCAAGTACGACGCCTCGACGGTACTCGGCCTAAGCTGGGCAGGCTTGAACAGCGTCCGCGACGCTTACGAGTGGGACCCCACGACCCTGCTACCCGGCGTCGCTGCCGCTGCCATCGAGGGCATCGAGGCACCACTCTGGAGCGAGACTATCTCGACCCGTGCCGACCTCGAGTTCATGGCGTTCCCGCGCCTCGCGGGCGTGGCTGACCTGTGCTGGGCGCCCGCAGAGGCTCACGACTGGGACACCTATCGCGTTCGTCTCGGCGCGCAGGCACCGCGCTGGACGGCGCTCGGCATCAACTTCTACCGCAGTCCTGGTGTCCCGTGGGCATCGGCACCTAGCCGCGACTAGTACGCCCATGCCTTCCGCCCTCGACTCCGCCGACCGCGTCGAAGTCACCAGCCGTGCAGCGTGGCGCGCCTGGCTCGCTGCCAACCACGAACAACCCGAAGGCATTTGGCTCGTGACCTACAAGAAGCACACAGGCGACCGTTACGTCGACTACGACAGCATCGTCGAGGAAGCGCTCTGCTTCGGCTGGATCGATAGCCTTCCGCGCAAGCTCGACGCCGACCGCACGATGCTCTACCTCAGCCCGCGCAAGCCGAAGAGCATCTGGTCGCGGCTCAACAAGACGCGAGTCGATGCACTCGAAGAAGCGGGGCTGATGACCGACGTAGGCCGCGCAAAGATCGAGGCCGCCAAAACCAGCGGGTCCTGGACGATCTACGACAGTGTCGAAGACCTCCTCGTGCCGGACGACCTCCGCGACGCGCTTGCCAGAGAGCCTGACGCCGCCGCCGCGTTCGACGCCTTCAGCGACTCGGCGAAGAAGGGCGTGCTGTGGTGGATCAAGTCAGCCAAACGCGACGCGACGCGGGCCAAACGTATCGCCGAGACGGTGCGGTTCGCGAAGCTGGGCGTCGTCGCCAACACGCCGGACGCGCGCGGACGCTGACCTCTACAGGCTCGCGCCGATGACGGCAAACCCGAGCGAGGCCACGGTCGCAGCGATGAGCGCGTACGGCAACTGCGTGCGAACGTGCGCCACATGGTCGGTGGCCGCCGCGAGGCTCGACACGATGGTCGTGTCCGAAATCGGCGAGGCGTGGTCGCCGAAGATGCCGCCGCTGAGCGCCGCGGCCAAGAACGGCGCGGCCGGCAGCCCGAGCGTCACAGCGACGGGCACGGCGATCGGTACCATGATGGCGAAGGTGCCCCAACTCGTACCCGTCGAGAACGCGATGAACGCGCCCGTGAGAAAGACCACCGGAAGCAGCACCGGCGGCGGCAACGTGCCCGCCACGAGCTGCGCGACGTAGACCCCGGTTCCGAGTTCACGCGCCACGGCACCGAGCGCGAGGGCGAGTAGTAGCACGAGCGCCATCCCGAGCATCCCCCCTGCGCCACGCAACCCGATCTGCGTGAGCTTCTCGACGGTGAACGCGCGCTGGGCGAGCAGCAAGACCCAAGCGACGGCCAGCCCGGCGAGGACCGCCCAGAGCACGCTCGTGGAGCCACTCCCGGCGCGGAAGTCGCCGCCGCCTGTGATGAGGAGGCCGAGCGGCATCATCACCACCATCACGCCGAGCGGGAGCAGCATGTTGACCGGGCGCGGCGGAATCGCCGTGGTCGGGTCCGGCACGAGGGCCTCTTCGTCAAGCATCGGGGCGGCATCGTCATCGGCGATTTGCCCGGTTGCAGCGCGGGCCTCCGCACGACGCATCGGGCCAATGGTCCAGCCTGTCACCGCGACGATGGCCGCGAGGGTGACCGCCGCGAGCGCGTAGAGGTTGAGCGGGATCGCGGCGACGAACGTGCCCAGCGGGTCGTCCACGCCGACCTCGCCGAGAAGCGCGAGCACGTACGCCCCCCATGCGTTGAGCGGGATCAGGATGCACACGCTTGCCGAGGTCGCGTCGATGAGGTAGGCGAGCTTCTCGCGGGAGAGCCGGTAGCGGTCGAAGAGCGGCCGCCCGACGGCTCCGGCGACGAGCACGGTGATGTTCGATTCGATGAAGATGACGACGCCAATAACAAAAGCGAGCAGCCGCGCCCGCCGCCCCGTGGTCACGAGCCGGCGCCGTTCGAGCCAGTCAACGAAGCCGCGCACGCCGCCGCTAGCCTCCACGGTGGCGATGAGCGCGCCGATCACGAGTGTGAAGCCGAGCACCCGCGCGTTGCCTGCATCGCCCACGACGGCCACTCCAGCCTCGATGGCTGCGCCTAGCCCGGCGAGCGGGTTCCAGCCGTTCAGGATCGTCCAGCCGAGCCAGATGCCTGCCGCGAGCGACGCGTAGACCTGCCGCGTCCAGATGGCAAGGACGATCGCGAGGACCGGCGGTAGCAGGGAGATCCAGGTAGGGTCGGGCATGGGTGCGGCGTTGGCGACAAGCGGGGTAGAATACGCCGTACCTCGATTCTCGGACGGGCTCCTCCCTCAAACGGACGTGGCTCTTCATCTCCCTTGATCCGGTGTATTTCTGCCCGGCACGGTGCTCCGCAGATTCCGTGAGGCCGGAACAGCCTGTGCACGCCTCGGTTCATCCCGCCCCAACCACCCATCGTCTAGTAGCCTCCATCGTCATGAGCGCTGATATCGCTGTCGCCCCGGCCAAAACGAAGACGCGTCCGAACCCGGTCATCCTCTCCGAGCGTGCCTCGACGGAGGTGAAGAAGATCATCGCCAACAAGCAGATCCCCGACGGCTACGGACTCCGCGTGGGCGTCCGCGGCGGCGGCTGCTCGGGCATGAGCTACATCCTGGGCTTCGACAAGCAGAAGGAGCACGACCTCCAGTTCGAGCAGGACGGCGTCGCCATCTTCATGGACAAGCGCCACGGGCTCTACCTCATGGGCACGACCGTCGACTACCACGATGGGCTCGACGCTCGCGGCTTCGTGTTCGAGAACCCGAACGCCACAGAGACCTGCGGTTGCGGCTCCAGCTTCGGCGCCTAGCAGCCTCCTCCCTTCTACGAATTCCCTGAACGGACCGTCTTGGCGGTCCGTTCAGCATTTCAGAGCAACCGCTCAGCACGTCGATTCACCACTGGCCTTCACACGGGTGCCCCTACCCGTTTTACGAGGCCCCTAGGCAGGAACAGCGCGCAGAAGGTCCGGTTGGACTTCTCCGTCACCGCAGAAGCCGGGCCGCAACAGCCTGTGCCACCGCGCTTGGCGTGCTTTTTGACGCCCTTCCAGGTGTGGCTGTGGCCGATGCTCGATCGAAGAGTATCGACAAGCCTGTCCGGCTGCTTTAGTCCGGTTCGCCTGCACGGTACCCTCATCGCTCTCTTCACTCTGCCCGCCCACTCCGCATGGAAGGCAACTTTTCGAACCGCGTGCGCGACGTAATCTCCTACAGCCGGGAGGAAGCTATTCGGCTGGGGCATGACTACATCGGCACGGAGCATCTGCTGCTTGGCATCATCCGCGAGGGCGAGGGCATCGCCGTCAAGATCCTCCGCAACCTCGGCTGCGACCTCTTCAAGCTGAAGAAGGCCGTCGAGGACACCGTGCGGAATTCAGGCGGCACGCTAACTGTCGGCAATATTCCGTTGACCAAGCAGGCCGAGAAGGTGCTCAAGATCACCTACCTCGAAGCTAAGCTCTACAAGTCCGACGTGATCGGCACGGAGCACCTGCTGCTATCGCTGCTGCGCGACGACGAGAACATAGCGGCGCAGATCCTCCAGCAGGGCTTCTCGGTCACCTACGACGCCGTGCGCGCCGAGCTCGACGCCATCGTGTCCGGCACTACCAATCCCCGCAGCGGTCCTGCCCAAGGAGGCGGCCGCACTCCTCGCACCCGACGCGAACGTCAGAACATGCCTCAAGAGAAAAGCAAGACCCCCGTGCTCGACAACTTCGGTCGTGACCTGACGAGTCTCGCCGAGGAGGACAAGCTCGACCCTGTCGTGGGCCGCGAGCAGGAAATCGAGCGCGTCGCTCAAGTCCTGTCCCGCCGCAAGAAGAACAACCCCGTGCTCATTGGCGAGCCAGGCGTCGGCAAGACGGCCATCGCTGAGGGCCTCGCCATGCGGATCACGCAGCGCAAGGTGAGCCGCGTGCTCTACGACAAGCGCATCGTCACGCTCGACCTCGCGGCACTCGTGGCGGGCACGAAGTATCGCGGCCAGTTCGAGGAGCGCATGAAGGCGGTCATGAACGAGCTTGAAAAGAGCCCGGATGTGATCCTGTTCATCGACGAGCTCCACACGCTCGTGGGTGCAGGTGGCGCGTCCGGTTCGCTCGACGCGTCGAACATGTTCAAGCCGGCGCTTGCCCGTGGCGAGATCCAGTGCATCGGCGCAACCACGCTGGACGAGTACCGCCAGTACATCGAGAAGGACGGCGCGCTCGACCGTCGCTTCCAGAAAATCGTCGTGGATCCCGCGACGCCGGAGGAAGCCGTCGAGATCCTGACGCAGATCCGGCCCCGCTACGAGGACCACCACAACGTCCGCTACTCGGACGAGGGCCTCGAACTCGCCGTACGCCTCGCCGACCGCTACATCACCGACCGCCACCTCCCGGACAAAGCCATCGATGTGATGGACGAAGCGGGCGCACGGGTGCACCTCGCCAACATCAAAGTGCCACCGGAGATCGTCGAGCTCGAAGACCAGATCGAGAAGGTCAAGGAGGAGAAGAACCAGGTCGTCAAGCAGCAGCAGTTTGAAGAGGCCGCTCGCCTTCGCGACTCCGAGAAGAAGCTCCAGGAGGAGTTGGAGAACGCCAAGGAGGAGTGGGAGCGCCAAGCCGACACGCAGGTCTACGACGTCACCGACGTGGACATCGCGCAGGTCGTCGCCATGATGACGGGCATCCCCGTCGACAAGGTGGCGGTGACGGAGGGCAAGAAGCTGATGAACATGGAGGCCAAGCTGAAAGGCACGGTCGTTGGCCAGGACGAGCCGATCCAGAAGCTCAGCCGCGCCATCCGCCGTACCCGCGCCGGTCTCAAGGACCCTAAGCGGCCCATCGGCTCGTTCATCTTCCTCGGGCCCACAGGCGTCGGTAAGACAGAACTCGCGAAGCGGCTCACGGAGTACCTCTTCGACAGCCAGGACTCGCTCATCCGCATCGACATGTCGGAGTACATGGAGAAGTTCTCCGTGTCGCGCCTCGTCGGTGCGCCTCCCGGCTACGTCGGCTACGAGGAAGGCGGCCAGCTCACCGAGAAGGTCCGCCGCAAGCCCTACTCGGTCGTGCTCCTCGACGAGATCGAGAAGGCGCACCCCGACGTGTTCAACATCCTGCTCCAGGTGCTCGATGACGGCATCCTCACCGACGGCCTCGGTCGGCGGGTGGACTTCCGCAACACGATCATCATTATGACCTCGAACATCGGGGCGCGGGACATCAAGAACCTTGGCAAGGGCATCGGCTTCTCGTCGGACACCGCGAGCGACTTCGACTACGCCCGGATGAAGTCGACGGTCGAGGACGCGCTCAAGCGGGTTTTCAACCCGGAGTTCCTCAACCGCATCGACGATGTGATCGTCTTCCACCCGCTGGAGAAGAGCCATATCCTGGAGATCATCGAGATCATGCAGAAGGACCTCTTCGCCCGCATCGAAGAGCTCGGCATCGACATCGAAGTCACCGACGCCGCGAAGGCCTTCCTCGTGGAGAAGGGCTATGACCCGCAGTTCGGGGCCCGGCCGCTCCGCCGCGCGATCCAGAAGTACGTCGAGGACCCGATGGCGGAGGCGATTCTCCAGAACGACCTCGCCGAGGGCGCGCACATCACCGTCGACCACAAGAAGAACGCCGAGGAGTTGAACTTCAAGGCAAAGAAGGCCAAGCGGAAAAAGGCGACCCCGAAGGCTTCTGAGACGGACACGCCTGAAGAGGAGCAACCAGCTTCCGAAGAGAAGGAATAGCTTTCGTCTGGACCCAACCATAAGCGCCCCGCCCTCCCGATCCGGAAGGCGGGGCGCTTTGTGTGAGAGCCTCACTGCTGAGTCAGGCGACCACTCAGTCAACACTGGGCGTGATCTCGTCGTTTTGGCTCAACACAGCCCCCCCGGCTGTGCAGCACGGCGGGTCGCTTGCAGGAAACGCTACGAGGAGCCCCCCCGACCTCACTGGTCGTGTCGATGGTCGCTCCGACCTCTTCCGGTGTGTGGCGCGCAGGCTAATTGTGAGCGTTGGAGATGGTCGCGAAAGCGTTGGTTGAGGTGACTGCGCCCAACTGCGACGAGGTACCTAGGTGAGCGGCTCGCGCCTAGAAACCGGGATTGCCTCGGTCAAGGACTCCGTGTTTTTCCAGGCAACCTGATGAACGTTTTGGACGTTTACACTACTCACGTCTCCCAAGCCCTTCTCGCGCCATGCTCGCATTCATCCTGTTCTTTGCCTCCTTCGTCGTGCCGTTCGTGCTCATCGGCGGCCTACTCGTCCTCGCCGCCCGTACGCCCCAGGTAGAGCCGACCGTCCGCGTGTTTCCGAACTCGTTCGTAGCCATGCCCGCGCTCGCTGCGGACAGGGACCGCAACGGAGGAGCACACCACGGTGGTGCACTCCGTGTGCCCTCGTCTTCAGTCCCCGGGAGGACGTGGCGGGTGCACCTGAATTAGCCCCGCACATCTGCTCGCATGGATCTTGCGCAGACAACCCTACGCGGGCTCTGGCACGTAGTGACCGACCGTGAGCCGATCATCAGCGAACATGCTAGCCGCCACGCGTTGGACATCGGCTGCCGTAACCGAGGCGATGCGTTCGCGGTAGGTCGCGTAGAGCGTCCAGTCACCCACGGCGATGGCCTCGTTGAGTTGACTGGCAATAGCATAGGGGCCGTCACGGCCGTAGGCATCCTGCGCCACCGTCTGCCTACGCGCGCGCTCAAGCTCGGACGCCGTCAACCCTTCGGCTGCGATCTCGGCGAGGATCGAACGGAGCGTTTCCTCAACGACTCCGTGCTCTACGTCAGGCGCGAGCGCCCCGTAGACCATAAACAGGCCGGGGTCACGGAGTCGTGGGAAGTAGGCGAAGGTTGACGTCGTCAGGCCCTCGTCGGTAAGGCGGCGATAGAGACGGCTCGACTTGCCCGAGGTGAGCGCCGTGGCCAACACGTCCAAGGTATCTGCGTCGGCATCGAGGCCCGAGCACGCTTTGTAGGCACAGAGCACGGCCCCAAGTTGCCCTGCTTGGCGGATCACCAGGCGGCGTTCGCCAATCTGAGGCGGCTCACGTGTAACAGCCTGAGGACTCACGAGCGGTTGTGCGCCATCGCCGCCGAGGGATGCCTGGGCTTGGATGTGACCAAAGTGCTGATGCACCAGCCCGAGTGCCTCGGCCCGATCAAAGTCACCGATCACGGAGATGGTGGCATTCGAGGGCCAGTAGTACGTGTCGTAGAAGTGACGGAGGCCGTCAGCCTCGACGGTTTCTACATCGGAGCGCCACCCGATGGTCGGGTGGCCGTAGGGGTGGGCGACAAACGCGACGCTCCAGACGGCGTGGAGGAGTTTGCGCAGCGGTTCGTTCTCGCCGCGGTCAAGTTCGTTGAGCACGACGGTGCGCTCGCTGGCGAGATCCTCGTCACTGACAAGCGCCCCACGCATCCGGTCTGCCTCGATCTCGACGGCGAGGCTGAGGTGCTCTTTGGGCAGGAGTGCGAAGTAATTCGTGCGGTCGTACCACGTGGTCGCGTTGACCTGCGCGCCGACGCGCTGAAGCACATTGAAGATGGTCTGCCCCGCCGCCTTGTTAAACCGCTTGGTGCCCTTGAACATCAGGTGTTCGAGGAGGTGCGTCGCGCCCGTCAGCCCTGCGTGCTCATTGCGACTGCCGACGCTGTACGTCACCATGAACGTCACGACTGGCGCTGCAGCCTGCTGAAGCAGCAACACTGTCAGATCGTTTTCACGGTGACGCAGCTCTTCGATCCCGCCGACTTCACGCACGAACGTGAACTGCGGATGGGGCGCGACGGGCGACATCGGAGGGGCAGGATGCTTCACAACCTAGAACCAGGGCTGGAGACGGAAAATCAGCTCTTCCCTTTCTGCTGCTTCAACTTCGCCGCGATGCTGATCTCGGTATGGGGAACGGCGCGAAGCCGCTCCTTTGCAATCGGCTCGCCCGTCACCTTGCAGACGCCATACGTCTTGTTTTCGATGCGTGTGAGCGCCCGGTCGAGATACCCCACATACTTCTGCTGGCGAGCAATCATCATGTAGCGCTTCTCCTGCTCCATGGCGTCCGTACCAGCGTCGGCCATGTGAAACGAGTACGCCGAGTCCGATTCAGCGTCGCGGGCCTCCGCGATTTGAGCGCGCATAGCGTCGATTTCCTCCATGGCGGCCGCGCGCTTGTCGAGGATCAACTGGCGGAACTCGGCGAGCTCGGCGTCGGAGAAGGGCGTGGGGCGACCAGTTTTGAGGTCGGGATTTGGGAGTTCGGCCATGGGTGAATTACGGTTCACGAACTAGGCGTCGGCGTCAGCGAGCACGCGCTGCAGAGCAATGGTGATGGGGGTGCCGTCGATGGCTTCGCGCTCTGCGAACGTTTCGACCGTTTCACCCTCGGGCTGCTCGGAGGCGTGCAACGTGACGGCCAAGGTCTCGTTCCGGATCGTTGCCGCATGTGCAGCCAGCGCGTCGGTGAGGAACGTTTCGGCGGCATAGGTGATGGCGATACGGTCGGTGACGTCGAAATCGGCGCGCTTCCGGAGGGTTTGGACGCGGTTGACAAACTCACGGGCATAGCCTTCGGCACGCAGCGAGTCTGTGATCGAAGGATCGAGAGCGACCACGACGCTCGTCACCTCGCCATTCGGGTGCATCACGGCGTCTTGCCCCACGAGTTGGCCGTCGAGCCCTTCGCTCTGCACGTCGATGTCCCCCTCGCCAAAGGTGACAGCGTCACCATCGAGGTCGAGCGTGAGGGTGCCCGTTTGCTCGTAGGCAACGATGTCGTCCGTGGTGAGCGAGCGGATGGCCTGGTTGGCCGCCTTCATCTGCTTGCCGAGGCGACGGCCAAGCGCCTTGAAGTTGGGCTTGGCCGTCTTCTGGACGAGGCCACTGTCGGCCGCGATGCCTTCGACGGTCTTAACGTTCACCTCCTTACGCACGATGGCGGCGACGGCGGCAAGCGCCACCTCATCGACACCCGCATTGCCCGTCACCACGCTGAGCGTACCGAGCGGCTGCCGCACGTTGAGCTGCGCTTCGTTGCGCAGGGCCAGCGCCGTGGACGCAACCGACCGCGCGACGGCCATGCGGTACTCCAACGATTCGTCGCGCTCGGCCTCCACCACCTGCGGGAAGTCGGTAAGGTGCACCGACGCCGGGAGGTCGTCGCGTCCCGTGGCGAGGTTGCCAAAGAGCCACTCGCTGTAGAACGGCGCAAGTGGCGCCATGAGTTGCGCGACCGTGAGCAGGCACTCGTAGAGCGTCTCGTACGCGGCCTGCTTATCAGGTCCCAGGTCGGAGGTCTCAGGTCTAGGGTCATTCTGGTTCCGACCATCGACGTGCGACTCGTGGCCTGCGACCTTATTCCAGTAGCGCCGTCGGCCGCGGCGGACGTACCAGTTCGAGAGGTCGTCTACAAACGTCTCAATGGCGCGGGCGGCCTTTGTAGGGTGGTAGCCGTCGTACGCCCCCGTCGTCTCCGCGATGGTCGTCTGAAGCCGGCTCAGCACCCAGCGGTCGAGTTCGGCGCGGTTCACGACCGGCATGCGAGCCGACGCGTCGTAGCTGAACCCGTCGATGTTGGCGTAGGTGGCGAAGAAGCTATAGGTGTTCGTGAGCGTGCCGAAGAGCTTGCGGCGCGTTTCGAGGACGCGGGCGTCGTCGTAGCGGAGGCTCTCCCACGGCGGGCTCGCGGCCATGAGCGTCCAGCGCACGGGGTCTGCCCCGTGCTCGGCAATCGTCGCGAACGGGTCGACGGCGTTGCCCTTCGACTTCGACATCTTCTGCCCCTCCGCATCGAGGACGAGACCGTTCACGACGACGTTCTCATAGGCGACCGACTCCTGCGTGAGCGCGGCGATGGCGTGGAGCGTGTAGAACCACCCACGCGTCTGGTCGACGCCCTCGGCGATGAAGTCGGCGGGGAAGTTGGCCTTGAACTGCGCGACGATCTCGGGGTCCTGCTCGTCGTCGGGGACCGAGGCGAGGTAGTGCCACTGCGCGTACGGCATCGCGCCGGAGTCGAACCACACGTCGAGGAGGTCGGGGACGCGGCGCATCGTCCCGCCGTTGCCGTCGGGCCATGTGATTGCATCGACGTAGGGACGGTGGAGGTCGACCTCGCCCGTCTCGGGATTGATGGCCTCGTCGGGGAACGCGCCGCCGCACTTCGCCCGCAGGTCAGCGATGGTACCGATGACCTCCACGTGGTCGGGGTCGCGGTCGCTCACCCAGATCGGGAGCGGCGTCGCCCAGTAGCGCATCCGGCTGATCGCCCAGTCCACATTCCCATCCAGCCACGCGCCGAAGCGGCCCGTGCCGATCCCCTCAGGCTGCCAGTTGATCGTGTTGTTGAGCGCCACGAGCCGGTCTTTGATCGCGGTCGTGCGGATGAACCACGAGTCGACCGGGTACGACATGAGCGGCGTGCCCTTGCGCCAGTCGTGCGGGTAGTTGTGGAGGTAGGTCTGGTGCTTCAGAAGCAGCCCGCGCTGGCGGAGGTCGCGGCTGATCGCCTTGTCGGCGTCCTTGAACCACTGCCCTTCGATAAAGGGATAGGTGCCGTCGAACGTCCCATCCGCTCGGACTGGATTGAACATCGGCAGGCCTTCCTTCTGCCCGATCAGGAAGTCGTCCGCGCCAAAGGCCGGGGCCATGTGGACGATGCCGGTCCCATCTTCCGTCGAGACGAAGTCCGCGGCAACGACCTTCCAGGCAGCATCAGCGCCATGCAGGTCTTCGAACGCGGGGAACACCGGCTCATAGCGCGTGCCGACGAGTTCGGCGCCGGTCATCTGGTCTACGATCTCGACGGCCTTGTCGTCAAGCACCTTGCCGAGCAGCGCGGTGGCGAGGATGACATATTCGGTGTCGCCCGCCTCGTTGGTGCGTTTGACCTTCGCGTAGTCGATGGTCGGCCCAACCGCCAGTCCAGCGTTCGAGGGCAGTGTCCAGGGTGTCGTCGTCCAGGCTAGGAAATAGGTATCGTCCTCGCCGCGCAGCGGGAATTTGATCGTGACGCTCGGATCCTGGACCTCTTTGTAGCCGAGCGACACCTCGTGACTCGAGAGGACGGTGCCCGAGCCGGGGCTGTACCACTGGATCTTGTGCCCGCGATACAGCAGCGGTTCGCCGTCCGGGCCGGGAGTGTCGCTGATCTTCCTAAGGAGCGACCACACCGACTCGATGTAGTCGTTCTCGAAGGTGACATACGGATGGTCGAGATCGACCCAGTAGCCCATGCGCTGGGTGAGCGTGTCCCACAGGTCTTTGTAGCGCAGCACCGACTCGCGACACGCGCGGTTGTACTCAGCGACGCCGTAGGATTCGATCTGGTCGCGGCCCTGGAGGCCTAACTCTTTCTCGACTTCGATCTCGACGGGCAGGCCGTGCGTGTCCCAGCCAGCCTTGCGGTCCACGCGGAAGCCCTGCATCGTCTTGTAGCGGCAAAACAGGTCCTTGATGGTGCGCGCCATCACGTGGTGAATGCCCGGCTTCCCGTTGGCCGTCGGCGGCCCCTCGTAGAAGACGAAGTGCGGTGCGCCGTCCCGGATGGCGAGGCTCTGCTCGAAGATCTGCTCCGCCTGCCACTTGGCGAGGACCTCTTCCTCGGACGCGGGGTGCGCAAAGCCTTTGGGATCGGGATACATCGTGGGTGGAGCCAGCGGAAAAACGTCGGACAGAAATAGATCTGCAAGATACGTTGATTCCTGCCCGTACTCGCTTCCACCGAGGTCCTTCCGCGCCGGCCGAACATAGAAAAGCCCACGCCGAGGCGCGGGCTCTTCCAACGTTTCCTTGAACGGTGGCACCGTCTCTGCAGTCTTCTCGAACACGACCGATCCGACGACAAGCCGTATCGGCTTGGGAGTTCGCGTAGCCGCGCAGCGTCGCTGCGTGCTACATCCCGCGCCGAAACGCCGCCATCGAGGCCGCTTCGTTCGTTCTGCCTTCGGGTGCCGACGCTCGCTGCCCGACAGCCGCCGAGCAGAGTGATCGTGCCTCCGCTCGCCCGCGTTCGTATCACCGGAGTGCCACAAGCGCAGTTCGAGTTGAGACGTTGCTCACCGTCTCGCTAGCCGCGCAACGCGCAGCCCTTGCGAGGCTGGGTAAGCCCTCACGCAACCGCTCAAATCCGAAGTCGAGCCCAGCATTCCAGCAGAGACCCACACGTAGTTGGTTCTCGCCGTGTCTGCTCGGGGAAGCACACCCTGGTACTTCTGCAAGGCTCTTTGGCCCTCACTTCCTGAGCCTTGCGGCTCTTTGGGAGTTCGGCACAGTGGAGCGTCGCACAGCAGCGCAGGTTAGTGCGCGGTGTCGCTGGATGCACAGGGCATCCACTCGCAGGGATCCAGCATGTCGCTTTGTTTCTCGATGGTTCAAGGGAGGATGCGCCGGAGCCGACGAAGAGCGCCGCGTCCGATTTGCATCGGCTGCGAGCCTTCAGGCACCACCGCACCAAACCCAGGGAGATGCTCGCGTGCCGGGCCGGGAGTCGATCCGGCACAAGCCAAGCATCAATCGGAAGCATCTGTGCGCACGTCGGCTTCGCCGCCCCTCCTGAGAGAGAAAGCTGGACCGGCCTGCGCTACCAGACGTAAGCGTTTTGGAGCGTACAACCGTGTCAAGGAACGTCGCCGCCGCTGACACTCTCGCGAGCGCTAGAAGCAGCATGAGTGAAGGAACAAAGAAGGCCGGACACGTGCAAGCGGTTTTTGTCCAACTTACCCCCATGTTATCAACGCAGTATCCACTGTTTAAACATATACATGCGGTAAGGTTTTTCACTTGGCATCTAATCCATAACGGATCTCATTGCGCTCTTGCTCCTCCGTCATTTCATTCACACCCTTTCAATAACAGATGTACAACCGCCCTCAACCTGAGCGCCCGGCTCCAGGCCAAGAGTCTGTGTGGGACTATCCGCGCCCGCCTCTCCTCGAACCCACACCGAAGCGTATCCGCATCGAACACCGCGGCGTGGTCATCGCCGAGACAACCCGCGCGCTGCGGCTCCTCGAGACCAGCCACCCGCCGACCTACTACCTCCCCCCTGACGATCTCTGCACTGATCTCCTTCGACTGACTTCGAAGACGTCGGGCTGCGAGTGGAAAGGCCGTGCGGTGTACTTCGACCTGGTGATGCCCGACGGCGAAGTCGTCCCAGAGGTTGCCTGGGCCTATCCGTCCCCTACCGCTCGCTTCGCCGCGCTTGAAGACCACCTGGCCTTCTACGCCGCACCCTTGGATGGCTGCTTCGTCGATGGCGAGCGCGTGACGCCTCAGCCTGGAGGGTTCTACGGCGGCTGGGTTACGTCGGACCTCGCGGGACCGTTCAAGGGCATTCCGGGCAGTTGGGGCTGGTGATACCGCCCGAGGGCTGGGCGGATACGCGGCGCTCCTCAATGCACTGCTCGCAACGCGCATGCCCGTCTGCGGTAAGTTGAAGGCCTGTCTAAGCAAGGCCTGTCTAAGCAAGGCTTGTCCCCCATGCCGTACCTCCTCGCGCTCGACCAGGGCACCACGTCGTCCCGGGCCATCGTTTTTGACCAAGCTGGCCGGATCAGAGCAGTAGCTCAGAAAGAGTTCACCCAGCATTTTCCCCAGCCAGGATGGGTCGAGCACGATCCGCAGGAAATCTGGTCGTCACAGGTCGGGGTCGCTTCGGAGGCGATCACGCGCGCTGGGCTGCGGCCTCGTGACTTCGCTGCGATCGGCATCACGAACCAGCGCGAGACGACCCTGATCTGGGACCGCGCGACAGGCGAGCCGATCCACCCGGCCATCGTCTGGCAAGACCGGCGCACGGCGGCCTTCTGCGACCAGTTGAAAGCCGACGGCCACGCGGACACGTTCCGCGCGAAGACCGGCCTGGTCATCGACAGCTATTTCTCGGGCACGAAGGTCCGGTGGCTCCTCGACCACGTTGAAGGTGCCCGGGAACGTGCGGAAGCGGGTGCGCTTGCGTTTGGGACCATCGACAGCTGGCTCGTCTGGAATCTGACGGGCGGCACGGCGCAGAAGGGTGCGCGCCACCTCACCGACGTCACCAATGCCAGCCGTACGCTTCTCTTCAACATCCACACTGGCGACTGGGACGACGACCTCCTCGACCTGCTCGGCATTCCGCGGGCGCTGCTGCCGGAGGTACGCTCGTCGTCGGAGGTGTACGGCTCGACAGCCGATGGCCTGTTTTCGGCAGCCATCCCCATCGCCGGCATCGCAGGCGACCAGCAGGCGGCGACGTTCGGCCAGCGGTGCACGCAGCCCGGCATGGCAAAGAACACCTACGGCACCGGCTGTTTCATGCTCATGCACACCGGCACCGAGGCCGTCCCGTCGGAGAACAACCTCCTCACGACGGTCGCCTGGAAGCTGGGCGACGCGCCGATGGAATATGCCCTTGAAGGCTCGGTTTTCATCGCCGGAGCTGTGGTGCAGTGGCTCCGCGACGGCCTCGAACTGATCCGAGACGCCGCCGAAGTCGAAGCCCTCGCCCTCTCGGTGGACGACAACGGCGGCGTCTACCTGGTCCCCGCCTTCGCCGGGCTCGGCGCGCCCCACTGGGACCAGTACGCCCGCGGCACGCTCGTCGGCATGACGCGTGGGACCACCAAGGGCCATATCGCCCGCGCAGCACTCGAAGGCGTCGCCTACCAAGTCGCCGACGTACTCGACGCGATGCAGAAAGACGCCGGGCTCGCCATCCAGGAGTTGCGCGTGGACGGTGGCGCGGCGGCGAACAACCTCCTCATGCAGTTCCAGTCGGACATCCTACAGGCGCCTATCGTGCGCCCCGCCGTGACCGAGACGACCGCGCTGGGGGCGGCGTACCTCGCTGGGCTCGCCGTCGGACTCTGGGACGATCCGTCTGAGATCGACCAGCAGTGGCAGGCTGACCGCCGATTCGCGCCAGAGCGCGACGCCGACACCGTCGACCACCTGCGCGGAGGCTGGACCCGCGCCCTCGACCGCGCCCGCGGCTGGGCAGAAGAGTGACAAGCACGCGCGTTGGGGCATCAGGCCAGTCAAGTATCCCATTTCTCTAGCGCTCACCCGCGTCCCTTCCCTACACCTCGCTCTGCTATGAATCGCGACACGATGCTCTCCGCGCTGCACAGCGCAACGTCCAGTCCTGACGGTGGTCCACCCTGGGACTTCGTGATTGTCGGCGGCGGCGCAACGGGGCTCGGCTGCGCTATCGACGCGGCGGCACGGGGCTTCCGGACACTGCTGCTGGAGCGCCATGACTTCGCCAAGGGCACATCGAGCCGCTCCACGAAGCTCGTCCACGGCGGTGTGCGCTACCTCCAGCAGGGCAACGTCTCGCTCGTTCTCGAAGCGCTCAAGGAGCGCGGGCTCCTACTCAAAAACGCGCCCCACCTCGTCCACGACCTCCCGTTCATCGTCCCGAATTATGCCTGGTGGGAAGGCCCGTTCTACGGTGTCGGGATGAAGGTCTATGACCTTCTCGCGGGACGCTCGGGCTTCGGCCGCTCCAAGATGCTCTCGAAGGAGAAGACGCTCGACGCCATCCCCACGCTGGAGCCCGAGGGCCTCGACGGCGGCGTGCTCTACTACGACGGCCAGTTCGACGACGCGCGCCTCGCGATCAATATGGCGCAGACGGCGGCCGAGCAAGGCGGCGTACTGCTGAACTACATGGAAGTGACAGGCCTCCTAAAGAATGACGGCGAGGTTGCGGGTGTCATGGCGCGCGATGTGGAGACGGGCGACCTCTACGAGATTCGCGCCCGCGTCGTCATCAACGCGACGGGGGTGTGGACGGACCGGGTGCGGCAAATGGACAACGACGCCATCAAGCCGATGGTGACGGCAAGCCAAGGCATCCACATCGTCCTCGACAAGGAGTTTCTCCCGGGCGATACCGCGATCATGGTGCCCAAGACAGACGATGGCCGCGTGCTCTTCGCGATTCCGTGGAACGACTCCGTCGTCGTCGGAACGACCGATACGCCGGTGCCACAGGCTGACGAAGAGCCGCGTCCAATGGCGGAGGAGCTTGACTTCGTGATCCGCCACGCCGCCCGGTACCTCACCAAAGACCCGACCATCGCCGACGTGCGGAGTGCGTTTGCGGGACTGCGTCCGCTCGTAGGCGACCCCGACGACGAAGGCGGCACGGCGGCGCTCTCGCGCGACCACACGCTCCACATCGCCCCGAGCGGGCTCGTGACCATCACCGGCGGCAAGTGGACGACGTACCGTAAGATGGCCGAAGACACCATCGATCAGGCCGCGACGCTGGCTGGTCTGCCCGACCGCCCCTCGCCGACGAAGATGCTCGGCATTCACGGCGCACACGCCAACGCCCAAGCCTTCGGTGACCTCAAGAACTACGGCTCCGACGCGCCCGGCATCCAAGCCCTTGCCCGCGAGGACGCGTCGCTCGGCGAACCGCTGCATGAGCGTCGCCGGACCATCGCGGCGCAAGTAGTCTGGGCAGCGCGCTATGAAATGGCGCGCACCGTTGAAGATGTGCTCAGCCGCCGCACCCGCGAGCTGCTCCTCGACGCGCAGGCGAGCATCGAGATGGCACCACGGGTGGCAGCGCTGCTCGCGGACGAACTCGGCGGCCCCGAAAACGGCTATGACGAGGCGTGGCAAGCCGCTCAAGTGGAGGCCTACGGAGCGCTTGCGCGCGATTACCTGATCGTCGGCGGGACCCTACAGGTGGGCGCGGGCGACGCGTAAAACTTCACACCTCTGACGCAGAACCAACGGGAAATCGCCAGGTCCAACGGCGCGATTTCGGTGATCGGGGCCTTTCGATTCCTGACACCGCTTCGTTTCCCGAACCTGCCCCACAGGGGCTTCTGCGATGAGCAACGCTCGCTCTGACTACGCCGGTTTCTCCAACAGCTTCGCGGGCGAGGACATCCTGCCGCTGCGTGCTGCGCCGACCGTCTCACGCTCGCAGTGGACCAACGTGGCCCTTCGCAAGCTCGGCGATGGGTTTGCGCTCGTCCAGGACCCTACCGGCAAGCGGTTCACGTTCTACCAACCCGGCTACCCCACGCAGACCTGCCCCCTGCACGCGGCGAATCACCTGCTCGGCTCCGGGATGCTCGTCGCGGTGCGCACGAGCGCACGCGGTCTCCACTACGTCCTTGCCGACGGCTCGGCGATACCCACTTTCGGTTCCAGGCACGACCTCGACGACGAGAACACTGCCGACCCGGACCATGCCCTCGATGCGGAAATTGAGGCGATGGAGGACGACGCAGTACATGAGGAACTGGACTAACGAAACTCAGGGCGAACCTATACATTCTTCGTCCCTATACAATCCGCGTGTTCGCCTCGACCCTGAATCCCTGTTTCCTCATGCGCTTCGCCTCATTCCTGCTGCTCGCGCTTCTCCTCGCACCTCTTGCGCTTGCCCAGAACAGCACCGCCGACGAGCGGGAGCGCACACGTGTACTCCGCACGTGGTCCGAGCCCGTCAAGCTCGCCAATGGTGACCGCGGGACGTACCACCACGAAGTCATTTTCGACTACGAGACGGGCGTGACCCGACAGATCGTCCGTGACGACGCGGGGGCGCTCGTCGCCGACTTTCCCATCCAGCAAATCCGCCCGACGCCTGAGGAGTTCGACGAGGCCGTAGCGATTCTGATGGCAGAGCAGGACTTCCAGGCCATCCGCGCTGCGCGCCCCTTCGAAGCAGATGGCGGCTTCATCCTGGTGCAAGATGAAGGCCAGGCCTGCGGCCCGGGCAGCCGCTGCCTCCAGATCGACCTCCTCGACGCTACGGACCGCACGCAACGGGTCCGCTACGTCGTAGTCGATCTCGTGAGCCAGACCGTCGCCTATCCCAATTTTAACCCTGCTCGCGACGGCAACCGTTTCTAATCGTTACATCTCGATCCTGCCGCCTCTTGCTCCGACCTTTGCGACCGATGCGATTCTCTAGCCTGTTCGTCCTGCTTCTCGCGGCCGCCCTACTCGCGCCCGCCGTCACCGCCCAGTACTATACGCAGGTTCGCGACCGCGTCGACATCGCTTGGCCGGAGTCCAACCCGATCTGGGAAATGGAGGTCTACAGCCCCAGCAACAGCTCGGGCACGGAGGGTTCGGGCCTAGAGATCCGCAAAGTCTACTACAACGGCCGCAAGGTCTTCGAGCGGGCCCACGTGCCTATCGTCAATGTGGAGTATGACCCCAACGGCGGCTGCGGCTGCTACCGCGACTGGAATGACTTCGAGATCTTCTTCGCGACAGAGCCTGAGTCTGGCGGCGCGCCCTTCCTGGATGCGGTGCCTGGCTCGGTCAAGACGACCTGCGACTTCGACGGGCAAGTGGACCCGCTCAGCGACCAGGGCGACATGGTCGGCATTGCTGGTGAGTCGTTCGATGATCGGCTCGTCCTCACCACACAGATGGCGGCGGGCTGGTACCGCTACCGCGTCCGCTGGACGTTCTGGTCAGACGGGCGCATCCAGCCTGAGTTCACATTCGGCCACACCTTCAACGTGTGCACCGAAGCTGGGCGCAACCACAACGCCTACTGGCGCTTCGACTTTGACATCGAAGGGGGCGAGGACGACTACGTGGTCGAGCGGACGCCGTCGGGCCCGATCGAGTTTGACGAGGAAGCCAAGCGCAACCACGGCGACGGCATTTCGTGGGGCGTGTTCGACCGTCTCACGGAGCGCGGCTACGTTCTCACGCCCGGCGCTGAGACGGAACTGGTCGTCGACGACTTCGCCTACGCCGACGCCATCGTGCTCGCCTACGACCCGCTAGAGATTGACGACGGCGGCGGCTTCTCGGCGGAGTACTGCGCAATCGACTTCGAAAGCGAGGGGCCGCCCAGCCCGGATCCCTTCATGGGCCGCAAGCCTGCACTCCTCGACGGCGAGGATGTCCTCGACACCGACGTCGTGCTGTGGTACCGCACCGGCACGTTCCGCGCTGGCGAAGGCGACAACGCCTGCCGACGCCTCGGCCCCACGCTCTCCCCCGTTGGCAACTGGACAGCGGTTGACAACGAAGCCGATGCTCCTGCTCTGCCTCAGGTCGCCGAACTCACCGCCGCGTATCCAAACCCGTTCGAGCGTGTCACGACCGTCCGCTTCCGGGTCACCGAGGCACGTGCTGTGACGCTCACGCTCGTGGACGACCTCGGGCGCACCGTGCGTGCGCTCTACCAGGGCACGCCGTCACCGGGCCAGTTCGTTACGACGGAGATCGAAGCCGGCTCGCTGCCAAGCGGGTCGTACACGGTGCGCCTCTCGGGCGAGGGCATCAACGAGACGACGCGCGTCGTCCTGCTTCGATAGCGTCAGACTGAACCGTGACCCCGCACAGACGATAGCGCGCGCGTTCGTAGCTTCGAAGGTTCGATGAACCTTTTCAGCTACGCGCCCCATGCTCGACCTCCTTATCGTCCTCGGCTTCGTTCTCTACGCCGTCGGCTCCGGACTCGCGTCGCGCAAGAAAGCCTCTGAAGGGCTGGGCGAATACTTCCTCGCGGGGAAGACGCTCGACGGCTGGCGCGCTGGCTTTTCGATGGCGGCCACGCAGTTCGCCGCGGACACGCCGCTGCTCGTGATGGGGCTCATCGCCACGGGCGGGGTGTTTCTGCTCTGGCGGCTCTGGATCTACGGCCTCGCGTTCCTGCTGATGGCGTTTGTCTTCGCCGTGGGGTGGCGCCGGGCGGGCGTCCTCACGGATGCGCAGCTTACCGAGGTGCGCTACAGCGGACGTGGGGTGCTCACGTTGCGTGTGCTGAAAGCGCTCTACTACGGCACGCTCATCAACTGCGTCGTGATGGCGTTTGTGCTGGTCGCAGCCGTGCGGATCGCCGAGGTGTTTCTCCCCTGGCACGAGTGGGTCCCGGCGATCCAGGGCGTCTTCGTTGGCGTGGTCGAGGCGATGGGCCTCGTAGACGTGCTCGGCACAAGCGCGCTGGGACTACCACCCGAAGTCGCGGCGGCGAACAACTTCCTCTCGATTTTCCTCATCCTCGCCTTTACCACGCTCTACTCAACGACAGGCGGCCTACGGGCCGTCGTCGCGACGGATGTGGTGCAGTTTGGACTGGCGATGGTCGGCACGCTGTTCTACGCCTGGGCGGTCATCAGCGAGGTCGGTGGACTGGGCGGCCTGACAGAACGGGTCGCCGACCTCTACGGCGCGGCGAAGGCAAGCGAATTGCTCTCGTTCGGTCCACCCGACTCGGCACTGGGAGTTCTCGGCCCGTTCCTCACCATCGTCGGGCTGCAGTGGTTCTTCCAGATGAACTCGGATGGCACGGGCTATCTCGCCCAGCGCTCGATGGCGTGCAAGTCGGACTGGGATGCGCGGCTGGCGGGCGTGGTATTCGCCTGGGCGCAGATCGTCTTCCGGAGCCTGATCTGGCTCGTGATCGGTGTAGGGCTGCTGGTGCTCTATCCCTTCGAACTCACCGAGGTGGGCACTGATGGCTTCGTCGCCGGGCGCGAGATCCTGTTCGTGACAGGGGTGGCCGACCTGCTGCCGGACGGCGTTCGCGGTCTCATGCTTGTCGGGCTCCTCGCCGCGCTCGCGTCCACCATCGACACGCACCTCAACTGGGGCGCGGGCTACTGGAGCAATGACATCTACGGGCGGCTGGTCGCGCAAGAGTGGCGCGGGCGTGAGGCGTCGAGTCGTGAATTGGTCGTAGTCGCGCGGCTCTCGAACCTGCTCATCCTGTTTATCGCCCTCGCGATCATGACGCAGCTCGGGTCGATCCAGGCTGGCTGGACGCTGTCGCTGCTCCTCGGTGCGGGGATGGGCTCGGTGCTAGTCCTGCGCTGGCTCTGGGAGCGCATCAACCTCTGGAGCGAGCTCGCCGCCATCGTGGCGAGCCTGGTCATGGCGCCCGTGTTGCTCTTCGTTTTCGACCTCTCCGACGCGCCCGACGAGGACGCGCTGCGCCTTGCCATCATGGCGGCGGTTTCCACGGCGGCTGCCGTCGGCATCACGTTCGTGACGCCCAAGACCGACGAGGAGACGCGCGTTGCCTTCTATCGCCGCGTCCGGCCGTTCGGCTTCTGGAAGGCGACGGCCACCGCAGCCGGTGACGATCCGCAGCGTTCCCCTCGGGCGCTCGCCCATCGCCTCGCGCTCACGGCAACGACGGGTGCCTCGCTGTTCCTCGTGCTCGTTGGGCTCGGCCGCTTGCTCATCCCCGCGCCAGATGCGTCGACGCTGCTGTCGCTGGGCTTCTTGCTAGCCGGCGTCGCTTTGGTGCCGGTGTGGGTCCGCTGGGGCTTCGGCGCCGACGCGCTCGCGGAAGACGTGGAGTTCGCTGCTGCTGCGGACGAAAACGTGAGTTCAACGTGACAGGATCTCGGCCGTACCGGCGTCGCACGGCCGGTTGATCGAGCGGATCGTGCTCGCGTTGCCGAGGCGGTCTACGGCCTGCACGGCGACTTCAGCGGCGCACTCGTTGCCCTTGCCGATGGACACGGATTGTTGCCAGGCGGGCAGCACCTCAGTGTCCCACGTTGTGCCATGGCGTTGCTGGACGACCCACAGCCACACCGGCTCGTTGTCACCCGGCAGCATCGTCAGCATCGTGCCATCGGGGAGGCGCTCTGTGGTGAGCATCGGTGCCGCCGGAGCGATGCTGTCGAGCCACGGCGACGCTGGGATCAGCGCCGGACCAGCGTAGACATCCTCCATGAGTGCGGGACCCATCGCGCTGGACGTGTCGCGAAGCACCTTCGCGCTAAAGTGGATGTTGCCATCGGTGACGTTGTTCGCGCGCGTCAGGCGGATTTGCTCCACAATCTCGGCTGGCTCCCACGTATCGAAGAGCAGGCGGCTCGTGTAGTTGCCGGGCCATAGGTGCCGGCCCGCCGAGTTCTGCGACGCCCACCACTCGAGCAGTTCGTTGTAGCGCTGCCCCTCTTTGTCAATTGCCCAGTACAGCTGCGGTGCGAGATAGTCCACCCACCCTTCCTGCTGCCAGCGTCGCGCGTCGGCGTAGAGCCGCGCGTAGGCATCGAAGCCCACGACCGTTTCGGGGTAGCCCGGCCGCCAAATACCGAACGGGCTGATGCCGACCTTGACGTGCGGTTTCGCAGCTTTGACTTCACGGTAGAGGCGCTCGACGAAGCCATCGACGCTTTGCCGCCGCCAGTCGCCCTGATCAAGGGTGGGATCGGCGGCCTGCGCCCGCGCCCAACTCGTGCTGTCCGGGAACGGGATCTCGACGCCGAGCGAGTCGCTCTTGGGGTACGGATAGAAGTAGTCGTCGAGGTGGACGCCATCGACATCGTAGCGCTCGACGACATCGAGGATCACATCGAGGCTGCGCTGTTGGACAACCGGCTCGCTCGGGTCCATCCAAAGCAGGTCGCCGTAGGCTTTGACCACGTCCGGGTTGGTGAACTGGATGTGGCTCACGTCAAGCTCGCCCGGGTTCGTAGGGTGGTAGGCGCGGTACGGGTTGAACCACGCGTGGAGTTCGAGCCCGCGCTTGTGGGCCTCGTCCACGGCGAAGGCGAGCGGGTCGTAGTACGGTTCCGGCGCGATGCCCTGCTGGCCGGTGAGGTAGGCCGACCACGGCTCGTAGCGCGACGCGTAGAACGCATCGGCGGTCGGGCGCACCTGGAGGATGACCGCGTTGAAGTTGAGACGGACGAGCCGATCCAGAAGGCTTCGCAGTTCGGCCTGCTGCTCAGCGGTGGACAGGCCCGGGCGCGAGGGCCAGTCGATGTTGTCAACGGTGGCGATCCAGGCTGCGCGGAACTCTCTTTGGATCTCCGGGCGCGGCGGCGGCGGCTCTGTAATTTCCTGCGCCACCTCCCGCGCGGGCGTGCAGGCAGCCAAGACGAGCGCGGCAAACAGGAAGAGCGAGAAGCGAAGCATGAGCGGATAGGCCAAGACGACGATCGCGGAGGACGGGAAAGCATACGAACCGGGTCCCGCGGTTCGGCCGGGATTCCGCTCAAATCGGCGATGGGAGCGCTACCAAAAGGCGTCCCCGATACCGGTCGCGACGATTCGCAGCCTATACTACCCCGCCCTGCTTCGCTACCGTCCACGCCGATGCCAGCCTCGACCCTTTCCCTTTCTCGCGCTCTCGTAGCGTTGCTCTGTCTCGTTGCCTACGCCAGTGCGCCCGCGTACAGCCAGCTTCGCGCCGTCGGCACTGCGGTGCCGCTGTTCGGCGACGCGTCGGAGCCCTTCGCCCACCCGAGTTGGTCGCCCGACGGCACCCAACTTGCGTTCTCCCGACCGAGCTACGACGGTCTATGGGTGGCAGACGCTGATGGCGCCGCGCCGCGGCAAATCACGGCGGAAGCGGGCGCCGGCTTCAGCGCCGCGTGGGCACCCTCCGGCGACGCGATCGTGGCTCGGGTCGCCCGCTTCGAGGGACCGCGTCGCTCGGATGCCGTGAAGGTCTTCGACCTGGCAAACGCGGAGACACGCACGCTCACCGACTACCGCGCAAGTATGCCTATGCTCCCCCGCTGGCGGGCGGACGGCACCGTGGTGCTGGTCGCCGACGACGAGGCGGAGGCTCTCGCGACGGGCCTTTCTGGCATAGAGGCCAGGCAGGAGGCACGCACGGTCTACGCCGAGCATCCCGCCACCGGGCTCGTCGTGCTCCGCCCCGACGGCAGCCGCGCGCGCTACCTCCGCTCGGAGCGCATCATCAACGCGGTAGGCTCGCCTGACGCCCGGCAGGTCGCCTTCGAGGTGGTTGGCGGGGACCTGTTTGTGATGAACGCCGACGGTACGGGCCTGACGAGCCTCGGTCGTGGCCACCGCCCCACGTGGTCGCCCGATGGGCGCTGGGTGGCGTTCATGCGGACGCAGGACAACGGCTACACCTACACGGCCGCGGACCTCTTCGCCGCACGCGCCGACGGCTCCGACGTCGTTCAGCTCACCACGACCGAAGCGCTGGAGATGAACCCAGCCTGGTCGCCCGACGGCACCCAGATCGCCTTCGACGACAACGCTGGCACGATTTATTTATTGACGATCTCGGATTCGTGATGTTTGAACTGTTTAGAGACCAATCTCAAATCATAAATCAGACATCCAAAATGACTATGCGTTTTCTCGCTACCGGCCTCGTCCTTCTCCTCGCCCTTCCTACATCGGCGCAGGAAGTCACCGGCCTCTCTGGCTGGAGCCTCTACCTCGACCCCGGCCATAGCCAAAACGAGAACGTCGGCGTGTTTGGCTACTCCGAGGCCAACAAGGTGCTGCGCATCGGCCGCGAGCTGCAGCGCATTCTGATGGAGGAGACCGACATCGACACGGTCTACCTCTCGCGCACCAACGACAGCCAGCAGGTGGGTCTGAGCCAGCGCACGGACGATGCCAACCGCGTCGCGGCAGACCACTTCCACTCGATCCACAGCAACGCTGGGCCACCCGAGGCACGGTCGATCTTCGTGCTCTGGCCGCAGCTTATCAGCGGGGCAGAGCCGTCGCCGCCCTACAACGGCGGGCGCCGCTGGAGCGAACTCATGGGCCAGATGCTCGGCCGCAGTATGCGCGCGCCGCTCTCCAACCGCGGCGCCTGGGGCGAGTGCGACTTCTACGGCGCGTCGTCGTGCCGCTCGACAGCCACAACGCCGAAAGGGTCGCGCAACTTCGTCCAAAGCTTCTCGCTGATGCCGTCGGCGCTCTCGGAGGCGAGCTTCCACACCAACCCGACGCAGAACCAGCGCAACATGAACGCGGACTGGAAGCGCCTCGAAGCCCGGGCCATGTTTTGGAGCATTCTGCAATACTTCGAGCTAGAGCGTCCGGCGAAGGCCATCGCCACGGGCATCATCGCAGACGCGGAGAACGACCAGCCCATCAACGGCGCGACGGTCACGATCGGCGACCAAACCTACACAACCGATACGTTCGAGTCGCTCTTCAACCAGTACTCGCCCGACCCCAACCGCCTCCGCAACGGCTTCTACTACCTCGACGCGCTGCCCGGCCCTGGCACTTATCCAGTGACCATCGAGGCCGAGGGCTTCCGCTCGCTGGAGACGACGGTCGCGGTGTCCGACACGTTTTTCACCTTCGCCGACTACGGGCTCTTCTCGACCGTCGCCCCGTCTGTCACCGAGACGATCCCTGTCGCAGACGACGACAACTACCGGCTCACCGACCCGCTCACGGTCGCCTTCAGCCGTCCGATGGACCGGAACAGCGTGGAGCAGGCCGCCTCGCTGTCGCCTACGCAAGTCCTCTCGTTCTCCTGGAACGACGAGAGCACCCGCCTCACCATCGATCCCGACACGCTGCTCCCCCGCACGGCCTACACCTTGACGCTCGCCAGCACAGCGCAAGGCGCACTCGGCGACCCCTTCGACGGCAACGCCGACGGCACGCCGGGCGACGCCTTCACGCTGAGCTTCACGACGAGCTTTCCGGACACGGCTCCGCCACGCATCGCGGGCGCTCGCCTCAGCCGCGCGAGCGACGTGGAGCTCCGCCCCGTCGTGACGGTGACCTACAGCGAACGCATCAAGCCCGAATCGGCTGAAGGTCGTATCCGCCTCGAAGAGACGGCCAGCGGCCAGCCCGTCTCCGCCACGGTGGAACTCTACGAGGTTGAAGTGGGCGATGTCATCCAGAGCGTCGTGACCATCTTCCCGGAGGAGGATCTGCGCCCGGAGACGAGCTACAGATACATCGCGCTCCCCGGTCTCGAAGACGACTTCCTGAACCAGCAGCCCGACACGCAGCAGTTCACCTTCACCACCAGCGACCAGGGGTGGATCGCCACCGAGATCGACAGTTTCGACGAGGACTTCGACCGCCGCTGGTGGGTCCCGCAGCAGAGCGGCTCCACGATTGGCATCGTGACCGAGGCTACGGATGCTTCGGCCGACGACTCGATCGTCAACCTGCTCACCGACAGCGAACTCGCTATGCGCCTCGACTACGGGTGGGACACGCAGGCGTCTGCGTGGCTGATCCGCGAGTTTCTCAACGCGGGGCCGCCGTTCGAGCTGCGGTTCCAGCCGAACCGGCAGTTGCAGGCCTATGTGTTCGGCGACGGTAGTGGCAACCAGATTCGCTTCGCCGTGGACGACGGCCTCGGAACAGCTTCCGCAGGCACGGAGGTGAGTCCCTGGTTCACGATCGACTGGCTCGGCTGGAACGTTGTCTCGTGGGACATGGCCAGCGGCGAGGTCGGCAGTTGGATCGGCGACGGCACGCTCGACGGCACCCTGCGTTTCGACAGCATCCAGCTCACGTACGTCCCTGGCAGCCCGGCCTTCGGTTCGATCTGGATCGACGACCTCCGACTCGTCGAGGAACGGACGGTCGTCGACATCGAGGACGATGGCCCGCTTCCGGAGGTCTTCGCGCTCGACGCCGCCTACCCGAACCCGTTTGCGAGCACGACGACGCTGCGCTTCTCGCTTCCTGAAGCCGCCGACGTGACCCTCTCGGTCTACAACGTGCTCGGGGCCGAAGTCGCCCGGCTCGTCTCGGGCCAGCCGCACGCTGCTGGACGCCACATGCTAACGTGGAACGCTTCGGGCCTGGCAAGCGGCGTCTATGTCGTGGAGGTGCGCGCCGATAGGCAGCGCGCCACCCAGAAGGTGTTGCTCGTCAGGTAGACTCGGATTCGCATCGTAAACAGAGAAGCGCCGAGACGTTTTGACATCGTCTCGGCGCTCTCGTGTGGTTTCCGCTTGCGCGTTAGCGGAGCAGCGTCATCTTGCCCGTCTGCCGCTGGTTGTCCACGTCGAGCATGTAGAAGTAGGTACCGCTGCTGAGCGCCCGGCCGGTTGCTTCCCAATCCGCTGTATGCGGGCCAACGCCCAGATCTGCACGGTCGAGTAGCGTCGAGATCTCACGCCCCAGGGCATCGTAGATGCGTAGCGACACCGTGGCGGGGCGGTCCAACACGAACGCGATGGTGGTGCGTCCCACGAACGGGTTCGGATAATTCTGAACCAGCCGCGCCGTGACAGGCTGGTCGGCTTCCGCATCCACCGCGCGCCCTTCTAGGACGACCTCGTTGCTGCGGACACTCTCGATCGAGTTGGCGCTGACGGCTCGGACGGTGTAGTAGTACGGGTTCTCGCTTTGGACGGGCAGGTCCGTGTAGGTGGTCTGGTCCGTGAGGGCGAGCAGGTTTCGCGGGTCCTCGAACGCGGCATCGTAATCAGGCTCCTCGGCCGCGTTGATGCGGTAGATCGCGTAGAAGCGCGAGGCCGCGGCCCCTTCGATTTCGGTAGAGGCGTCCCAATTGAGCACCGCCTCATCGTCGTCCCACGTGAAGGTCAGCATTCCCGGAGCCTCGGGGGCCGTCATGTCCTTCCACGGCATCGTGGGTGGGAGCGCCGGATGGCGGTAGTACTCCGCCTGCAACGAGTCGCGGAGCGACAGCGAGTTGCCCGTCACGTTGAGCGCGCGGAAGAGAATTTGCCCCTGGATGTCATCATTGCCGCGATTCAGCCGGATCTGGCGCGGAATCTCGTCGCGCGAGTAGTTCGTCCGGTAGGCCCCAAGGCCGTGATAGAGGTGCCGCTCGTTGGCAACCGAGGCCCACCAGGGCGCGAGCTTACCGTAATCCTGACCACCGCCAAAGGCCCAGTAGAGCTGCGGAGCGAGGTAGTCGATGGTTTGCTCGTTGAGCCACGTGACAGCGTCGCCGTAGATCACGCTGTAGGCATCCAGTCCGACGATTCCGGGCGGGACGCCGTTCTTCCAGATGCCGAACGGGCTGATGCCGTAGTTGATGTCGGGGCTAATCGCCAGCAGCGTGTCCTGCACGGCTTCCACGAACAAGTCGATGTTCTCGCGGCGCCAGACGCCCCGGTTGGTGATCCCGCGGTTGTACTCGGCGAAGGTATCGTCGTCCTGGTTCGTGATCTGGTTGGGCGGATACGGGTAGAAATAGTCGTCGAAGTGGATGCCGTCCACGTCGTAGTTGTTGGCGACTTCAGCAACGACATCGACCACGTAGTCGCGGGCTGCAGGGATGCCGGGATCGAGCACCTGGATGCCGCCGATAGTGAAGGTCCACTCCGGGCGACGATTCGAGATATGGTCGGGCGAGGTCGGGCTGCTCCCCACGGCGCGCTGCACGCGGAAGGGATTCAGCCACGCGTGCAGTTCCATACCACGCTTATGCGCTTCTTCAATAGCGAACGCGAGCGGGTCGAAGAACGGATCGGGCGGCGTGCCCTGCGAACCCGTGAGCCACACGGACCAGGGCTCCGTCTCGGAGACATACATGGCGTCGGCTTCGGAGCGGATCTGGAAGAGCACCGCGTTGACACCGGCAGCCTGCAGCCCGTCCAGGAGAATCTCCATCCGGCGCTTCTTCACGTCGGTGGGCTCAACAGGATTGAGCGGCCAGTCGAGGTTGATCACCGTGGCGATCCAAGCCCCACGGAATTCCTGCTTGGGCGGCACCTCTTGCGCAATCGCCGGCCACGACACGCACACGACAAGGCAGACGAACAGAATCAATCGAGACATAGACGTAGGCAGTTGAATGGTGTCGATCGGAATAGTCTGAGAACAACGGGGGTGCCAGGCTCCATGCGCCTGGCACCCCCGAATGACGAACAGCAGCGTCAAGTTCAGAGGGACTTAGTCCACCTTCGTCATCTGGTTGCTGCTGATGACCTGACCGTTGACCCGGAGCGTGTAGACATACGTGCCCGGCGCCATGTTGCGCGTGTCGACGGTGGCGGTGTAGGTGTTCGGCGTGAGGTAGTCGTCCATCGGCATGGCGACTTCACGGCCCAGCATGTCGTAGACGACGAGCTGTACCTGAGCGGCCTGCTGCACCTCGAAGCCGATCTTGGTTTCGGAGGTGAACGGGTTCGGGTAGTTCTGTCCGAGCGTCACCGAGGTCGGCAGTTCGGCGCCTTCCTCAATGGCAACGTCCATGAGTTCAAACAACTGGACCTGACCACCGGGGTCGGTCGACAGCGCGCTGAAGCCTGTCACATAGGCACGCATACCGTTCGGCGAGAACGCAATACCACGCGGGCGAGCCTTCATACGACCGTTAGCCTCGTTCGGATCTTCGCAAAAGCCATCATACTGAGGTGTAGCCTCGTCATCCTCGAATGAGGTGCAACCTCCCCACACAAGCGAGTCGAGAGGGGTTTCCATCCCGTCGAGGTCGTGTACGTCTGCGGGTGCAAACTCATACCAGGTGTTGGCATTCCAGAACGAGGTGACTTCGGGGTCCTGGTTGGGACCATTGAGCGAGTTGCCGGAGCTGAACCAGAGGTTGCCCGTGACCGGGTGCACAGCACCCGACTCCGTACGCATACCACGGAAGGCCACGCCCACCGAGTCGAACGGGCTGAACTCGTCCGCCCGGTTATGGAGGATCGTGTAGGTGTTCTCGTAGTCCGTCTCGTAGACCCAGAGGCCGTTCGCGGACGCCGTCACCGAGCGCGAGAAGTTTGACGACTCGGCCGCCACGTTCGCGATGAAGTTGAGGTTAGAGTCAAGTTCGCGGATCGGCACGGTGAAGGGGCAGACGCCCATCACGTAGACACTGCCATTGTCGTCCGAGGCGGCCTGCGTAAGCGAGCAGTAGTCCGGGAAGTCAGCGCGGGCGAGACCCTCGCCGGTCTGGTAGTCGAGCTTGAACAGCGTGTTGAAGTTCGAGGCCAGGATGTTACCGTCCCGATCCGCGCGGAGGCCGCGGTTGGAGCGGCCCTCCCACGCGAGGTTGCCGTCGCCGTCGCGCGTCACGAAGCCACCGAGCGTGTCCCGCGGCGTCACGCCGTCGGCGTAGTCCACGAACTTGACCGGGTTGAAGCTCGCCGGGGTCCCGTCGGCGTTGTAGACGTAGATGACGCGGACCGGGAAGAACTCGTTGCCGAGCGCTGCCACCTGAACGCTGTCGGTAGCGCCGAAGCCTTCGAACCAGAATTTGCCATCCGGGTCCACCGCGACACCATGGCCGCCGAGACCGCCGAGCTCAACGATTGGATCCGGGAAATTGCCTTGGAAGACGTAGGACTGCGCGAACGCAGTCGAAGCTGTCAGGCCCAGTATGAGGGCCGAGAGTATCAGTTTGTGCATGGTGCTGGAGCACTTAGTGAGAGAGGACGGCGGCGCCGTGTGCGCTGCCTAGAGGTTGAGTGGGTCCCAAGAAGCCACTCAGGATTGAAGAGTCTGAAGCGGAACGGTGCGCATTAGCTGCCTTGGGTGCGCGTCTCGATGCGGACCAGGTCGTAGGTAATGGTGAGCGGGTTGGCCACGCTGCCCGCCTCGCCAATTTCGAAGCGACGGATGGTGTACAGCCCCGTGCCGCCATCCCAGGCAAAATTGACGATCGCTACACGGCCACCACTTTGCTGCGACCCCAAGATGCCGGTGTAGAGCGGCTCCACCACACGGTCCGTTGAGATCACGTAGACCGGGTCGCGGGAGGACGTTCGCTCGATGAAGTCAGTACCTACGAACAACGTCCCATCCTGGGCAACCGCAATCGACGTAGCGATGCCTTGGTCGACACTCAGGGTGGCGTAAAGCTCTTCTGGTCCGAGCATAGACCCACCCATCACGGGGAACCGAACAATCTCGCTCACCCCAGCGCGCGTGACCGCTGCGTAGAGAAAGCTGTCGAAGTAGGCCACGGCCCGGACGGCTCCGATTACCTCACTCGGCTCAGAGCTGCCGCCCCCTGCTGGCACGTAATAGATGTTGCCATTGCTGCTGCCTGTCCAAACTCCTCCCATGTCGTCAAACGCGACAGATACGAGGGTGGGATTCGGCGACCCTGATATGGCCTGGTACGTTTGCGGCGGTCCCCCTTCTGGGAGCCGAAACAGGGCCCGCTGGCCGCGTGCACCAACAATGACGTTGTCCGGACCGAATGCAATGCTGCTGTAGAGAAATTGGGGGGCTGTTAGGTAGTTGCTCCGTCCCGTGGCCGCAGAGAGGCGGATCAAGCCGGTGTCATCTCCGCCCTGCGTGTCACCGTCGAGGATGCCCACGATTGCATCGCCTGTAGCCGCCTCCACGACGACTGAGCCCGGTTCGTCGGTGCCGAGCAGGCCTTCCACCTCCGTCGTGGCCGAGACCAGCGCGTAGGGTAGCGTCGCACTGTAGTTCTCAGCGCCGAGCACGGCGATGCGGACGCCCACATCGTTGCCAGGGACGTTGGGCGCACGGACGATCAGCTGGGTAGCGGACGCTTCGAGGACCTCTGCCCGCGTCTGGTTGAAGTACACCAGGTTGTCGCTGGGAGTTGCCGAGAAGTTCTGCCCCGTAAGGGTGACGGCGTCGATCCCAGCCAAGACGATGCTGGCGGGATCAGGTGCCAAGCCCCCGAGCACCGGATCGGGGCCAGCTTGGAGATCCGGATCAAAAAGCGTCGTGGTTTCCGTATCGCACCCGAAGAGGAGCACGAGCGGCACCAGGAGGAGCAGGGTACGGACCAAAGAAGCCCCAGAAGGAACGAGCGTGAGCATGGAGGCTGGGGTAGAGAGGCAAGTGAGAGCAGGGGTCGGGTGGCCCGTCAGAACATGAGGCGGAAGCCGATGCGCTGCACCGCGTCGAACACGCCGAAGTTGGTGTAGGCGTAGTCCGCACCGAAGCCGATCCCGCCGAACGACTGCTGGAGGCCCGCGCCGAGGCTGATGCTCTCTTGGTCGGCGGGAAAGACGTAGCCGCCTCGGACAGAAAAGGTGTTGGCGAAGGTGTATTCGCCGCCCAGCTTGATCTGCTCGGAGAAGTCCCGCGGGTTGTTTGCGTCGACCGCCACCACGAACTGATGCACGTCGCCGGCACCCAGTTCGGTGAGGTCGAGTACGTCCATCGAGATGCCAATCTGGAGAGTAAGCGGCAGTTGAAAGCTCTCCTGCTCGAAGGTGACTTCCGGGGCGAAGTTGCGCGCGCTCACCGCGAAGTTGAGGCTGCGGAACCCGGTCTTGTAGAGCACGCCGAAGTCATAGGCCACCACGCCCTCCTGATTGGCTTGCGTCAGAAAGGCGCCACCGCTGGTGATCTCCTGGACGCTGTCACCGAGGTCTTGGCTCGCGTATTTGATCTGGCCGCCTACCGAGAAGCGATCGGTTAGCGCGCGCGCGTAGCCGACGCCCACGCTCCACGCCTGCGGCGAGATGGGCTGATCGAGGACGAGATAGCCCTGCTCGTTCTCGGCAAAGATGGTCTGCTGTAGGTCGCCGTAGTCCGCGAAGGTGAGGCTCACTCCAATTACGCCGAGGCGTCCGCCGAGCGGGCGGTAGGCGATGCTTCCGAAGTTGTACGAGATGTCCGCAATCCATTGCGTCTGCCCAAACATGGCATCCACAGCGCCATCGAAGCGAACCATCCCGGCGGGGTTGTAGAACAGCATGGCCGAGCCACCTTCGCGCGCCGTGGCTGCGCTGCCCATCGCCGCGGCACGCGGGTCAGCGGAGATGCTGAGGAACTTCATCCCCGTCTGCGCGAGTTTGTCCCGCTCGATATCGTTCTGCGCCTCGGCGGTCGGGGCAGTCCCGAGCACGAGGGTCAGCGTGAGGACGGTCAGGAATGAAAGTCGCATGGTCGTCGAGGATGCGAAGGCAGGCGGTGGCGACGGGCGGCAGCCCTTGTACTAGCGGATGACGACGAACTTCTTGATGGACTGCTCGCCGTTGCGGAAGAGCAATTCGCCCGTCGTGGAGTTCGGGTCGGGGATGTCTTGCGTGACTGTGACGACAGCGATGTAGATGCCACTCACGATGGTCTGCCTGGATGAGGTCGTGTGGTCCCAGAATTCGTCGCCCGAGCCGTCGTTGTGCTCGATGGAGTCCACCAGTTCGCCGAGCTCCGTGTAGATGTCGATCCGACAGAAGCCCGGGATGTCGTAGAAGGCAAGTTGGTCCGTGAACCCAGGGAAGCGGATCTGCCCGCTTTGCGAGGAGATGCTGAACGGGTTGGGCACGATGGCGAACCCATCGATCTGCCGCCCCTGCTCCCGCTTGAGCCGTGTAGGCGTGTACGTCTGGGTGAAGTACCGGCTCGACCGGAGTGCGCCCGCAGGCGACAGCGCGGACCCGTCCGAGGCGTCGTCATCGATGGCTTGGATGTAGTAGTAGTATTCCACGCCGCGAATGGGCGTCGTGTCGTCGAAGAAGCGCTCCCCTGGCTCCGCGGTGTGGATCAAGGTCGCGGTGCTGTCGAAACGCACACGCGAGCGGTAGATCTCCCAGCGGTCCGGGTCAGGCTCACCGGGCAGCGACGTCCATGCGAGCGAGATGCGGTCGCCCCCACCCGTGACATCGAACGTGGCTGGCGGCGCGGGCGACTGCGGGATGTCGTAGCCGCTCTCGAAGTTGGCGATGGCGCGGCGGAACGTCTGCATCAGCGAGTCCTGGCTCGTGAACACCCATTCGTTCTTCGTCTTGGTGAATTCCTGGCCGCCCACGGTGTAGGTGATCAGGGCAGCCGGGTCGGCGTCGGCCTCTTTCCAGGCGCGGCCGATGTCGATGGTCGCCTGGCGGCTCAGGCCTGCCGCCCCTTCGGCGATTACAAATCGGACGCTCTCGCCCGGCGCTAGCGTGTACGGACCGTACCCATTCGCGTACGACATCCCGCCCGGCGTGTTGAGCGACGGATCGCCCGTTGGGTTGAGCCACCCCGGCAGTCCTGTCGGCTCCACCACGTAGGCGTGCCGCTCGCGGTGCCCCGATGCCATCAGGTCGTACTCCTGCTGCATCTTGCCGGGGCTGAATGCGTCGTTGTTGGACGTGAACGGGTCGTCCGAGCCGAACCAGGTCGTGGTCGCAGGCTGCGAGAAGTCGTCCATGCCCGAGTCTGGGGTGCCCTCGGCGAAGAGCGTCACCGTCCCGGCAAACGCCGAGCCGGCCAAGCGCCCGGACGTGTCCGATGCCGCTACGAACGTGGCCGGTGCGCGGGCGGGCAGGATCGGCCCCCCGATGTTGTCGTAGATCGTGAACGGAGGGAAGTTGCCGTGCCACGAGAACTGCGCGCGGAACTGCTCCCCTTCTGGGTCGGGCCGCACGCCGTCCCCACGGGCGTCGTTCATCGTGTGCTTGCCCCAGCCCGTCGGGTTGTCGCCGATCACGAACCGAGTCTCACGCACCACCGAGAGGCGGTTCTGTAGGAAGATGACGACCCCTTCGAGCGTCTGGTTCGGCTGTTCGATCACATCGTCGCCGTTGGTGTTGCCGGTGTTGGTGAAGATGTACTCGATGACATGGTAGTTGTCGTGGTAGTCCTGGCTGAACTGCATGATGCGCCGTTCCATCGTGAGGCCGAGCAGCGTGTTCGCCTTGTTGATGTACATGTAGTCGGCCGGGATGGTCGGGTCGACTTCGTCCACCACCATCTCGGCGGGCGAGAACGTCTGGATGCCATCGACGGAGACGACCGTCGGCTCGCGCCTGCTGATCAGGTCGAACTGGACCGGGAAGAACTCGCCGACACCGTTGACGCGCGGGCCAACGTGGACGACGCGGGCGGGATAGGTGAAGCCGTCGGCCGTAACGTTCGTGGCGCCAATCCAGAGGCCCTTCGCCGCCTGCATGTCGGTGGCTGGCAACAGGTTGCGGTCGGCAAAGATGGCAGGCCAACGCCAGCCGTACTGCTGGTCTTCGCCGCCACTGCGGAAGCCGAGTTCACGCTCGCTGCCGACCTCGGAGTACCAGTTGTGGAACGAGCCGGCGGAGAGCCACCGGTTCTGGAATTGGGCGGTCGCCTCGGGTGTGCTGGCGAGCAGCAGCCCACCGACCAGCACGGCGGCGAGCGCCCAGGAACTAAACAGCGACCGAACAAACGGGGTCATGGCGAGAATGCGAGAGCGGGTGCGTAGAGCAGTCTGAACACAGCCTGGGCAGGCACGCTGCCCAGACTCCAGCGGGAGCGCCTAAAACTCGAAGCGGAGCCCAAAGAAGAAGTCGCGACGGCCAAGGAAGGCTAGGAAGCGCTGCGCTGGCATATCGATGTAGGCCTTGGTGTCGAGCACCTCGTCGATCCGGCTCTGCTCGACCTCGCGCCAGGCGCCGTCGACGAACTCGAGGTAGGACTCGGTCGCCCGCTCCCAGTAGATGGTGCCGGCTTCACCCTGGAAGGCATCGCGGGGCACATCGAGGCGGTCGATGGGCTGGAAGGCGACGCCTTCGTCGGGGAAGTCGCCGAATTTGTCGTCGCCGGGGATGTTCGAGTAGATGTCCGACTCGGGCAGGTGCAGCGAGTTGACGTAGTTGATGCGGTCGTTGCCGTCGATGTAGCCGAGGTTCGAGAACTGGCGGCGGTTGGTCAGGTTGAGGATGTCGGCGAAGAAGCCAACTTCGTAGCCTGCCAGGTCAAAGACGCGCTCGAAACGGAGGTCGATCTGCCACGCATCGCGCACGTCCACGTTGTTAATAACACCCGGCGGGGCGTTGAACGACTCGTCCCCCCACGTGATCTTGCCGCCGTCGCGCCAGCGGCCGATGAAACTGGTGCGCCAGCCTGCGAGCGGACGGAGGCCGCCGTAGCTCGGCCCGAAGTTGTCGGGCGTGAACACGTTAATGTTGATCGTGCCGAAGGAATCGGCTAGCGGGCGCGACTGCGCGGCGCGACGCGGCCCATCCGCCGCCTCGAAGTTGCGCTGCGCCTCGGCGTTCTCATTGAGCTGGCTTAGCCCAAAAAAGCCATCCGTGTCTACGGCGAACGTGTAGTTGAGGAACCCGCGCACCCAATCGCCTCCTGACTTGGCGAGCGTCAGCTCAAACCCGCGCGTGTCCTGGTAGAAGTTGGGCGTCACGAGGTCATATTCCACGTTGCCATTGCGGCTCGTCACGTCGATGGTGAGCGGCTCGAAGCGCACGTCGCGGTAGTAGCCGGTGATTGCCGCGCTGTACTGCCCGAAGAACGACTGCTCGTAGCCGAGTTCGTAGGCGACCGTCTTCGGCAGCGGCATGTCGGGGTTGGGCACGTTGAGGATGCGCCCGGTGGTCGTCGAGAACTCGTAGAGGTAGAGGTTCGGCGACGACGGCAGCGACCGGAAGTGGCCGTAGTTGAAAAAGAGCTTGCTCACCTCGGTCACTGGGAACGACACGCCCAGGCGGGGGCTCAGCGCGAAGAACGTGGAGGCGCTGGCGAGGAGACTGTCTGGGAAGGCGGGCTGGACGTCCGTCTCGGCGCGCGTGCCGAGGAAGTTGTCGAAGAGTGCCCCGTCGTAGGCCTCAGCGCCCGTGTTGAACACTTCAGCACGGAGGCCCAGGTTGGCGATCAGGCCGTCGAATTCGAGGGTAGCCTGACCGTAGAAGCCGAGCTCCCACGGCGTCGCGTCGTAGCGCGATTGCGCGTTGAACTCGGGCAAGAATTGGTCGAAGCGGCCGTAGTTGATGTCGTAATCGGTGACGCTGAGGAGGGCACCGCCTTTGACCTCGAGGACCGGCGAGAGTTGGTTGGTGTAGTCCCCGCGGACATTGTAGATAGCCACGCGGCTACTGTCGCGCGCGTTCGAGAAGCCGACGCTCGTGCGGAACTCGTAGACCCCGAAGGTAGGTGCTTCGAAGTAGCCGAACGGCGACTCGTCGAACCCGACGCCGCCGAACGTGACCTGCGTCGTGGTGTCGCGCGGGGCGCCGAGGAAGGTGTCGTGCTGGTAGGCGAGGCGGTTCGCGCGCACTTCGTAGAACGAGGTGTTCGTCACGTTGTGGCTGAACGAGACGCCGACCATGTTGAAGGCCGTCTCGGTCGGGTTGTAGTAATCATTGGCGAAGAGGCGCGCGTTAAGGAATTCCTCGGAGGTCCCCGAGAAGGCACCGCCGACGTCGCGCTGGCGGTCGAAGAGGAAGAGACGGGTGCCCGCCGACTCGCCGAACGTGTCGGACAGCCCCGAGCGGCTCAGCAATGTGCCCTCTTTGATGCCATACATCCCCTCGGCGCTGAGCTTCATGCCCGACCCGATGTTGCTCGTGAACTTGAGGTGTCCAGTGCGCTCGTCGAGGCCGTCGGTCTGCAGCGGGATTGCGTACTGCGAGTTGTTCTGGCGGTAGGACGCCCAGAATCGCAAGTTTCCGAGGCGCTCGCTGATACCGGGGACTGGTCCACCGAAGCCGAGATCGAGGTTGAGGTCGGGCTCGGTGATTTCGAAGGTCTTGCGGTGTTGGTAGAGGAACGCTTGCTGGAGGGCCTCGGGCGAGAGGTCATTGCTGGGGTCGTCGTCCCGCAACAATTGCTCGGAGACGGCAATCCAGCCTTCGAACTCGCGGTACTGCTCCCGCGTGGCCATGTCCCAGGCTCCGTTGTTGGTGCCCGTGAAGGCAACGTCCGGGTCGAGGAAGGGGCGGATCCAGTAGGAGTCGAAGTCGTTGGGCAGGCCGCCGAAGTTTTTCTGGCCGGGCGGGCTATAGATGACGCGGGCGTAGGCACCGTAGCGGTCGGGGTCGCCCTCGCGCGTGAGGTAGTTGATGACGCCAGCCCGCACGCCGCCATACTCGGCCGAGAAACCGCCCTTCTGCACCTGCACTTCGCCGACAGCGGCCACGGGCACGCTGAGGAGCGGCTCGTTGTCGCGCGGGTTGCGCATCATGAAGCCGTTCAGGAAGACACCCACCGAGCGGCGGTCCTGACCGCGGATCTGCAACCCATCTTCGACGCCGGCCTGCAGCGTCACGACCGCCTCGATCGATTGCAGCGGCAAGGCCTCGATCTCTTCCGTCGTCACGTTGACGCGGCTGTTGGACACGTCGAGCTGTACCGGAGGTCGCTCGGCGCGCACCACCACCTCGTTCATGCCCGCCATCTCCTCCTGCATCTCCGCGTCAATCGTTGTGGTCCGGTTGAAGTCGACATCCACGTTCTCGATCAGCAGGGGGGCGAACCCGATGAACGTGAACTCGAGGGTGTACGTCCCCGGCCGCACGTTTAGGATGGTGTAGAGCCCGTCGACGTTGGTGGACCCACCCTGCGTGGTGCCCTGGATGACCACGTTGACGCCCGGAAGCGGGTCGCCGGAGGCGTCGACGACTTGGCCGGAAATCTTGCCGCTCTGTGCGACAGCCGAGGAGGCTACCAGCAACGAAACCACGAACAGGAGCGACGGAAGCAGTAACGCAGATCGCATAGAGAGGTGCTTGGCAGGTGGCTGAGGCCGGGCCGCAGGACGCGGCCACACACAGTTCGAAGGCTGTGTGATTTTGACCGCTCGCAATCTAGGATGCCGTATTGAGTTAAGCAATGTTGAACCCCGGGGTCGCAGCATTGGGAACGATCCCGGTTCGCGAAAACCTTGAAAGCGCTTTTCCGCGGGTCGTTTTTTTCCGCGACGCCCGGTTTGTCTTTGTTCATCGTCCCGCCTAGTTCGCGCTAAGCCTCGTTCGTGCCCTACGACCTACCGTGGCGAACCGAACCCTGGCTCTTTGCCACGCCCCTCGACCGTCATGCACTCACCTACACGCTCTGACGCCGCTCCAGACTCTGGGACTCGTGCCGTGCGTGATGGCGCGGCTCGCCCAGCAGACTGGTGGAGGTCGCACCTTGCACCCGTGATGTCGTTCGCGGAAGCAGCAACGCCCCACTATGTCTACCACCTGCCGACCGCACGCGCTGCCGCCCGACGTCTGCTCGACCTTCCCCCGACCGCGCGCATCTTGTACGCGCTCAAAGCGAACCCCCATCCGGCCCTCCTGCGCACGCTCTATAGTGAAGGTGCAGGCCTTGAATGCGTATCTCCAGGCGAGGTGCAACACGCGCTTTGCAGCCTCCCACACCTGTCACCTCCCCAGGTCCTCTTCACGCCCAACTTTGCACCGCGCTCGGACTATGCGTGGGCGTTTGACCAAGGTGTGCGTGTCACTCTCGATAACGCCTATGGGTTGACGCACTGGCCTGACGTGTTCGCCGGCCGTGACATCTTCTTGCGCATAGATCCTGGTGAAGGTCATGGCCATCACGCCCACGTTCAGACAGCCGGAATCACTTCGAAGTTTGGCATCGACCTCGACGACCTGCCCGCCGTGGCAGAGCGTGCCAACGAGATTGGCGTACGGGTCACTGGTCTCCACGCCCATGTGGGCAGTGGCGTCACGGAACCGACGGCATGGCGGACGATTGCGCAGCGCATGCGTGAAGTCCGCCCACTCTTCCCCGATGTGAAAGTCTTTGACCTGGGCGGCGGCCTCCCGATCCCTGACACCCCCGAGGCCCTGCCATTCGACGTGCAGCATGCGGCCGCGTTGCTGGGCGACCTCGCGAATGAGCTCCCTGGTATCGAACTGTGGTTGGAACCGGGGCGCTACCTCGTCGCGGAGGCCGGGGTCTTGCTCACCCGCGTGACGCAGATCAAGCGCAAGCGCACTCGGACCTTTGTGGGCGTGGACGCCGGTATGCACACGCTGATCCGGCCCGCGCTGTACGGCGCCTTCCATGCAATCGTCAACCTTACACGGTTGGGAGAACCCGATGCGCTCGTTGCCGACATCGTGGGCCCAATCTGCGAGACGGGAGACGTGCTGGGCCACGCTCGTCCGTTGCCAGAGACGCAGGAAGGGGATGTTCTCCTGATCGCCACCGCCGGCGCCTACGGTCAGTCGATGGCTTCGCGCTACAACCTCCGCGAGATGGCAGCCGAGTCTGTCCTGGAGTAGCACCGTTGTCTGGACCGCTCTGGACCCTGCATCCTCGTGGTCCGCGTACTGGAGCGGGATTCTCCAAACCCTCGGCAGTGCTCGGGAAAAGCAGAAGGCCCAGCGGACGCGGGTGCGTTCCGTCTGGGCCTTCGGGGAGCCAACGACCGGACTTGAATCGGTGACCTGCTCATTACGAGTGAGCTGTCTATGTTGTATCTCCGAGGCGAAAAGGCTGCAATCCAGTGTGTATGGCTATATATCAAGGGTTGTGAGGAATGGTGTTGCCCGCATGTTGCCCACTGACTTTACTAATGTGGGCGGGCATGTAGGCTGAATCAGCAGTCACGGTCACGAATGCCGTCCTTTTCGCGCCAGTAGCTACTGGCTCCAATGCCGAAGGTCCCTCTGTTCTCGCTGCGTTTACAGGTAGCCAGGGAGGCAGGCCTGATTTAGGGGATAACCTGCTCCTTCCGCCCCCTTGCGGATGCAGACACCTCCGTTGCCCTACTCATTCCTAACCCTTTGGTCCAATTCACCTGTACGCGGACAGGTGGATGTAAGGAAATCCCTTGCAGCCTCGACAGTAGTCTCCCCTTAGTGGGCCGACTCCATGTTCAATTAAGCTCGCATTCGTTCGCTTTGGTCACGCTGTCGACGGGCCACCGAATTCAGCACCCCTGCCGTCCTGCATGAAGCTCTTCGTCCTTGGCCTCGACTACGAGCGCGCGCCCGTTGCCCACCGTGAAGCGTTCGCGCTGCCGCCCGCCGCGCTGCATCGCTTCTATGGAGCGTGGACAATGGCGACCGCCGCCGCGTGCGTGGTACTCAGCACTTGCAACCGTACAGAGGTGATCGTCTATGGGGCGGAGCAGGATGCCGCTCTCGCAGAACACCTACTCACATCGGTATCCGGGGCTGCATGGCCTGCGCATCTAGCTTTCCTACATGACGACGAGGCCGCCGTTCGTCATGTGCTCAGCGTTGCGTCGGGGCTGCGCTCGCTTGTGCTAGGGGACGCGCAGATCCTGCACCAAGTCAAAGAGGCGTACCGGGTGGCTGTCGAGCATGACGCCGTAAACGCCGTGCTCCACCGGCTGCTGCACACAGCGTTCCGATCCGCGAAGGAGGTACGCACCGAGACGAGCCTTGCGCACGGGGCCGCCTCCATATCCAGTCGTGCGGTGATGGTGGCACGAGACCACGCCCCTGATCAGCAGCTGGATGGACAGCATGTCGTGCTCGTGGGGGCTGGCCAGATGGCGCTGGCCGCCCTCAATGCCTTGACCTCACACCGCCTTGCCAGCCTCACGATCACCAACCGGTCCCGCGAACGCGCAGAGGCGCTTGCACGCCAGCATAGAGGCCAGGTGTGCGCCTGGCACGACCGGCACACAGCCATCGCGCGCGCTGATGTCGTCCTCGTCGCCAGCGGAGCGCGCGAGCCGGTGGTGGGTGCTGAGGCACTCCCTCCGCGCTGCCGCACACGCTCGGCACTCGTGATTGACATCGCGGTGCCGCGCAACGTGGAGGCCGCGGTGCGAGATCTGCCGGGCTATACCGTCCTCGACCTCGACGAGTTGAACGCGGATGTGGCGGCGGCTTCGGCGGCTCGGCGGTCTGCACTCCCAGAAGCGCAGACCATCGTGGAAACGCACCTGGCTGAGTTCGTGATCTGGTTCTTCCACCAGCAAGCACTCCAGCCAACGATCCAGGCGATCCGTACCACGTTCGACACCATCCGGCGGCAGGAACTCGACCGCTACGCTGACCAGATCCCTGCTATGGCCCGGGCCGACGTGGAGCGCCTGACCGAATCCATCATGCAGAAACTCCTCGCGGTGCCTATCGTGCGACTCAAAACGACCGACCCGAATTCGCTCGACTTCGAACAGGGCATTAAGGCCCTCTCGGCGATCTTCGCTCCTACTGATGAGCCTTCGGCACGTCCAGAGGCGCCTCGTGAGGCTGCAGGGTGCCCGTTCGGCGCTGGTCTCGAAGTAGAATCCGAAACCGCGCATGTTCACGCTGGGGCCGTGACCCCAGACGTGATGCCATCAACGAGCGAGCGCATGCCAGTTGATCCAGATCAGCCATGCATGCCAGCGCGGTGTGCTGCGTGTCGGGCATGCTTCGACATCGCAGCCTTGGGCATTGGGCAGACCCCAACGGGCAACCACGCCTAGAGGCGCTAACTCCGCTCAACCAGGGGGCGACCTCGGCTAGGAGGTCGAGGCACGGCTACGCCGATTGGCGCGGAAGTGGCGCACCGCAGCGACGATGAGCGCAACACAAATAACTGCGGTGATCGACTGGGCAGCGAAAGCAATAGGCAGCCCGATTTCGCCGCCTGTGAGCGCAGGGACTACGCGCCCTAGACTGCCGAGCGCACCCAGAAGCGCGACCACCGCGACGCCGTGCATGGCATGCTTGGCTGCGCCTGGACGTGCTTGAGCCAGGGCTGCGAGGCCCCCGATGATGAGCCCGAGGAACGTGGGGATGAGCGCCGTCACGCTGCCAGTCCCGGAAGCGACATAGGCGACGAGGCCCGTTGCGACGAGCAGGCCAGCGACGAGAAACGTAGTACGATAGATGGACATGCTGAGTCTGACAAAAGAGACGTTGGATGCTGTTCGGGTGCGGAGATCATCCGCGAGGCGGTGGTACACAGCACCGGCTCTCGACGACGCAGCCAGAGGGGATGTTGTTGAGTTCTTCGTCGCACGTCGCCGCGCTGTATGGGGACAGCGGACTACGACGACTTACGACGGAGCAGGAAACCGAGCATCGCTAGCAGGAGGCCGATGCCAGCGACTACGCCGAAGCCCGAACGGTACCCCGCGCTCGCAGTAGTTGCGGATGCCGCAAGGGCTGCGAGCAGGGCCGCCCCAGCAAGCTGCCCCACGCTGATGAAGATGGTCGAGAGTCCCTGCGCGACGGCGCGCTCGTCCGCGCTTGACTCCGAGAGGAGGATGTAGCTGAGCGAGGACCCGAGAATGCCAGAAAGCCCGAGCCCGAGCACCACCGTACCCGCGATATGAATCCCGAGGCTCGGCGCGATGGTGACGACGCCCATGCCCACCGCGATGAGTAGCGCCGCTACGGTCACCACAGGCCGAGCACCAACGTGGTCCAGAAGACGCCCCGCCACGGGAGCGCCAACGGTCACGCCCGCGACGAGCGGGAGCAGCAGGTACGATCCCCGCGAGGGCGCTACGCCGAACATGGTCACGGTGTAGTCCGAGAGCAGCACGAACGTCGCCTCGACGAGCCCGGCACCGACCGCGAGCGCGCAGGCGATCTGCACCGGCCGTCGTGCGATCAGCCCTGGCCGGATCAGCGGAGCTGGTGCGCGGCGTTCCGCCCAGACAAACACCCCCAGCAGGACGGCAGCGACGGCAAACGCTCCTCCGACCTGGCCGCTTTGCACGCCGAGCCACGGCTCCGAGGCGTCGAGCCCGGAGAGCCCTACGACGAGGACGGCCAGAAAGCTGGTCAGCGTGACCGTGCCGAGCGCGTCGAACGGGCGCGGCGTGACGGATTCGCCACGGGGCAAGGCACGCGCGCTGAGCACGAACACGAGCGCAGCCAGCGGCAAACTGATCGCGAAGAGCCACCGCCAACTCGCGAAGGCCAGCACGATGCCGCCCATCGCCGGGCCGACGAGGAACGCCGCACCGAACACGGACCCCAGGAGCCCCACCGCCCGCCCGCGCGACTCCGGCGGGTACACGTCGCCGATGACGGCGCTCGCGACGGGAAAGATGCCGCTCGTGCCTAGCCCCTGAATCACGCGACCGGCGAGCAGGACTTCGAACGAGGGCGCAAATACCACCACAATAGTCCCCGCCGCAAAGATGGCAATGTCCGTGAGGTAGACCGTCCTGCGCCCGATGCGGTCCGCGAGCGCCGCCATGATCGGCAGCCCAGCGAGGTTGGCGAGCACGAACGCAGTGAACGTCCATGCGACCGCCCGCGCGTCCAGACTGAACGCCTCTGCGAGCGCAGGCAGCGCTGGACCGACGACCGCGATGTCCAACGCGCCGAGAAAGGTGCCCAGGAACAAGACGCCCAGCAAGCGCTTCGGCGGTACCTCAAGGGAAACAGTCTGCATAGACGGACGACGGGCCTGGGCTAAGCTGCTGGTTTAGAACTGCACGGTCGCTTCGACACGCTCGCCGTCGCGCTCCACGACGATGGGGGCCGCATCGCCGACATCGAAGCTGGAGAGGGCTTGCATGTAGGTCTGGATGTCCGTGATGTCCGTGTCACCGAGACGCACCACTACATCGCCATCCTGCAGCCCGGCGCGCTCGGCGGCCCGGTCGCTGAGCACCGCGTCGATACGCATGCCCTCACCTGTGAAGACATAGTCCGGCATCACGCCCAGCCCAACGCGGAACGACATCGAGCGCTGCGACTGGTCCTGGGTCTTAGTGAACGCAATCGCCATGTCGTCATCGAGGTCTTCGATCACGCGCACGGCAAAGTCTGCGACGGTAGCGAGGCCCTCGTAGTCGATGAGGTGGCTGTCGTCGACGGGCGTGTGGTAGTCGGTGTGCTGGCCCGTGAAGAAGTGCAGCACGGGGATGTCTGCGAGGTAGAACGAGGCATGGTCGGACGGTCCCAGCCCGGACTCGGTACGGGCGAGCGTGAGGCCCGTCGCCTCGGCCACCGCGTCGAGCGCAGCGCCCCACGCAGGCGAAGTGCCAACGCCGTTGACAGCGAGCACGCCGTTCTCCGCCTCGCTGTCCTTCGTGTCGGCAAGCCGCCCCACCATGTCGAGGTTGAGCATGTAGGCGACGGTCATACCCTCCATGTCCCCGAGCGTGCTAACGAAGTGCTTCGAGCCGTGAAGGCCCATCTCCTCGCCGGAGAACGCTACGAAGACGACGTTGCGCGCCTGGGCGTCCGAGGCAACGAGCCGCTCGGCGATGGCGAAGAGCGCCGCCGTGCCCGAGGCGTTGTCGTCCGCCCCGTTGTGGATCGCCTCCTCGCCCGGCGCGCGTGACCCCATGCCGCCGTAGCCAAGCGCATCGTAGTGCGCCCCCACCACAATCGTCTCGGCGGCCCCGCGGTCCAGCACGCCGATCACGTTGCGTGCGTTCATGGAGACGGTTTCGCCTCCGCCGTGCGGGTTGGTGCTCACCTGGAACGTGAAAGGCTGCGTCCAGCCGCCGTCGTCGCCTCCAGGTGTGAGCCCGACTTCGGCGAAGCGGCGGGCGATGTAGTCGGCCGCGAGCGCCTCGCCCGGCGTGCCCGGCTGCCGCCCTTCAAGCAGGTCCGAAGCGAGGTAGGCCACGTCGAAGCGGAGCGCCTCGACGGGATCGGACGGGGCAATTTGCGGCGAGGTGGTTGTCGCGCAACCGCTGGCGAACAGCAACGCAACGCACGCGCTCAGGAACAGGGACGAACGTGGTGTAGAGATCATGGCGGGTACCATCGAGGTTAGAGCGAGAGAGCAGGTTCAGCGGTCGGCTCAGGATCCAACGCGACCTGTGTGGGCTCAGGCGTGGTGGGCAGACGAGCCGCAATGGCGAAGAGAAGCAGCGCTCCGAGCACGAAGCCGACATCAATCCACAGCGTGCTCCACCACCCCATCGCGACGCTCACCCACGGCCAGGCCCCCGTGGCGAATCCGTTGGCGACCGGTACAGCGAGGCACAGCACGCCTGCGAGCGCGAGTTGCCACCGGGCCGCCCATGCGGCCGAGCGCCCGAAGAGCGCGGCCCCGATGAGCAGCCCCCACGCGGCGAAAAAGAGCGACTCCTCCCAGACGTGGAGGTTGTCGACGCCGTCGGGCATCAGCAGCGCGACGATGAACAGCACGGGCACCGCCGCTACGAGTCCGCATCCGAATCCCACCGTCAGTCTGGCCAGAAGCCGATGCAGACGCGGCGTCGCATTCGGGTTCTTGGGACGCCGTACGACGATCCACAGCACGTTGCCCGTCAGGATCACGGCGCTGGTAGCGAGTGCGAGAACGAAGAAGAGTGCGTCGAGCACCGAGCCGCCCACGTCGCCGTAGTGGAGTTGCTCCGTGACGGCATACGTCGCCCCGAGGGCCGTCGGCGAGGTCGGCGGATTGTGGGCGATCAGGTCCCCCGTCGCAGCACTCAGCGTGGCGCGCCCCGAGGTGGTGAGCGTTTCCTCGATGTGCCCGCGAATCGTTGCTGTGGCTCCGGCATCGCCCCACTGTCGGTAGACGACACGGATCGGATCGACGCCTCTCCACCCTTCCGGAAGAGCCGCTGTGAGTGCGTCCGGGAGCAGCATCGCAGCTGTCTGGCCGGTCGAGTCGGCTTCGGGAACGCCCACGCCATAGGTCGCGGTGTCGTAGGCATCGCGGTCGCCGTCGAAGAAATGGTCGGTGATCGGCGCGTTGAAGATGATCATGATGGCGATGATGCCGCCCGTGACGGAGTACATCACCGCAAACGGCAGCCCGACCAGCCCGAGAACCGTGTGCGCGTCCGAGAGGGCCGTTCGTAGCCCTCCACGCGCGCGGAAGGTGTGCCACTCCCTCGGGAGCTTCTTGAGGTGGATCAGCAAGCCGCTCACCGTCCCGAAGAGCATGAACACCGCGAAGAGGCCCGCGATGGCGATGCCGATCAGCGAGTGCCCGGGAAGCACGTAGCGGAGTTGGAGGAGGAAGTGCAGCTGGTAGAGGATGAGGCTCAGACGGCTCTCCTCGGCGAACGCAAACGCCTCGCCCGTCGTGACGCTCACCTGCTGGACGACAGCTACGTCCTCGCCCTCGGGGGTGTAGCGCACGAACACGGACCGGCGCTCTCCAAAGGGATAGAACACCGTCACCTGGGAGCCCAGCGCTGGCGGAGTCTCGTCGAACAGCGGGCCAACGACCTCGTCGGTCGTAAGCGCGACAGGGCCACGCAGGGCCACGTTGGCATAGGCGTCGAGTTGGGTGCGGTAGAGCGCGAACGCCCCGCTGAAGAAGATGACGAAGAGCACGAGGCCTAGCGTCACGCCCGTCGCCGAGTGGGCGTCCCACATGAGCCGCTGGGCACGCGTGCTGAGGCCACGCCGCCGTATCGGCGAGACGGGCACGGCGCGATGCTGTGGGCGTGGTGGAGGTTGTGGAGCAGGTGTTGCCATCGGGACGAGGTGGAGCGAGGCGAGTGTATCCACACGCTCACGAGTCGTTTCAGTCGAAACGGGATTGTGGACGAATTGACTGTTTTGTTGGTAGGATACTGAGGCGTTTAACGCCGCCGCCCTACAAACCCACTAGGTGGGTTGCAGGGCGGTAGGGCTTGCGGACCCCAGAATGCAAGCCTTATCGGCGCTGCGCAGCGCGCAGAGCGGGAGCTACAATGTGAAGTTGAGCGTGACCGTGACGTTGCGCCCGAAGCCGTTGCGACGGCGGCTGGCGAAGATCGGCCCCACCTGCCGCTGCGAGATCGCCGGGATGTAGGTCTCGTTGAGCAGGTTGAGGAACTGCACGCTCAGCCGCGCGCCCACGTCCCCGAAGAGGTCATCTGGGAAGACATAGGTGACGCCCGCGTCGACGGTCGTGTAGCCGCGCAGCACGTAGGCGTCGGCACGGGACGGGTCGCCCGCCATCGTCGTGTCGGTTACGCCGTTCTTGTCTTCGTCGAGGAGGAAGGTGAAAGCGCGCGTCCGGTTGTTGAGGGTGTAGACCTCCGCGTTGAACGAAAGGCCGTCCACCATTGGCAGGGCGTACGAGGCGCGGAGCGTCGTCGTGAGCGGGATCGTCTCCACCGTCGAGGCCGGCCGGAAGGTGCCGTCGTCCTCGTCAAGGAGGCCCGCGTCGATGAGCTCCTGCGGCGGCTGCGGTTTGAGGTCCGTCTCGGTGACCGAAACGTCCGCTCCGACGCGGAGCCCTGCCGCCGGGACCGCGTCGACGCTCACTTCGAAGCCGTAGTTGCGTTGCGGGGCCTGGATGCGCTCGCCCTGGCCCGTTGACGAATTGAAGCGGATCTGCGAGGCGTCCTCAGAGAAGGCGAAGAAGCCCGCGACGCCATACGCGAAGTTGTCCCCAACCTGGCCACGCACGCCGAAGTCGAGGCTGTTCACGATCTGCGGCGAGACGATCTCGTCGCCCTGGATCGGGATGCCCGGGTCGACGTTCACGACAAGGAAGGCGAGGCTAGGCAGCGAGAAGCCCTGCGCGAAGTTGGCATAGAGCGTCGTCTGCGGGACGACTTCGTAGGCCGCGCCGAGGTTGAGCGACAGGCCCGCGTTGTAGCCCGAGCCACCGGGGCGCTGCACGCCGGGCTCCACGCGCGTGAACGTGGGCGTGAACGGGAGGATATCGAACGCGATCATGTCGTAGCGCGCGCCCGCGGTCAGGCGGAGCGCCTCGATGGGATCGTAGTCGGCCTGGACGAAGAGGCCGCCGCTGGTGAGCTCCGACGGAGCCCCCTGGTCCTGGATGCCGAGCGACGCATCGAAGCGGTTCTCGCGGTCGAACGGCTCATCGCTGGAGATCGTGACCGGCGTCGAGTCCTCGGCGTAGAGAATGTCGCCGCCGCCGGTCACCACGACCTGCTCGCCGATGGGCCGGACATACTCGGCGCGGGCACCGTACTGCGTCGCGGCCGTGCTCGTCTGGAAGAGGCCGGGCCACGAGTCCGGGAAGGTCCCCCCGTTGCGCTGGAGGAACGGGCGGATATCGGAGCCGCTCTGCTGGAAGTTGAGGTCGAAGAGGTAGGCCTGCACGGTGAGCGCGCCGCCGCCGAGCGCCGTGTTCTCGTAGGTCGCGTTGAGCGCCGTGTATTCCTGGCTGATCGGGTTGTCGTAGCTGAAGGCCGTCTCGACCTCCTGGCCGATGGCGGCTGAGCCCTCGGGGTCGGCCGTCACGTCGTCTTCCCGCACAACGGGCTCGAAGAAGAGGTCGTTGGGCTCGGCGTAGGTCCGGTTGAGCGAGACCTGCACCCGCTGCGACGGGGTGATGTTGTAGCCCACTTTGGCGAAGAAGGCGAAGTCGTCGTAGGCCGACGTGCGGTTGGGCGCGATCCGCTCGCCATCAGGCCGGAACTGGCCGTTGGTCCGCTCGGCAGACCCACTGATCACGTAGGTGAGCTTGTTGTCGATAACGGTGCCCGAGACTGTCAGCGCCGAGCGTAGGTCGATGGCATCGCCGTCGAGCACGGCCCCGTCCACGAGGTAGTTGCGCGAGAAGAGGTTGAGGTCCACCGCGAGCGGCTGCTCGCTCGCCTCCTTGGTGAAGAACTGGATCACGCCGCCGGGAGCCCCGCCGCCGTAGATCGTCGAGGCCCCGTAGAGCACCTCGATGCGGTCCAGCACGGCCGGGTCGATGTTGCCCAGCACGGCTCCGCGCAGGCCCTCATTGGTTTGGAGTGGGATACCGTCAACGAGGAAGAGTGGTGCGCGCCCGCGAAGTGTGGCAAGAAATACGTCGTTGCCGACCGAGGGCGGCGTGAAGTTGGGCACGAACTTACCCAGCGTGGCCGAGAGGTCGGAGGTCTGCTCCGTGTAGAGATCGATGACCTCCTCTTGGACAACCGCGACGGCGCGGGGCGTCTCGGACAAGTCCTCGGCTCGACGCGAAGCCGTCACCGACACGCCGCTGAGCCCGAGCACGTCGTCGGAGAGGGTGACGGTGACTTCGACTTCGCCTCCGGCTGGAACGCTCACCTCGCGCTCGGCGCGCTGGTAGCCGACGAGGGTCACGAGCAGCGTCTGCGCGCCTGCGGGAACGCCCCGCACCGCGAAGTCGCCGTCGAGGTCCGAAGCGGCCCCGAGCGTCGAATTGTCGATGCGGACGTTTGCGCCAGGCAGCGGCATTCCTTCAGCATCGACGACCTGGCCGATGATGCGGCCCGTCTGGGCTATGCTGTCTGGAGTGAACAGCACACCGACGAGCAGCACGCTGAGTAGGAGAACAAGGAAGCGGGACATGGGGAAGAGCAGGGTGGAGTGAGAGAAGACGAGGCCGAAGCCTCAGAGGGTGAGGGGCCCGATGGCGGGCTCCCTCGGAGGGAATCGAGCGCAGGCCTCACCGGTCGGGTGGCAGGAAGGAGACGGGCCAGGTCGTCCGCGAGGCCGAGACCCGCACGAGATGGAACACCGCGCCAGACTGCTCGGCACGCAGGGGCACACGCAGCGGCGCATAGCCGGGGGACACGACCGTGACGACCGTCGCCTGTGCGTTCGGCACACGCAGACGGAAGCGCCCCGACGCATCGACGCGGACCACGCGGGCAGCTCCCTCTGCACGCACGGCTGCGCGGGCGAGCGGCCAGCCGGACTCGGCGTCCACCACCTGCCCAGACACGGTGCGGTGGAGCGGCGGCCTCGCGCTCTGCGCTGCGGCGGTCGTAGCTACGGCGGTCGTATCCGCCTGCAACGGCACGGCAGCAGGCGGCTGTTGGGCCGCGCTCTCGGCTGCGCCCAGTGTCAGGCCGCACACGGCCACGGCAACCACGGCCCAGCGAGGGCATCGGCTTCGCATTCGGTGGAGAGACAGACACATAGGACCGCATTGGTAGGGTTAGTCCTGCGGGGACGAACTCGCGGTATCCGTGCCGAGGGTGTCCTCGATCAGCGCGTCGAGGTCGAGCATCGCGACGGCCCCCTGCACCAGTTCGCGCAGTTCCACGATCTCGTCGTGCGAGAACACCAGGCCCACCTCGCCGCTCGGCGTGTGGAGGTGGTAGCACCGGTCGCCGAGGTGAAAGCGCGGGTCTCGCTGGGGCTGTAGCCCGTCAAGGATCCGCCGCAGCACACGCAGGCCCTGCGGGTCGTTGGCGAGCACCACCGGCCCAAAGGCCACGTGGTAGTGGGGGCACGACGCGCATCGAAACACGACGCCGTTTTCGGTCTGGAAGAGGGGTTTGAAGACACCAGAGCAGTTCATGACAGCAGGCGGATCAGGAGAGCGTGTCGGCGAGGAGGTCATCGAGTTCGAGCATGGCAGCGGTCCCGGCGAGGAGATCCTGCCATTCGCGGAGCGCCTCGCACTCCAGCAGCAGGCGCACTTGCACGGGAGCTTCGGGTGGCGTCACCCGCACCACCCCCAGGCTGCCGACTTCCCAGCGCTCGGTCGAGACCGAGGTCGCCTCGCGGTACAGCGTGCCGAGGTCTTCGGGGTGGAGGCGGACGTGCGTCTGCCGAAACACCACTTCGAGGTGGTCGCAGCAGCCGCAGCGGAGGACGTGGCCCTGTGAAGTGTGGTAGAGGGTTTTAGACTTGGCCATGCGATGAGGACGTAAGAGGAAAAAAAGAGGAGGCAAAGAGGGCTCAGGAGACCTCGACCATCAGCGGCTCAAGGCGTACTAGATGGCCCAGTTGGCCTGTCGTGCAGGCGCAGGTGCACGAGGGTGCCCATGTAGAGGTCGCGGAGCGGCTCGATGAGGCTGAGCAGCCCGAGGAGCCGCCACCGCATCCGAAACCCCTGCGTGTAGTCGCGCCGCACGACCACCTCCAGGCGTGGGTGCCAGTCCTCCACCTCGTAGACGCGGTCGAAGTCGAGGTGCCACGGCATCGGCGGCATCGTGAAGCCTCCGAACTCCGCTTCGCCCAGCAGGGCGCGCTCGGAGAGGCGCTCGGGGATCACGTCGAACGCGATCTCAGCCGTGCTGAAGCGGTCCGCAAGCGTGCATAGGAGGCCGCGCACCTCGTCCGGCTTGAAGAACATGAGCAGCCCGGCCGCGACGAAGAAGGTGGGCGCGTCGGCGTCGAGGTCGTCCATCCACGCCGTGTCGAAGGCGGACGCGGCGATCATCCGGTGGCGCGGGCTCTCCTTGAAGAAGTGGCGCCGCAACGCGATTACCTCGGGCACGTCGAGGTCCACCCACGTCGCCTCGCCGTTGTCCAGCCGCGCCGACTGCGTGCCGAGCCCCACACCGAGGTTGACGACCGTGGCCTTCGGGTGACGCCCCAAAAAGCTCTGTAGCCACTCGTCCATGACGCAGGCCCGGATCGAGTGGGTGATGCGCCCCTCGCCGAACTGCGCGAAGTCGTAGTCGATCTGCGCGACCATCTTCTCGGCCTTTCGGTCGATCAGGATGGGGTTGTCGCGGCCCGACTCCACGGCGCGGTTGTAGAGCGTCATGAGCAGCGTCTCAGGGACGCCGCCGAGATCCGCGACAGAGACTAGGTCAGGCGTTGCGCGCGACGGCGCAGAGCGTGTTGAAACGGAAGGCGGCATGATCATCGGAGCGTCCTCGTTGAATCGGCGTAGTCAATACGTGAGACGGAGTTCGAGACCGAGGAGGCGCGGGCGGCCCACGGAGGCGAAGGCCTCGGCGCGGCTTGTGAGGTAGTCCACATCGAACAGGTTGTCGACGAAGGCCGTGACGGCGAGGGTGCCGCGCGTGGTGGACTGGATGACGTAGCCCAGGCGGGCGTTGACGAGCGTGCGGGCCTCCACCTCGGAGAGCGGCTCGTTGCGCAGCCCTTCGAGGCCGCCGCCAGGGCTGCTGAAATAGGCCCCCGTGTGCGCCACCGTCACGGCCGCCGACACGCCCGTGGAGGGGACGTAGGACGCGCCGAGCGCCGCCGTGAATGAAGGCGCACTGGGGAAGTCGTTGCCGCTGAAGTCGCCCTCCGCCGTGACGAAGTCGTCGAGGCGGGTGCGCAGCCAGCCCGCAGAGCCGTAGACGGTCACGTCGCGGCCGAGCACCAGGCGCGGCTCCACCTCGACGCCCCATGCCGACGAGCGCCCGGCGTTGCGCGTGATCGTGAGCGGCGCGCCGCCCAGCGTCGTGTCCTCGACGGCGATCTGCTGGTCGTAGTAGCGGTAGTGGAAGACGGTGGCGTTGAGCGCGAGCCGCCCACCGAACCACTGCGAGCGGTAGGCGAGGTCGGCGTTCCAGAGCGCCTCGGGGTCGACCTCGTAGACATCGCCGGAACGTGGCTCGATGTCGGCGTAGCCCGCCCGGAAGCCCCGCGCGACGGTGAGGGCGAGCCGCTGCGTCGGGGTGACGGCGAACGCGAGGCCGCCCTCGGGCAGCAGTGCCGTGAATTCGGTGTCGACGGCGGTCGTGTCGCCGCGCGTGGCGTCGCCGGGGAACGTGACGATGGTGTCCTCGACACGCGCGCCGAGCAACCGCGCCCCGGCGAGGAGCGTCCAGCCGCGCCCCAGCCGCAGCCGGGCATCCGCGAACGCCGCGCGCTCCTCCGTGAACCCGTCGCTCTCGATGTCCTGGAAAACCGACTCGCCGAGCAGCACCTCGGAGTCGCGGTCGTCGCCGAACCAGCCGTAGAAGAGGCCCAGCGTTCCTGAAAGCCGACCCAGACCCCCGGCGTTTTGGTCGGGTTGGTAGGCGACGCGCACTTCCTGCGTGAAGCTGTCCTGCGCACGCAACTCGTCGCGGACGAAGTTGGAGCCGGGCGGCGTGAAGATGTCCGTGTCGCCAGTGGCGCGCGCGCTCAGCGCCTCGATGCGCCAGGACGGCGTGGCCTCGTAGAAGGCCCGCGCGCCGTAGCTGCCGAGCGTCGTCTCGCGAAACTCCAGGCCGGGCGGGAGGTCGGCGAAGCGCTCGAAGAAGTCGGGGCCGGTGACCTGTGCGCTGCCAGGCTGGTCGAAGCGCTGCCCAGCGCTCAGCGTCACGGTGAGGCCGTCGAGCACCTTCGGCTCGATGAGCAGCTTCGCGCGGAGGCTGCGGTAGTCGCTGTCGTCGAGGACATCGTTGCGGAACGGCACGCCGGGCGACGGCTCAGGGTAGCCGATGCCGAACTCGTCGGTCGCCACCTGCGCGCTCACCCGGAACGCGACTTGCCCCGGCACGATGGGGCCGCCCCCTGCAAGCGCAAACTCGCGTCCCGATGGTCCTTGGAAGATCGCCTGTGCCCGGCCTGTCCAGTCATAGGTCGGCGCGCGCGTCTCGACCACCACAGCCCCAGCAACCGAGTTGCGCCCATACACCGTCGACTGCGGCCCGCGCAGCACCTCCACCTGGACCACGTCCCATAGCCCGCGCAGGCCCCGCGTCGTGGCGACGCCCGCCTGCGTGACGCCGTCCACCACGAACGACACGGTGCGCGCGGTGTTGATCGGCTGCGTGAGGCCGTCCGAGTTGAGACCGCGCAGCGAGATGCTCTTGCGGTTGTCGGCCTCCACGAGCGTCACGTTGCCGAGCAGTTCGGCGGCCTCGCGCACATCGTTGACGCCGAACGCCTCCAGGTCGGTGACGGGCAGGACACCCACGCTCGTGTAGGTGTCGAGGAGCGAGCGGCGCTCCTTCTCCCCGGTCACGACGACGCCCGCGAGCGCCGCCACGTCAGCAATCAGCCGCAGCGTCGTGCGGGTCGTGGCCTCGGGCTCTACGTTCACCGTCACGCGCAGCGGCTCGAAGCCGACTGCCGTGGCGACGAGCACGACCGTTCCCGGCGCGAGGCTTTCGAGAGCGAAGCGCCCGTCAGCGTCCGTGGCTGCGCCGGTTGCAGCCTCGTCGATGACCACGTTGGCACCCGGTACCGGCAGCCCCGAGTCTGCCTCGATGACGCGGCCCTCGACCCGTCCTCCCGTCTGTGCGAGGGCCACGTCCGCGCACACAGCCGCCAGGCCCGCCACGACGCAAGCGCGGGCGAGGTCAGAGAACCAAAGCAAGGTGGGCCGGAAACGCATCGCCCTAGCGCGTCACCGTGAGCGCGCGGGTGACCGCCCCCTGAGCTGTCGTCGCGCGGACGACGTAGAGGCCCGTCGGCAGGTCCTGCGCATCGAGGCGCAGCGGCGCGGCGGTCGCCGGACCGTCGAGGAGAACGGCGACTTCGCGACCGAGCACGTCGTAGACTACCACGCGCACATCGGAAGCCGCGCTCACGCGGATAGCGGCCTGGCTCGCGGCCGGGTTCGGATACACCGCCAACGCCAGCGCGCCGTCAAACTCGACCGTCACCTCGACCTCGGGGCTGTACTCGAACGCGCCGTCGAAGTCGACCTGGCGGAGCCGGAACGTGTGTGTGCCGGGCACGAGCGCGTCGATGCGGTAGGCGTAGGTCTGCAGCTCCGTCGTCGAGCCGTTGCCTGCCACGAAGTCGACCTCGCCGAACGCCTCGCCCTCGGGCGTGCGGTGCTCGACCGCGAAGCCCGCGTTGTTGGTCTCGGACGCCGTCGCCCAGTTCAGGACCGCGTCCGCGCCGTCGAGCTGTGCCTCGAAGCCGACAAGTTCGACCGGCAGCGGTGCAGAGGTCTTGCGGAAGAAACCGGTGGTGCCTACTGCTGTCGTGGAGGCGTCGCGGTCTACGGTGATGAGGTCGAGGTCGCCGTCCTGGTCGGCATCGTCGAGGAGCACATCGCGCGGCGTGAGGCCTGCCGCGACGAGCGTACCCGGCCCGAACGTGGCGCGGGCGTTGGCCGTCGTGGTCGTGCTCTGATTCTCGTAGAAGGCGAAGCGTGCGCCCGTGAAGGCGGCGGCCGTCGCGATGTCATCGTCGCCGTCCTGGTCGATGTCGCCCACGGCGAGGTTGCTCACGCCGACCTCGCTGCTCGTGATCGTCACGCGCGCGCCAAAGCCGCCCGTCCCGTCGCCTGCGTACGCTGCTACGATACCATCTGTCTGCCCCACGGCCACCACGTCGACGTTGGCGTCGCCCGTGACATTGCCGAAGGCCACGTCCTGCGCCGAGGTCAGGCTCGCATCGACCGTCACCGTTGAGAAAGCCCCGCTGCCGTCGTTCAGGAAGACCAGCACTTGGCCGCCCGTGGAGGCCACCGCCACATCGAGCGCCGTGTCGCCGTTCACGTCGGCGATGGCGGCTCCGCGCACGTCGCGGATGGTGTTGGCCGGGGCCAGGTTGACCGCCGTCCCGAAGGCCCCCATCCCGTCGCCAGGGTAGTAGACTGCTTGGCCGAGGTTGGTGCCGTCGGAGAAGAAGGCGACCACGTCGAGGTTGTTGTCGCCGTCGAGGTCGGCGATGTCCACCACGCGCACATCGAAGAGGCCGTCGGCGAGGGTCTGCGTCGCGGCTAGCGAGACGGCGGGGAAGCCCTGGTTGATGTAGGTCGTCACCGAGCCGGTCGGAAAGCCTGCCTGCCCAGCCAGGGCACCCACCACGACGCCGTCCGGCAGGAAGTCGCCGTTGACGTCCGCGAAGGCGAAGCTCGACAGGGCCGTGTACGTGCCCACCAGCGCGGGGATAGCGTCAGAGTAGGTCGCTGCGCCCGTCTCGCCGGTCTGGTAGAGGAAGAACGAGAGGAAGCCGTTGTCGGTCGCGCTGAAGACGTTGCCCTCGGTCGCAATGGCGAGGTCGAGCGTGGGGAGGCCGTCGAGTTCGACGAACTGCGCCTTGACGGCGGGGCCGAGGTCGAAGGTTTCCTCCTGCTCGAAGGGCTGCGCGAGCGCAGGGGCCGCCAAGGCTAGCAGGAGTAGGAGAAAGAGAGTGCGATGCATCGAGAGAGCGCCGGGGGCGAGCGGGTGGAGTGAGTGCAGGAGCGGAGAGCGTCGGAGAGTCAGCGGCCTGCGACGATGAGCGGGCGGGTGGTCACGCCCTGTGAGGAGGCCGTCGAGGCTGCGGTCGCGGCGACGCGCACGAGGTAGGAGCCAGGAGCGAGGCCGCGTGTGTCGAGTTGGAGCAGAGCCGACGGGGTCACGCCGTCGTGGAGGACCGCCACGGTGCGTCCGAGGAGGTCGTGGACGGTTACCCGGACCGATTCACCCGCCCCCTGTCCGAACTCGATGGTGGCGATGTCCCGGGCCGGGTTCGGGTAGACGGCGAGCGCTGCGGCTGCTTCGGGCGTCGCGTCCTCCGACGCTGTCGGGAAAGCCGTGGCCGTCTTGCGGTAGAAGCCGCTTGCGCCGCCTCGGTCCACCACGGTAAGGTCGAGGTCGCCGTCTTGGTCGGCATCGCCGAGCAGCACATTGCGGGGCGTCGTGCCTGCGGCGATGAGTTGGTTGCCGAAGAGCGTCCCGTCCCCGGCGTTCGGATAGACCACGAAACCGCGCGCCTGCGCCGTCACCACGTCCACGTCGCCGTCCTGGTCGATGTCGCCCACGTCCACAGCGACGGCATCGGTCGCGCCGCCGTCCAGCACAACCGCTGCGCCGAAGCCGCCGCTGCCGTCGCCGGGGTAGTAGGCCACCTGGGCACCTCCACGCGCCACCGCCACCACGTCCGTTCGCCCGTCACCATTCAGATCGCCGAGCGCCACGTCCTGCGCCTCCGTGAGCGCTGCGTCTACGACCACGGGCGCACCGAACCCGCCGCTGCCGTTGTTGACGAAGACGAGCACCTCGTTGGCGGACGTTGAGGCGGTCGCTACGTCCGGCGCGCCGTCGCCGTTCGCGTCCGCGATGGCGGCTCCGCGCACGTCGCGCACCCGGTCTGCCGCCGCGATGGCCTGGGCATTCCCGAAGCCCCCCGCTCCGTCGCCGGGGAAGTAGACCGCGCGGCCCACGTTGGTGCCGTCGGTGTAGAACGCGGCGGCATCCACGTTGCCATCCCGGTTCAGGTCTGCGAGCCGCACAACCCGAACATCGAGCAGGCCGTCAGCCAACACTTCGCTAGGCATGAGCGGCACAAACGGGAAGCCGTTGTTGATGGTGACGGCAATCGAGGCGGCAGGCGCTGCTTGCCCGGATCGAACGCCCGCGACGATGCCATCGACAACCAGATTGCCCGTCAGGTCGGCCATCGCGAACCCGGCGAGTGCGGTGTAGAACCCGTCGAGCGCTGGAATCGGCTCGGAGTAGGTCGCCGGGCCGGTCTCCCCTGCCTGATAGAGATAGAAGGTGAGCAACCCGTTGTCGGTCGCGCTGAAGACATCACCTTCGCTACTGATCACCAGCCCGAGGTTGCCCGTGAGGTCGAGGTCGACGTACTGCGCTTGCGTGGCCGTGGCGACCTGGAAGGGGTCTTCGAGGAGGAACGGTTGCCCGAAGGCTGGACGGGCCACGAGGGCCAGCGCGAGGGTAGCACAGAGGCAGAGAGAACGAGCAGACACGGAGGTAGAGCGGAGTCCGATGAGGATGGTTAGCCAGCCTTCCCTTGTCGCAGGTGCCTGTCACAGCGTCGAAGGAGCGAGAGCCCGGACGATGCGGGGCGCGGCGTCTTAGCCGGTGTGATCGCCCTCGGGCGATTCCGACGCAGGAGCAGAGAGGACTGCTTATTTAGATCGAGTCTAAACTACGGACCTGGCCATGTTTTCAGCCCCGCTCACCTCCCTCTCCCGTGCGCGCGTGAGATCAGTAGCACCTGGGCGCGCCGAGCAGCACGCCGGGCTCCCTCAGCCCGTCTCGTTCACGCGATATTTGCAACGGCCATGCGCGTCTGGCCCTCACGCCGGAGGCGGTCCTCGTCCGAGCGCATCCGCATGGCCATCCACACCAGGACGACGCCCATGAGGGCAAATCCAGCGTCTACGATGAGCAACCCCGTCCAGCCCTGCGCTAGGGAGGTCCACGGCCATGCTTCGCCGAGCGCGCCGCTAGCGAGCGGGACAAGGAGGCTGAGCACTCCCGCGAGCGCCAGTTGCCAGCGCGCCGCCCCCGTCGCTGTGGGTCCCGCGAAGGCCGCCATGCTCAGCAAGGCCCACGTCCCGAAGAGCGCGACATGCTCCCACATCCGCAGGTCCGGCGACTCGATGGGGAGCGCCTGCGTCGTCAGGAACAGCACCGGCACGGCCACGACAAGCCCGCAGCCCACGCCGACGGTCAGCCGCGCGAGGAAGCGATGCAGCCAGGGCGTCGCGCGCGGGTCTTTCGGGCGGCGGACGAGCACCCACAGCACGTTTCCTGTCAGGATGACGGCGGAGGTCGCGAGAGCGAGCACGAAATAGAGCACCTTGACGAGCCCCCCGCCGAACGAGGCAAAATGGAGGTTGGTGAGGGTCGCCGTCGTGCCCCCGAGCGCCGTTGCCGTAGGCGGGTCGTTGGCGACTAGCACCTCGCCCGTGGCGGCGCTCAGCACCGCGCGCGGTGCGCCCGTGAGCGTCCCCGGCGACTCGGCGTAGACGGTCGCGATAGCTGCCGCGTCGCCCCACTCGTGAACGACGACCGTGGCGATGGTGGCGACGCCGTCCCACGACGATGGCAGGGCGTCCTCGTAGGCGGCAAACGGGAGCATGACTGCAGGCTCCCCCGTCGGGTCGTGCGGCGGTACCTCGAACCCCGCAAGCGTCGCGTCAATCTTCTCGGGGTCGCCCTCGAAGACGAGCAGCACGGAGGGACCGAGGAGAATCACCAAGAGCGCGAGGAACGCCCCGGAGATGGCATACATCGCCGCGAACGGAAGTCCGACCAGGCCGAGGACGGTATGCGCGTCGGCTAGAGCGTCGCGGAGCTTCGCCCGAGGCCGGAACGTGTGCCAGTCCTTCGGCAGCTTGCGGAGGTGGATCAGCAGCCCGCTCGCGATGGCAAAGAGCATGAACACCGAGACGAAGCCTGAGACCACCTCGCCCCAGATGCCTCCCTGCCCGAAGAAATGGAGTTCGTAGAGCATGTCGGAGAGCGCGCTACGGCCCTGCGTAGGCAGCGTCTCGCCGGTGGAGGCGTTGACGTAGGCTTCCACCGTGTCCTGCTCCGCGGTCTGGTAGCGGAACCAGTACACCGTCCGATCTCGGATGGGGTAGCTCACGATGACATCGGCACCAGGGCCGGGGGGTGCTTCCTCGAACAGTGGGGCTGCAGCCTCGTCGACGGTCAGCATGGTCGCCCCCGGCCGCATCGCGGGGTCGGCCCACGCGTAGAGTTCCGCGCGGTAGAGCGAGAACGCCCCCGCGTAGAAGATCACGAAGAGCCCCAGCCCGATCACGATGCCTGAGATCGAATGGGCATCCCAGAGCAACTTGAAGGCACGTGGCCCGACCAGCCTCTTCGAGCCGCCCTTTCGAGCTGACGCCGTGGACATGGGCTTCTCTGCTACGGGGGGAGCCGATGGGACAGGCTTCATCACGCTTGAGGGCTATAGGAACGTAGCGAGCGCCGTCACTGCAGCCAGCAGCAGTGCGGTCCCTCCGATCCGCAACCAGGCTCCCCGGCCGCTTGGTGCCAGCACGGCCCATCCGATGAGTAGGACCCAGACGGGTACCGACAAGGCGACACTGATCGCCACGGCGACGCCTACCGGAACGCCTACGTCAGGCAAACCCGCCCCGAGAGCGAGACCGAACAGAACGAACGCGAGGAAGCCGCCTAGCAACCCGGCGGTTGCTTTGCCCCAGGCCTCACCCCGGGTCCATTTGTGCTTCATGGGTCTTCAGGCAGTCGTGTTACGAAGAGGGCGGCAGCGTTGCAGGACGAACGGGACGACGTGGGGGCCGTGCCGCGTCGGAACTGGACAGACTGGGAGGACTTCCTGCATGTCGCTCCGCACGCGGCAGGAGGAACGGACCGAGCATCGCTAGCACCGAGGCCAACGTCATCATCACGGTGACGACGAGCGTTGGACCGGCTGCGGTGCCCGTACCCACGACCGAGAGCCCGAGTGCGATCACGGTCAGCGCGCTACCGATTAGAAGTAGGGGAGCCTTTGGAACGAGCCGCCGCGATTGCCGACCAGGCGTAGCTACATAGAAAACCGTATATGCCACTGCTGCGAGCAGTAGAGAAAGAGACGTCATCGTTGGGCAGAGGAATGAGGCGTGCCTTGTGAGTTGGATTGCAGTCATACTGCTGCCCATCACGCCAAGCGAGGCCGCGGGCCCACTCTTTAGAATCAGTCTAAACTACTACAGGAGTGCACGCGGAAATCACCATACCAGGATGATTGCGCCCAACAGCACCTGGAGCCCACGAGCGACACCGGTGCGAGGCTACCTCATCGCCTGCTCTACCTCTTCGAGCATGTTCGAAGGTGCGAGGTGCGCGTAGCGCATCGTCGTCTGGATTGAGACGTGGCCCAAGATCTCCTTCACGCGCAATAGCGAGACCCCTCCTTGCACTAACCACGACGCCGTCGTGTGCCTCAGGCTGTGAAAGTGGATCTCACTAGGTAAACCTGCGCGGCGGCGATACCGAAGAAAGCACTTGCTCGCGTACTCCTTGTTTATTGAGCCTCCTCTTGCACCCCTGAAGACCAGTGCGTTCTGGTCCTCTTGTTTCAGCGACGCGAGTACCTCCATTGCCTGACGTGCAAGTGGTACAGCCCGGTCTCTCCGGCTCTTCGTCTTCGACTCAGCCCTGTGCCGCACTAACAGCGTGCGAGTTTCAAGGTTAATGTCTCGCCAGCGTAAGGCGACGAGCTCACCAACCCGTAGGCCTGTGTAGACCGCAACCGTGACGAGGGGTATTAGCCAAATGACCTCGTGCCCATGTGACTGGTCTGATGCTTGGCGCATTGTGTGGACCAGCCTAGCAAAGTCATCGCGGCTTAGCCAGTGAGGAAACACTTGGGGTCCCTTTGGGACGTCTACACGGTCCGTGACTACCTCCTCGACATACCCTTCTCGGGCGCACCAGCGGAAGAACGCTTTGAGACGAGTGAAGTAGGCATGCCGCCCCGTCTCGTTGAGTTCGCGTGAGTTGAGAAAGCCGAGGATGTGGTCCCGCTTCACTTCGCTCACGGGCTGGTTACCGGCGTATGCGTATAGCCCCTCGAGTACGGTTCGGTATAAGCGCAGGGTGTTCGGGGCTCGGTGGGCCTTGGCTGCGAAGAAGGCCTCAATAGCCTCCGAGAGACGTACCGGGGCTTGCTGGGGAGGTGCCCAGGGGTCGAAGCGACCTTCTGCGTAGTGGACCTCTAGTCGCTTGAGTGCCGCCTGCGCGGCCTCCTCATTGCTCGTTCCCAAGGGGACTGTCTTTCGGGTTGGGGTCTTGGTCTTGTCGTAAAAGCGGGCATAGTAGTGGCCCTTTGCTTGGCGTAGGCGTGCCATCGTCTTGTTCGATGCACGGTATCTAGCGCAACGGCAACATTCATGGGCAACGGTTGCCCATATGTTGCCCACAAACACCGGAGCTGCGCCCTCTTGGCGCAGGCCTTCCAAAAGCAGAAGGCCCAGCGGACGCGCGTGCGTTCCGTCTGGGCCTTCGGGGAGCCAACGACCGGACTTGAACCGGTGACCTGCTCATTACGAGTGAGCTGCTCTACCAACTGAGCTACGTTGGCGCGGAATACCAAAGGTAGGCTCGACGTGCGCGCTGTCCCAACTGTGTGCAGCGGATACACAACATCTTGACAGGGTCCGGCTCTTCGACCCGGCGTCGCATTTTCCCCTGCAAATAGGTTTCCTTCAAGTTTTGAGACTTGAACATCGGTCGACCTGGGGCACGCTGGGGCGCGTCCTCCCCACGAAAGCTTCATGATCTCCAGCCCCACACGTAAGAAATCCTGTGTTCCCAACGGCTTTTGGTGAAGGATCTATTCAATTATCAAACACTCCCGCTTTGGCTTCACGTTTGCAAACGCTCTGGTCACACGCGATCCTTTTCGCTTTCGCGTGCCTCTACCCACCTCTTTGCTCTCTCCATGCCCGAGTCTCTCGACCTCAACGTTCTCTGGAACCAAGCCCTGCTCTCCATCCCGAAGGTGGCAGGCGTCATCGTTTTTCTTCTCCTAGCTCTGTGGATCGGCGGCGCACTCAAGAGCTACACCATCCGGCGTCTCACCGCGAGCGAGTTTGACCCGGCACTGACGAAGTTCTTCGGCGGGATGGTGCGGATCTCCATCATCGCGCTTGCACTCATCGCCTGCCTGGGCTTCTTCGGCATCGAGACGACGAGCTTCGCCGCCATCCTTGCTGGCGCTGGCCTTGCCATCGGACTCGCCTTCCAAGGCACGCTCTCGAACTTCTCGGCAGGCGTGATGCTGCTCACGTTCCGCCCGTTTACGGTCGGCGATGTGGTCAACGCCGCCGGTGTCGTCGGCAAAGTCGACGAGATCGGGCTCTTCGTCACCACGATGGACACGGTGGACAACCGCCGCATCATTGTCCCGAACGGCTCGCTCTTTGGCGCGACGATCGAAAACATCACCTACCACGCGACACGCCGCACCGACGTGGCGGTGGGTACGGACTACAGCGCGGACCTCGATGCGACACGGACCGTGTTGGAAGGCGTCTTCGCTAAGGTCGACGGGATCCTTACGGAGCCAGCCCCGCAGGTCTACCTCGACAGCCTCGGCGACTCGTCGATCAACTGGTCCGTGCGGGCCTGGTGCAAGGCTGGCGACTTCTGGGGCGTCAAGGAGAAGCTGACCCGCCAGGTCAAGATGGACCTCGACGCCGCGGGCATCGGCATTCCGTTCCCGCAGATGGACGTCCATCTCGACAAGCTCGACTAGACCCGCCCCCGTGCCTTCAGGGTCACCCCCTGGCCCCTGCTGCGCCCGTCCACCACTGGGCCGCGCGGGGCCAGGCTTCCGCCGCAGGAGCGCCCCCCGCCACCATGCGGGCGCTCGCGGCCTGCCGCAGGCGATGGAGTCCACCACCTCCGCGCCTGCGGCCTTTTACGTGAACGGCGTTAACTGCGCTCGCTCTACTCGGGTAAACCCTGCAGCCGGATGAAGCGGGGCCGGTAGATGTCGGCGTCGGCAAAGAAGTCGCCGAAGAAGTCGAACGTGTTCACGTTATAGCTGATGAGCAGCTCGCCTGGCGATGACAGGTGCGGGTGCGCCTTGGCGTTGTAGACGAACGTATCGGGGTCGGTCGCAGGCTCGGGTGCTTCGTAGACGCGGATCGGTGCACTCCATGGCCCCACGGGGCTCTGCCCTACCCGGACGGCAACATCGCGTCCGAGCGCATCGAGCTGGAAAACGAGCAGGTAGCGGCCGTCTGCAAGGGGTGAGACGCTGAGTTCGTTGGAGACCCGGTCGGTGACAGGTACCGCCGCGTCGAGGTCCGCGACCCACTCGCGTCCGTTCCAGAAGCGGTAGGTGCTGAAGTCAGCGATCGCTGAGGGCTGCACGCGGGCCACGAGCAGTTGCTTGATGAAGGGGTCGTTGCGGACGCCGTAGACGTAGAGAAACCCGTCGGGCGACGGCGCTCCCGCTTCAGTCGTGTTGTCGAGCAGCCCGTTGCCGAAGGTGAGGTCGCCCATGTTGCCTTGCTCGGGGCGGAAGAACGGCGTCTCGCGTTGGCGAGCGCGCTGAGGACGGTCCGGGTCGAACCGGACGAGGCTGACGCCCTTCTGCTTGAAATTGAACGCGCCTCCGTCCCCTTCCCCGATGCGATAGAGGAACGCGTAGACCTGCCCGTCGAGTGCGATGCCGTCACCGTTCCAGAACCAGTCGCCGTCGCCAGCCGAAGGGCCCTCTGGGACGAAGGCCGCACGGGGCCGTCGCGTGCCTCCCGGCCACCAAAATCGTGTCGCGCTCGGATCCGGCGCCAGCCCGTCGAGGCGCGCCAGCGTGTTGTTGACAAGCGTGGTCCCCGTTGCCCGGCTTCCGTCGGGGTTCACGTCGCCGATGGCCGTATCGCTGAACAGGAAGACGGTGCGCTGGGTGTCTCCGCCTGGCTGGTCAAAGCGGTCGAGCGGGACGGAAAAGATGCCATCTGCGCCCGTCCAGCCGCTCGTCCGGTCGAAGAGCGCGGTCCAGCCCGGCGCAGGCACGGCAGTGAGCCCGTGATCCGCAGCCGCCTCCACTGGCGAGGCTACCCCTGTCGGCACGTCGGTGCTGGTCGTCGACGCCTCGGGAGGAACCGCATCGCAGCCGAGCAGGCCGCAGAGCACGAGAAATGTGGCTACACCGAAAACGACACGCATGGGAGGGGGAGTCAGGTGAGCAAGTACGCGCCGAAAGGTAGACCCTGCTCCGCTGTTTCGCTACCCTTCCTCGTACCCGAGCCATCCCCTCGTAGCCCATTGACTCATACCCCCAAGCATTGTCTCTACAGCCGACGGCACTGAAACGCTGTTCCACGAGGTCTATGGCCAGACCTACCACTCCCGCCATGGCGCCCTCGCCGAGGCCCGGCATGTCTTCCTCGACGCCACGGGTGTGGCACGTCGTCTTGCCGCTCGAATGGAGACGCGTGTCCTGGAAGTCGGCTTCGGGACAGGATTCAATGCGTTGCTGACGGCCAAGATGGCTCAGATTTACGAGGCCCCGCTCGTGTTCGTCTCGCTGGAGCGGGAGCTCCTCCCCACAGCCACGTTAGCGGCGCTGAACCATGGGGCCGTCCTGGACGCGGCGCCGCTCGCTGAAGCCCTCGCTGCTTGGCGCCGTTCGCAGCCGGAGCAGGTCACGCCAGGACGGTATGCGGTGACGCTTGCCCCCCAAGCCGTTTTAGACCTGCACGTGGGTGAGGCAACCGATGCCGTCTTGCCCGCGAGCGCGTTCGACGCCGTCTATCTCGACGCGTTCAGCCCCGACGTCAATCCTGAACTCTGGACGCTGGTATTTCTTCGCCGACTCCTGAACGCGCTCCTCCCAGGGGGGCGGCTTGCGACCTACAGCGCCAAAGGCTCGGTGCGCCGCGCCCTGCTGTCGGCTGGCTTCGAGGTAGAAAGGCGCCCGGGTCCACCTGGCAAGCGTGAGATGCTCGTAGGCCTTCGCCCCACGTAGCACCGCGCGGACTCAGCGCTGCACTTCCTCCACATCCTGGAACGCGGTCCCACCGTCGCCAGCGTGCGCAGCTTCCGGCAGCGCAGCGTCGCCCACCAGCCTATTGACATCGCTATACGCCTCCACCCCCTGGTTCTCGGGCAGCGCTCCGGCAGGGACCTCATTGCTGAGCAGGATCGCGAGCCAGTTCGTCTCGTCGCTGCTTTCGAGCGCGAGCTTGGCGATCATGGTCAGCGGTACGGCGAGGAGCATACCGGCGGTGCCGAGGACATAGCCCCAAAACAGGAGCGAAAGGAAGACCACGAACGTCGAGAGCCCGACCCCCTGGCCCATCCAACGCGGCTCGATAAAGTTGCCGATGACGGCGTTGATCGAGAGATAGCCGGCTGCCACGAGCAGGGCCGACCCGAAGCCGAGTTGGACGAGCGCGAGCAGCATGGGCGGCACCGCCGCCACGATGGAGCCGATCGTCGGGATGAAGTTGAGCAGGAAGGCCACAACGCCCCACAGCACCGCATAGTCTACGCCGAGGATGGCGAGCCACACGCCCGCGATCACACCAGTCGCCACGCTCACGATGGCTTTGATGGCGAGGTATTTCTTGACACTCGCAGTGAAGCGCTGCACGTAGACCATCGAGCGGCCTGAGTCGTGGAACGCAGCCCGCAGCTTGTCAGGAAAGCCCGAGAGTTCGAGCAGCATGAACACGGCAAGCAGGATGATCAGAAACCACCGGGTCACAATATTGCCGAGCCCGGTGATAAATGTCGCCACGCCAGTCATCAAGGCGCCGGGATCGAAGTAGTCGACAAGCGACGGGTCGAAGCCCTCCATGTCGGCGAGCGCGCTTTGCTCGACGAGCTCGCGCAGCGTCACGCGGAGGCTCGCCTGGTAGAGCGGAACCTGCGCCGAGAAGTCGACGAGCGAGGTACCGAGCAGCGTCCCTACGCCCGCGCTCACGGCCAGCAAGCCGAGGACGATCGCCCCCACAGCGGGTGTGGTTTTCCAGCCGCGGCGCTGCAACCAGAAGAGCGTCGGCGCACACAGAATGGCCAGGAAGACGGCTAACAGCAGCGGCACCAGAATCGGCGCGGCAGAGCGCATCCCTGCCACAATGATCACGAACGCTGCTACCGTCAGAAGCGCACGTAAGGCAGTCGGTCGTGGAGGGCGGGCCATCGGAGGGACGAGGACGAATGGCGGCTCATTCGGCAGGAAGCTCATCGCAACAACGATGCCTTGCTTGCTCCGTTCCTTTCCGTACGTATCTCAGTGCGCTCCCGGGCGCCCCCGCTGCGCCTCTTCTGGTACCCGTTTCCGTTGTCCCTACCCCACCGTGATGGACATGCGTTCGCTCGCGATTCCCCTTGCCGCCCTCACCCTACTGACCCTCACTGCGCCTGCGCTCTTTGCCCAACCCGCCGCTACGCCGTACACGCACGTACTGACGCACGACGGCGTCGACCGAGAAGCCCTGGTACTCGCTCCTGAGGATGCGGCTCCCAGTGCTCCTATCGTCCTCGCCTTGCATGGCGCAACGGGCTCAGGCGCCCGCTTCGCAGAGGCCCGCCGCGACCTGATTCGGCTCACGCTTCAGCAGGGATGGACCGTCGCCTTTCCGACAGGCACCGACTGCCTGCGCGGACGCGGTGCGTGCTGGGACGACCGAGACGCCCCCCAGACCATCGCCCGCGCAGACGCAGACGATGTTGGCTACCTCCGCGCGCTCGTTCGGGACCTGCACGTACGGCACGGGATCGACACGACGCACGTCTTCGTGACGGGCTTCTCGAACGGTGCCGGGATGGCCTATCGTTTCGCCGCCGAAGCGCCGGACCTCGTGGCTGCTGCAGTGGCGGTCGGGGGCACGGTCGGACGGACGCGCGAGCGCACGGACTATGATTATGCGATGACGCCGCCCCCCGCCGGTCCCGTCGCGGTCCTCGTCGTGCGTGGCATGGACGATGACCTGATGCCCTACCACGGTGGCGTGCGGCCTCAGGGTCGCTTCCAGGTGCTCGCGGCGGAGTACGATGCCAGCTTCTGGGCCGAGGCGAACGGCTGCGACCTGGCTGCGGTCGTGAATGACGGGACCTCGTACCTCCGGGACCAGCGCACCGACGGCGTTGAGACACACACCTACCGAGCCGGCTGCGCCGCGCCGGTGCAGCTCGTCGGCGTGGGCGGCCTCGGACATGCCTGGCCGACCGCCTCCGACGGCTTCGACGGTGCCGCCGCTGCGATCGACTTCTTCGCTCAGCAGACGCGCTGAGGAGCCGTAGGGGCTTCCCTTGCAGCCGGCCCCGGACTCGCCGGACACGCGGACGTTCCACCGGACGACGCGGCAGCATGCACCACGTGGGCACCTTGTGATCCCCGCTCACGAACCCGACCCTCTATGTCTGCCGCCCCGCTTCTCGCCGCCCTCGACATCGCCGACGATGCCAGCCGCGCTCTAGTCACCGCTGCCGACTATGCCGAGCGCACCGGGCGCGACCTCCACATCCTCAACGTGCGCGCCTCCATGCCGACGTACGTGCCTAAGACGGACCCCGACGCGGGTTTCCGAGCGATGGTAGAAGTGAAGGTGGACCAGGCGCTCGGCCCAGGCGCGTGCGCCCAACTTCAGCCAACGATCCACGTCGTCCACGGCGATGCGCCTGCCCACGCGACTGTCTCACTTGCAGACGAGATCGAACCGGGCCTCGTGGTGCTCGGCACGCACGGGCGGCGTGGCTACCAACGGTTCGCCCACGGCAGCGTCGCCGAGGAGGTCATCCGCAAGGCGCCCTGCCCCGTGTTGGCTGTGCCGAACGGAGCAGAGCGCCTCACGCCGAGCCCGGAGCGTCCGGTGCTGATCCCGATCGACCTCTCTGATCACAGCGCGGCGGCCCTCAGGGCGGGCGCTGAGCTCGCCGCGCGCTACGACGCGCCGGTGATTGTCCTGCACACGGTCCCGCCGTCCGGCTTCGGGGCGGGCCGCTACGTGATCTCCGGGCGCGTGCAGTCATCGATCTCAGAGGCGACGCGCAGCGCCGTTGGGCTCCACGTTGCCGACTCCGGCATCGACGCCAACGAGGTGCTCATCGAGCCGGGCTTCCCGGACGAGGTCATCGACCGCATCGCCGAGGAGCGCCAGGCGGGCTGCATCGCGATGGGCACGCACGGGCGGCGCGGGATCGAGTACGCCGTCGTCGGCAGCATCACCGAGTCGGTCCTCCGCCGCGCGGCCTGCCCGGTGCTCGCCGTACGCGCCTAGCTCAGACTTCGGCGCTCATCCGAAGCCGGTCGCTTTCGTCGGAGAGGTTTGGCTCGCCGAGCTGGCCCTCCGACGCAGCGACGATGGTTGCCACGGTGGCATCGCCTGTGATGTTGACCACGGTGCGGATCATGTCGAGGATGCGGTCCACACCGAGGATGAGCGCGATGCCCGCAGCGGGGACGCCAACGGCTTCCAGGATGATGACGAGCATGATGATCCCGGCCCCCGGCACCGCCGCCGTGCCGATGGAGGCGAGCACCGCTGTGAGCACGATCGTGAGTTGCGCGCCAAGCGCGAGGTCCATCCCGATGGCCTGCGCGATGAACACCGCGGCTACCGCCTGGTAGAGCGCCGTGCCGTCCATGTTGATCGTCGCGCCGAGCGGCAACACGAAGCTCGACACCTCCTCGCTCACGCCGAGCTTCTCCTCGCAACGCTCCATCGTGACGGGCAGCGTCGCGCCCGACGACGAGGTTGAGAACGCCACGAGTTGCGCTGGGCCGATGCCCTGGAAAAACGTCCAGATCTGCATCGGCGAGAAGGTCTTGAGGAGCGTCATGTACGTCACCGCGACGTGCAGGCCGAGGCCTAGCAGCACCGTCAGACAGTAGACGCCGAGCGCTCCCACGAGCCGGAGTATGCGCGACGGATCGTCGCCGGCAACCTCGGTGATGGCGCTCGCGAGCAGCGCGAACACGCCAACCGGTGCGAGCAACATGATGACATCCACGAGGCGGATCACCACATCGTTGAGTCCCTCGACCACCCGAAGGACAGGCTCGGCCTTCTCGCGCGGAATCTGGATCAGCCCGATGCCGATCAGTAGCGCCATGAAGACGACCTGGAGCATGTTGCCGTTGTTGCCCACCGCCGCGAAGAAGTTCTGCGGCACGATGTCGACGAGGAATTGGAGCGGCCCGCGCTGCTGGGCGGCCTCGGCGCGGTCCATGCGCGACTGCGCATCGCCGCCGTAGGCGTCCGCGAGTTCCTGCTGCATGGCCTCCGGGACATAGTCGCCCGGCTGGAGCAGGTTGACGGCGAGGAGCCCGATGGTGACCGCGACCGCTGTGGTCCCCAGGTAGATGCCAATGGTCTTGCCGCCGATGCGCGAGAGCTTGCGGAGGTCACTCAGGCTCGCCACGCCGAGGATGAGCGACACGAGCACAAGGGGCACAGCGATGAGCTTGAGCCCGTTCAGGAAAATGATCCCCCACGGTGCAATCCAGGCATCCACGAAGCCGCCCCAGCCGCTGACGGCCGCCACCACGCCGTAGATCAGACCGAAGATGAGGCCGAGGATGATCTGCCAGTGGAGCTTCTTGTACCAAGCCATGCGCGGTGGGAGTTGGGTGCGGTCGTGGAACGGACAGAGCGCGAAGGTACGTGTGCGCCACCTTCGAACCGCACTGCCCCGCGTCAGAGGAACAGGCTCGCTACTGCCACGAGCGCGGCCCCGGCGAGCGTACCAGCGAGGTTGACGCGGTCGTTGGTCACCCAGGCCCACCCGCGCACGAGCGAGTTGGGAACGCGGTCGTCGTCGAACCCAGTGGCGGCGCGTTCGGTGAGCGCCTTCGTACGCACATCGCGGTAGAGTGCCTGGGCCGTGGCTCCGAGCGCGCTGTCGAGGAGCGAGGCGAGGACACCCCCGAGGACGACGATTGCGAAGGCGGTGACGGTGCCCGCCTCGGCAAGCCGCGCGGTCGCCACGAAGGGCAGCGGCGCGAAGACCGTCGCGGCTCCGGCCAGCGCACCGAGCGTGCCCGCGATGGAAACGCCACCCGAAGCACCCGGAGCGACGGGTTTCCACGTCCATACCGAGCGCGTCGTGCCGCGCACCCACGTCCCGATCTCGGTCGCCCACGTGTCGGCCGCGGCGGCGGCGAACGCGCCCACGAAGCCCCAGTAGAGCCACGGTTGCGGCGCGACGACGTGTACGAGCAACAGCAGCCACGCGACGCCGCCGTTGGCATAGACCTGCCCAGCGTCGCGGCGGCTCCCCTTCTCGGCCTGTACGGCCGCTGACTTCCGCCGCTTCCCGAGCTTCGAGAGTAGGCTCGACAACACAAAGAAGGCAAAGCCCGGCAGCGCCCAGTCCCACCCGCCGAGGCCCACGACAGAGAAGGCCAGCAGGCTCGCCGCGATGGCTCCGCCAAGGTCGAGGAAGCGCGCGGCATACGCTAGCACCCCGAACGCCAGCGCCCATCCGAGCGCAACCACCAGCGACACCAGTTCGCCTGAGGCTTCTCGGAGGAACACAAGCGGGACGATGACGGCCACCACGATCGTCAGGTTGTCCCACCCCTTTCCGCCGATGAGTTCGGCACCAGTTGCAAGCACCGCGACCAGGAGTGCGGTCGTAGCATACTCAGCGGGCGTGAACCCAAATGGATCGAACCATACGAGTGCGGTCCACGCGAGCAAGGTCGCAGCCACGAAGAACGCTGCCGTCCCGGCCAACGACTTGGTGTTGCCACCCACCGAAAACCGTCCAGGCCTGCGGAGCGACTCGCCCACGAGCGACGCCGCAGGGTCGGCCAGCGCGAGCACGAGAAACGCCGCCTGCAACGCGAAGACGCGCGTGGCATCGAGCGTCCAGCACGCCCAGAGCGCCACCAGCAGCGCGATCGGAAACACCACCGTCCCTAGACTCTGCCGCTCGATGGCGTGCATGCCTCGAAACACGCCGCGCGGGATCGCCCACAGGTTCACGCCGATGAAGCCCGTAGCGAGGACGTAGATCCAGAACGGATCGTCGAAGACGAGCGGACAGCCGGCCACCGCGAGTCCCGTCCAAGCATGCACAAAGCGCCGCGATGCCTCGCCGGGCCACCCTCGCACCTGCAACAGTTCGCCCACCCCCACGCCGACGAGCAGCACCCCGCCGAACGCCCAGAACCAAACGAAGTCGCTGATCGCTGCCATGCGCTGAAGCTACCAACGACCGAACCTCTCACGCCCCCGCCGATGCCGCTACCACAGCACCTCGAACGGCACGCGCAGCGCCACTTCGAACGTGGCTCGGCCCGAACGTCTGGTAAAGCCGAGATCGTCGATTGGTCGCACCCATACCTGCCGCCATCGTACCTGAATGAACTCAGACCCTACCCCGAGCAATACGCCGGGCTCTGCAATCCATCCGGCCAAGGGGAGCCCTGCCAGTTCGGGGTCGCGACTCAGCACGTCGAGGTCATAGTCGAGATACGCCAGCCTGGTTGTGAAACCGAACTGCGACCGAATCCCGTCGGGATCGCCCTGTTCGAACACGAGCGCTCCCGTCCAATACCGGGTCGTGAACGAGCCGCTTTCGTTGACAAAGCGGTCGTCGTCGCGGGAGAGCTCGACCGTACCCTGCGTTTCGCTCTTGCCGGAGCCGTAGCCCCCTCCTAGCTCCACCCACGTCCGTACCTCCGACGACAAGGGAAGCGCATAGCTCAGACCACCTCCAGCGTATCGCCCCCGGTGTCGACGGAACGCTGTGTCGTTGCCATCCTCGCTCTCCAGCAGCCCGTAGGCGAACAGCCCGTAAGGCGCGCGGACGACCACCGAGCCAGTCAGCAACCCAGACGGCTGCAGCTGAACAGTTGCAGCCACGCCCGGATCGCGCATCGCCACAACCGGATGGGGCGTCGGCGTGTAGATGGGCGGGGGGGCGCATCCCACGCCGATGACGAACGCAGCGACGATCCAGACAGAAGCGATGCGCATCGGCTCAGAACTGGAGGCGCACGCTGGCAACGGGGGTCACGGCTCCGTTTGCGTCCGGCAAGAGCGTCAGTTCGCTGTCGAGGCGCAGGTTGTGAACCCGCGCCGTCAGCATCGCATCGAACGCGCTCAGCACGTGGTTGAGCACGATCACAGACGACACGCGCGAAGCACGGCGGAGCAGCCCGTTGGCGTCGCCATGGTCGTCGGCGTAGGTGCGGAACTGGTCGGACGTCTCTGCCAGTGCGACAGGCAGAGCCCCATCGGGAGACGCCGCCGCGAAGTCTTCCCAGCCCGGGTTGAACTGGAAGTACTTGCCGATGAGTTCGTAGTACTGCTGCGAGCCGTAGAGCGGAAGCTGGTGCGAGAACGCGACGCCGTTCGCGGCGACGCTCTCGTCTTCGGCCGCACGGATCGCCGTCACGAGGGTGCGCACGGCTTCCTCGTCCCGAGCATTCCATGTGTCGGGTGCCTGGAAGTCGACGCGGGCGGCGGCCTGCAAGGCCGCATCGAGCTCTGTCGGGTTGCCTCGATACCCTTCGTAGTCGACGAGCCAGCTTCCGTAGCGGTGGGGGCTCCAGCGCGCGTGGGCCTCGGCCTGGTACGCATCGCGCCCGTCGATGCCCTGGCCGCGCCACGAGGCGTAGCCCGTCCAGAGCGCTACTTCGAGCCCGGCGTAGACGGCTGCGCGCACCCAACTCCGGTTGTAGGCCTGCCCGGCTCCCGGGACCGCTGCCGACAGCACGAGCGCGAGGGGCGCGCTCCGCCTGCCTTCAGGAGCCTCTTCCCACGTCCACGCTAGCGAAGGCTCCGCGTCCGCCTCTGCGAGCACGAGGTCGCCGTGCAGAAAGCCCGTCACCCGAACTGAGTCGGGGACCGTCGCCGTGGCTGCGAGTGGCAGCAGCGCGAGGAAGAGCAGAGGCCAGCGCAGCATGGAAGCACGTCGATGCAGGGGGAAGGAGACGCCAGTATACCCGCTTGAGCCTCGACTGTCTAGCCTTTCTCCTGCCCCTCCCAATGCCAAGACCGGCAGGTCCAAGCTATTCCGAGTCAGTCCAACGCCTACTGGTTGTAAGCATCGGCGGCGTTGGTCGGCAGTTCGGCGCCGCCTACTTCCTCCACGACCGTCGGGTCGAGGTCGCAGACGTGGATGCGGCCGTCGGGGTAGCCCGCGTCGCCGCCGTTGAGGAACGACTCGGCGAGCGTGCGGCTGTACTCTTCCGCGCGCGAGTGGCGCAGGTGGGCGAAGTCGGGGAAGTCGTCGTCGTTGCAGGCGAAACCGGCGGTGCGGACGTAGCGCAGGCCGTTCGCCTGGCGGTACTCCGTGAACACCTCGGTGCTTTGCAGCAGCGCCTCCGAGCCAAAGCGGATGATGCCGTAGGACCCCATCGGCACGTCGAAGAAGACGACCTCGCCACCCTCGGCACGGACGAGCTCGACGATGCTGGCCGCGGCGGTGCGGTTCCAGTCGTCGACGGGCTCTTCGAGTTCCTCGGCCTGGCGCGTCTCGAAGCGGACGATGTTACGGGTGATGTCGATGCCCTCGTCGTCGCAGCGGACGCCGCCGTCGGTGCTCATGTCGGCCTCGGCGCAGTCCTCGTCTTTCGTCTCCGTGGCCCCTTTTCCCGCGCCGAAGGCCCGGTTGAGCGCGCCCTCGAACTTGTTGGTGAGCGCATCCCAGTAGCGCGTCGACATGAAGAGCGCGGAGCCGATGGCGGCCACCTTCGTCTCTTTGGTGTCGGTCGAGGAGAGGACGTACTGCGGGAGATCGCCCGCGCGCATAGGCGGGCCGAGCAGTTCGGGCCACGACTCCTTCGCCCACTCGCCGTCCCACGTGTTCGTCTGCGCGAGGCCCATCGGCGACTCGATCATCACGGTCGTGCCTTCGAGCGAACCGGGGTAGTCGGCGGCGAGGTTGCGGAGGTGGAAGTAGTGCTCCACGAGCGTGGAGTACCCCTTGCCCTGATCGATGGCCATCGGCCGCGTGCCCGTGCGCTCCTCGACAACGTCGGCGAAGGCCTGCGGCTCGACAGCGGCGGCCACGCGGGACGACCCGACGAAGAGGTAGTCGATCTGCCGATCGTTGGACGCCGCCATCCGGGTCGGGTGGTAGAAGTCGACGTGCTTCTCTTGCCCTTTGAACTTGTCGGCAGCCACGACGCGGATGCCGAACTCCATCACCAGCACGGGGATGAGGATGAAGAGCAGGCCGTTGCCCATGAGGCGGACGAAGTCGCGCCCTTTTTTGTCATTGAGGCGGTCCTGCTGCACATCGGCGCGGATCTCCTCGCTGTGGACGGACACGTCGTGGACGAGCGAGCCAGCATCGGCGCTCTCGGTAGCGGCGCCGTCGCCCTCGGTGTTCGGTCGGATATCGTTCGAGTCACTCATGATCGGAGGGTATCAGTTGACAAGTATCTCGTGGCGTGGGGATGCACGTAGCTGCCCTTGCTTCTTGCCACTTGCTTCATGTCACTCCTAGAACTGGAAGTAGATGAACTGCTCGTTGTCGAAGACGCCGAAGAAGAGGATGATGAAGATCAAGCCCCAGTAGAACGTCCAGCGCAGCGCGCGCGGCATCCTGGCGAGCAGCCCCGCGATCGAGTGGCCACGCTCCTGCACGACGTGTACCGCTTCGAGGAGCAGGATCATGCTGAGGCTGATGACCATCATCGCAGGCGTGAACCCTTCGACCATCCACGCACCGAAGCCTTCCCACGGCGTCTTTGCCCAGGTGACATAGACTTGCCAGCCGTCGGCAACGGATTGGGCGCGGAACCACGTGCCGGTGATGTAGAACAGGCCGAACGTGCCGATGATGCTCGTGACGTAGCGGAATTGCCGAACCATGTTGAGCGACGGCCGCAGCGTGAAGCCGCGCGCTGCGATCGGCGCGGGCGTCGGGACGGGGCGTGGCTTGCTGCCCGCCCTGCGCTTGCGAATCGGTGCCGTGTGCCCTGCGACGGCTTTCTCGATCATCCGCCAGTTGTTGTCGCGGAATTTCTTCGTCGACACGCTCGCGATAATGATGAGGCCGTTGAGCATCCCCCAGATGGCGAACGTCCAGGACGCGCCGTGCCAGACGCCGGTGAGGAAGAAAACGATCATCACGTTGCGGAAGGCCTTAGCACGACCCCGGCTGCCGCCGAGCGGGTAGTAGACGTAGTCGCGGAACCAGTCCACGAGCGTCATATGCCAGCGCCGCCAGAGTTCGGCCGTCGAGGTGGCAAAGTAGGGCCGGTTGAAGTTCTGCGACAGGTCGTAGCCCATGATGCGCGCCGCGCCGATGGCGATGTCGCAGTAGCCCGAGAAGTCACAGTAGACCTGGTAGGCAAAGAAGCCACCCGCCACGATGATCTGCGCCGACGACGCACTCCCGATATCGGCGAAGACGATGTTGACGTAGAGCGACACCCGGTCGGCGATGACGAGCTTCTTGAAGAAACCCCATGCCATCAGCCGCAAGCCGCTCACCGTGCGCTTGTACGAGAAGTCGTGCTTGCGGTAGAACTGCGGCAGCAGGTTGCCCGAGCGCTCGATCGGCCCCGCGACGAGTTGCGGGAAGAACGTCACGTAGAGCGCGAAGATGCCGAAGTGCTTCTCGGCCTCCACCTTGCCGCGGTACACGTCGATGGTGTAGGCGAGCGTCTGGAACGTGTAGAACGAGATGCCAACCGGCAGGAGCAGGTTGAACACGGGGGTGTTGATGTCCCAGCCCAGCATGTCGGCCAGACCGCCAAGATTGCTGCTCGCCCAGTCGAAGTACTTGTAGAAGAATAGCAACCCGAGATTCGCGCCGAGGCTCGCCCACAGGAAGGGCCGTCGTGCCTTCTTTGTCTTCCTCGCACTCATCGCCCGCGCGGCGAAGTAGTCGACCGTGGTGGAGAACCAGATCAGGCCGAGGTACTCCCATTTCCACATGCCGTAGAACACATAGCTCGCAAAGAGGAGCAGCGCCCACCGGTATTTGTACGGCAGCGCGAAATAGAACGCGACGACCGCCGGGAAGAAGAAGACGAAGTCGAGGGAATTAAAGAGCATCGGAGGCGCTGGAGGGCGAGCGCAGGGCTACCGGAAAACGGCAGGCGGAAGGTGAGGCAGGGGTGGCGTCCCGCAAGCGCGCAAGTCTAGCCGTTTCAGGCAGCAGGCGCAAGCAAGGGGTGTGCGAAGGCGGCGTGGATTTACTACGAGCGCGTCGAGGCCTCCCGGAGCACCGCGGCAACTTCCTGGGCGACCCGAGGCGTGCCAAATCGGGTCAGGGCGTCGGTGCGGGCGGCGGCGGCCATCGTGCGGGTGCGGCTGGGGTCGGCGAGGAGAGCGGCGAGGGCAGTGCGGAGCGCGGCAGCATCGCCAGGTGGGACAAGGCGGCCCGTCGTCTGGTCGTCCAGGATCTCGACGGCGCCGCCTGCAGCGGTGGCGACGACCGCACGCTCAGCAAGCATGCCTTCGACAATCACCCGGCCAAAGGGCTCGGCGGCCACCGATGTGTGGGCCACGATGTCGCAGCAGTGCAACAGAACCGGCACGTCATTGCGGAAGCCGGGCAGGACGACGCGCCCCGCGAGCGGTGGCTGTGCCGCCTGAGACCGCAGCGTCTCAGCATAGGCGCGGTCCTCCGGGAAGATGGCGTCGCCTACGACCAGGGCCTGCACGTCCGGGAGGCCCTCCAGAGCATTGAGCAGCACGTGTTGCCCTTTCCACGGCGCGAGGCGGCTGAACACGCCCACCACGGGCCGCTCGTCGAGCCCTAGCGCGGCTTTCGCTGCGGCGACCTCTTCGCCCGTGACTGCGTCGAACGGAGCCGGATCGATGCCGTTGAGCACGACACGCACAAGCTTTTCTTTGCCACCGGCCTCCACGAACGCATCGGCGGTCGCCTGGCTGTTGCAGATCACCGCGGCAGCGAAGCGGTTGGCGAGGGTGATCGCGACCGTCCGATTGGCGCGGCTGAAGTGGTCGGCGGTCATCACGTCGCGGAGGTGCCACACGACGGGCCGCCGCGCCAGCGGAGCCGCGAGCGCCGCCGTCACGAACGCCTTCTGCGAGTTGGCGAGCGCCACGTCGAAGTCGCGCAGCCGCCTCGCCACGCGCCGGGCCTGCGCCCAGATTGCGGGGACGACGCCTAGTGCCCCGGCCAGTCCCCCATCGCGCGTCACGTCGAGCAACGCCTGCGGCGCGTCGAGCACCTCGACCGCGACGCCCGACTCAGAGAGGCGGATGCGGAACGGCCCGTCCGCGTAGAGCGCCACCACACTCTCCGGCCCCGCCGACCGCGCGATGTCAAGCAGGGACAGCTCCGCCCCACCCAGCACCGCGGCATGGTCGAGGAAAAGTGTGCGGGGGAACGCCTTAGGACGAGCCATTTTCGCTGTTGCTCCTGAGACGGTAGTCCCAACCACCAAGTCTGTATTTGTCATGCTGAACTTGTTTCAGCATCTCAGCGAAGCCGCGAGACACCTCAGTCGGTAGAGATCCTGAATCACGTTCAGGATGACAGAGAACAAGAGGAGAAGCTGCGGCTTCTCAAACCACTGCGCGGTAAACCTCCGCGGTCTTCGCCGCGATGACGGGCCAGTCGAACGTGGCGCGGGCATAGGCCTGGCAGGCGTCGGCGTCGGGAAGCGGGCGCGCCCCGGTGAGGGCTCCGGCCAGGGCGTCGGCGACGGTCGCGGGTGCCGCGTCATCGAGGATGAGCGAGGCGTCGAGGCCGCGCACCGTCTCGGGGAGGCCTCCGATGGGCGTCACGAGCACCGGCGTGCCCGCTGCCAGCGACTCGATCGTGATGAGGCCGAAGCCTTCGAGCGCAACGGTTGGGACGATGCTCACGTCGGCGGCGCGGTAGGCGAGCGGCAGATCCGCGTCCGGCACAAAGCCGAGGAGCTTCACGTGGTCGGACAGCCCGCGCGCCTCGATCTGCGCCTGCAGCGTCGCGGCGAGGGCACCCTTTCCGGCGATCATCACCTGCACGTCGGGCACCTGCTGCCGCACCGTCTCGACGGCGTCGATCAGCCCTTCGAGGCCCATACGCGGCTGGAGGCGCCGCACCGCGAGGACGGTCGGGCGGTCCGTCGGCCAGCCGAGCAACTCGCGCGCCTCCTTTCGGCTCAGGGTCGAGTCGAACGCCGACGCATCGACACCGCCGGGGACGATCTCGATCTTGTCGAGCGCCACATCGTAGCGGCTGTGCAGCACGTCGCGAAACGCCTCGGAGAGGACGATGAAACGGTCGGCGCGGCGGTACACCTGCTGCTCCAGTTCCCACTTGGCGCGCGCAGCCATGCTGGACGCTCCCTCGACGGCCCCTTCGGCGGCCCACGGTCCGTGGAAGTGGACCACGAGCGGCTGGTCGTTCATCGCGCCAAGGAGCGGCGCCGTGTAGAGCGCGAAGTGGCTCACAAGCACATCCGGTCGGAGCGCCTGGAGCATGCGGCGGCCCGTCGTGCGCGCCTGCCAAAGTCGGGTCGGCATCGGCGCATCGGCGCGCGCACACGAGCGGACGCGGCCGTGCGTCTGCGCCGCGAGCCCGGTCGAGCCTGCCACGATGCCATGCACGCCCACGCCCGCCTCGGGCAGCGCGTGCATCAGGTGGTAGTACATCCGGTTGAGCCCGCCAGCCTGCTCAGGAAACCAGCCCATGCCGATCTGGAGTGTGAGGAGCGTCGCGGGCATGCGCGGCGACACCGGCGGGGCGGCAGGACTCGGCAGCATAGCGGAGTGGACTTAGGAGATGGAGGTGGGCGCAGCCGTCACGTCGCACGCATCGACGAGCGCGGCGTAGACGGCGGTGGCCTTGGCGAGGAGATCGGCACAGCGGTCGAGGTCCGCTTGCTTCTCGGCGCGGCGGCGCTCTTGCTCAGGGCTGGTCGCTTTGCGCGCAGACCGAATCGACTCCACCGACGCGCTCGCGCCGTCGCCCGTGACAGAGGGGCCGCTCGCGAAGGCCGTACCGAACCGAACATTGACCTCGGCGATCACGCCTTCGAAGTCATGGATGGTACGCGCGAACGGGCTCAGGACGATGCCGTCGGCGACCGGCAGCAGCGCGCGGTAGAAGGCGATGTAGCCTTCGAGGACCTGCGCAACGTCGAGGTGTGGCCAGCGGGCGGTCGTTGAGAGGACGGCCTTGTCTGGCTCGCGGATCGTGACGACGGTCGGAAGTTCGCGGCGTACCGCCCGGACGATCTGCGCCGCCGCGTGCATGTGGTGCGACATCGACACGGTGCGCGTCTGCCAGCTCTTGAAGAGGTCGGCGGCATACGAGTTGGCCGAGCCCTGGAAGCCGTCGATGACGAGCTCCGTATCGGCACGCAGCCGGTGCTCGCGAGCGTCGTTGGCCCCGTAGCGCAGGCCCGACTTGATCTGGTCCCACCAGATATAGGGCTGGTAGAGCCAGAAGAGGGACACGTCCGACGAGAGCCGGGTGCGGATGTCGAAGATGAGACGGCGCGGATTCATACGAGTAAGGCTACCAAGAAATGCGCCGGATTCACGAAGCCGAGGGCACGGTGGCCGTCGGATTCGCCGCAGCTTCGCGGACCAGCCGCATCGGGGTGCGGCCAGCAGCCACCGCCTCGAACACCTCGACGTACTGCTTCGCCATGTGCGCCCAGGTGTGCCGCTCGGCAATCGCCCGGCCCGCCTGTCCCATCTGCGCGCGCAGGGCCGCATCGACCGTGAGCCGCCGCATCGCGTCGGCCAGCCCGGCCACATCGTCGGGATTGTCGAGGACGATGCCCGCGTCGGGCGTCACGAGCGCCGCGGCGCCCGCGGTCGAGGCCGTGACGATGGGTTTCGCCGAGGCCATGGCCTCGGTGACAACGAGGCCGAACGGGTCGTAGCGCGACGGAAACACCACGAAGTCGGCGGCACGCATCAGCGCGGGGAGGTCGCGGCGGAAGTCGAGGAAGAGGACCTGGTCGCTGACGCCGAGGTCTTTCGCAAGCTGGGGATACGGGCTGCCTTCGACGCGCCCCGCCACAGCGAGCCGCAGTTCCGAGGCGTCTGTGCTGGCGAGGCGCGCGAGCGCGCGGAGCGTTCCGTCGAGGTTCTTGCGCGGCGTGCGGATGTCGCCGACGAACAATGCGACGGGCTGCGTACCCGGCAAGCCAAGCGCGCGCCGATCCTCCGCGCTCATCGGCGTCGGACGGAATTCCTCGACATCGACGCCGTTGTTGACGACGGTGATTTTTTCCGTCGGCACGCCAATGTCGACCAGTTCGTCACGCACGCGCTCGGCGACGGCGATCACCCGCTTCGCCTCAGCAAACGCCCGGCGTTCGAGGCGCGCGTTTGCGCTCGTGTAGAGCTTGTGGTAGGTCCCGAACACACCCCCGCGTAGTTTAGACACGTGGACGGGCGAGCGCAGCCACGCGCCGTGGACGAAGTGCGCCACGTTGACGTCGGCCCGGGCAAACGTGACGAACCCGTTGGCCACGACGAGGTCGAACTCGGACCGATGGGCGTCGAGCCACCGAGCGCTCCGCCGTGCGAAGACGTGGTTCTTGACGAGCTGTGTAGGTCCGCGCCCCGGCTCAATGCGTTGCCACGTGATGCCGTCACGGGCAGCGAGGTCGTCGTCGACGCGCGCGGCCACGAGCGTCACGGCATGCCCTGCGTCCGCGAGCGCATGCGCGACCTCGGCGTTGACGCGGCCCTGGCCGTCGCCGCGGATCAGGTTGTGGGTGACAAGTGCGAGGCGCATGCAGGTCCAGGCTAAGCGAGCGCAAGGGCGGTGTCTTCCTCCTCCGCCTGCTCGGCGTTTTCAGCTTCAAGCGCTTGACGGCGCTTCGTGGTGAACTGGTCGAGCGCGCCGATGAGGAACCAGCACCACGCCGCGAGGAAGTATTCCGTCCCGCGCGTCCAGCCGCCGATGTGGATGAGCAACATGCCCCCCATCGCGAGCGCGAGCGTCGTTCGCATCTGGAGGTAGTACCAGAACGCATTCCACCCGACCAGCAGCAGGATGCCGCCGTAGATCACCATGCCCATCAGGCCAAGCGAGAGGATGAGGTTGGTGTAGTCGAACTCGCTCGATCTGCGGTTGCCGCCGAACTTCTTCGCGGCCGGCGTGGTGGAGCCGAGGCCGAGGCCCAGCGGCGTCGAGAAGCCCGAGAGGAAGCCGCGCTCCATCATGTCGCCGTGCTTGCCCACCGTCGACGTCTCGGCGTCCATCGGGTTGAGGAGCCCGTCGGCGTTACGACCCACGAGGACATCGGCCGCGCCACTCTCCATCTCCATCGAAGAGACCGCTGTGAGGCTATACCCGGCTGCGCCGAGCGTGATGACCACCGCCAGCACGAGACGCGGCACCCACGACGCCGCGCTCCGGCTCGTGATCGCCCACACGAGCGGCACGAGGGCAAGCACTTTCACGATGGGCCCGCGGCTCCCGATCAGGAACAGGGCGACCACCAAGAACGCGACGATCGGCAGCAGGTCGAGCCGCTTGCGCGTGGACACCATCGCCCAGAGCGCCACAATCGACATCATCAGGAAGCCCGCGTACTCCGATGCGGCCGTGAACCACGAGAATGGCCGGACCACATCGCTGGCGACCCAGAGCGAGGAATAGCCCTCTGTGTCGATCCACTCCTGTTCGAACGGCAGGAAGCCGACAAATACCTGGTAGAGCCCCAAAATGCCTGCGAGCACGGCGATGACAGGCAGCGCCACGAGGACGAGCTTGTTGAGCATCTCCTCGGTCGCATAGATCTGCCCGAGCCAGAACCAGCACACCGGCACGATGGTGAAGAGCGCGCCCGCGATGCCGACGCTCATACCGCCCTGCGCTGGATTCAGGATCTGAAACGTCATCAGAATCAGCAGCGCGACCACCCACTTCGAGAGCGTGCTGTCGAACCGCAGCGACTTCGTGGCCACGAGCGAGGCGACCATCAGTCCCACCACGAGCGGCGGGACGAGCAGGATCGGGTCCTGGCCGGTATTCGGGAACGTAATCGTGATGAACCGCCGGAAGTCGCCCAGGAAGCACAGGATGCCGAGGAGCACCACGATCATGAGGCGTGGCGTCACGCTCCCAGCGGCGATGAGCGCGAAGAGCATCCCACCCGCGATGGCGAGCCGCGCTTGCTCCGTGGCGACGGCCCACCCGCAAAACAGCGCTACCGCCAGCGTGATGAGCACGGGCTTGAGCGCCGTCCATTGGGACTGGCTAAGGCGAAGGTTGGCTACGAGGGAACTCATGGGCGGCTGCTCATGGCGGTGAGTCAGGCGAGATGGCGGCGTACGAGGGCAGCGGCGTCCCGGGCGAGGCGCTCGGTGCTGAATTGGGCAGCACGAGCGCGGGCACCTTCCGCGAGGCGAGCACGGGCAGCGGGGTCGTCGGCGAGGCAATGCAGCACGTCAGCCAAGGCGGCAGGCTCTCCGGGTGGGACGAGCAGCCCGGATTCTGGTGTCACGATTTCGAGCGGGCCGCCATGCGCCGTGGCGATGACAGGCTTGCCTAGCGCCATGCCTTCCAATATTACCATGCCAAACGGCTCCGGACCTGTCGAAGCGTGCACCAGCACGTCGAAGGCATTCATCCATTCCGGCACGTTCGGCTGATGCCCGACGAAGCGGAGTTGGTCGGCGACCCCGTGCCGCTCCGCGAGCGCCGTGAGTGCGCCTGGATAGTCCGGCTCCGAAAAGTGCGGCCCGCCAACCACGACGAATACCGCGTCCGGCTGCGCCCGCGCGACCTGCGCTGCCGCCTCGACGAACACGTGGATGCCTTTCCAATGCTGGAGCCGCCCGACTATGCCCGCGACGAACGCATCCGTCGGCAGGTCTAGCTTGGTGCGCAACTCGGCGACCGAAGGCAACGTGTCTGCGTCGAAGCGCGCGAGGTTGACGGCGGGATAGAGCACCTCCGCGTGCCGTGACGGCCAGAGGGTCGCCTGGCCCGCTTTCGCCGCCTCGGAGCAGCACAGAATCGACGCCGAGGGCAGCAGCGTCGCCGTGCGGTGGATCGGGTTTTTCGAGGTGATCGTGTGCTGGAACCAGAACGCGGGGATGCGCGCGAGCAGAGCCGCGGGGCCGCTATAGAGGTGCCCTTTCGGCATCCACGCGAGCGCGGCGTCGGCGTCGAGGTCGCGCAACCAGGCTGCGATCCGCCGCACGGTACCAACTTGCCGACCCACCTGACGCACACGGCCTGCTCTGAACACCTCGGCTTGGACTCCGAGCGCGCGGACGGCCTCGACCATCGGCCCGTCTTCCAGAAAGGCGACGGCATAGCGGCATCCCACCCCACCGTCATCGACGAGTGCCCGGTTAGCATCCAGCAATTGCAATAACAGCAACTCTGCCCCACCCCGCTGCTCCGCCAGTGGCATCACAATCCCGACGGTCAGCATAGAGTCAGCCGCACGTCCCAGTGTGGGCGGCGCTTGCACTTCGTCCAGCGTTGTCGTCTCAGGGTTCATCCTACTGCTTGCTACCCTCCTACGTACCCGTATTTCACCAGGAACGGCCACGTCAGTGCCGTCACCGTCGCGCGGTCCCGTGT
>JBCBEX010000008.1:0-21605 GCA_038528235.1 Bacteroidota bacterium
GCCTGCTTCGCGCGCCTTGCGCACCCCATCCGGCGCTCAAGCTCGGCTGCGCAGCGAATTTCCAAACAGAGCCTAGTTCAACCGCAGCCCACGCAGCGCGCCGACGGGGGTGCGTTGATCCACGTGGAGGCGGTCCGAGACGGCGCGTACGCCGGGCAGCGCCGCCACGCGACCGAAGACGATGTCGCGGTCCCGGTCCTGTTGCACGCTCCCGTAGACGGTTACGACTCCGTCCACAACCTGAAAGTGCAGCCCCTTGAACCGCTGGTCGGTGCCCCGTTCGAAGGCGAGGTAGAGGCTGCGGGCCAGCGTGCGGTCATCGCGTGTGCGCGTGCGACGCGAGCGCAGGTGGTCCACAAACGCACGAAGCGCAGCAAACGGCGAGCGGGGCGAAGACGAGGGTACGGACATAGCCATCGGCACAGGAAGATTCGTCTTCCTGGAGCTTAGCAAAGAGCGTACCGAGTACTACGCGTCGTCCTCTTCTGTATCGTCGGTCACGGCTTCGCGCCACGTTTCGCGCGTAGCCGAGTCCACGATAGCGTCGCGCATCGCCGCGAAGTCGTCGCCGTCGTGCCAGCGGATCTGTCGGGCTCGGTCCGGGTGGCGGTGCATCCAGTGGAGCAGGATGCGGGTCTGGTCTACGTCGGCCTTACCGATGACGTCGGGCGGCGCCACGCTCGGATCGAAGTGCTCGCCCAATAGCCCATCGAGCGCAGCGATGTTGTCGGGAGCGGGGGGGACGGGCAGATCATGCATCGCGACGAGGCGACCGTGGCGGATGACGAAGAGCTGCACGTCGCCCTCGCGCAGACCTGGCTCCACGAGCACAGCGTGGTGATCATGCACCGCCGAGGCGATATGCTGCTGGCGGCCGAGCGTCCGTTCGAGGCGGCGGAACTGGTCGCGGTAAAACCCCGCCTCCTCGAAATCGAGGCGGGCAGCCGCCTGGCGCATCTTCTGCTCCACTACGTCCAGCGCTGAGTTGTCCTGCCCGGTGAGAAAGCGCCGCACGTGCTCCACGACCTCGCCGTAGCGCGCCGCGCCGAGGCCCCCTTCACACGGCGCGGTGCAGCGGCCCATCTCGTGGTAGAGGCATGCCCGCCCCATGCGAAACGTGGGCTCTTCGCACTCACGAAGCTGAAAGAGGCGCCCGATCAACTCGACCAATTCCTCGGCCTGGCCGCGCCGCCCGATGGGGCCATAGTATTCAGCGCCATCGTTGCGAATGATCGGCGTCTGCGTGATCGTCGGGAAGCGGTGCGTGGTGTCGAGGCGGAGGAAGGGGTAGGAGCGGTAGCGCCGCTGGGCACGGTTGTAGACCGGCAACATTTGCTTGATGAGGCGGCTTTCGTCGAGCAGCGCGCGCAGTTCTGAGCCCGTCTCCGTCCACTCAACGGTGCGCACGTCGCGGAGCAGCTTGCGCGTCTTCGGCGGGTGCGCCTCGATGCCAGTGAAGTACGACCGCACGCGGTTGCGGAGGCTCTTCGCCTTGCCGACGTAGATGATGCGGTCGCGGCGGTCCTTCATGAAGTAGACGCCGGGTCGGTCGGGGAGGAGCGGCAGCCGTTCCTGTCTGATCTTTTCGAGGTGCTTTGGTGCGCGGCGCGTGTCTTTGTAGCGCTTGCGCTGAAAGGCGAGCACGTCGGCGATGGTCGTCGCGCCGAACTCGATGCGGAGCTGGTCGAGGAGGCGCATCAGTACGTGCGCCGTCACGGTGGCGTCGCCGAGGGCGCGGTGGCGGGCGTCGTTCTTGAGGCCGTAGTGTGTGGTGAGCGCCGAGAGGCCCTTCGAGGGAAGCGCTGAGAGGAGCCGCCGCGCCAACCGCAGCGTGCAGAGCGACTCGTTCGTCATCGGTGGCAGGTCCGCGAGGTCCAACTCCACGTCGAGGAAGCGCTGGTCGAACGGCAGGTTGTGCGCTACGAGGATGCTGTCGCTGAGAAAGTCGAGGTAGCCGGGCAACACCCCGCCCGCCGTGGGCTGTTCGAACACCATCGCCGTAGTGATGCCGGTCAGCCGCGTGATGCGCTGCGGGATGTGCCGCTCCGGATTGACGAGGTGCTGAAACGTCCCCACGATCTGCCCGCCGCGTAGTTTGACCGCGGCCAACTCGATCAGCCGATCCTCGCCCGCCCGCGCACCCGTTGTCTCGGTGTCGGTGACCACGAACGTGGCTTGATCAATGGGCGTGCTCAGGTCCATAGCAGGGGATCAGGTGCGAGGGCAATGAAGGGAATCAACAAGCAAAACGCGCGCATCAAGGGCAAGCGGACGCAGTTGCTACTCTACAACGGTCTCAGGTTCCTGGCGAAGCTCTGCGCGAAGCTCCACGGTGAGCGCGTCGAGATCGAAGCCCATCACGTCGGCCAGCGTCCGGCCGATGGCGTCATTCTCCATCACGCCAGCGAAACGCTCCGCATGCGGGCCGTAGCTGTGCAGGTTCACGGCGACGGCCGTGTGTCCGCTCGTCGTCCACCCGATCAACGCGCGCTCTGACAGGATGGCCGCCATGACGCTGTAGAGCGAGCCGGGGCCTCGGAGAACGCCGACAGCTTCGCGCAAGGCGCTGCGTTCGTCGTCCGTCAGGTCAACGATGCCGCCGTGGGTCGCCATGAGCGTGTCCGGGGCCATGCCTTCGTCGACCAGCGCGAGCATCCCCTCAACGCTACGTGTTGCCTGGGCGAGCACGTCCGGCCGCCAGTCGTAGATGCCGCGCCCGTTCATGTTGCGCCCCAGCGATAGGCCGCCTGTCTCGTGGTCGGCCATCACCACGATCAGCGTCTCGCCGTCTTGCTCGGCAAACGCGAGGGCCTCCGCCACGGCGTCGTCGAACGCGATGATGTCGTGCAGGTGGCCCACAGGATCGTTCCCGTGCCCCGCGTGGTCGATGCGGCTACCCTCGATCATCAGGAAGAAGCCGTCGGGGTCGGTGCTCAGGTGCGCAAGCGCGAACGTGGCCATCTCAGCGAGGCTGGGCTCGTTCGACGGGTCGCGGTCGATCTCGTACGCCAGGTGCGAGTTATTGAAGAGGCCAAGCACAGGGGGTGCGGTGTCGGCACCGCCGAGCGGTACGGCGCTGAAGGCGTTGAAGCCCGCCCGGTCCAGCGCGACGGCATAGCCGCGCTCGCGCGCCTCCTCGACGAGGTCACGGCCATCGTCGCGACGGCCAGCGTAGTCCGTATTGGTGGCGGTGGGAAGAAAAAACGGCCGCCCTCCGCCCAGGATCACCTCGATGCCCTGATTCAACATCTGCGCGGCGATATCGAGCTCCATCCCGCGCTGCGGCACGTGGGCAGCAAACGCTGCCGGCGTGGCGTGCGTGATGCGGCTCGTCGCCACGAGGCCTGTCGCCATGCCGCGCGCCTCGGCCGCCTCCAGGAGCGTGGCCACGGGAGCCCGCGTGGAGTCAAGGCCGATGGCGCCGTTGTAGGTCTTCACGCCGGAGGCGTAGGCCGTAGCGCTGGCGGCGGAATCGGTCACGCGGCTGTCGGAGGCATACGTGCGTACCGCCCCACTCAGGATGCGGTCGAGCACAAGCTCGCGGCCCTCGATCTCGTGGAGGTACTCCCGCGCCATCGTCTGCGAGGTAGGGCCGAAGCCGTCGGGGATGAGCACGATGAGGTTGCGTGGCGGCGGGGGCGCATTCGGTTCGGCTGGTTGCGCTGAGGCGCTCGGCGCTGCGGCCCAGGGCGCTGCGCACAGCAGGACAAGCAACCAGAGCAGGCTGTGGGCGGGGGGAGACACGCGCATCGATGTCAGAGTGGGTCGGTGGGGGGACGAAGCTACACGCGACCGGGTGCCAGCCGCGTGACGCAGGCATGACGAATGGCCGCAAACAGGGGTAGGACGCCGCTATGGGTCGATGCAGCGAGGAGAACAACGAGAAAAATAAATAGTGTTGTATTTACACTTAAAAAGATCTACCTTGATGTCAGACGCCCCAAGCACCCTTCGCCAACGTCCTTCGCCGTGTCCTACCGACCGCCCACCACCTTCGCTGACGCACGTGCTCGCATCAATGCGGCGAGGCGAGCGTCCGACCTGTTCGGAACGCTAGATGGAGACGCGGCGCGTCAGCACGATGCCCTACGGGAGCGCTATCGCGCCTTCGCGTTCATCGTCCACGCCGACCGCAACGGCGGCGACCCAGGCGCTACCATTACCTTTCAGCGCCTCGGCACGCTCTACGAATCTGCACAGCAGCAACTCCGGCTTGGTACCTACCGGCGACCCCACTCGCTGGCCGAGCTTCGCCACGCCGATGTCACCTACCGCCTCCACGACATCCACGTACGGGGTGATGTGGCAGATCTCTACCGGGCCACCGCCGAAACCGAGCGAGGAACGACAGCCCCCGTGCTCGTCAAGGGCGCGCGGTCATCGGCGAATAACGATCTGCTCGCTAACGAGGCCTGGGCGCTTCGCCGTCTCCGCGAGCGCGTCGACCTCCGCAGCGACGACGCGCGGCTGCTCGCGCACGTATCGCCGTTGCGCGCGTCATTCAATGTGAACGGGGCCGACGGCACGCAGCGCCGCACCAACGTGTTCGACTGGGAAGACGGCTGGGTGTCGCTCGCTGACGTGAAGCGAGCCTACCCGGCGGGCATCCACCCGGCGGACATGGCGTGGATGTTCAATCGCCTCCTCGCCGCGCTCGCGCTGACGCACGGTTGCGGCCTCGTCCACGGTGCCGTCGTCCCCGCGCACGTGCTCGTCCGACCTGCTGACCATCACGGGCGGCTCATCGACTGGGGCTACGCGGTGCCGTTACCGTCGCGATCAAAACGATCGCGATCAACAGGGTCGACTCCGGCAACGGGCCTTCGGGTGGCGTCGGAATCGATACGCGCAATTAGCCCGCCGTACCACGCCTTCTACCCGGCGGAGGTGCTTGGGAAGCAGTCTCCCACGCCAGGCACGGACCTCTACATGGCCGCGCTGACGATGCTATGGCTCGTCGGCGGCGACGAAAAAACACAGACGCCGCCGGCGCACCTCGACCCACGCCTTGTGGCATTCTTCCGGAGCTGTCTGCTGCCCAACCCGGCACGTCGACCGCAGGACGCCTGGGCGCTCTTCGGTGAGTTCCGCGACCTCCTGCAGACGCTCTACGGCCCGCCTCGCTTCCGCCCGTTCGCGATGCCGTCGAACCCGACATAGGGCGCACTCACATTCACTCCACGAACCCAACCACACAACTACCGAGGTACTTCCATGGGATACAGCCGTTGGTCACACGATGCCTACAGCAGCCGCCAGCACGACCGCTCGTCCCGCGGCGTCGATGCGTTCGCCTACGACCGCCACGTCCGCTCCACGGGGCGCTACGTCGTCCACGATGAGATGAACCCCCACGGCGTCGCGTTTCGCGAGAGCCGCGACTCGGCCGAGCACCCCAACTCGGTGCCCATCGGCGTGTTTTTCGACGTCACCGGGTCGATGGGCTCCATCCCGCGCGTTCTCCAGACGAAGCTGGGCGCGCTCATGCGCACGCTGATTGCCCGCGGCTACGTCGCCGATCCGCAGGTGCTCTTCGGCGCCGTCGGCGACGCGTTCGTCGACCGCGTTCCGTTCCAGGTCGGGCAGTTCGAGTCGGGACTGGAGATGGACGACGACCTCAGCCGCATCGTCATCGAGGGCGGCGGCGGGGGCACCGTCGAGGAGTCCTACGACCTCGCGCTCTACTTCTTCGCTCGCCACACGGCCACCGACGCCTGGGAGAAGCGCCGCCGCAAGGGCTACCTGTTCCTGATCGGCGACGAGAAGCCCTACGACGAGGTGCGGCGCGACCACGTCCAGGCGCTCATTGGCGACGGGCTGGAAGCGTCGATCCCGATCGAGCAGATGATCGCCGAGGTCGAGGAGCGCTACCACCTGTTCTACCTCGTCGTGACGCGCGGGGCCAACGGGCGACGCCCGGAGGTGCGGCAGCGCTGGCGCGACCTGCTGGGCCAGCGCGCGATACTGCTCGACGACCCCGAGGCCGTCAGCGAAACCATCGCGCTGCAAATCGGGCTGGTCGAGGGGACCGTCAACGACCTGGGCCGCGCCACGGACGACTTGGTGGCCGCCGGCTTCGACGCGGGCGCCGTCCGCTCGGCTTCGAAGGCCGTGGCCAAATACGCCGCCACGACCGCGCTCACCTCGGTGGCCTCTGGGACGCTGCCGCCCCCGAGCAGCGACGCGGGCCATAGTGAGAGGCTCTAACCCACACGTGCTATGACCACCGCCTACCTGATCGTAGACCTCGGCTTCGGCGACGCGGGGAAGGGGAGTCTCACCGACTTCCTCGCGCGCCGAGCCGTCACCGACGGCCGCGGTGTCCACACGGTCGTCCGCTACAACGGCGGGCCACAGGCCGGCCACAACGTCGTCACGCCCGATGGACGGCACCACACGTTCTCGCAGTTCGGGGCGGGGACGTTCGTGCCGGGCGTACGCACGCACCTCACGCGCCATATGCTCGTCAGCCCCGCTGCCATGCTGGCTGAGGCCGCACACCTGGACAAGGTCGGCGTGCCCGACGCCTTCTCCCGGACGACGATCAGCGCCCAGTCGCTCATCATCACGCCGTTCCAGCAAGCGGCCAACCGCCTGCGCGAGTTGGCGCGAGGCGATGCGCGCCACGGGAGTTGTGGCATGGGTGTCGGCGAGGCGCAGGCCGACCGGATCGCCCTCGGCGACGAGGCGGTGCTCTTCGCGGGCGACCTCGCCGATCAGGCGCGGACTCGGGGCAAGCTCCAGGCGCTACAGGCCTACAAGCGCGCCCAACTCGACGACGTGCTCGCGCGCCTGCCTGATACGCCCGCCGTACACCGCGAGCGGGTGGCCTTCGACGCCGACGATGTCGTGGAGACAACGCTTGACGGCTACCGACGCTTCCTGCGGCATGCCCGAATCGTGGGCGACGGCTACCTCGGCGAGGTGCTCCGCTGGCCCGGCGGCGTCGTGTTCGAGGGGGCGCAGGGCGTGCTGCTCGATGAGTGGTATGGCTTCCACCCGCACACCACGTGGGCCACGACCACGCTCGCCCACGCCGATGCGCTGCTCGCCGAACAGGGCTTCGGAGGCGCTGTGACGAAGCTGGGGCTGACGCGGGCCTACCAAACGCGCCACGGGGCCGGTCCTATGCCCACCGAAGACCCCACGCTCAGCCGCGAGCGCCCCGACGCCCACAACGGCGACGACCCCTGGCAGCACGGCTTCCGCGTCGGCCCGCTCGACCTCCCGCTCCTGCGCTACGCCCACGCCGTCGTCGGTCACCTCGACGGCCTCGTCGTGTCGTGCCTCGACCGCATCGCGAACCGGGACGGGGCCGTGGCGACAGGCTACCGGACAGACGCACCCTTTCCGGCGGCCTCTTTCGTTCTGGCGGACGACGTCCGGGCTGACGACAATCCGTTGATTCGAACAATCGAGGTGCATCCGTCGCAGTGGTCGGAGCCGCAGCGCCTCGACCATCAGGAGCGGATCGGGCGCGCGCTCGGCACGTGTCGGCCGGTCTACGAACACGACCTTAGCCCCGACGAGCTCGCCCACCGCGTGGCTGACGATCTTGGGGTACCGCTCGTGCTTACGTCGTGGGGGCCGACGGCTGCCGATAAGCGTATCGTTGCGTCAGAACTCCTGCCAGCAACGCCGTAATCGCCACCTCCCGACGTCATGCCATCGCCATCGGTCGACCCGAGTACGCTCCGTTTTGCAGTGTTGGCCGTCGACGTGGTGGTGTTTGCGCTGCACGATGGGACACTCTGGGTGCGACTGATTCTGGTGGACCGGCCGGCGGTGGCTGGGCGTGAGGGGTTTCCCGGCGGGCTGATTGAGCCGACCGAGACGGCCGAGCAGGCGGCCGCGCGGCTGCTGCGCGACAAGGCGGGCATCGACCCCGAGACGGTCTATCTGGAACAGCTGCACACCTTCAGTGCCGTCGACCGAGACCCGCGCGGGCGCGTCGTGTCCGTCGCCTACCTCGGCTTGACGACCATTCCTGAGAGTGTGGCTAATGCCGCCCTCGATCCGTCCGACGGCGAAAACGGGGCCCGGTGGCAGCCCGTTGACGACCTCCCTGCGCTGGCCTACGACCACGATGCGATGGCAGCGTTTGCGCTCCGGCGCCTGCGCGAACGACTACGGGTGACCAACCTGATCGGTCGGCTGCTGCCGGCGAGCTTTACGCTTACGATCCTTCAAGACGCCTTCGAGACGCTGCTCGGCGAGCGCCTCGACCGGCGCAACTTCCGGCGGCGTGTGCAGGAACTAGGCCTCGTCGCGCCGACAGGAGAGGAACGCCGGGAGGGACGAGGGCGGCCTGCTGCGCTGTTCCGCATGGCCGAGGCCGACGTACGAGCCATCCCGTTGCTCTGAACGAAGAAGACTAACTGGGGTGGGAGAAATCGGGAGGGCGTCGTCCCAATTCACCGGAAAGCCCAGGGAAAAGAGGAGTAGGCACTCCTGCATACGCCCAGAACACGCTACCTTCCCGAAGCGCTTTTTCTGACGCCAATTCGGCATTGCGGGCCGGGGGCGCGGATGGCGCGGTGGCTGAACCCGGGGATTTTCCCTGCGTTCGAGCGTCCCTCTTTGCGATCCAACCCTGCTTCCACCGTGAGCAACTTCGGCTTCAACAGCGGCTACGTCGACGACATCTACGCCCAGTATCTCGAAGACCCCAACTCCGTCTCCGAGTCCTGGCGCGAGTTCTTCGCGGACTACGACCCCAGCCCCACCTTCATCGGAGCCAACTCAGACCGCGTAGTCCCGCCAGCGACAGCCCCTCCGGCTACGGTACCGCCCGCTCCGCCTCAGCCAGCCGAGCACCAGCCTGCCGTGACGCCCTCGGGAGACGGCGCCACCACGGAAGCGGCCCCGGCTCGCCCCCAGATCGAGGTCCCCGTGCCCGAGGGCGCGGAGGTGACGAAGCTGCGCGGCGTGCCCGCCAAAATCGTCGAGAACATGGAGGCCTCGCTCTCCATCCCCACGGCGACGAGCGTGCGCTCGATCCCGGTCAAGCTCATGGCCGAGAACCGGCGGCTCATCAACCGCTTCCAGCGCAGCGTCGGCGGCGACAAGGTGTCGTACACGCATCTCATCGCTTACGCGATCATCCTGGCGATGAAGCAGGTGCCGTCGATGAAGGCGACGTTCCGCCAGAATGGGTCGCCTGAGCGCATCGACCCGCCGCACGTCAACTTTGGCCTCGCCATCGACATCGAGCGGCGCGGCAAGCGGCAACTGCTCGTCCCGAACGTGCACGCCGCGGAGTCGATGAGCTTCGCGCAATTCCTCGGGGCCTACAACGACATCGTGCGCCGTGCGCGTGGCAATGGTCTGGAGCTGAAAGACTTCCAGTACACCACCGCCACGCTCACCAACCCCGGCATGATCGGGACCGTGATGAGCGTCCCGCGCCTGATGCCAGGCCAGGGCGTGATCGTTGCGGCAGGCGCTATCGGCTACCCACCGGAGTACAGCGCGCTGCCGAAGCAGGAACTGTCGCGCCTCGGCATCTCCGAGACGATGACGCTCACCTCGACCTACGACCACCGCGTCATCCAGGGCGCGGAGTCGGGCGAGTTCCTCAACCATATCGCGCAATTGCTGCAAGGCCAGCACAACTTCTACGAGGCCGTATTCCGCTCGCTCGGCATCTCGACGCCGCCGTTCAAGCCCGCACAGGACTCGACCCCGTACCTCGTTGGCTCGCGGGAGCGCGACGAGATCGACTTCGTCAAGAAGCAGGCGGCGGTGCTGCAACTCATCCGCGCCTACCGCTCGCGCGGCCACCTGCTCGCCACGACGAACCCTATCGGGGCCGACGGGCAGGGCGGGGGCTACCACCCTGAGATCGACCCGGCCGAGTATGGCCTGACGATCTGGGACCTCGACCGCCACTTCATCACGGGCGAACTGGGCACCGCAGGCGGCAACCTCGGCGGCGAGACGCGCCTGCCGCTGCGTGACATCCTTGACATCCTGTGGGAGACCTACACCCGCAACGTCGGCGTCGAGTTCATGCACATCTCGACGCCCGCTGAGAAGCGCTGGCTGATCGAGCGCATCGAGCCGGAGCGGTTCCAGTCGGACATGGCGGTCGAGTCGAAGCGCCGGATCATGGAGAAGCTCAACCAGGCCGAGGCGCTGGAGAATTTCATCCACACGAAGTACATCGGCCAGAAGCGCTTCAGCCTCGAAGGCGGCGAGTCGCTTATCCCGATCCTCGACATGCTCCTCTCCGACGCTGCCGACCAGGAGGCCGACGAAGTCGTGATCGGCATGGCGCACCGCGGGCGCCTCAACGTGCTCGCGAACATCCTCGACAAGCCCTACAGCAAGATCTTCGACGGGTTCGAAGGCACGGTCAACCCTGACACGGTGCAGGGCTCCGGGGACGTGAAGTACCACCTCGGCGCGGCGAGCACGCACACGGCCCCGAGTGGTGCTACGGTGACGGTGGCGCTCGCGCCCAACCCGAGTCACCTTGAAGCGGTCAACCCTGTCGTAGAGGGCATGGTGCGCGCGAAGCAGCAGTTGCTGGTCGGCGACCGCAACCCCGTCGAGGTGCGCGACCGCGTCATCCCGATCCTCATCCACGGCGACGCCGCTTTCGCCGGACAGGGCGTGGTCGCAGAGACGCTCAACCTGTCGCAGCTCGACGGCTACGCGACCGGCGGCACGGTGCACGTCGTCGTCAACAATCAGATTGGCTTCACGACGGTGCCCGTCCACGCGCGCTCGTCGGTCTACGCGACGGACATCGCGCGGATGATCCAGGCCCCGATCTTCCACGTCAACGGCGACGACCCCGAGGCCTGCGTCCGCGTGGCGCGCCTTGCGTTGGACTACCGGCAGGTGTTCAACAAGGACGTCGTGATCGACATGATCTGCTACCGCAAGTTTGGGCACAACGAAGGCGACGAGCCCAAATTCACGCAGCCGCTGATGTATCAGCGCATCGACGGCCACCGCTCGGTGCGGAAGCTCTACCTCGAACAGCTCCTCAAGCGCGGCGAGATGAAGCCCGAGGAGGCTGAGTCCATCCTGGACAGCTTCCGGGGCATCCTCGACTCGGCCTTCGAGGAGACGAAGGAGACGGCCGAACTCCTCAAGGATGCCGAGCCGGCCAGCGCGCCCGTCCCGAGCGCCTTCACCGCCGACTTCGAGACGAAGGTGCAGCGCGACGTGCTCGACCGCATCACACAAGCCCTCGTCTCCTGGCCCGGCGACTTCGAGGTTCACCGCAAGCTCGCCCGCCTGCTCGAACGCCGCCCGCAGTCCTTCGCCGATGGCAAAATCGAGTGGGCGTTTGCCGAGGCGCTCGCGTTCGGATCGCTGCTCCTCGACGGGCACCGCGTCCGTCTCTCCGGCCAGGACTCGGGGCGCGGCACGTTTAGCCAGCGCCACGCCATCCTCTACGACCAGACGACCGGCGGGCACTACATCCCGCTCAACCACATCGGCGGCGAACAGCTTCCGCTGCAGGTCTACGACTCGTTGCTGAGTGAGTACGCCGTGCTCGGCTTCGAGTATGGCTACACCGTCGCGGACGATCAGGCGCTCGTGTGTTGGGAAGCGCAGTTCGGTGACTTCGCCAACGGCGCGCAGATCATGATCGACCAGTTCGTCGCGTCGGCCGAGGCGAAGTGGGGGACCCAGAGCAGCCTCGTGATGCTGCTCCCGCACGGCTTCGAAGGGCAGGGCCCCGAGCACTCCTCGGCGCGGCTGGAGCGGTTCCTCCAACTCTGCGCGGACGAGAACCTGATCGTGGGCAACTTCACGACGCCCGCGAACTACTTCCACGCGCTGCGCCGCCAGATCATGCTGCCCGAGGCCAACGGCGGCATCCGCAAGCCGATGGTGCTCATGACGCCGAAGAGCCTGCTGCGCCACCCTCGCGCCGTCTCCGAGGCCGCCGACCTCACCGACGGGCGCTTCCATCCGGTCTACGCCGCCGCCAATGACAACCCACAGGCCGCCTCGCGCCTCGTCTTCTGCTCGGGCAAAGTCTACTACGACCTCCTCGCCGCACAAGAGAAGATGGACAACCCAGCGTCGGTCGGCCTCATCCGCGTGGAGCAACTCTACCCGTTCCCCGAGGTCGAGGTGCGCGCCGAGCTAGAGCGCTTCGGGCACGTCACCGACGTGGTGTGGTGCCAGGAAGAGCCGCAGAACATGGGCGCGTGGTCGTTCGTGCAGCCGTACCTCGACCGCCTGCTCATGGAGCGCCACGGCGACTGCTGCGTCCGCCCGCAATACGTCGGCCGCCCTGCCGCAGCAAGCCCTGCTACCGGTAGCTCCAAGGTGCACGCCGCCGAGCAAGATCGGCTCGTTAACGAGGCGCTGGGCGCCTAGATCAGACAGCCATGAACAACCGCAACTGGGTCTGCTTCGCCTGCCGACGGTCCGTGCGACGGTCTGGCCAAGCGAAGCACGTCCGATGCCCGGCTTGCGGCTCGGCCTGCGAGAACCTTGGCTACAAAGTCCGGATACCTGCGAGGTCAAAAGCATCCGCTTGGGAGCGACTACGCAGGCGTGTGTTCCACGATCGGCAGTGGTGGGCCGTGCATCGCCACCGGACTTCGGTGCGAAGAAGACACGATTTGGCAAACGAGATCGTGAGACTTGAGTCATTGCCAGAGAGCCCCGGACGCACTGCCTACCTCCGTAGACTCCGATCTCAACTGGCCATGTTTAACTCGTAAACCTAAGATGGATGGCGGCTCCCATAGGCACAGCGCTTCTCATCGTGGACGTGCAGGTTGGACTAGGCGACCCAAGCCATGGGCCGTCCAGCACGCCTGACGCCGTGGCGAACATGACGCAGCTGCTTGCGGCGTGGCGCGAGGCGGGCTGGCTCGTCGTTCACGTCAAACACAACTCCACGGTGCCGACCTCGCTGCTGCGGCCTGGCCTGCCTACCAACGCCCTCATGCCCGAGGTCGCGCCTCTCGAGGGCGAGCCGCTCTTCGAGAAGACCGTCAACAGCGCGTTCATCGGCACAGGCCTCGACGCCTACCTCCGCGAGCGCGGCATCACGGACCTCGTGATCGTCGGGCTGACGACGGACCACTGCATTTCCACGACCGCGCGGATGGCGGCCAACCTCGGGTTCGACACCACCGTCGTCGCCGACGCCACCGCAGCGTTTGGACGGACGAGCTTCGACGGGCAGGTCTACACCGCCGACGAGATCCACGGTGTCGCGCTCGCCAACCTCCATGCTGAGTTTGCCGCGATCCGCACGACGGACGAAGTGCTCGCGAGTATGGCGTGAGCAGGAGCGAGCCTTTGGGGCTACGGAAACACTGACGCCCGTCGGTGGAAGAAGGACGCGAACGACTTCGCCCTTCCACCAGCCCGTCTCATGGCTCTCACCTACTCCGAAATGATCGACCTGGGCACGATGGCCCCAGCGTTCGACTTGCCCATCGCCAACCCTGACGTGGACGATCTCGACGGCCCAACGCGCAGCGTTGAGGACTATGACGCTGCCGAAGCGCTCGTCGTCGTGTTTATCTGCAACCACTGCCCCTATGTCCATGCCATCGAGGAGCGGCTGATTGCGCTGGCGAAGGACTACGCACCGAAGCAGGTGCAGGTCGTCGCCATCAGCAGCAACGATGTGGTCGCGTACCCGGCCGACTCGTTCGACAACATGACCGCCTGTGCTGCAGCGAAAGGCTATCCGTTCCCGTACCTCTACGACGAGAGCCAGGAGGTCGCGCGCGCCTACAGCGCCGTCTGCACGCCCGACTTCTTCGTATTCGATGCAGACCGCGCGCTCGTCTATCGCGGACGCCTCGACGATGGCCGCCCGAGCAGGCCTGACGTCACGCAGCACGACCTCCGCAATGCGCTGGATGAGTTGCTGGACACGGGCGCGGTGGCCTCGGAGCAGATCCCGTCGATGGGGTGCAGCATCAAGTGGAAGTAGAACCGCGTCCTCCGGAGCCTGATCAGCGTCCCAAGCCGGAGACGCTGCTGCTGTGGCTAGGCCTGCCCGTCGCGCTCGGCGCAGGCGCCATGTGGACCTGGCATGACTACTCGACGTATGGCCAGTGGACCGGCTACGGCCTGCGCATTGGCCTCTTCGGCGTGACGGCGGTGCTGCTCTACTACGGTGTGATTCGGTTCGCCCGCAGCTTTTCCGCACGCGCCTCTGAGCGATCTGGCGAGTGATACCATTCGGACGAGATGATGGTGCAAACTCACACCAGAATCATTCCCGCGGACGCGGGAGCCGAAGGCCGACGCTAGTCAATCCATGCGAGGCTTCCTATGGATCCCCGATCAAGTCGGGGATGACCAAGGTGGGAGTCAGGAGCAGTGCACCGCTATCTCTGATAGCTGGTATGAGTTGTGGCTAGCTCTCGCTGAGATCGCGGTGGCCGAAGTAGTACAGGCAGTGTTTCAGCTTCTTGGCCTTCATCGGGCCAAAGCCAGGCAACGCACGGACGCGCTTCTCGACCTCAGCGTTGGTGCCCTCCGCCCAAAGGTTGGACGCGGAGCCGTCGTACTCGTCGGCGAGGATCTGGGCGATAGCCTGCGTGGTGTCGACCATCTTGTTCGTGAATCGGTGCACGGCCGGCGACTCGCCAAACACCTCGGCGAAGGCGTCCCGGTCCATGCTGGCGATGCGTGCCATGTCGAGGTGCCCGAGGCGCTGGTAGAGCTTGTACGGGCCAACGAACGCGGTCTCGGCGAGCACGCGCTGGTCGTAGAGCAGCCCGAGGAGCACCGCGTTGGGCTCGTCCCGGAGGTACTGGTCGGCGGCGGGGTCCTTGGTGGCGGTGCCTTCGGCCTTGAGCCGGTCGAGCATGCGCACGAGGCCACCGTCGAGGTAGGAATAGTCGGAAGCGTCGAGCATAGTAGGAGTGTAGATGTAGGCTGTACGATGTGCGATGTGAGACAACGGCTACCCAGGTGCACCGTGCTACGTCGCGGGGTTTACCATCAGAAATCGAAAATCGTCAATCGTATATCCACCGAGTTAGGTCTTTGGCGAAGTAGGTCAAGATGAGGTCGGCACCCGCGCGGCGGATGGCGGTGGTGGCTTCGAGGGCGGCGGCGCGGAGGTTGAGCCAGCCGCGTTCGGCGGCGGCGTGCAGCATGGCGTACTCGCCCGAGACGTGGTAGGCGGCCACGGGCACGTCGCTTAGGTCACGTACGCGGTGAATCACGTCGAGGTAGGCGAGGGCGGGCTTCACCATCACCATGTCGGCCCCCTCGCCCAGGTCCAGGGCAACCTCGCGGAGTGCCTCGCGGGCGTTGGCGGGGTCCATCTGGTAGGTCGCCTTGTCGCGGGGCACGTCGTCCAACTCACGGGGTGCTGAGTCGAGCGCGGCGCGGAACGGCCCGTAGAAGCTGCTGGCGTACTTCGCCGCGTACGAGAGGATCGCCACGTCTGCGAAGCCAGCCTCGTCCAACGCCGCTCGGATCGCGCCGACGCGCCCGTCCATCATGTCGCTCGGTGCGATGATGTCGGCCCCCGCCTCGGCCTGGACGACGGCCATCTGCGCGAGCAGGTCGAGCGTCTCGTCGTTCTGCACCACGCCGCCCCGAACGACGCCGTCGTGCCCGTCCGACGAGTAGGGATCGAGCGCGACATCGCTCACCACGAGCAGGTCAGGCGCCGCGTCTTTGACGGCGCGGATCGCACGGGGAAAAAGGCCGTCGGGGTTGAGCGCCTCCGAGCCCGTCCGGTCCTTCAGCGACTCGTCGAGTGCGGGGAATAGGGCGACGGCAGAGAGGCCGAGGTCAGCCACGGCACGAGCTTCCTCCGCGAGGGTGTCCACCGAATAGCGAAACTGCCCTGGCATAGCCTCGATCGGTGTACGCCGTCCCGAGCCGTCCTCGACAAAGAGGGGAAGGACGAGGTCGTCTACGGAGAGGCGGGTCTCGCGGACGAGGCGGCGGAGCGCGGGCGAGCGCCGGAGGCGACGGGGGCGGTGGAGCAGGGGGAGGTGGAGCAGGGGGGCGTCCATAGGGGAAGGTCAGAGTGCAAAGCGCGACTCGCCGAGCACACGGGGCCTACGCACCTCGTTCCGACCCGGCCTGCGAAGTCCAGATGAGTACGGCTCCGGACACGTAGAGCAGCGCCTGGCTCTAGCCTACCGTGCGAGCATCGCGGCAACCTCATCGTTGCCCGTGATCGCATGCAACTCGCGCAGCCGTTCGCGGATGGAGAGGCGCAGGCGCGCCGTTTCGCCCGCCCCGCTCTCGATGCGCAAGTAGCTGGCCGTGAGGTGGCGCTCGGCCTCGCTGGTGTGCCCGAGGGCCAGTCGGGCAGCACCGAGTGCGCCTTCGGCCTCGGCAATGCGCCAATGCTGCCCCGTCGCCGATTCACGGATGGCGAGCGCTTCTTCGAGGAACGGAAGGGCTTGCTGGGGACGGCCGAGCGCAGTGAGGGCCTCGCCTAAACCTGTCAGCGGATACGCGCGCGCCGTGTGTGCCGCCGGGACCTGCGCAGCCCGGTGATAGCCTAGCGCCGCATCAAAGTGCGCCTCGGCTTCGGTGAAGCGTCCCTGTGCAAGGGCCAGCATGCCGATGTGCGCGCGCGAATGGCCGACGCGGAGGTGCGAGTCGCCGTAGAGCGCACGGTACATCGCGTGCGCCTCTTCCAGGAAGGGTCCCGCCTCCTCAAAGTGGCGAGGGTCGTTCTCCACGAGCCCACGGTCCTTCAGCAAGACGCCGAGGTTAGCTAGCGCGTAGGCACGCCGGGGGTGCGCCGGGCCGTAGATGTGTCGGAAGGCGTCGAGGGCGTCGCGGTAGTGGGGTTCGGCGTCGGCATACCGCCCCTGGTTTTTGATCACGACGCCTAACTCGTTGAGAGCAGTGGCCGTGCGGACGTGGAGCGGCCCGAGCGTGGGGCGGTAGTGGTCGAGGGCCTGGTGATAGTAGTGCTCAGATTCGGGGAGGAGGCCCTGGCGGTAGAGGACGTGGGCGAGGCCGGCCAGTGTGTGACCGAGGACCGCAGGGGCAAGGTCGGGGTCGCGTTCCTGCAGGCGGAGGGCGCGGCGGAGAAGCAGTTCAGCATCGCTGAAGTTGCCGCGCAGCGTGAGCGTGCGCCCGAGCTCGTAGAGCGCCTCGGCGGTCCGAGGGCCATCCTCGCCATCATGGGTTTCGAAGTAGCCCAGGGCGCGTCGATGCAGGCGCTCAGCCTCGGCGTAGCGACTGCGGTCCGACAAGAGAGCGCCGAGCGCGAGCTCGACTTCGGCGACTTGATCGTGTGTGGTGCCGAAGCGTCGTTGCCGAATGGCGAGGGCGCTGCGGAGAAGGGCGTCGCCGGCGTCGTAGAGCCCGAGGCTGTGGTGGACGCGCCCGAGCGTGAGCTGCATCGCCGCCCGCGTCTCGGGCTGATCGGCGAGTTCCGTCTCAACGCGTCGTGCCGCACGCTCGAGCAGCGCGCGGGCACTCAACTCGTCGCCCGTCTGGCCGCCCACGCTCGCCATCATATCGGGGTCCTCGCTGCCGAACAGGTCGCTCAAGAACTGGGCAGAGGCCACGGCCTTGTCGCGCTCTACAGAGACGCGGTGGACTTGCGTGGTCACGGCTACGATGCCCGCGGCGAGGAGCGCCATGATGGTGCCGATGGCAGCTACCGTCCAGCGATGCCGCCAGAGGTTGCGGCTGAGTCGATAGCCGAGGGCACCGCGGCGCGCCTGGACAGGCTTGGCTTCGAGGTAGCGCATGAGGTCGCGGCCCAGAGCCTCCGCGGAGCGGTAGCGCCGCTCCGGAGACTTCGCCAGGGCCTTTTGGACGATCGCATCCAGGTCGCCAGCCACGACGCGCGCAGCCTTGGCGGCATCGGGCAGCCCGACGGCGTGCTCGGGATGGCGTCGGAGCACCGAACTCGGGGAGGGCGGCAGGTCTTCCAGCACGGCGCGCTCGATCTCATGCACCGATCCCGTCGGGGCGGTAAACGGCCGCTGACCCGTCAAGACTTCGAACAGGAGCACACCCAGGCCATAGACATCGGTGGCGGTAGTGATATCCTGGTTGCGAATCTGCTCAGGCGCCGCATACTGTGGCGTAAACGGCCGCACCCCCGTCAGGGTGAGCGCCTCGGCGAGAGGGTCCTCGTGCTGCAGCTTGCCGATGCCGAAGTCGAGCAGCTTGGCGAGGGGCGTCCCTGCCGGCCCGCCGTCCGGGGCCACGAGGATGTTTGAAGGCTTGAGGTCACGGTGAATGACGAGGTGACGGTGCGCATACTGGACCGCCTCGCAGATATCGAGGAAGAGCCGCACCCGCGCCCGGATGTCGAGTTGGCGCTGGGCGCAGAACTCCAGCAGCGGCGGGCCCGCCACGTACTCCATGACCAAGAAGGGCACGCCATCGTCGGTGACGCCGCCATCGATGAGCTGCGCGATGTGAGGATGATGGAGACGGGCTAGCAGGGCGCGCTCCCGCACGAAGCGCAGGCGCAGCGCTTCGGAGAACATGGACGCGCGGACGCGCTTGACGGCGACCCGCTGCTCGAAGGCACCGTCGGCCCGTTCGGCGAGCCACACGGTCCCCATGCCCCCTTGTCCGAGTTCGCGCAGCAGGCGCCAAGGACCAAGCCGCCGGCCGGGCGCGGCCGGGCGCGGCGCGAGCGATAGTACCGTCTCGTCCGGAAAGTCGCCCGTGTCGGTGTGCGACCTGTTGGCGTCCGCTACCGGAGCAGGTGTCTCTGGCTCAGGGTTCTCGTGCTCGGCGACCACGTCCGCCACCATCGGCGCGACTCGGCTCACAGGCGTGTCGAGGAACCCATCGCCCGTCTCCCCATCGATCTCCGTGTCGAGGCGTGCATCGGCGTCGAGGAGCGCAGAGACCTCGGCCAGCAACGCCGCGTTGGTGCCCGTCGTCGCGCGCAGAAACGCTTCGCGCTGCGGGGCGGGCTGCTCGAGAGCCGCCTCGAAGAGCGCACAGACATGCGCCCAATGGTCTTGCGCAGGCACGGGCGGCAACGAGGAATCCGAGTCGGACACAGGAGTCATAGGAGAACATTGGGTGGGGATGACCACAACGCGCAAAAACCCTGTGGGATAGCACACGCGAACATACGTCCGGGGCTGTCGAGGCAAAAGGCAAGGCGTGCGCTCTGGGTGAACACGTCCGTACCATAGACCGCCTCGTTCCAACGAACACCTCGTCAAGCCATCGAACAGCCCGTGACCGCTCCAGCTTCTGCTCGGGTTCTCGTCGTCGGCGAAGTCTTGTGGGACGCACTCCCACGAGGCCTCTTTGTCGGCGGTGCCCCGTTCAACGTCGCAGCCCACCTCCATACGCTCGGGGTGGACGCCTGCTTCGTCAGCCGCGTCGGCGACGACCGCCTCGGCCGCGAAGTCTGCCGCCGGGTCACACAGCGGGGCCTCGCCACCGATCTGGTCCAGGTCGATGCAAGGCACGAGACGGGCTTCGTGGAAGTGGACCTAGACCATGATGGGGTCCCGAGTTATACCATCGTGGAGCCGGTGGCATGGGACCACATCGCCTGGACCGACGGCCTCGCTGCCGAGGCTGATGGGGCGAGCATGGTCATCTTCGGGAGCCTGGCCCAGCGCAGCCCCGCCACCCGTGCCACGCTGGAGCGCATTCTCGACGCGACGCCGACCGCGACGGCCGTGTTTGACATCAACCTACGCGCTCCATTCCTCGACCGGGCCGTTGTGGAGCGCTCGCTCGCCCGCGCCGACATCGTGAAACTCAACGATGACGAGTTGGTCCTGCTACAGGCGTGGTATGGTCTCCCTGATGGCATGGACGCATCCGCGGAAGCGTTGATGGAGCGGTTCGCCGTCGATACGTTGTGCGTGACGCGCGGCGCGGAGGGGGCGCTCCTGTGGCACGAAGGCGAGCGGTATGCACATCCTGGCTATCGAGCCAATGTGGTGGACACCGTGGGCGCCGGCGACTCGTTTCTGGCGATGCTCTTGACCCAGCTGCTGGCGGGCGCACCAGGCGCTGAGGCGTTAGACTGGGCAAATCGGCTGGGGGCGTACGTTGCTGGGCAGCCCGGCGCTACGCCTGTGTATTCTCGCAGTGATCTCTTCGATTTGCCAGGGAAATAGGCTATGTTGGGCCCTACTTGGTCGCCTTTGTTAGGCGATCAGCCCTGTGTGCGTTCTATCGAACGTGCTCCATGCAGTGACGAACCATGAGTGCTACGATCCGAGACGTGGCGCATCGCGCAGGCGTCTCCATCTCGACGGTGTCGCGGGTGCTCAACGACACAGCCCGCGTCAGTCATACTAAACGCAAGCGCGTGCTGGAGGCAGCCGAGGCGCTGGGCTACGCGCCGAACCCGGCCGCACGTACACTCCTGGGCAAGCAGACGAGCAGCCTCGGGGTGCTGCTCCCGTTCGTCAGCGGTGAGTTCTTCTCCGAACTGCTCCATAGCCTCGACACCGCGGCTCAGGAGGCCGGCTACTTCCTGCTCATCTCGACCTCGCACCGGCTTCGCGACGAGTTCCGCGCGGCGCGCATGATGCTCGAAAAGCGCGTCGACGGCCTCATCGTGATGGCTCCAGAATTGCGTCCGCGAGAGGCACAAGTGCTCGCGAGTGCCAGCGAGCCGATTGTGTTCATCAACACCGATGCGGAAGGGCTGCCGTTCGACACGGTCAACTTCGATAACTACGGTGGGTCGTACGCGCTCACGCAGCACTTGCTAGATCTCGGTCACCGTGACATTGGCATCATCCGCGGACCGTCCGGCGCCAAAGACGCCGATCAGCGCCTGGAGGGCTATCGGGCCGCGCTCGCCGAGGCAGGCCTCACACCCCGCACTGACTGGATGGTCACCGGCGAGTACACGCTCGAAGCGGGCTACGCTGTAGCACAGCCCCTCTTCGCGACGGCCGACCGCCCGACAGCGCTGCTGTGCGCCAACGACTACTGCGCCGCAGGCGCTATCCATGCCGCGCACGAGGCAGGCCTGCGCGTACCGGAGCACCTCTCCGTTGTTGGGTTCGACGGGCTCCCGAGCACCCTCTACACGCAGCCACCTCTCACCACCGCGCGGGTCCCCATCGACGAAGTGGGCAAGATCGCCGTGGCGCTGTTGCTCGACCGCATCATGGACGGGCCCATCGGCCATGAACCCGTGCGCCGCGTCGTGCCGGTGGAGGTGCTCGTGCGCGCGTCAACGGCTCCGCCCTCCAAGTACCTCTAGAGGGTAGGAGGTTTTCGGACGTACGCTTGGGGGAATTCCGTGGCGTGCGGGAACTTGGTGAAGGTATGGCGAAGTAGATCGGCCAGAACGTCCACCTGGGGCCAGGCTCCGATTCCTGAGCCCCGTGAGGGTGTTCTCACTCGCACAACAGCGTGTGCGCCTCAGAAAAGCGCTTTGAAAAGGTTTTCACCTGTGCTATGTTACGAGCGCTTCAGGCTTTTCCCCAGTCCCCCTTGTCTCGCATCCGACGACCCATGACTCCAACGCTACGCTCTTCCACCTTATCGATAGTCCCTGCGCTTCGCGCCGGCGCGCTCACGCTCGCCCTAGCTGTGCTCGCCCTTGCCGGGGTCCCTTCGGCCACGGCCCAGGTGGTCTACGACAACTTCGACGACGGCAACGTGGACAACACGGGCGCCTTCGCTGGGGGCGCGGAGAACACCGGCGCGGGCAC
>JBCBEX010000008.1:21703-88551 GCA_038528235.1 Bacteroidota bacterium
CGAAGATTCTCAACGTGGTGTACGTGTTCGGAGGCATCCCGGCGGGCCCGGCCTTCGCCGTCTCCTTCGACGAGATCGTGTTCCGCGATGGCCCGGTCATGCTTGACGGTGCTGCTGCGTCCTACGACAACTTCGACGACGGCAACGTGGACAACACGGGCGCCTTCGCTGGGGGCGCGGAGAACACCGGCGCGGGCACCGGCCCGACCGACGGCCTCGGCGGCGACGCTGACACCGGCCTCAACCTCGGCATCGACCCGGGCTCGGGCGGCGGCTTCGCGGGCGCGTTCGTCACGGCCCCGGGCGGCGTCTTCGACGCGACGGGCCAGGAGTACTTCACGTTCTACATTCGCCCGTCGGTGGTGGAGGCGAACCTGCCGCTCACGCTGGAGATCGTCCTGCAGGAGGACATCAACGGCGACGGCATGTTCGACGGCAACGGCGGCGGTCCTGAGGACGAGCTGCGGACGACGTACCGTCTGGACGCGGACATGATGGGCTTCGAGTTCGTGCAGATCCCGCTGGCGACGTTCGTGGACGGCGGTGGCGGCGCGGACGACGGCGTGGACCTGTCGAAGATTCTCAACGTGGTGTACGTGTTCGGAGGCATCCCGGCGGGCCCGGCCTTCGCCGTCTCCTTCGACGAGATCGCCTTCGTCACCGGCACGCCGGTCTCCAACGAGCCTGCGGACATCGCCTCGGCATTCTCGCTGAGCGCGGCCTACCCGAACCCGTTCCAGACTTCGGCGCGCGTCGACCTGACGCTGGACCGCGCCGAAGCCGTGCGCGTGGCGGTCTATGACGTGCTGGGGCGCCAGGTCGCCGTGCTGCACGAAGGCACGCTCTCGGCGCAGACGCTGCACTCGTTCTCGCTCGACGCACGGGGGCTGTCCAGCGGCCTCTACCTCTACCGCGTCACGGGCGAGTCCTTCAGCGCCACGCGCCGCGTGATCCTGAATTAACCCCCGCCTGCAGCTTCCCTCTGGCTCATACGCCATGCTAGTGCCTCTTTCTTCACGCCAGCGGCTCGCCGTGAAGTCGGTCCTTACGGATCGGCTTCACGGGGCCAGTCGGCTCCTCTCGCTCGCGTTGTCCTTCTTGATTGGAGCAACTGCGGCCTCTGCGACGCCTCATTTGCCCACGGGTCCTCATCAGCCTCTTACCGGGTTGGAGGCGAGAGCATCCAATTCACTGGGGGGAGACGAGGCCGATTGGCTACGGAGCTCATGGTTCGACGACGTGCGCGTGCCGAGCCTTCCTGACTCGGTAGACCGGGCCTACCCGTCGGACTCGACGGAAACGCTTCGTCAGCCTGCGCAACCGCTGACGGTGTTCGGCTACTACCGGACCATCGGGTACTACCGTGCCTTCTCGAACCCGTATCCGTTCTTGGAGCCCTTTGAGCGGGCCTATGGAATCGGGGACGGGTATCGGGAGCCCATGCTCTCGATTAGCGTCCTGGGCCGTCCAAATGGGCGGTCGAGCTTTGGCACGGAGCTGTTTATTTTTACTCCGTACGATGGTGGGGAGATCGAGGACAATGTCCTTTCGCTTAACCTGGGCATCAACTTCTACGGCAACTTCCGGACCGAGGTCGGCTCCTTCGGCGTGCGTGCTGGTGGCATCCACTGGTACAACCTCAGCCCGTTCACCATCGGCGTCTACCAGGTTCTCGATCGCTTCTCGATCTTCGACCGCACGCCCTGGGAGGGTGTTAGCGACCTGGCTCGCTACGACAACTACTTCCAGTCCGGACAGCTCGCTACGGGCGACGCCCGATGGAACTTCCAGGCCTTCCAGGGCCTGATCCTCAACGGCGGCCAACTCCCCGGCGAATTCAGCTTCGACGCGTTCTGGGGCAAGACGCAGCCCAACGGCGGTCTCCCCAATGCCCGCACGGAGCCGTCGGAGACAGTGGCCAACGAAGGCGAGGAGGCGGGCGATGTCCCGACTTACGCTGGTTTTGGTGGCGACGCGGAAGCGCTACCAAGCGCCATTACGGGTGGGCGCCTGGCCAAGACGTTCGGTTCCACACTGATGCTGGCCTACAACGGCCTCTACAGCTACCGCACCCTCGATAGCCTCGACGTAGAACGTCGGCAGTACCAAGTGCACACAGGGCAGTTCGAGGCCAACCTCCTCGGCGTGAACCTCAGCGGCGAGTTTGGCGCGAGCCGATTCGATAGCCCGACCTACACGTCGCCGTGGGGAGAAGCCTTGATGGGCCGCATCCGCATCCCCGCCTCAGCTACCTACTTCCCGCTCGATGTTCAGGTCTACCAGATCGGTCGGCACTTCTACAACGAGAATGGCGAGATCGCGACGAACAACAACCCGCAGATCCAAGCCGCCATCAATGAGGAGGACGGCCTTGGCACTGGTGAAGTCATCCTGTCTGGCCAAGGGTCGGTCGGTGGCCTCCTTACCCAGGTCAACCAGCTCGCCCACAACCGGCGTGGCATCAACTTCAATACGAAGTGGAACGCCCCCAACGGCTTGATCGAGTTTGGGGTAGGGTGGGGCGTCGCCCACGAACTGGCCCCGACGACCACATCGCTTTCCTTCATCCACCGTGTCAACGGCTTGGCGCTCTCGCGCGTCTACAACCCGTTCCCGGCAGACGCCGTCTTTGCCACCCAATTCGGGGCATACGGCCGGAAGTACTCGTTCTTCCGCGGCTTCTTCGAAGCAGTTCCGACGACCGATGTGGACCAGGTCACGGGCATCGCCACAACACGAAAGTGGTTCCACTCTGTGGACCTGACCGCGAAGACCCGCGTCGACCTGGATGGGCGCAATCTCTATGCGTTCTACCTGGGCAGCTTCTCCTCGGCCAACCGCGACTTCACCGGGGTCCCCCATGACGACGACACCTACCTCTTCGTCCAATCCCACGAGTTGGACGTCTATTTCGACCTCTTCCCCCGTGTGATTCTAGCCGGGTACCTCGGCCTCGAGTTTGCGAAGGGCGGGCGCTTCACCCCGCGTGACGATCGGTTCTTCCCCGAGCTCCCTGACACCACGCTTTCCAATGAGCCCCTCGACCAGCGGGGACTCGGCGTCGGTCTCGGCTTCGACATCACCCTCGCCGACAACGCGGGTCTGTACCTCCGGCACCGCTGGATGGACTACAAGGACCGCAATTTCGCACTCGACCGCTACGTCGGTCGCGAACTGACGGCCGAGATCAAAATCTTCTTCTGATCGAGTAGCTCGCGTTTCTCGCCTTCTGCTCTTCTCCGTTCGACTGCCCTATCACCCCACTCGCGGTATGCGGTTGTTATCTCTCCCTCGCCTTCTCGCGCTGACGCTCGCGCTACTTCCCGTAGCTGCTTCAGCGCAGGCCCCCTCCGACGATCCTGACGAAGGCATCGGCCTTCGCTTCAACGGCATGGGGCGCACGCTCCTGCAGCAAACCAACCTCGGCGGCAACCTCGCCGACGAGGACACCGTGACGCCTGAGAGCCAGACCGACGGCGAGTTTGTGCTCGACCTAGCGCTCAACGCGCAGCCCAACAGCAACACCGAAGTGCAGGGCGTGATTCGCTTCCGCAACGAGTTCGGTGGCTTCTTCGGGGCTGGCGTCAACGTGGAGGTTCGTGAACTGTGGGCGCGTGGCGTCGTCGCGGACGTGATCCGCTACCGCGTGGGTGACATGGACAAGGTGCTCACACCCTATACGCTCTACCTGGAGGAGGAAGACGGGGTTGTCTTGGAGCCGGAGGTGTTCCGTCCTCAGAAAGAAGTTCTCTACTATGAGGAGTTCTACACGGGCCGCAACACACGCCGCCTTCAGGGGGCCAACCTGGGGTTCGGCCTCGAATTCGAGCAGGGCCTCGAAGCCCTCGACGTGGACGCCTTCGTGGCTCGGCTGCGCGGCACCAACTTCACTGACACCCCGACGCGGCTGATCAGCGGCGGCCGCGCTTCTGTGTCGACGGCACCGCTTACGTCCTACGGGTCCAAGGTCAACCTGGGCACAAACCTCGCCTATACCGCAGACGACCTCGAATCCGGCGACGCCAACTCAGGGCTACGTAACTCTGTCCTGTCGCTGGACTATGACGTGACCATCTTGGATCAAGACGCCTACGATCTACGGCTCATTGGCGAAGCGGGTATCTCATGGCTCACACTTGAAGTGGACAGCGCGACGGTGGCCGATACGCCCAGCTTTACGGACACGACGCCGATCGAGGACAACGACACCTTCGTGGAAATTGGACTGCAGAGCACCTACAAGCCGCTTGCACTCACCTTCCGCGCGAAGTTCGTAGATGTCGGTCCCGACTTCTTCAGCGTGGCGGCGCAGAGCAAGCGCCTCGACTACAGCCGCACCCTAGGCGTCTACAGCCGCCTCGGTAACGACCGGCTAGAGCGCCTCCCGACGTTGTTTGACCTCACGCGGGATGCAGAGCTCTACACGTTCCGCATCTCGGAAGAGTTGATGGCCTATGACCCGCGCTACAGCAACGTGTTGCCCTACGGCGATGCCACGCCCAACCGCCGTGGTGCCCGGATCGGCGTCGATTTTGCGCCGGCAGAAGGGGCGCTCGACGCCTCGCTGGATATCGCCCTTCTGACAGAACTGCGAGGGCAGGGGACCACTGAACTCAAGGACTTCTTGCTCCTCCGCGCCTCGTCGGATGTGGATGTCGCCACACTTACGGGCCTCAACCGCCTTTTCGACGTCACGCTAGGCCTCCAGGTGGAAGACTCGAGCCGAGGTGGGGTCGATGTAGAACAGGTCGACCTGAGTTCGCTCCTGTTCGAAGCCGGTTTCGCCTTCGAGATCTACAACCGCCTTGACGTGCTGGCTGGCACTAAGCTGCGGACGGCCAGTGGGCGAGAGTACGTCCCGGTCTTCGAGAACTTCAACGACGTCCGGGACTTCCCTGCGCCGTTCGACATCGACGATCAGGAGACGCTATTGGGCGCAGGGCTGCGCTACCGCTTCCGTGACGACGTGTACCTGACCGTGCAATTCCAGCACCTCAGCTACACCAACGACGCCACGCCTGCCGAGGGCGTCACGCTCCCCCCCGAGGACTACAGCTTCGGGCAGATTTTCGCGCTCTACTCCATGTTCTTCTAGACTATCTCGTTCATGTCACGTACTGTATCGTTTGAGGGCGCACGTCGCGCCATGAAGACCTGGACAGGGACGAGTCTCATGCTCGCCTGCGTCCTCACCCTCGCCGCGTGCGACCACGCCACGGACGGCATCGACGGGCCCTTCCTCGTAGACCGCTTTGGTGAGTTCACCCTCGTCGAGCCCCTGTCGGCCGTTCAGGGCGAAGTCGATTTCGCGGGCGGCCAGACCCTCGCGTTTGAGGCGGCATTCAACAAGCAATCCAACTGGGTGATCGAGATCACCGGTCAGGAGAGCGGCGCCATGAAGCGCATCGAGGGATTCTCGCGCGAGATCGACGACCGCGTCGCCACATGGAATGGGTCCACCTCGGTGCTCCCGTTCTTTCGCGCTGAGCCCGTCGAAGCGAAGCTGCTTATCGACGGTGCGGTGCTCGAAGAGTCGCCACCGGTGACGGTCGACGTCACCAGCGCCCGCGTATACCCGGGCGAGGAGGTAACGGGCTTCGAGGAAGACGACCCCGCCACGCTCGTGCTCGGCAACTTCGAATTCGAGTTCGACCTGACTGCTACGGGACCTAGTTCCGAAATCCCGGCTGCCGAGGGGGAGTCGTTCTACTTACTCCGGAGCACGGGTGGTCCGACTGTGGCCGATCCGTTCTTCATCGGACTCACGAGCATCTTTCCAGCCGCGGACGGGCCTGACTACTTCAGCGTCCCCACGACCATCCCGGAAGACCTCTTCTTCAACGCCGCGCTCTACAGCTTCGGTACGCCCAACACGATCGCCGTCGTCCAAGTCGGCGTCGACAGCAACGGCAACGGGGTCTACAACGACGGAATCGACGCCGTAGTCAGCGTGATCGATCAGCCGGTCGACTGGCAGGGCTGGCAACTCTTCAGCATTCCGTTCTCGGACACCAACTTCACGCAGGAGCAGTTGGAGACGATCGTTGCGGTGCGCGTGCTGCTGATCTCGGACAACAACGGCCAGCCAAACCCACCGCTCCCCGTCGACTACGGGATCGACTTCATCACGTTCACCGCGGGCGGCCCGCTCGAACTCTGACGTGCACTCCTCGTTGAGCCCATGCCGCGGCATAACACCTCGGATGGGTCCATCTTGGCGCTCCCGGTTATTGCCCCTGTCAGCGCTTCCAGTCTCCCCTGATTTCCTTCCTTCGGCCATGCGTGCCTCTCGCTTTCTCGTCGCTCTTGTCGTCGCGCTGTTCGCGGTGACGGCCTCCTCGTGCGTGCGCTTCCAGACGGCAAACCTCTACGACGGCGTTGCCCTGGCGCCGCCGCCAGAGCGTCCCCGGGCGATCTCGCTCGCGGTAGAGCCAACGATCTACGACGATCAGAACGATGACCAGATCTGGTTTCAGGACGATGTCAACTGCACGCAGGGGCAACTGACTGAAGATGTCGTCTACGAGGGAGATCGGGCCATCCAGGTGTCCTGGAATCGCTTTCAGGAAGGGTGTAAGTGGGCCGGCATGGGTGTCGGCTGGGACAATTGGGCAGGCAAAGACCTCTCAGAGTTGCTCCCGTACGCGGCCATCTCGATGCGCGTCCGCACCGTGGAGGGCAAGATGTATGGCCTGCCGATTGTGCTTACACTGGAAGACTACAGCGGTGGCATGGGCTTCGCCTACACCGGCAACCGCTACTTCGAGCGCCCCTTCATCGACGAGGAGTGGCAGCGCGTGGTCGTCCCGCTCGCCGACTTCGACCTGGATATCGAAAACCTCGACCCGACCAATGTGAAGCAACTCATGTTCGAGTTGCAGCAGAGCGGGAGCATCTACATGGATGACATCGAGGTGGTCTTCTACGAGCCCGAGCCGCTGGAGCCCTGGCTCGTCGAGGAGCCGCGTCCCGATCCGACAACCCTACCCATCACGCTCTTCGACGACGCCTTCATCAACAACGATGGCTGGGGCCTTGTCACCGACGCGTGCCAGTCGGTCCAGACGACGCAAGAGTCCACGTCGATGGGCGACACCGCCCTGTCGTTTGAGTGGGACATCTCGGGCGAGGCCTGCTACGAAGGCATGGTCGGCGTGAGCTGGGACAAGTGGTACCCCATCGATGTTACCTCGATCTCGGAAAACGCAGGCATCCAGTTCGATGTGCGTCTTCCCGAAGGCACGGCCACCCAGATCCCCGTCCGCATTGCGCTCGAAGACTACGGGCGCCGCACCTCGCAGATCATCCTCGACGGGCGCTTCCTCGAGTCCGGCACCTTCACGACGGAGTGGCAGACGGTCACCATCCCGTTCTCCTCGCTGCGTGGCGGTGGTCGTGAGCTTGCCTCGGCTCCGGCGACGGTCGGCAACCTCCCCGAGTTCAGCGACGGGGCCGACTTCCGCAACATCAAGCAGTTGATGTTCTTCCTCGACGAGTCAGGCGCCATGATCGTGGACAACCTGAAGCTCATCGACACGGCCTCCGTGGATGTCGGGCCACTCCGGCGGCGCTAGCGCGACACCCAACCCACGGTAGCCATCCAGACGTATCGATCAGACCTGTCATGCGAATTACCTTCCTCCTTGCGCTCGCGCTGTCCCTGTTTGGCAGCACGGCCACCGCGCAGAACGAACAAGACACGACGACCGACCGGCCCGCCTCCTCCGGTATCCTCGAAGAAGCACCTAGCTTGGAAGGCGTGATCCCGGTCGAAATGCGCCAGGACGACGAGGGCAACTGGACGCTCTATCGCGGCGGCGAACCCTACTACATCCGCGGCGCGGGTGGCATCCAGTTTATGGACCGAGCCATCGCCTACGGCGCCAACTCCGTGCGCACCTGGGGCGCGGGGGAAGCGATCTCGATCTTGGATGAGGCCCACGAACTAGGGCTGTCTGTCGTCTTCGGCCTCTGGGTTGGCATGGACCGCCAGGGCTTTGACTACAATGACACGAAGAGTGTGGAGGCGCAACTCGCCCGCTTCCGCGAGGTCGTCCGTGAATACAAAGACCACCCGGCCATCCTTATGTGGGGCGTGGGCAACGAGGTCGATCTCTTCTACGAGGACTTTAAGGTCTGGGACGCCATCAACGACATCGCCGAGATGATCAAGGAGGAAGACCCGCACCACCCGACGATGACGGTGACGGCAGGCCTCGATGTGGCGGAGATTCAGCTCATCATGGAGCGTGCGCCCGCTATCGACATCATGGGCATCAACACGTACGGCGAGTTGGTGGGTGGTACGCGCGAGTTTCGGACCTACGGCTACGACGGTCCGTCAGTGGGCACCACGCTGCGCCGCGCTGGATGGGACGGTCCCTACATCATCGCGGAGTGGGGCCCCGACGGTCACTGGGAAGTCCCGCGCACCTCGTGGGGCGTTCCGATCGAGCAGACGAGCACGGAGAAAGCCAGAGTCTACCGCCTCCGCTACGAGCGCGGCATCGCGGCGGACTCCGCCCGCTGCATCGGCTCCTACGCGTTCCTCTGGGGCGAAAAGCAGGAGACCACCCCGACGTGGTACGGCATCTTCACGCCAGGTGGCTACGAGACCCAAGTCATGGACGAACTGGAGTACGTCTGGACCGGCAGCTATCCTGAAAACCGTGCCCCCCAACTCGACGCGCTCACCGCCAACGGCCAAGATGCCTTTGCGAGCGTCTATGTCGAGCCTCGGGAGGTCGTCACGTTCTTTGCCGATGTGACCGACCCCGAAGGCAAACCGATTCGCTACGACTGGGAATTGCTACCGGAAAGTACAGACATCCGGGCTGGTGGTGACGCGGAGACGCGCCCCGATGCGGTAGACCTGGACATCGTGAGCGGCGAGGACGGTGAGATCAACGTACGCGTGCCCCGCCGCGAAGGACCCTACCGCATGTTCATCTACGCGTACGACGACAGTGGCAACGTGGCCACGGCAAATATCCCGTTCTACATCGGGTCGCCGGAGCAGGCTTCGGCGCGCTAGACCTAGCTACACAGGCCCGTTCGCGGGTACATCCAGCGTCTTTCACAACAGAACTACGCCCTTTCGACATGTTTCGTGCTGCTCTCCTCGCCGTGTTCGCGCTTTGCGCGGTTGCCCTCGGCGCCTTCGCCGTCGGCTGCGACAATGCCGTGACGCAAGAAATCCCCGACGCGCAAGCAACCCCCGCCGGGTGGTCCCTCGTATGGGCCGACGAGTTTGATGGCACCGAAGTCGACGAGTCAAAGTGGGAGTTCCAACTCGGCGACGGCTGCCCGGATCTCTGTGGCTGGGGCAACGCCGAACTCCAGAACTATGCACGCGACAACAGTGTGGTGAGCGACGGCACGCTCAAGATCACGGCGCTCCAGAACATCGTCGATGGAGACACCACCTACACGTCGTCCCGTCTTCGCACACTCGGCAAGGGCGACTGGACCTACGGGCGTTTCGAGGTCCGAGCCAAGCTACCCCTCGGCCAGGGCATGTGGCCCGCCATCTGGCTGCTCTTCAGCGAGCCGACCTACGGTCAATGGGCGTCCAGTGGCGAGATCGACATCATGGAGGCAGTTGGCGACAAGCCTGACGAGGTCTTCGGCACGTTGCACTACGGCGGGGAATTCCCGCAGAACGTGTTCAAGGGCGACGAATTCCAGCTAGCCGCCGGCACCTTCCAAGACGACTTCTTCGTCTTCACCGTCGAATGGGAGCGCGTCGACCGCGAGCCGGGCGAGGACGGCGAACCCGTCGAAGGTGTCGACATCCGGTGGTTCGTCAACAACGTCCTCTACCAAGTTCAGACCGAAGAGGACTGGTTCTCCGGTGGCAGCGATGACCCGACCTCGCCCTTCAACCACCCGTTCCACATGATCCTCAACGTGGCCGTTGGTGGCAACCTCCCTGGTGCGCCAGATGCAACGACGGCGTTCCCGCAGACGATGGAAGTCGACTATGTGCGAGTCTACGAGCGCACAGGAAGCTGAGTCGTCACGGACTGAATAGCTCCAGAATCAGAAGCCCCAGGTTGCATCGCGCGACCTGGGGCTTTGCTCGTTTCGTGAGGAGCCGGACGTACGTATCTGCAGCGTTCGTAGGGGCTACCGATGCGAGTCCTTGTTGGTGCTGCGCAGCTTGTCCTTATAGCGCTGCACTTGACGTCGCAGCTGCTTCACGCAGCCATCCACGGCGACTTCGTGCGACGGCCCGGTTTCGCTCGCCGTGAGCGTCTGACGGTAGACGTTGAGCGCAACTTCAGCCGACTTGTCGGTGGCCCGGTCATCGCCGTTGAGCACCACGTGTGCGTCCACGATGCCGTCATAGTATCGAGTGAGCTTCGAGAGCGACTGCTCGATATGGGTGCGGAGTCCATCGGAAGCCTGGAAGTGCCGAGCCGTGATGCGCGTTTGCATAGTCTCACCAGTTGATAAGGGGAATAGAATGGACTCCCAGTAAACGGCGAGGGGACGCTTATGTCAAGGGACGGTTAAGCGAGTAGGGACTGGCGGTCGCACGGATGCGGGAAAGCCCTACGAGATCATACTACAGAAGGCTGGACCGGCATGCCTATCGAGGGTATGTTCTGCCCGAATGTCGTGTACACATAGCCTAAGCCACCTGATGCTCTCTCGTCCTTGGCTCTTGCTTTCGGTCGTCCTACTTGCGGCACCCGTGCAGGTAGACGCGCAGCCCATAAATGCGTGGATTGGAGCGGGCGTGGGGCCTGGCGTGCTGCCCGACCTACCGGAGCGTGAACAAAGCGAAGACGGCCTCAGCGCCCTTACCGGAGCGTTGTTCGCCAGTATCGAACGTGGCCGAGCGGTTCTGACACTACGCTCTGCGGTCGCCGCGGAGTATGCCGGAGACCAAGCGTACGATGCCGGGGTGCTCGTCGGCGTCGGGGGTGGCGGACCGATGCGGCATCTGTCAATCGGCGCAGGCATCGCGCTCGTCGGCGTCGTCTCGGACGACGATGGGTTGCGACTGTTGGGTGGACTTGGTGGGGTGGATCGGCCCCCAGACCGGACCACAACGCTCGGCTTACCGTTCGAGGTGCAAGCGTTCGTCAAAGGGCGCCACGTCGGTCTGGGACTGTACGGGTTCGTCAACTTGAACCGCGAGGCCTCGTTCGGCGGCGTGACGCTGGCGTTGGTGCTGGGGCGGATGCCGTAGCGGATGAAGTAGCGCCCGGCGCAGTCTCGGTGTGCGAGCAGGTCGGATACGTCGAGCAGCCGCGGAATACGTTCCCGCTCTTGGCGCGGCGCTCGACGAGCCAACCGCGATGGCAGATGGGGCAGCGCGGCGCCGTGCGTGGATCAAAGAAGGGCATCGTGTGGCGGCACGTTGGGAAGCCGGTGCAGCCATAGAACGGCCCCTTCGCTCCGTCGCGGCGGGCAAGGGGTTTGCCACAGCGGGGGCAGCCGAGGCGCGGAGCGTCGTCTTCGGAGGCAACGCTGGTCGCAGGCTGGGGCGAAGGAACTGCGGAAGCCGGTGGCGATGCGGAGCGTGTGGACGACCGGATGGACGCTCCGGCGGGCGGCTTGCCCGAGGCGAGCGCGGCCTCAGCATCGTGGAGCGCGGCGAGGAGGCGGTCGTGATAGAACGTGTGCAGCGTGTCTCGGTAGGCGCGCTTGCCCGCCGCGATCTGGTCGAGCGCCTCTTCCATCTTCGCCGTGAAGCCAAGGTCGAACAGCTTCGGGAAGTGCTGGACGAGCAAATCGCACACGCGCAGCCCGAGGTCGGTGGCGTGCAGGATGCGCTTCTTCAGGTCGGCGTAGCCTCGGTTCTGAAGCGTGGCGATGGTGGCGCTGTAGGTACTCGGGCGGCCAATGCCATGGCGTTCGAGCGCCTTCACGAGCGACGCCTCCGTGTAGCGCGGCGGCGGCTTTGTCTGGTGCTTCGTCGTCGCGAGGTCGAGCAGGTTGACGGGCAAGCCTTTGCGCAGCGACTCTGGGAGTCTCTGCTTCCCTTTGGCAGCCTGCTCCGCATCGTCCTCCCCCGAATCGTCGTGGCTTTCGCCGAGGTCGTAGACGGCGCGGAAGCCGCGGAAGCGCGTCACCTCGCCCTTCGCTAGGAAGATGAATGCGCCGTCGGTGCTCGCTACCTCGGCGGTCGTGCGGTCCACGACGGCGGGGGCCATCTGGCTCGCGACCGTGCGGTAGAAAATCAGTTGGTAGAGCTTGTGCTGCTCGGGCGTGAGCCACTTGCGGATGGCCTTCGGTGTGAGGTCGAAGCGCGTCGGGCGGATCGCCTCGTGGGCCTCCTGCGCATTTTTTGATTTTTTGCCGTGCCGGTGGGGCGACTTCGGGAGGTAGTCGAGCCCGAGGTCGCGTGCAATCAAATCGCGTATCGACGCGATGGCCACGTCCGAGATGCGCGTCGAGTCGGTGCGCATGTAGGTGATGAGCCCCACGCGCTCCTCGGTGCTCCGGCTCCCGTCGCCGATCTCGACGCCCTCGAAGAGCTGCTGCGCGACGCGCATTGTTTGCTTCGGCGACATCCTGAGCCGCGCCGACGCCGCCTGCTGTAAGGTCGAGGTGGTGAACGGCGGCGGCGGCTTGATCCGGGCCGTCTTCTTCGTGAGCGAGCGCACCGCGTAGAGTCGCATCTCGGCCTCGTCGCGGAGGTGCGCCGCCGTGCCCTCGTCGGGAATCGTGCGCTTGACCTTGCCCTGCTCGCGTTCGGAGGGGGAGCCTACCTTTTCGCCATAGGCCTCCACGAGCCGCGCACCGAACTGCTCGGCTTTCTTGGACGAAGAGGGCTCCGTGGCAAACGTCGCGTCGAGCGACCAGTAGTCCTCCGGCGTGAAGTCGGCGATGGCCGTCTCGCGCTCGCAGAGGAGCCGCAGCGCCGCCGTCTGCACGCGGCCCGCCGAGAGGCCCTGCTCGCCGCGCGCGGTCTTCCAGAGGAACGGGCTGATCGTGTAGCCCACGAGCCGGTCCATCACACGCCGCGCCTGCTGCGCCTCGATCAGCGGCCCGTCGAGGCGTCGTGGGGTGCGCACGGCGGCCTGCACGGCGGGCTTGGTGACCTCCTGGAACGTCACGCGCGCGACGTCCTTGCAGACGCGCTTGAGTGACTCGGCGAGGTGGTAGGCGATGATCTCGCCCTCGCGGTCGGGGTCGGTGGCGAGGAGGATCTGGTCGGCCCGCCGCGCCTCGTCCCGCAGCGACTTCATCGTCTTCTTCTTCGCCGAGAGCGTCTCGTACTTCGGCTTGAACGTCTTCTCCACGTCCACCGCCACGTCCTTGCGCGGTAGGTCGCGCACGTGCCCGAGCGACGCACGCACCCGGTAGCCCCGCCCCAGGTAGCCCTGGATCGTCTTGGCCTTCGCGGGCGACTCGACGATGACGAGTTTCATCGGTGGTTCGTGGTCAGTTGTCTGTAGTCCGTTGTTCGTTGAGAAGCGCGGCACGGTGCGCGAGCGCCTCGTCGTCAACGTCAATGCTCAACGCGCCTATCCCCTTGTTACAGGTATGACACGGGGCTGACACGGTAGCGGCTTAGTTTGTGGGACACCCCACAGATTGAGAGCCGCACCGATGCAGAAGTATTCCGTCGCACAGTTTATCAAGGAATTTGGCTCTGAGCGGGCATGTGTTGAGTACATCGCCCGCACCCGCTGGCCCGAAGGCATCCCGTGCCCTAATTGCGAGGATCGTACTGAGCACTACCTGATTGAGTCTCGCAAGTGCTACGAGTGTAAGGAGTGCGGAACGCAGACGTATCCCACGAAGGATACGATCTTCTTCAAGAGCCGTACACCCCTCACGGTCTGGTTCTACGTCGTCTTTCAGATGGCAAAGACGCGCACAGGTGTTAGCGCCAAGCAGATCGAACGCGAGACGGGCGTGACCTACAAGACGGCGTGGAAGATGTGCCAGAAGGTGCGCGCCGCTCTAGCTGAAGGGACGTTCGAGGCGATGGAAGGCACCGTGGAGGTGGATGAGGTATACATGGGCTCCCGCAAGCCACGCCGCAAGGGACAGCGCAAGCGGGGACGCGGCACCGTCACGGGCACCATGCCGAAGGTGCCTATCGTCGGGATCGTGGAGCGTGGCAAGGACGGGATGCCTACGCGCGTCCGTGCCCGCGTCACCCCGAACGTGAAGCGGGAGACGGTGCTGCCGTTCATCGAAGAGACGGTGGCTGAGGGCTCCCGTGTCTACACGGATGAGTTCAACATCTACAGTCCACTCCCTGAACTTGGCTACCGTCACGACTTCGTACGCCACAAGGTCAAGCAGTACGCTACCGAAGTCGTGGACGAAGAGACGGGCGAAGTCCACAACGTCCACACGAACGCCATTGAAGGCTTCTGGAGCCAAGTCAAGGGCGGCGTGCTCAACGTCCACCGTGGCGTCAGCCCGAAGTACCTACAGCGCTACGTGGACGAGTTCGCCTTTCGCTACTCCAACGCGAAGGCAGACACTCCGATGTTCCTAGCAATGCTCAGTCACATTGCCTGTGCTGGATCACCTTCTGCAACGCTTCCTTGAACTCGGCTTCCGTGATCTCGCCTGCGGCGTGCTCTTCCCTAAGCTTCCGCTCTAGGGTGCTACGCAACGCCGTGGGCATGTCCATGCCACTGCCAATCTGCTCAGGCATCGGGCTGGGCATCATGGCATCTGACTTGTTCTTTGGTTGGGGCACTAGACCATGCGCTAGTTGACGGGACACCCTTTCTGGGGTACATATATAACACGAACGGCGGAGCCGGTTTCCCGACCCCGCCGTGGTTGCCTGCCCTCGCTACCGGCTGGCCCTGTTTGCAGATCGCCTCACGGATGACCGCTTCGGCGTCTACTCGCGGGACATGATCCGCTATCCAGCCAAGTAGCAAGTTGTCGAAGGTGGCTCAGACCTTCGACAGCAGACAAATAGGCGGGAGCGCCCACGCCGCCCCGTCGATTACCGGCGTTTCGTCACGCGCACCTGAGTGCTAACGCGACGACGCACCGGGCGCACAGTGACGCGGACCTTAACAGTCCGGCGCACCGTGACGCGAACAACGCGCTTAGGCATTGGATGTACCTGCGTTGGTTAGAGGATAGTTAAGGTGCGCCGGTTGCAGCGGCGCACCTGGCTACCCTCAACCAATGGGCAAGCGCAGGCGCTCCCATGTATGGGAAAGAACAAAGGTCAGGCTGTGATGCCCAGGTATTTTAGGAGGCTATCCCCCTCGTACTCAAAGCGCAGGGTGCGCCGGTCAGCGTGCTCGACCGCCTCCCCTTGTGGCCTGTAGATCTCGTCAGCGAAACGCAGGTACTTGAGCGCGTCGCGGTCGTCTAGCAGGAGGCGACCGTCTATACTGAGGTGCACCATGTGGGGCGATCCGTAGAAGATCATATGCGACGCCTCGTTGTAGCGCGCGCGGATCAACTCCCCCTTCTGCTTGAACATCGTGGAGATCGTGTAGGAGAGCGTATTGACGCTGATGTCGCCCTCGCGTTCGCGCATGAACGCCTCAATCTCCGAACGGTGCACAAAACGGTCTAGGCTCTTAATCGCATAGTGGATCTTGTCAGCCGTCGTTCCGCCGTAGTTGGGGTCCTCAACCGTCGGTGTTGCCACGTCAGGTTCAGCAGATTGCTGCCCGTCGCCCCGGCTCAGCTTATTGACCTCTACAGTTTCCAACGCAGAAACCTCTTCAGCGCCCCCCGTCAGCAGCAGGCGCACCGCCTCCATAAATCCCTGCGTGTCGGCTGGTAGTTGCCCTCCGTGAAAGGCGGCGAACGAGTTTGCTGCTTCGAGATAAGACTGAAGCTCTTTGCGTGTCGCAGCGCTAAAAGTCGGGGCGGACATGGCGGCTAGTGTGGCGGGTTTGAGTTGCGATCAAAGTACAACCCCAAGAGGGCGACCACAACCATACTAGGCCCCGACTAAAGGGGCACGTTAGTTATCCGGGGGAATGCAGTTGACGGAGACTGCGCTGGGGTGCAAGAAAAGCCCTTCTAGCCCTTTCTTCCCCCTGTGTGAATAAATAAAGAACGATAGGAGTGCCTTAGGCTACCTGTAGCAAGGGGATAGGCGCGATGCTCAAAAGCGTGCGCTCCATGACACGGCAGTCCGGTTGGATTGGGCAATCGACCCAAACCGATAGGGACTCCTCACCAAGGGGGCCGAAGAAGAGGTCGGGAATGTGGATGGCGGCGACATACGAGCGCTCGCCTTCAACGACTTCTGAGTAGCGTACGAGGCGTGCGGGCTTGTCGTCCAAGGAGACTAGCGAGTCGTTGTAATTCTCCTGCCCTCTGAACTCAAAACGATCAGAGTACAGCCCGTAATCGAAGCTGAGGCTAGCACGCCGGGAGCGGTGCTCGCCTACGACCGAGTCAATCCCTTGCACGTTCTGCTCTGTCAGTGATGGAGGAAGCAATAGCGAGAATAGTCCCGAGGTTTCTGTACGCTTCCATCGGTCTATCGGCTCAATTGGACGAGGGGCTAGCAGTATGCATCCCGCAAGGATATTCGTCGTGGCGAGAAGCAGGCAGAAAAATGAGATCCCACGGGTCGTCATCCTGAGCGAGCGTAGCGAGTCGAAGAGCTTGCCCTCGCGAACGCGGGGGATCCGCGGGACAGTTTCCAGGCCAGGAACGAAGCACCGAGACAGACCTAGATCCTTCGGCTGCGGTCTGCGACCTTCGCTCAGGATGACACGATATGTGTATGCAATTCAAGGCCATTTACGACGCTCCCGCACTTCCTACTTCCCACTTCGAACCTCACACGTCAAAACCACGTCGCCTTGCACGACGGCGTCAGCCACGTCTTGGCCTTCGGCGACGTGGCCGACGGCGGTGTAGCGCCCGTCGAGGTGGGGCTGCGGGGAGTGCGTGACGAAGTACTGGTTGCCTTCGGTGTCCTTCCCGGCGCTGGCGATGCCGACGGTGCCGGTCGCGTAGCGTGTGCGGGTGAACTCGCTGCGGATGGTGAAGCCGGGCCCGCCGAAGCCGTCGCGGCGGGACGAGTCGCCGCCCTGGATCACGAAGTTGGGCACGACGCGGTGGAACGGCACGCCGTCGTAGGTGCCCGCTGCGCACAGCCGCGCGAGCGTCTGCGTCGTCTGCGGCGCCTGCTCGGCGTCCAGCTTCATGACGATCTCGCCGCGTGAGTCACCGGTCTCGGAGACGACCTCAAACGTCAGCGCCGGGTGGCGACCGAGGCGGGCGAGCACGTCCCAATCGATGCCCGGCGTGGGGGGGAGTGCCTCGCCGATGAGGTTGACCTCCTCCAGCGCCTCAATACGCGTTTCGAGCGCATCAGCGGCGGCGCGCCGGACGACGGGGTGGCCGTCCACGGCGGCGTCTACGAGGAAGCCGATCACCGTCGAGTCCCGCTTGAACGTGCCGAGCGCGCGGACGATCTCGACCATCGGCTCGATGTCGTCGGGGGCCGAGAGCTGCGTGTAGACCCGCTGGAGAAGCGGCGCGGCCCCCAGCGGCGCAAACGTACTGTCAGCTAACGCGGGAGCGGCGGCGTAGGCGGTGGCGAGGTCGCGACGTTCGAGGGCCTGCTCGAAGGCGGCGTAGTAGCGCGGCGCGAGGTTGGGCTTGGCCGTCTGGTCGCGCTTCCACCGCGTCTTGAGCGCGTCGAGGGCGGCGTACGCCACACGCGTGTCGTCGTCCTGAGCCTTCTCAAAGAGCAGCCCAAGTGAAGCGTCGTCGTCCGCCGCCCGTAGCGCTGCGATGCCCGCCGCGAGCGCGAACGGGCTCGTCTGCGCCCGCAGCCACGACTGCGAGTAGTCGATCATCTCGTTCTGCTGGGACCCGACGAGGATCGGTAGCAAGGCCGCCGAGGTGCGCCAATCAGCGTCGTTGGTGCGGATCCAGGCAAGCGCGCGCGCGGCGAGGAGCGGGGAGCCAGGCTGCGCGGCAAGGCCTTGCGCTGCCACGAGGCGCACGTGCGGGCTGTCGTCGTCGAGCCCCGTGAAGAGCACGTCGAGGTTGGTCGTGGAGCCCGCCGCCGAGTCAGCGCGGGCGACGTGCGGAGCAAGCGCTCGGGCCGCGTTCGTGCGAACGCGCCAGTCGGGGCGGTCCGACAGGATCCCCCGGAGCAGCGCGAGGCTATCGCCGTCGCCCATCTTGCCGAGAGCAAGCGCGAGGTGCATGAGCGAAGGCTCAGGATCGTTGCTCTGTGTTAGCCGCTGCGCGTTTTCCACAAGCTCATCACTGAGCGAGAGCCACGACTCGGTCGAGCGGACGCGGCCGAAGAAATAGGCCGCATTGTGCCGGACGGCAGGGTCGTCGCTGCCTAGGTAGCGAGCAAGCAGTGCGCTAGCCGAGGGGCTGGTGACGCCGCGCAGACCGTAGCGCGCGAGCGCGAGGGCGTGGCCGGCTTGCTGCGTGGGCGACGAGTCGACCATCTGCAGCGTCACGAGCTGCCGCAGTGAGAACGCGCTGCCGGTCTTGCCCAGCGCGTCCATGAGTTCGCGGCGGGCGGGGGGCCACGCCTCCGCCGCCAGGGCGTCGAGGAGGCGGGCCTCGGCGGTCGAATCGGCCGATTGGCCGAGGGCGAAAGCCACGTCGGTACGCACGAGTGGGTCAGCATCGCCCAGGGCGTCGAGGAGCGCCGGGACGGCCGCTGGGTCTTGCACGGACCCAAGGGCAAATGCAGCCCGTGCACGTACGGCCGCCGACGAATTGCTGAGCGCAGCGCTCAGGGCCGCACCGTCCCGGGCGAGTTGGTGCAAGACGACGGCCTGCAGCGCCGAATCGGCGAGGAGCCCATCACTGGCACGGTCAGGTAGTCCCTGCGGAACGGTCCCCCCCGTAGGCGGGCGGCCCGCACACGCGGCGAGGGTGAACACGAGGAAGGCGAGCAGAAAGCGCGGCATAGACGGCGGGGCAGGGGAGCGGGACGGACCAAGAAACGAACAGCGCTGGGAGAACGTGCGGGCGCCGAACCCTGCGAGGCGCCGAGAGTATCGCACCGCCCCCACGCATTCACACCCACTCCTGATTCCGATGCAACGAGCTCTCCTTTTCCTCTTCAGCGCGGTCCTCGTGGCCACCCTCGCCGCGTGTGGCGGCGGTGCCGATAGCAGCGAAGCCGCTGGCGGTGACTATCCCGACGGAGCCATCGTCATCCGGCCGGTTGGCAACGAGATGCGCTATGCCCAAACCGAGTTCACCGTCGATGCGGGCCAAGAGGTCACCGTCGTCTTCGAAAACACGGCCACGAGCCCCGCGATGCAGCACAACGTGCTCATCCTCAACTCGGACAACGACGAAGACGTCGAGCGCGTCGGCATCGCGGGCATGACCGCCGGCGACAACGGCTACGTCCCCGACGACCCCGCGGTGTTCGCCTACACGCCGATGTCGCAGCCCGGCCAGACCGTGCAGGTCACCTTCACCGCGCCAACGGAGCCCGGCCGCTACCGCTACATCTGCACCTTCCCCGGACACTACTCGATCATGCAGGGCGTGATGATCGTCGCGTAGGTCGATGTTCGATTGTCGATTTGGGATGTTCGATGTGAGTCGAAAGGACAACTCAGCGATGGTCATGTCTTTACCGATCGAAAATCTAACATCCTAGATCTACCATCGACATGCTCGATCCTACGCCACCCAGTCCAGCGGACTCTGCGGTCCACGCGTCTGGCCTCACCTCCGCCGACATCGCCGCGTTGGCGGAGGAGGTCGAGCGAGAGAGTGCCTTCGTGCGCACCCTCACAGACGCCCTTGCGGACGTGGTAGTCGGGCAGCGGCACATGGTCGAGCGGCTGCTGATCGGGCTGCTCGCGGGCGGGCACGTCCTCCTCGAAGGCGTGCCGGGCCTTGCCAAGACGCTCACCGTGAGCGCCCTCGCCGAAGCCCTCGACGCCGACTTCCAGCGCATCCAGTTCACGCCCGACCTGCTCCCGGCAGACCTCCTCGGCACGCTGATCTACAACCAGCGCACCGCCGACTTCCAAATCAAGAAGGGGCCGATCTTCGCCAACCTCGTCCTGGCTGACGAGGTGAACCGCGCGCCCGCGAAGGTCCAGAGCGCCCTCCTCGAAGCAATGCAGGAGCGCCAGGTCACCATCGGCGAGACGACGTTCCCGCTGCCGAAGCCGTTTCTCGTCCTCGCGACGCAGAACCCGATCGAGCAGGAGGGGACGTATCCGCTCCCCGAGGCACAAGTCGACCGGTTCCTCTTGAAGGTGGTGGTCGGCTATCCGTCGCGCGACGAGGAGTTGGAGATCATGCGGCGTATGGCCCGCACGGGCGAGCGCACAGCGATTCCGACCGTCGTCACGCCGCAGCAAGTGCTCAAGGCGCGCGGTCTGCTCAACCGTTTCTACGTGGATGAGCGCGTGGAGCACTACATCGTCGACCTCGTGATGGCGACGCGCCAGCCGGGCCGCTACCGCCTCGCCGACATCGCGCCGCTTCTGAGCTTCGGCGCGTCGCCGCGCGCGACCATCGGGCTCAACCTCGCTGCGCGCGCCCACGCCTTCCTCGACGCCCGCGCGTACGTCACCCCCGACGACGTCCGCGCCATTGCGCCCGACGTGCTCCGGCACCGTCTCGCGCTCACCTACGAGGCCGAAGCCGAGGAAATCACGACGGACCACCTCGTCCGGAAAATCCTGGACGCCGTCGAGGTCCCCTGATTTTCGATGTTTGATTTATGATTTACGATTGGGTCATGCTCAACATTATAAATCTTCAATCTCAAATCGCAAATGAGAACGCCTCAGCCCTTCAAAAAGCAATCGATCACCGTCGCCTTCATGATGGCGGAGATGCGCGAGACGGTGCATGTCGAGATCGAGACGGTGCACGAGGGGGAGGCCGAGGAGCGGCTCGTGACGGAGAGCAACCTCCACCGTCCGGGCATCGCGCTCGCGGGCTACACCGACCTCTTCACGCACCAGCGCGTGCAGGTGCTCGGCAACACCGAAAATCAGTTTCTCGCTCACCTCGACGAGGACGACCGCGCCGCGGCGTTCCAGCGGCTCGTCAATTTCCCCGTCCCGTGCCTCATCCTCACAGAGAGCAACCAGCTTCCAATCGCGCAGGTCGAGCAGGCGAAGCGGGCCGGGGTACCCGTCTACCGGACGCCGATGCCGTCCACCGAGTTTATGTACCACCTCCGGGACTTCCTGGAGGACCAGTTCGCGCCGATGCAGACCGTCCATGCCTCGATGGTGGACGTCTACGGCGTGGGCCTGCTGATCGTCGGCAAGTCGGGCATCGGTAAGAGTGAGGTGGCGCTCGACCTCGTGGAGCGCGGCCACCGGCTCGTCGCGGACGACGTCGTTGTGGTAACGAAGAAGGCCGAGAACGTGGTCATGGGCGCGGGGACCGACCTCATGGGCCACTTCATGGAGATCCGCGGCATCGGCCTCGTGGACGTGCGCGCGATGTTCGGCATCCGCGCGATCCGCTTCCAGAAGCGCATCGAGGTGGTCGTGGAGATGGAGCACTGGGAGCCCGACCGCGAGTACACCCGCGTCGGCATGACGGGCGAGGCGCAGGAGCTACTCGGCGTCGATCTGCCGCTCGTGCGCCTACCGATCATCCCGGGCAAGAACGTGACGGTGATCTGCGAGGTCATCGCCATGAACCACCTGCTGCGGCACTACGGCTACGACCCCGCTGAGATCATGAAGCAGCGGCTCGCCGAGCGCATCGCGGCGAAGAACGGTGGGGCCGCTAGACCGCGTCGCGGCGTGACCTACTTCGAGCACGACTACGAGTAGCGGGCTGTCGGCGAACGGCTCACGGCTCTTCGTAGAAGAAGGTGTCATCCTGAACTCGGTTCAGGATCTCTGACGGTCGCGGTGTTTCAGGACATCGCCGAGATGCTGAACCAAGTTCAGTATGACAATCATGGAAGTAGGCAGCCCCATCCGGTATGAACTATAGGCTCCCGGGAGCCTATGCTACGACGGGCCCTCACCGCAATCGCGTGAGACGGAGCGCGTCGGTGCCATCGGGTGTGCGAACCTGAACGACGTACACGCCGCTCGGCACCGATCCTGCGTGCCACGGCACCGCGTGCGTTCCGGGCGCGAGCAGCCCGTCGTGCAGCACGGCCACGCGACGGCCGAGCAGGTCGAAGACGGCCACCTCGGCGCGCGTCGCTACGGGCACGTCTACACGCAGCGTCGTCGTCTCCGCGAACGGGTTCGGGTAGGCCGCGGAGAGACGCACCGCTGTTGGGCGTGCCGCCGAGTCGTCCTCGTTGGCGACGGGCGCTTCGGCAGGCAGCGCGACCGTCGTGAGGCCGAGCGCAGGGCCGTCCTGGTTCGCCGCCGGGTCGAGGAACCCCGAGAGCACAACGAACTGCACGGTCGAGGGGTCACTGAAGTCGAGATCGTAGGTGCCCACCGTCGCCCCGTCGGCGTGGCGGCGCACCTCCACGCGCGGCGTTGTGCGGTCGAGGGCCAGCGGCACCGAGACGGCGTTGAACGTCAGGCTGTCCGCGACTACGGTCCCGTCGGGGAGCACCACGTCCACGGCGGGCGCATCGGTGACGGCGTGGACGAACCGCGCGAGCAGACGGTCGCCGAGCGGGAGGGCGCGGTCGGGTGCTCGTAGGGCGACGAGCCCGATGCCCGTGTCGAGGCCGTCGGGGTTGGGCGCGTAGTCGCCGGGCGTGTCCACCCCGGTCACGGCAAAGGTGACGCCGCCGATGTTGTCCACGACGAGCGTGTCGGTGGACAGCACCGTCCCGTCTTCGGCGGCGAGTTCGAACACGAGCGGCTGGCCCACGGGGAAGTCGGTGGTCGTGACGACGCTCTCGCCGAACGCGACCGTGCCCAGCACCTCGCCGGATGGTGACGAGGCCGCTCTGCCGAGGCTCGGGTTGGCGCAACTCAGTTGCGCGGTGGGTCCCACATAGGCCACGCTGGTCACACTGCGTCCGCCTCCCGAGCCCCCAGATCCACCTCGGCTGCGGCTGCTCACACTGGTGACGACGACGGGCGGCGGAGGTCGGTAGTCGCGCCACTTCGCCAGTCCGGGCGCCTGCTGCCCTGCGCCCACCTCGCTGAACTGCCCGCCGACGTACCAGGTGCTCGTGTCGAAGCGGCCGATCCGGCACGAGGTCCAGCCCGTGTCGAAGACGGTGCCGTTCGTCCCGCCGCCGATGGAGGTGAACACCTCCGGGCCGCGCCGCACGGGGTCGTCGTCGAACTGCCCGCCGGGGTAGAGCGGCGCGTAGTTCCGCAGCAGCACCACATTGGGCGACGTGATCGTGTTGCCGAACTCGTCGTAGGCCTCCGTAAACGTGCCCGTGACCATGTAGGCGAAGGCTCCGTTGTCCTCGCCAAAGAACGAGATGCTTGGCGAAGATGAGGCCTCAGGGCGAAACTCGATGGAAAGGACGGGGCCGTTGGTGCCGTTCCCAGGCGTCCCGCTCGCCTGGCCGAACGGCAAACCGAGTTCGGACCACCGCGAGCCGCCGGTGCCGACCAGCACGCGGGCTAGGTTGGAGACGGGTAGGTTGGGGCCGTCGGTCAGCACGCTCGTAAAGCTGCCGCCCACGTAGAGCGTCGTCGAGGTCACGTCCAGGCGGCATTGGTCAGGACCAGCGAGGCGCTGATTTAGGGTCGCAAGCCGCGTCGCGGACGAGCGTAGACTTTCGAGGGCGTAGACCGGACCGGCCGGGCCGCCGCCGATAGCGCGCCACTGTCCGTCCGTCGTGAGCCAGGCAAGGTTGCGCGCGCCGGCGACGCCCATGCCGTTCGCGTCTAGCACGGTGTTGAACTGCCCACCAATGAACAGCGCGTGCCCTTCCAGGCCATCGTCGGTCGGCACCAGACGGGACCGCTGCCCCGCTTCGAGGCGCAGGGCGAAGACGGGGCCGGTGGGACCACCCGTGACGGCCTCCCAGCGGTTCGAGCGAAGGTTGTAGCGTGCCAGGTTGCGCACGGCCACCGTCGAGCCGTCAGCGTTGGTCGCCGTGTCGAACTCGCCGCCGACGTAGATGAATTCGCTCGCGTCCTCGTCAAAGCGGCAGGGAAGGGGGAGGTGGTCGATGGCGTGGACCGTGCCAGTGCCGGGCACGCCGCCGAGGCTCACGCCGAGCCCGAGCGCCTGCCAGCGTTCGTTGCCGAAGCGCCAGAGCGCCACGTTGCTCACGGGCACCGCCGTGCCGTCGTCCTGCGTCACCTCGGTGAACTGCCCCGCGATCATCATCGCCAAGCCACCACCGTCTGCGACAAGCGGCAGCGCGGTGGCGCGGAGCGCATGCACGATGCCGCTGGGATCGGTGATGCCCTGGCCGGGGTCGTCCCAATCGAATCCCGTCGTGGAGAAGGCAATGCGGTTGACCGGACGAGTTCGCACCGACGCGAGGTCGCCACCGACGGCCACGAGGCGGATCAGGTCGAGCGGGTCGCCGTTGCGCGGCACGATCAGCTCCTCGACGGCCCGCACGGTGCCGCTCACGCCCACGAACGGCGGCTGGGGCGACGTCCACGCACCGTTCCAGAGTGCGAAGTTGGCAACGGTGGTGAGAGAGCCGTTGAACAGGAAGAAGTTGTCGAACAGCCCACCGGCGAAGAGGTAGCGTCCAGGCCGCCCCCGGTTGGCCGCTAGGGTGCTCGGGAAGCCATTGGCGATGACGGCGATGGCCGACCAGTTCGCGAAGCCTGCGTTGGACTGGTGGATCGTGGAGCGCACGCCGAAGCCGCCGTCCCCGAAGGCGTAAAGAAAGCCCGCGCCGTCCAGGACAAGGTCGTAGATGTTGGGCTCGAGGTCGAGGCCGCTGCCGAAGCCCGACCACACCGTGCCGTTGTAGCGCCACACCTGGCGTACGTCGGTGTTGATCTCGATCCCGGTCCCGCCGATGAAGACGTTGGTCCCGTCCGTGGCGATGGTGCGCGGCGTGCTCGCTCCGGCGTCGAGGCCGTTGAAGAGCGCCTCCCATTGCCCCGTGGCAAACCGGAAGCGGGCGACCTGCCGCACCGTCAGCGTTGTGCCGTCGCCCTGCGTCGCCGTTTCGAAGCGGCCCGTGACCACTACGTTGCCGAATGGATCGGCGTCAAGGTCCACGACGGGGTCGCTCACGCCGAGGCCGAGCCCTTCCCAGATGCCCGTGCTCTGGTTCCATCGCCCGATGTTGCCGAGCGTCGTCCCGTCCGTGGCCTGCGCGAAGCGACCGCCTACGAGCAGGTTCCCTGCGGCATCCACGTCGATTGTCTGGACGGTGGCCTGGTCCAGACCGCCACCCAAATCGTCCCACTGCCCCGTTGCGATGTCGTAGCGCGCGACGTACGCGACGCCCACGCTACCGCCGTTCCCGTTGACGGCACGGTCGGTCCCGACCTGCGTCGCGACGTAGAGCGCATCACCCCCATCGGTCACGGCGATGCGGTTGGCGTATTGCGGCGGGAGGCCTGGCAGCGTCGTCCACTGGCTGCCGTCCCAGCGCGCCATCTCCGGGCGGAAGCCGTTTGGTTGAAACTGAAGCACGTAGACGTTTCCCGCTGCGTCCATCGCACTGGATACGGGCTGTGGAAGCGACTGCGCGCCCGTGCTGAGCGGCTGCCACGACGGCTGCGGCTGCGCGGACGCGGACAGCGCGAGCAGGACCGCGAGGCCAAGAAGGAGGGAGGACGACGTGAAACGGTACATGGACGCCGAGGGCTAGCTAGCTGCAAAGCACAACCCTGGGCGCGAGCTGTGGTCCGCACACGCGGACGCGCCAAGGTGGTGCGCTCGCGCTCGCGCATGCCTGCCATTCGCTGGCGCATTTCTGCCAGTCGGGCTTCTCACGCTATGCGCTCAGCCATTCTATCCCTCGCCATAGACCGAGGGCAGCACACCGAACTCGGTCTTGAACCGCTTTGTGAAGTGCGACTCGCTGCGGAAGCCCACCGCGTAGGCGACCTCAGCGACGGTGCCGCTGCGTCCGGCCAGCAGCGTCGCAGCTCGCTGAAGCCGCATCGCTCGCACGAAAGCCGCCGGGGTGAGCCCCGTCAGCGCCCGCATCCGCCGGTGCAACTGCCGCGGGCTCAACGCGAGCCGGTCGGCTAGCACCTCGACGGTGAGGTGCGGGTCCGCCAGCGCGTCCTCCACGACAGCACGCACTCGCTCGACGAACGCGGCATCGTCCGAGGTGACAACGATCTCGCTCGGTTGCACGACCACCTCGCGGCGGAAGCGGTCGCGTAGTGTCTGGTGCCGCGCCACCAGGGCGTCGAGGTGGGCGCGGAGGACGGGTAGGCTAAACGGCTTGGCGAGGTAGACGTCGGCTCCGGCATCAAGACCGGCTACCCTGTCGGCGGCGTCGGCGCGGGCCGTGAGCAGCACGATGGGCGTCGCCCGGAGCGCCTCATCGGTCCGCAGCGCAGCGGTGAGGGCGAGGCCGTCCATGTTCGGCATCATCACGTCGCTCACGATCAGGTCCGGGCGCAGCGATTTCGCGAGGGCGAGCGCCTCGGCACCGTCGGCGGCCGGGTAGACCTCGTAGCCTTCGGCAAGCGCACGGGCGAGAAAGTCGCGGAGGGCCGCGTGGTCCTCCACCAGCAACAGCGTCGGTCGTTCGCCCAGCGCAAGCGAGTCGTCGCTAGCCTCGGCCATCCTTCTGGGAAGGCGGGGTACAGTGGCAGCCTGGGACGAGCTAGGCGTCAGCGCAACAGGTGCGGCATCGGTCGTAGGGAGGGCGACCACGAAGGTGCTGCCGACGCCCACTTCGCTGGTCACGCTGACCGTGCCTCCGTGCGCCTCCACCAACTCCTTCGCCAACGCGAGCCCGATTCCGGTCCCGGCCCGGCCCGACGTGGGCGAGGTCTCGACTTGGTAGAACCGATCGAACACATGCGGCAGCGCCTCTGCCGGGATGCCGCTGCCGGTGTCCTCGACCGTCAATCTCGCGATTCCTTCCGAAGCCGCTAGCTGGACGGTGATGCGACCTCCCTCCGGCGTGTGCGCGAGTGCATTGCTGACCAGATTGGCGACGACCCGTCTGAGGTGCCGCGCTTCGCCGAGGACGACAGGTGAGGGCTCGACACCGGCGACGACGAGCGTGAGGCCATGCTGGACCGCCTCGGACTCGAAAGCGGCGACCGTGCCTACCACGAGATCGCCGAAGTCGATCGGCGTGCGATCGAGCGCGAGATGGCCCGCTTCGAGCTTGGCGAGGTCAAGAAGCTGGTTGACGAGGTCGAGCAGGTGCGTGGCCTGCGCGTGCGCGGTGTGGAGGTCCCCCTCAGCCTGGGCGCCAGCGAGTGCTCGCTCCAGCGGGCCGAGCACCAGCGTCAGCGGCGTGCGGAACTCGTGGCTCAGGTTCTCGAAGAGCCGGTTCTTCGCAGCGTCGAGCTTCCGAAGCTGCGCCGCTTGCGCCTCCACGACAGCCCGGGCCGCGCGTGTCTCGGCGAGAGCGTCCTCGGTGCGCTGCTTCTCCGCTTCGAGCGCAGCGGTACGCTGGCGGACTTGTGCTCGGAGAAGGTCGGCGCGCTGCCTCAAACCCCGCACGCGAGCCGCATACGCGGCAAGGCCGAAACCTACGAGGACAAGCGTGAGGCCAAGCCGGAACCACCACGTCTGTGAGAGGCGTGGCTCCACGGTGAAGGCATACCGTGCTGGCTCCGCACTCCAAACGCCCTGGTGGTTGGCGGCTTCCACGTAAAACGTGTAGCGACCCGGCGCGAGGTTGGTGTAGACCGCCGAGCGCCGGAGGCCCGTCGCCGTCCAGCCCTCATCGAAGCCGTCAAGGTGGTAGCGGTAGTGGACTCGGTCAGGCGCGGTGAGGTCAAACGCGTTGAAGTGCAGTTCGAGACGGTTAAGCGCTGGGGGGAACCGGGCGGGTGCTGCGGGCCCCATGAAGCTGTTGGCATCCGCATCGACGCGTGTTACGGCAACGGGCGGAGGCGGCAGCGATGGTGGGAGGGCGTCGAGGTCCACGATGGCGACGCCCAGCGTGGTGGGGAAGAAGAGGCGGCCGTCCTCCGCGCGAGCAGCGGGGGGACTGAAACCATACACGCCTTCACCGGACACGCCTACCTCTGGCCCGTACGAGGTCCCGGCTACTCCGTCGATCTGGCCGTCCGCCAGCGCGTGCAGGTCGCGCTTGCGAACGCGGTAGAGGCTGTTGACGCGGCGCGTCCAGAGCGAACCGGCGCCGTCGTCCAGGAGCATCCGCTCGTGGTCGAGCGCGTCGAAGCGGAGCGTGCCGTCGGGTGCCGTTGTCAGCCGCGAAAGCAGCCCGCCACCGCCGATCCAAAGCGTCCCTGGTGCCGCGTCGTCATCTTCGAGAAGCGCAAAGACGGCGTTTTCCGCGAGGCCGTCGGTCGTGGTGAAGTTGTCAAAACGCGTCGTGTCCGGAGTAGCGTGCAGGCGCACCAGGCCGCCATCGGTGCCGGCCCACAGGCGCCCGAGCGTGTCCTGGGTAAGCACGCGGACGATCCCGCTGGGAAGTCCATGGGCGACGCCATACCGATGCAATCGCCCGTCCAGATCGCGCCGCCAGAGACCCTGTCCGTTGTGGCCAATCCAGAGGCGGCCTGCCTGGTCTTCGAGCAACGACAACGCGTCGATGGTCCCTTCAAGGCCGTCGACTAAGGCCAGCGCGCCGTTGACAGGGCGCGCGATGCCACGACCAGCTAGCCCCACCCATGGTCGACCGTCGCGAGCGGAGGCGAGCGAGAGCACCGCGTTGCCACGTGCCGCGTCGGGCAGACGAAACACGTCGAGCCGGTCGCCGCGAAGGCGGTGCAGCGCTCCGCGCCGCGTCCCGATCCACATCGTCCCTGCCGGCGCTTCCAGCAGAGGGCGAACAAGGTCTTCCACCAGCCCTTCCGTTGTACCAAGGGTGGTTACAGCCATGCGGCGGAGGCGTACGAGTCCGTACCCTGCGGTTCCTGCCCAGAGGTTGCCCTCCCGGTCTTCCAGCAGTGACACGACCCCGCCTGCTTCGCCAGGCGGACCGGATGGGACCGAGAGGAGGCTTCCGTCCGGCGCAAGGCGGTGGAGTAACGGCGCCTCCGTCCCAATCCAAAGCGCCCCGTCACGTGCAACCGTGAGCGCCTGAATGACCGGGCTGGCGAGGGCAAGTCCTTGCGGATCGCACCGCACGGGAGGGGCTGTGCAGCGATGGAGGCCTGTTCGGGTGCCGACCCACATGCCGCCGCCAGCATATGCTGGAACCGGGGCGAGGGAAAGGATGACGCCCTCGGGTATGCCAACACCTCGGAGTGTGCTAAACCCGTCAGCCGTGTGCAAGGCGAGACCTGCCGTGGTTCCAACCCACAGGAGGCTAGCCGTGTCACGTTGGAGAGCACGGACGTCTACGCTGGGCAGGCCGTCTCTCTGGGTATAGTGAAGCAGTGTGTCTGGTGTCTGTTTGAGCAGTCCGTCCGTGGTGGCGAGCCAGGTACCATCCAAGTCGGATGCAAAAGTCCACACGGTGGTAGAGGCGAGCCCGTCGGCGGTACGCAGAGGCTCGTAGTACGAAGTCGGCGTTGCTGGAGTCGGGAGGTGCAACCGTACGGCGCCACCGCCGAAGGAGCCGAGCCACATCGTTCCATCGCCGGGGTCGTGGAGTGCCAGGGCGAGGTCTGAGCCAGAAGGGCCGGGGAGCAGTGCCCGCGAGTACGGCGTGAACGCAAGGCCGTCGAAGCGTGTGAGGCCAGAGTCGGTGCCGAACCATAGGCTGCCGTCCGACCGCTGCAAGAGCCCACGCGCCGAGCCTTGCGGCATGCCTTCGCGGATGGTCCACACGGTGCCCACGAAGGGGGCGGCGTCAAACTGGCGTCCGCTTTGCGCAAGCCCGACTGAACACGGCCCCACCAGCCACAGCGCCAGTGCTGCGTGCTTCACGGCCGACCTCATGGTCCGCAAGGCCCTCATCTAGATGCTAGGATTGAGTGAAAATGAAACGCCAGGCGAGCGTCATTGGCATGAACTACATCAGGCGTCCCGACATCAAACAGACGGGGACGAGGTTGTTGGCTTGAAGTTGGATAGGTCAGCGGCTGGTCCATAGGAAGCATACATGTGTAAACGACCGAACAGGTAGATGGGAATTGGGGGGCGGAACGGTCGAGGAAGGTAGATCGCTCTGACAGGTATGACATGAAAGTTGACACCCCGGTGGCAGGCGTCTATCTTTGATGGCCCCTTCACCCACCCAATTCTTCGGCTCCCAGAGGCTTCGCACCCCAAGCTGGCGCGTTCTTTGCGCTCCTGACGCGAATCGGAGCCGTTCCGTAGAAACCCTAGCCCCCTGGGTTCAGAATGGGTTTCCAAGCCTGGCTCCCCGTGTTGAGCACACCGCGTTGTGTCTCCTTCACGCTGGCCGCCGTTACGGCAGGCCAGCCGCAACGAGGCGTGTGCCCACCACAGGGAGCGAGCCGCTTGCTCAGCCCTACCACCACGCTTGCAGCCGCTCGCCTCCATGCCCAAAAACACGTACTACCACTATGACCACGAGGCTTGCACCTTCGTAGAGGTCAAGCCCACCGCCTCCCGCTACCTCAAGCACGCCGCTGCTGTTCTCGTCGTCGCCCTCGTGATTGCCACAGGCGCGACATGGTACCTCTGGAGTACCGCTCAGACCCCGCTTGAGATTTCGCAGCAGGAGGAGATCGAACGGCTCCGCACGCAGCTTGCCACGACCACGGACCAGGTCGCAAGCTTCACGGAGCAGATGCAGGCGCTCGAAGCCAAGGACCGCGACCTCTATCGTGCTCTCCTAGGCGCCGAGCCTATCTCGGACGATGTGCGCCAAGTCGGCGTCGGCGGTGCCCGCGATGAGTCCCTCGATCGGTACAGCCTCCCGACGAGCCGCTTGCTCCGTGAGAATGCCCGGACCTCCAACCAGCTTGAGCGTCAGATCGCGCTCCAGTCACAGAGCTTCGAGGACCTGCTGGCGCTCGCCGAGCGGCACAAGGAACGGCTGGACCAGACTCCGGCGATGCTACCCACACAAGGCCGTCTGACCTCGGGCTACGGCATGCGCCGCCACCCGATCTTCCGCGCGCGCAAGATGCACAACGGGGTTGACTTCTCGACGCCTGTTGGCACGCCTGTCTACGCTACCGCCGATGGCGTCGTGAGCTTCCGGGGCGTCAGTGGCGGCTACGGCAACCTGCTCCGCATCCGCCACGCCAAGAGCAACCGCGAGACGCGGTATGCGCACCTCTCCCGGTTCGCCCCCGGGATCTCGGAGGGTAGCGCCGTCAAGCGGGGCGACCTAGTTGCCTACACGGGCAACACCGGGCTCTCCACAGCCCCGCACCTGCACTACGAAGTCCGCGATCTGGGTGGCGAACCTCTCAACCCGGTCACCACGTTTGCTCCAGGTGTGACCCCGCAGGAGTACCAGGATCTCGTCGAACAGGCCGCAGAGGACAACCCCATGCTGGGCGGTACCTGAGTCGCCGAATCGGAATATGCACGCAGGCGGTAGGGTCGAGACACCCTGCCGCCTTCGTTTTGAGCCCTAGATCTGCGTGTACGCGCCTCGGCGATAGCCTCGTCTCCGCTCAAGAGCTTGTTCGCCCCGCTTGCTTTTCGCGACGCCTCGCCCTATCGTGCACGACCGCACTGCGTCGCCTCTCACCTCGTACCTACGCCGATCTCCACCCTGTCTCTGCGTTCGGTGACGAAGAGAACCCTCCTTCCGCCGAACCCCTGCCCATCACTATGTACTGGACGCTCGAACTCGCCGCGCATCTCGAAGATGCGCCCTGGCCTGCCACCAAAGACGAACTGATCGACTACGCCGACCGCACCGGCGCGCCGCTGGAGGTGACGCAGAACCTCCTCGAAATCGAAGACGACGGCGAGCCCTACGAGAGCATCGAAGAGGTTTGGCCCGACTACCCCACGACGACCGACGACTTCTACTACGAGGAGGAATAGACCCGTGGGCATGAGAGCGGTGTCGCTCCGCCTTGTGCTGTTCCTGTTCACCCTCGTTCCGGTCCTGGGCAGCACGGTTCCTCTCGCGTACAGCCAGGGGGCGGTTAGCGACCAAGGGACCGCAAGCGCAACGAGTGGTGAGCAGACGGGTGCTCAAGAGAATTCCGACACGACCTACGTGCGTGTGATCGACCGGCGCATCGTCGGCGAGCGGCATCGGAGAACCACGGACGACCTGCTGGCCTTCGTTCGCACGCGCGAGAACCACGGCCTCTTCGACATCACCGGATTGACGCCAGGCTACTGGGTCTACCGGCTCGGTACGAGAGCGTCACTGCCTGGCTGGCTCGGAGCAGGTCTTCGGCGCATTGGCGACGAACCAGCGATTCTCGACACCGCCGTGGTCGCTACGGACGCGTTGCGCCTGGCAGCCCTCTACCGACAAGACGGCTACCGACAGGCCCAGGTGCTGGCTGCCGTCGATTCCCTGGGCGGAAATCGGGTACGAGTGACCTTCGACATCCAACCGGGGCAGCCGTCGCTCATCGACACCATCCGGTACGCTGGGATTGAAGCGTTGCCCGCAGAGACGCAGCAGGCACTCGTCGAAGAGACGCTCCTGGACGCCCGGGTGGCCGAGGAGCCTCGTACCCTCGTTGGGATGGGGCAGCGCTTTGCCGAGGCCGATCTCTTGGCTGAGCGGGGCCGCCTCATCGAGGTTTTGCAGCGACGTGGGCACCCACTCGTCACCCGGGACTCGATACGTGCAATCGTCTTCGGGGCGAACCAAGACGCCGAGCCGGATACGGTGGCCATCCGCTTCGAAATCCGCCCCGGGCCGCGCATGCGCTTCGGCGACGTGCACGTGGAGGTAGACGGCCCAGAACGTGCTCCGGCTCGGTTGGACTCGATGGCACGGGGAGACGGGCAGGTGACCACCCGCATCGAGGACGACACGCGGCTGGAGCCCTTCCTCTTGCACCGCGCTTTGCGCTTCGCACCAGGCGACCCGTACGACGTCTCGCGGCTGCGGGCTACGAAGCAGCGCCTGGAGCGCGTGGGGGTGTTCAGCTTCAGCGATATCACCCCTCAGCAGCCTGCGGCAAGCCTCCAAGGCGACAGCCTCGCGCTGCCCGTTTTGCCGCACCGCATCCGGCTGCGAACCCGGCCGCGGCACAGCATCCGCCTCGAAGGGTTCGTCCTGCAGCGCTCGTACCTCCTCGGTACCGAACGAGACGAGTTGGGTTTGGGGGCAGGCGTCACCTATCGCAACGCCAACGCCTTTGGCAGCGGCGAGTCGTTCGCGCTGAGCACCTCGGGCTCCGTGGCAGGCACGTTCGACGGCGGCTTTCCGACAGCTCAGATCGACGCGAGTGCGACGCTCACCTTGCCGTACCTCGTCCGCCCGTTCAGCGGCTTGGAACGAGGGCTCGTAGACGCGCGCACGCGCTATGCTGCGCGCTGGGTCGCTGCCCGCCGCGACCTGCTCCGCATCGTCATCCGCAGCCGCGTCGAACTCGGCGCACAACTCGAACTGCGCCACTCGACGCGGACGACCTCGTTTCTCGATCTGCTCGACCTCAACCTCAGCGACCCGGACACCCTCGGCGGCTTCGAGCAGGACTACCTGAGCATCATCCAAGACCCGGTCGAGCGCGAATTCCTGCTCGACGACTACACCCGGCCTCAGATCAACAATGCGCTCCGGTACACCCTGCGCAGCACCACCGCGAACCTCTTTCGCCGAGATCGGGGCTACGTCCGCGAGATCAGCGTAGAGACGGGCGGCAACCTGCTCTACCTCTTCGACCGCTTCGTCTTCTCGCCCGACTCGCTCGAAGGCACACTGCCGAGCATTATCGACGGAGCCGACCTCGAATACCGGCCCTACCTGCGGCTCCGCGCCGATGCCCGGCAGTATGTCCCGCTGAGCCGCCGGACAACGCTGGCGTTCAAAGCCATCGTGGGCGTGGCTCTGCCGACGGGCGACGCTCCGGTCGTTCCCTTCGACCGTCGCTTTTACATCGGCGGGGCGACGAGCGTCCGCGGTTGGGCACTCCGCACCCTCGGTCCCGGCGTGGCCGAGCAGGAGGGCGCATTTGTCCAAGGCGGCGACCTCAAGCTCGAACTCGCTGCCGAAGGCCGCACCGTGCTGGTGCGCAACCTCTTCAAGGCAAACTGGAGTGCGGCGCTCTTTGCGGACGCTGGCAACGTCTGGCTCGGTCCCCGCAACCCGGGCGACGATGCCGGGCGTTTCTTCGCAGACCAATTCTACCGGCAACTCGCCTTGAGCGCTGGCTATGGCCTTCGGATTGGGTGGGAGTTCCTCGTCGTGCGGTTCGATCTAGCCTACCGCGTGCGCGAGCCGCAGCCGGGGGCCCCCTGGTTTCCAGATGGGTTGCGCAGACCGCTCTTCCACTTCGGGATCGGGCAGGCCTTTTAGTGGAGTGCAGAGCCGCGTTTGCAGCGGTGGGAAGGGACGCCCATAGGCTAGCCGAGGAGACGGAGGGCGTCCTGGATGATGCCCCGGAACGCGAAGGCGTGGTCCTGGAGAGCCGCCACGCGGGTTGCCGCGTCAGCCTCAAAGCGCTCCTGTCGGCTTTCCCGCTCGAGGTCGGCGCAGCGGCCGGCGAGCGCCGGCGCACCGAGCGTAGCCGTGGACGACTTCAGCTTGTGCGTGGCGGCGCGGACCTCGCTGTACGAGCGCGTGCGAACGCCTTCCACAACGGAGCCGATCAGGCTCAGATCGGAGCGCAGGTAGCCTTCAAGCACCTCGCGTGCAAAGTCGGGGTCGTCTACCCCTGAGATCTCGCGGAGGTGCTGAAGAACGCGCTGCGGGCTGGGCAGCACGTGCGCGTCTGAGGGCGGACGAGGCGGAGGGGCCTCCGGCTCGGGGAAGCTCGGTGCTGTCTCGAACGCAGAGAAGTCGAGCGTTGGCTCGGGGAGGGGCTGGGGCTCGACCGTGTCGAACGAGGGGAACGTGAAGCCCGGATCGTCGAGCAACGCGTTCACTTCCGACGAGGGAGGGAGGATGGGCTCGTCAACGTCTTCGCGGTATAGGTCTTTGCGAGCTGCTTCGTCTGCCACAGGGGGAGGAGCGTCGAATGCCTGGGGCGCACGAGACGTGGGGTCGGGAGCCGACGGTTGCGAGAAGGAAGGGATCTCAAACGATGGGAACGCAAACGGGTCCGAAGTCGGCGGCGGCGGCGGCGTGGGCGGAACCGGTGGCTGCAACTCGAAGGGCGATGACGGAGCAGACGGTGCGGGAGGGGGTGCCGGCGAATCGAACGCCGAGCCGGGTATGTCAGCATCGGTGAGGCTCGGCGTCGGAGGGAGCGGAAACAGCGCAGCCGTATCTACGTCTGGCTGCCCCGATGCCGCCTCGTCCATCGCCAGATCGCCCGGTACAATCTCAGCGCGGTAGCGTGAATCAGGAGCAGGCGTCCCAGACACCGAGACTCCGTCGGCCTGCTCGGGCGGTGCGGTGTCTGGATGCTGCGGACCCGACCCGTCTACAGAGGCGGGCGACGACACGTCCGCCGAATCTTCGGGCTCCGCGGGAGGCGGTGCAGCGATGACAGGTGCCGCTGTGGGGCGCCTGAACGGATTACGCTTCGTCGAAGGATCCTGTAGCGGATCGGCCGGGGGTGCTGAAAAGCCCTCGGGCATCTCGGTAGCCATCGGACTGGGATCCGAGAGCGAGAAGCTCTGTGGCAGCGCCGAGGGTTTCCGCCCCACCTCAGGGAGGTCAGGCAGCGGTGCAGCAGAAAGGGACAGGCCGTCTGTGACCGTGCGGTTGACCTCGTCGCTGGGCGGAGGGGCGTTGCGGGCGAAGGCGGGCAGCTCCAACTCCGTCGAGCGTTGGATCGGGATGGCGGCGGATGTGCCCAGGGGAGCAGCGTCGAGCTTGAGTGCGGAGATGGGCTCACAGCGCATGAGCGCCTCAACGAGGGCCTCGCGGCGAATGGGCTTGGCGATGTAGTCGTCCATGCCGGCGCTGAGGCAGAGCTCCCGGTCGCCTTCCATGGCGTTGGCCGTCATCGCGACGATGCGTGGCTGGCGTTCTGGGGGGAGGGTAGCGCGCACCTGCTGCGTCGCTCGAATCCCGTCGAGCACCGGCATCTGCACGTCCATCAGCACCAAGTCGTAAGCGAGACGGTCGAGGGCATCGAGCACCTCCTGGCCGTTTTCGGCGAGGTCCGCATCGTAGCCGAGGCGCTCCAGAATGCGCAGCGCCACCTTCTGGTTGACGGCGTTGTCCTCGGCGAGTAGGATGCGCAAGGGCGGAAGCAGTGGCGTCTCGTCCGCCGCCCCACGCAGGGCGAGCTGCACCGCCTCGGGCGTCGGCGTCTCCTGGTTGCGCTGGATCCAGATCCCCTCCTCGTTGACCGTAGGAAGGTCGGCCAAGCCAGCCGGCTCGGCGCCGAAGATGCGCAGCAAGGCCTCGTAGAGCGTGCTCTGCTTGAGCGGCTTGGAGAGTACCGCGGCGAACAGGCCGTTCGTCTGCACCAGCGCGCCCGGCGTGGTGAGGCCAATCAGCGGGAGCGCTGTGTTGGCCTCCCCGCCCGTCGTGGTATACGCGTCCTGGAGCCCTCGTGCGAGCGTGAGGCTATCCATGTCGCCGAGCTGCATGTCGATCAGGGCAGCATCGAAGCGACCGCCTTCCCGGAGCAAGCGGAGGGCGTCTAGGCCCCGGGGCGGCGCCGTCACCACCAGGCCCCAGGCGCGAAGCTGCTTCACGAGGGCCGTGCGGCTCGTGGTGCCGTCTTCCATCACCAGGATTCGCTTCTCGGCCACGGGCGCCTGCTTTCCTTTGAGGGCGGACCTCGTCACCGACGCTGAGGCGCGCACGAGGATCGTGAACGAGAAGGTGGAGCCTTGCCCAACTTCGCTCTCCACCCACATCGTGCCGCCCATCAACTCGGCGAGCCGTTTCGAGATCGCCAGCCCGAGGCCCGTACCGCCATATTTCCGGGTGTGCGACGAATCGACCTGGCTGAACGACGAGAAGAGGCGGTCGATGCGATCGGCGGGGATGCCGATTCCGGTGTCGCGCACGGCAAACATCAGTTCGTGGTCGCCACCAACGGTGCGTCGCTTTGAGACCGTGAGCAGGATCGCCCCGTGCTCGGTGAACTTGATCGCGTTGCCGATCAGGTTGACGATCACCTGGCGCAGCCGCGTCACATCGCCGATGAGCGCCTGGGGAACGTCCTCTTCGATGTGATAGACGAGGTCGAGGGGCTTTTCATAGGCCTTGGAGGCGAGCAAGTCGAGTGCTTCCTCGATCATCGCACGGAGGTCGAAGGGCGCCTCCTCCAGGTCGATGCGGTCGGCCTCAATCTTCGAGAAGTCGAGGATGTCGTTGATGATCGTGAGCAGCGTGTCGCCCGAGATGCGGATCGTCTCGACGTAGTCGCGCTGCGTGTCGGTGAGCTCGGTGTCGCTCAGCAGCGTGGTCATGCCGAGCACGCCGTTCATGGGCGTCCGGATCTCGTGGCTCATCGTAGCCAGGAACTCGGACTTGGCCTTGACGGCTACTTCCGCCTCGGCAATCGTTGACAGGAGTTCCTCTTCGAGGATGCGCCGCGACTGCACCGCGATACCGCCGATGATGGGAACCGTGACCATGGCCGAGGTCAGCAGGACCGGGCTGAGCGACGTGTTGGGCAGGAAAAAGCCCATGGCCGTAGCCACGCCCCCGACGACGACGCTGTAGCCCAGCATCCACCGCAGGTCGTGCAGCGAGATGGCGGTCAACACCGCCACGAGCACGAGCCCGACTGCCTGGGCGTAGGCCAGTTGGGAGGTGTAGGCGAAGAAGAGATGCAGGACCGAGTGAAGCGTGAGCACCGAGTAGGTGATCGGCCCCGCAAACCGCCAGAGGAACGGCGCGACGTAGAGCGTGCCTGCGGCCAGCAGCGAGGCTACGGCGAGGCCGATGCGCACGCCCAGAGGGTCCGGGACGGCGGGGGTTACACTCTGGCTAAAGATGCCAATGCCGAGGCACAACGCAGCCAGAGCGAGCAGGAGAAGCTCGTAGAGGCGGATGGTGCGAGCTTCGGAGTCGTGCTGCATAGGGACCGGGAAGGCGAGGTCGAGTAGGTAGGAACTACCCAGCAATGGTGGCGAGGAGGGGGGTACCGCACCCTAGGGAGGAGTCCATGTCCAGGTTCAAAAGATGTGCCTGGCGAGAGAGCGGCGACGCAAGCAACGAGAGCGCCAGCGTATCCTCGGGTCCCTCCGCATCGTATGCGCTGGCCGGTCCCTGCAGCCCCCGTGTACCATGTCGCCCTCAAACTCCTCAGCGCCCTCGACTCCAGGTCTGCCAGCTACGCCCACGGCGGTGGCGCACACCTATGCGTCGCTAACCCGCACGGCGACCTACAGCTTCCTCGTGGCGCTGCCGCTCCTGCTGCTCTACGAACTCGGGGCGCTGCTCGTCAACGCGGACCGGGCCTTCGCCATCCGTGTGGGGGCCGACGTGTGGATCAAGCAGTTTCTCGCGAGCCTTGGCGCGACCGGGCACCTCGCGCTCGGGGGCGTCGTGCTCGCCATCGGGATAGCCGTGTTCATCTGGGAGCGGAAGAAGCGGCTGCCGCTGCGCCCGCGCTACTTCGCAGGGATGCTCCTCGAAAGCACCGTCTGGGGCGTGCTGCTCGCCTACCTCATCAGCGGGACTGTCGGCGTGCTCTTCAACGGAGCCCTGACGAGCGTTCCCGTGCTGGGCGCTGTGCAGGCTGCCGCGCCAGGCAAGGGGACGATGCTCGTGCTCTCACTCGGGGCTGGGCTCTACGAGGAGTTGGTGTTCCGCGTGCTGCTGGTAGGGGGGCTGTACCTGCTTGCGCGACGTGCCTTCGGTATGGAGCGCGTGGCTGCCTACGTCGGCGCGGCCCTCATCGGGGCGCTGCTCTTCAGCGCTGTGCACTACACCGGGCCCTACGCCGACCCGCTCGAATTGCCGTCGTTCACCTTCCGTTTTCTCTTCGGGCTCGCGCTCAACGCTCTTTTCCTCGTGCGTGGCTTCGGCATTGCCGCCTGGACGCACGCGCTCTATGACGTGATGGTCGTAGGCTTCTGGAGTTGAGCTGCCAAGCGATCGGTGCCGTCGAGATGTCGAGCCTTGCGCTACACACCCGGATCCTAACATGCGCCCACCTCCTGGGGTGCCTACCTTCCGTACGGTCTTCGTCTCCACACACTCGATCGCCGCGTGCCCACGCTCCTCGAACGACTCCCTCCGGTTTTGGCCACGCCGCTCCGTCGGGTCTTTCGCCAGCAGATTGATCCGCGCCTGGATGCTGCGGTGGACCTTCTAGGCGCGAGTGCGCTCTTTTCCTGCCTCCGCCGTCCTGACCTCTACGACCTCGCCCGCCACGTTCACAAGCGCGACTACGACCGCGGCGAGGCGATCTACTATGAGCGCGATCCTGGTCTCGGGCTCTACCTCGTCGTGCACGGCGCCGTGGTCCTGCGCACGGGCGGTTCGGGAATGGGCGACGACCCCGACGCTGATGTCGTGCACCGCGTAGGTCCAGGCGGCACCTTCGGCGAGCGCGCGCTGCTGGGCGAGCACCGGCGCGCCACACGAGCGGAGGCCGTCGCCGACACGCGACTCCTGGGGTTCTTCCGCCCCGACTTTAAGACCCTCATCAAACGTCACCCGCGTCTGGGTACGCAGGTCGCGATCGCGGTGGGGCAGTACATCGCGGCGCGCGAGGCCTTGCTTCGCGACGCACTCGCTGCCGCCGATTCGCCCGCGTCCGTCCACCGGCTCGTCTATGGCCTCCGCGTCCCGGAAGGCACGTGCGACCCGATGCCGTTCTTTCGGTGAGGGCGAAGCCGCGCTGCTCTCAAGCAGTGTTGTTGTCAAGCTGTCAAGTTGTGGTGCGGTGGGTTTTGCGTGGAGGACGAACAGGGCGGCACTGGGCCAGTTTCACCTTGCTAGACACGCTCTACCGTTTCCCCACCGTTAATGTCCGCAGACACCCGCCCGCCGAAGATTAAACGCGGCGCCTCCGTCGAACTCACCCTGGAGAAGTTTGCTGACCGGGGTAAATCTCTCGCGCGCGTAGACGGCTACGTCGTCTTCGTCCCCGGCGGCGTCCCGGGCGACCGCGTCCGGGTCGGCATCCGCAAACGCAAACGGAGCTACGCCGAGGGCGTGATTGAGGAAGTCCTCACGCCCAGCGACCTCCGCACGAAGCCGCGCTGCGAGTACTTCGGGACGTGTGGCGGATGCAAGTGGCAGCACGTGCAGTACGCCGCCCAACTCGACGCCAAGCGTCAAAGCGTCGCGGAGGCGTTTGCGCACGCGGGCGGCTTCGAGGCCGACATCAACGTGCTTCCTACCATCGGGATGGAGACGGAGGACGGGGCCGCGCCGTTTTATTACCGCAACAAGATGGAGTTCAGCTTCTCGGCGCGGCGCTGGCTCACGGATTGGGAGATTGCCACGGGCGAGGAGTTCGACACCAGCTTCGCACTCGGCCTCCACGCGCCAGGCCGCTTCGACGCGGTGCTCGACCTCGACGCGTGCTACCTCCAGTCGGAGTGGAGCGCGCGCCTCGTCAACGCCACGCGCGCCTTCGCGAAGGAGCACGGGTGGAAGCCGTGGGCGATCCGCGACCACAAAGGCTTCCTGCGCCACCTCGTCGTCCGCACGCCCGCCAACACCGACGAGAAGATGATCGTGCTCACAACGAACGGCCACGACGCCGAGCGGATGGAGGCCTACGCCGCGATGCTGCGCGCCGACTTCCCCGAGGCGACCACGTTCGTCAACGCCGTCAATACCGGCAAGGCGCAGGTTGCGTTTGGCGAGGCCTACCATACCATCTTCGGTCCGGGCGTCGTACACGACACCATCGGAGGCTACCGCTTCGAGATCGCACCGAACGCCTTCTTCCAGACAAACACGAAGCAAGCCGAACGCCTCTACGCCGTCGCCGCCGCCTTCGCCGACCTCACGCCCAACGATCTCGTCTACGACCTCTACTCCGGCGCAGGCACGATCTCGATCTACCTCGCCGAGCGCGTCAAGCACGTCGTGGGCGTCGAGCTGATTGAGGAGGCCGTGGCGAACGCGAAGGCCAATGCCGAGGCCAACGGTGTCGAGAACGTGACCTTCGCCCAGGGCGACATGCGCGACCTCTTCGCCCACGACTTCATCGACGCCCACGGGCGGCCGGACGTGCTGATCGTGGACCCGCCGCGCGCGGGGCTGCATCCGCGCGTGGTCGAGCAGATCGGCAAGCTGAAGCCCGAGCGGTTCGTCTACGTCTCGTGCAACCCGCAGAGCCAGGCCCGCGATCTCGCGCTCCTGAAAGACATCTACCACGTCGAGCAGGTGCAGCCCGTCGATCTCTTCCCGCACACGCACCACGTCGAGGCCGTCGCCAAGCTGCGGCTGCGAGGATGAGTCAATGGACACGCTGCGTGTTGATCTGGGCATGGCGCCTGAAGAGCGGTGGCACCTGAGCCCTCACCAACGTGAGCAGGCGCGAGCGCTGTTGACGCTCTACACGCGAGAACTCGGCGGAGTGGATGCCTTCGAGGGGCTACTGGACGAGTATCTCACGCTTTGTGTACCCGGAGACTACTGCCGGGAGATTCAGTCGATAGCGACACTGCTGGAGGTGTCGGTCGGTGAAGCAGCGCTTGGGTCGCTGTACTACGATGCCGTCAAGACCGTACTTGGCTGTACCGCGTTCGCGGTAGACACCGACTCCGGTCCGCTTCATGCGCGCAACCTCGATTGGTGGACCGAAGCCAACCTGCTTTCGACAGCTTCGTTGGTGACGGACTTCATGGATAGAGAGGGCGAGACGCGATTTCAGACGTTGGGGTGGCCGGGCTTCATCGGCGTGCTCTCGGGCATGGCCCCTGGACGCTTCGCAATTACACTCAACGCAGTTCTCAGTGACGAGCCCGCTCAGTTCGCCCCGTCCATCGCGCTGCTGATTCGACAAGTACTGGAAACAGAGCCGACCTACGATGCGGCGGTGGAGCGGCTCGCCTCGTCGCCCATTGCCTCTGATTGTCTGTTGCTCGTCACGGGATGCACATCTGGTGAGATGGTTGTTGTTGAGCGGACCCCGACTAAATCTGCACAGCGTGGTCCTTCGAACGGAGTCCTGGTTGTGACCAACGGATATCTCTGCATCGACGCAGACACCACCGAGGTTCACTCGGAGCTAATCGCCACGTCATGCGGACGCTACGACCGGGCGATAGACCTCGTACGTAACAACTCGCCTGGCACGGCGGCCTCGTGTTTCGCCGTACTCGCAGATCCGAACGTGCGCATGTCGATCACCGTCCAGCAAATGGTGATGCAGGCAAGTACCGGACGGCTAGACGTGCGACTGCCATCAGGCGTATAGCTCGTGTTCGTCAACGCTATGCCGTTCGGCAGACGGGGCGCGTCTAGACGCTAGTCCGCTCTGGCGCGCGTCTGCAGAAATGTGTGCGACGAGTCGATACGTGCCGAAATGGCAGGAGCCGTGCAACGGTACGGCGCTTGAGTGGGAGCGCGATGTTCCACGACCGCTTGCCCTTCGTTCTATGTTTCAGCAGGACTTTATCGTCCGTCAGGTCCAGCAGCTTGCCGAGGTCCTCGCTCGCGTGCTGTTTCACAAGCGAGCCGCCGACGAGGCCGAGGCACAAGAGGCGCTGGCGAACGGCTTGGCAACAGCCCTCGGCCTCGACTTGGACGTGTTACGCACGCTCAGCCGGGACGAACTCGTGGCGCAGTATGCACCGGACGGGGCGATGACGGTCGAACTCGCCGTCGCGGTGGCCGATGTGCTTCGCGAGGATGCGCACCCCGATGGGAGGCGTCGCGCGCTGTGGCTGTACGAGGCCGCGCTCGCGTCCGGCGCACCCGTCCCGTTCGACATCCACGAGCGCATCGACGCGCTCCGTGAGACGCTAGGCTAGGCTGACCCCGGTTGTCAGGAAGCGAACAGGATGGTTTGACCTCGCCCGTGTGACGAACCACCCCCTGTCGAAACGCTGTCAGCGCGTCCAGGTTAGCTTGCGGCCGTACCACCGCTCGCCCTCCGCGCTGCCATGCCCACCGATACGCTTGCAACCGAGACGCTCACTCCTGACGCTGCTGCCACGAAGGCGGCGCTGAAGCGGTGGTTCGGCTTCGACGCGCTGCGGGCGGGCCAGGTCGAGGCGCTCACGCACGTGCTCGGCGGCGAGGACACGCTCGTCGTGATGCCGACAGGCGCGGGTAAGTCGCTCGTCTACCAACTTGCGGCGGTGCTCCACGACGGCGAGGCGCTGCCGGACGGCGTCACGCTTGTCATCTCGCCGCTCATCGCGCTGATGAAGGACCAGGTGGACGCGCTCCGGGCGAAGGGCATCCCCGCCGCCGCGATCAACTCGTCGATGCCAGTGGCGGCGCAGCGCGACGTCATGCAGCAGATGCGCGACGGCACGCTCAAGCTCGTCTACGTCGCGCCGGAGCGGCTGCGGCACCGCGGCTTCATGAACGCGCTCCGCGAGACGACGGTCGCGCTCCTGGCCGTGGACGAGGCGCACTGCGTCAGCCAGTGGGGGCACGACTTCCGCCCCGACTACCTCTCTATCGGCGACGCCCGCGAGCGCATGGGTCGCCCGCAGACGGTCGCGCTCACGGCCACGGCCACGCCCGTCGTCCAATCCGACATTTGCGCGACGCTCGGCATCGGCCACGCGAAGCAGGTCGTGACGGGCTTCAACCGCCCAAACCTTTACTTCCGCGTCGTCTCCACGCCCGGCGACGGCGACAAGCGCCGCGTCCTCCACGACTTTCTGGAGGAGCACAAGGACCAGCCCGGCCTGATCTACGTCGGCACGCGGAAGTACGCCGAGTCCGTGACGCGCTTCGTGCGCGACGTGTGCAAGCGCGAGGTGCGGGCCTACCACGCGGGGCTTACCGACAGCGAGCGCTCCGAGGTGCAAGATGCCTTCCTTACCGGCGGCCTCGACCTCGTCGTGGCAACCAACGCCTTCGGCATGGGCGTCGACCGCGCCGACGTGCGCTTCGTCGTCCACTGGGCGATCCCCTCGACGCTCGAAGCCTACTACCAGGAAGCGGGCCGCGCGGGCCGCGACGGCGACCCTTCGACGTGTCTGCTGCTCTACGCGCCGACTGACCGCCAACTCCGTGAGTGGTTCATCGACCAGGCGCAGCCCGGTGAGAAGAGCCTGCACAAGCTCTACCGCGCTGTCTCTCGGCAAGCCATCGACGACAGCAAGGAAGCCGAGATCGATGTGGACGCGCTCGGCCACGACCATCGCGTGGACCTGAAGGCCGTCGGGGTGCGAGTCGGTCTGGGCCTGCTCGAACGGATGGGCGCACTCACCCGCTACGACGACCGTGGCCCGCTGCGGCACTATGGCCTCGGTGGCTGGGAGGGTGCCGACCGTCGGCTCGTGCTGGAAAGCGTCGAAAAGCGGCGCAAGAACAAGCACGACGGGCTCGGCCACATGGTCGCCTACGCCGAGCGCGAGACGTGCCGCCGCGAGAAGCTCGTCGGGTATTTCGGCGAGGCGGTCGAGCATCAACCGGAACGCTGTTGCGACGCCTGCGCGGTCCAGGCGCGCCTTCGCGAGGCCCCCGACGAGATCCCGCCCTTCGAGGCACTGCCGATGCACAGCCGCATTGCCATCGGCCTGCTCGACCTCGTGGACCGGCTGCGGTGGAGCGTGGGCCGTAAGACGCTCGTGCGCATCCTCACCGGCTCGAAAGCAGGTGACACGGAGGCGAAATACGGCTCGAACCCCTACTACGGCCGCCTCGGTTTCTACAAACAGGACGACGTCGACGGGTTCTACAAGCAGCTCCTAGCGATGGGCTACCTCAAAGTCGGCGGGGAGTACATGACCGTCGACCTCACCGCGCTCGGGACGCAGGCGCTCAAGCACCGCGAAGCCATCCCGCTCGACACCGACGGCCCGATGCCGACAGGGCGGGGCAGCTCGTCCACCAATGGATCAAGCCGTTCCGTCAGCCATACGGTCGAGTACGATGAGGCCGCGCTCACCCCCGACGACGCGCCGCTCTTCGAGGCGCTGCGCGAATGGCGCACGCGGCGGGCGACGGCCGACGCCGTACCGCCCTACGTCGTCTTCTCCGACGCGGTCCTCCGCGCCATCGCTGTGAGCCGCCCAGCCACCGACGACGACCTGCTCGCGCTCAAAGGCATCGGCGCGAAGAAGGTGGCGACCTACGGCGAGGACGTGCTCGAACTGGTCACGGCCGCCGCCTAGCAGCAGAGCCCGTGTTGTTCTACGGGGCGAGCACCCACGGTAGGCGTGCCTGCGGCGTAGCGTGCAGCCGCGAAGCCTCGGCCAGTGGAGCAAGCTGACGCAGCCACGCCTGGGCCTCGGGAGGGAGGGAAGTCGACCGTTGCAACTGGCCCCATTGACGAAGGCCGGGACTGCTGAGCAGTTGACCGACGAGGCGGTCGAACAGCGGCGGCGGCTGCGGGAAGGCACGCAGGCGGTAGCGGCCCGGCTCCAACGCGGCTAGTTCCGCTGCCAACTCGACGGCGCGGTCGAGCCCGCCTAACTCGTCCACGAGGCCAACGGCGTGCGCGTCCTCGCCCGTGTAGACGCGGCCCCCGGCAAGCAGGTCTACCGAGTCACGCGGCAAGTCCCGGCCTTCGGCGACGCGCTCTCGGAACGTGTCGTAGATGCGGTCCACCTCGCGTTCGAGAAGTGCTCGTTCGGCTGGGTCGAGCGGCTTGGCCGAGCTGTAGAGATCGGCGAACGGTGCCGTGAGCACCGTATCGGTGTCGAGGAAGAGCCGCGATTCGAGGAAGTCGGAGGCGTCGAACAGGATCGAGAAGACGCCGATGGAGCCCGTGATCGTGAGCGGGTCGGCGACGATGGTGTCGGCGGGCGCGGCGATGTAGTAGCCGCCTGAGGCCGCGACGCCTGCCATCGAGGCCACGACGGGCACCTCGGCCTTGGCGTTGACCACGGCGCGCCACATCGCATCGGCCGCGGTCGCGTCGCCGCCCGGCGAGTCAATCCGGACGACGAGGGCGGCCACCTTCGGGTCCGTGAGCGCATCATCGATGGCCTCGATGAACGTGTCCGCCCCAAGCACCGAACCCATGACGACGTCCGAGCCGCTTTCGCCGTTGAGGATCGTGCCGGACGCATAGACGACGGCGATGCGGGCGTCGTCTTCGAAGTCAAGGCCAGCCTGCGCGGGCGAAGTCTGGACGTACTCGCTGAGCGTCAGTATAGGTAGGTCGTCGTCAGCGGCCAGGCCCATGCTCGCAGCGAGGTGCTCAACCAGTTCATCATCGTACCACAGCGCATCGAGCAGTCCGACCTCGGCAGCGTCGGTCGCCGCCAGCACGCGGCCGCTATCGATGAGCGCCTCGACCTCTTGCGGCGCCAGGCCTCGGCCCTCGGAGACGGCTACGCTGAAGCGCCGAGCGCGGTCAGCGAGCAGAGCGCGGAGTTGGAACGCATTCGCCTCGGAGAGGGAGTTTCGCGTGAACGGCTCCACAGCGCTTTTGTAGTCCCCTGCGCGGATTGCCTGCGCCTCGATGCCGAGTTCGTCGAATAGGTCGGCGAAGAACGTCACGGAAGCGCCAAAGCCGGTCATGTCGAACGAGGCGACGGGTGGGCTCAGGATGCTGTCGGCAGCGGTGGCGAGGAAGTAGCCGGGCTGGTCGAAGCCCGCAGCCGTGGGGTGCGCGTAGATCGGCGTTCCCGAGGCGCGTACCCGCTCCAGGGCGTCCCGGACCTCCTCCAGGGCCGCCCAAGAAGCCTGCACGCCGTTGGGTCGGAGCCAGACCGCCGCGATGCGCTCGTCCGCTGCCGCCATGTCGAGCCCGAGCAGCACCTCGCGGAGGGTGGGCACGTCCGTGGCCAGCTCCGCGAATGGGTCGAGCGGGGCCTCTTCCAGGAGCGGACCGCCGAGGTCCACGACGAGCACAGCCTCCGAGGGGACCGCCGGCGTCGCGTCCGACCCGGCCACGAAGCCGATCAGCAGCAAGAGTAAAAAGCCGCCGACAAAGAGAAGGGCCGTAAGCGCCCCCACAAACGACGAAAAGGCGCGGGCAAAGAAGCCAGGCGAGGTGGACATTGAGACGGGAAGCGTGAAGAGTGGAGCGGGATCGAACGGCAGGGATAGGATCCGCTGTAGGCGACGTAGCAGGCGTCGACCGCCCCGCTACGTACCAAGAACCAGGGACAGAGCCCTCATGAAACTCGAAGAGACGAAAAAGTCCTCAGACCTCCTCGTGGAGGGCGTGCTGCTGACGGCCTACCGCGACACGGTCGTGCTGCCGGACGGCGGCGAGTCGGTTCGGGAATGGGTCAAGCACCCCGGGGCGTCTGCGGTCGTGCCGCTCTTCGCCGACGGGACGACGGTGCTGCTGCGTCAGTTCCGCTACCCGCCCCGGCGCACGTTCGTCGAAGTCCCGGCAGGGAAGCTCGACATGGACGGCGAGGACCCGGCCGACGTCGCCCTGCGCGAACTGGCGGAAGAGGCAGGGCTCACCGCGGAGCGCCTGACGCCCCTTGGGAAGACGTTTCCGTGCATCGGCTACAGCGACGAGGTCATTTACTTCTTCCTCGCCGAAGGCCTCTCCGACGCTGTGGCTCACACCGAAGACGACGAGTTCGTGGAGCCCTTCCGCCTGCCGTTCGCTGAGGCAGTGGCGATGGCGCGACGCGGCGAGATCCTCGACGCGAAGAGCGAGATCGCGATTCTGCGTGCGGCAGCCTACCTCGACGAGCGCAACGCAGCATGACGGTCGCCATCCTCGGAGCTGGCTGGCTCGGCGAAGCGCTCGGATGGGCGCTCGGGGTGCGCGGCGACACGGTGCATGCCGCCACGACAACTCCGGCAAAGATGGCCCGATTGCGGGCTGGGGGAATGGAGCCGTTCCACCTCAAGGTGACCCCGGAGCGCATCGAGGGCGACGGCAGCGACCAGTTTTTCGACGTCGAGGCGCTCGTCGTGACGCTGCCGCCGGGAAGGCGCGACCCGAACGTGCTCCTGCGCTATGGCGCACAGATCGACCACGTCATCAAGGCCGCAGCGCGTATCAACCATGTCATATTTACAAGCTCCACCTCGGTCTATCCCGACCTCGCAGGCGCGCCACGTTTCCGCGAGCTTGACGCTGCCACTATGCCGGACCAAATCAGCGCCTCCGGCAACGCATGCCTCGCTGCAGAACAGGCGCTCACGATGGCGCTCGACAGGGTCGCCGTGCTACGACTCGGCGGGCTCTACGGACCCGGGCGGACGCCCGCGCGATACTTGGCAGGCCGTGCCAATCTCGGCGGTGGGGATCGCCCCGTCAACCTCGTCCACCGCTCCGACGTGATTGCGGCAATCCAGCGTGTACTTGATACGGAAGCCGTCGGCACGTACAACCTGGCCGCCGACGAACACCCGACGCGTCGTGAGTTCTACCCAGCCGCCGCGCGCGCGCTAGGCTTGGAACCGCCAACGTTCGCCCCAGGCGACGGACCAGTCGTCGGCAAGTGGGTCAGCAACGCTCACGCAAAGGACGTGCTCGGAATCGCATTCCGGCCGCTCGATCCTGCTCGGCACGCCGAAGACACGGCGTCGGAGACGTAGCCCCAGGGGCTAGCCGCCGAAGAGCGTCATGAACTTCGTCGCGAACGGGACCGAGCCCTTGAGCTTCAGTTTGCCGGACATCAGCGCCATCATCGGGTTGGTCTGCCCGTTCTCGATGGCGAGCCAGTCATCGGCGTCGGCCTTGAGCGTCAGGGTCGGGTCCTCGGGGGCCGCTGCGTTCTCCTCGATCGTCAACTCCGGGCCGTTGACACGGAGGAGCACCTGCTTGGCGTTGGCGCCAGAGAGGTCCATGAAGACCGTGGCGTCGACACCGTCGGCCTTATCGGTATCGAAGCGGTCCGGGTAGGAGGCGATCACGTCGTCGATCGTAGCGTAGCGAGGCATGGGCGTGCAGTGTTGTACGGGGGAAGGGTGCAAGATACGCCCACGACCCGGAAAGGTGCACACTGTTAACCTGCGTCAGGCGCGCCTATTTCAGGATCTCCAATCGCACGGTCACGAGTCCGTCGTCCACCATGTCGATTTCCCGGGCGGCACCAAGGGCTAGGTCGATGATCCGGTCGCGTGGCTCGGGACCACGGTCGTTGATGCGGACCGTTACTGTGGCCCCGTTGTCGGCACGGGTGACGCGCACCCGAGTGCCAAAGGGGAGCGTCCGGTGGGCTGCGGTCAGGCCCTCCGGGTCGAAGGTTTCACCGTTGGCCGTAGGGCTGCCGGCATACTTGTAGCCGTACCAGCTTGCCGTGCCCCGGACGGGGCCGAGCAGCGCGACGGGGTCTTCGGTCTCCTGGAGAAAGGCAGCAGGATCGCAGCCCGAGATCCAAAGGGGGAGAAGGAGGACGGCAACGAGACAGGCCGTCGCCGCGCTCGGGGGACGGCGCGAGGAGTGGGGAGCAGACATGGTGGTGGTGGTGGGGCGGTCGCCGAGTGATCGTGGCGGGAGGGGGAGGCCTCGGCGAAGATGTCAACAAAGTCGGGCCTCCGACCCATGGGTGGCAACACAGTTGGGCAAACAGGCATAGCACATCCCATGCCTGCTTCACGACCACGCACACCAGGGCCGCATCATAGACGCGCCCCTTTGGATTCCTCGTCCAGCCACTAGGTTTCACACCCCATGCCGGAGGCCCGTACCACCACGCTCGCCAGCCAGGACGGCGTGCTCACCATTGCCATGAAACCGCAGGTAGAGCGTTCTGTACGCCGGGTCGAGGGGCTGCACCAGCAGTTCATCGCGGATCACTGGCCGAGCCTCGCCGCAGCCGCGTTCGATGGGTGGAAGCGCCACGGAGCAGGCGCCGTCGTTCTGATCGGTAGCGCCAAGTCGTCCTTTTTCGGACGCAGTGAGCCGTTTGTAGCGGAGACTATTTGGTACACCACGCAGGTGCACAACGTGCCCGGCGCGCCCGAGGAGTGGTTCTCTGGTTGGGAAGCTGACCAGCTAGAGACGTACGACCCGGACACGGAGAGCCTGCTCATCTTCGTGGACGTGGAGAGCGACCTACGCTGCGGCTACCGCGTCGAGGGCATGCTCGCTCCGCCAGAGGCGCACGTTCACGCGCGCGCCCGGTTCAACTGAGGAACCGTCACCTGGGCGGCAGCAGCCCTTCGCTCGTCATGATGCGACGGGCGATACGCATGCGCTTGGGAGCATCGTCTCCGCCCCCCGGCATGTCGATGTTGAGCGCAAAGGCCCAGCGAGCCGGGCCGTCCGGTGTCGCGTGTTCGACGTAGCCGACCCACCACCCGATATCGGGATCTGGAACGTTGGCCCACCCCGTCTTGGCGCGCAGAACGTAAGGCGTCCCGTCCGCCAGCGCGCCACGTTCGACGATCATCAAGCTGCGCACGGCCTTCTGCGTAGGCGAGGCGAACGGCAGCGACCCGCGCGCTAGCCCTTCGATCAGCGTGATCTGTTCCAGCGCCGAGACGCGCAGCGCCCCGTTGAGCCAGAAGAGGTCGATGCCGCCGCCAATGTCGCGGTTGCCGTAGCCGATCCGGTTCACGAAGCCTTGCATTCGCTCCTCGCCCAGGCGCCGGGCGATGTCCTGGAAGACCCACACCGCCGACGCTCGCAACGCAGGCCCGAGGGTGAGGTCCTCGTTCCACGCCGGGAGGAAGCGCTCCGACCCGTCCCAGACGAACACCTCCGTCGTGTCGGCGACAACGCCCGATTCGAGCGCGAACAGCGCGTTGGGGATCTTGAAGGTAGACGCAGGCAGGTAGCGCGTCGAGGCCCGCTCCGGATCGTGCACGTGCAAGGACTCGATACCCGCGTGCTCCGCTTCCGCGAGTGGTTCGCCGCTAAGCTTGGCGAGCACGAACGTGCCCTCGACGCCTTCGTCTTTAAACGCCTGTGCGAAGTCGGGACGCACCTCCAGCGCCGGATCACTCCCCGTCCGCTCCAGGTGCGGCGAGGCGGCAGGAGCCCGGCTGGCCGGCAGTGTGAGCGACGCGGCGTGCCAGGCGAGTACACCAGCAAGGACGGCGATAACAAGGGCGCGCATGGACGGGACGGCGGCACGAGGAGAGCAAACAGGTGCTCAATCTAGTGCCGCCGGTGATCGCCCGTTTACGCGTCCACGCGTTCGCCGTACTGCGTCTGCACGTAGTCGCGATAGCTCTGGTCCATCACCGCCTGCAGCCACGATTCGTTGGCGAGGTACCACGCGACCGTAGCGCGGAGGCCGCTCTCGAAGGTGTGGTTGCGCGTCCAGCCGAGTTCGGTTTCGAGCTTGCCCGCGTCGATGGCGTAGCGGAAGTCGTGGCCCGGGCGGTCCTTGACGAACGTGATCTGCTCCCGTGCGGTGCCCACTTCGCGGCCGAGGGCTTCGTCGACGAGGTCGCAGAGCGTGTGCACCACGTCGAGGTTGCGGCGCTCGGCGCGACCGCCGATGCAGTAGGTCTCGCCGTTGCGCCCGTCGCGCAGGATCAGATCGATGGCGTCGGCGTGGTCCTCCACGTGGAGCCAATCGCGGACGTTCTCGCCCGCGCCGTAGACCGGGAGCGGCGCGAGGTCGCGCGCCTTCGTGATCATCAGCGGGATGAGCTTCTCCGGGAATTGGAACGGCCCGTAGTTGTTCGAGCAGTTCGAAATCACGACCGGCAGCCCATAGGTGTCGGCATAGGCGCGCACGAGGTGGTCCGAGCCCGCCTTCGAAGCCGAGTAGGGCGAGTGCGGGTCGTAGGGCGTCGTCTCGTCGAAAGCCCCAGTGTCGCCGAGTGTGCCGAAGACCTCGTCCGTTGAGATATGGTAGAAGCGGAACGCCACGGGATCGATCGCCCCTTCGGTCGTCCACGCTCGCCGGGCCGCGTCCAGCAGCGTGGCCGTGCCGACGACGTTCGTGCGGACGAACGCGAGCGGGTCGAGAATCGAGCGGTCGACGTGGCTCTCTGCCGCGAAGTGCGCGACTGTCGAGAAGTCGTGCTCGTCGAAGAGCCGTTGCACGAGCGCGCCGTCTGCGATGTCGCCGTGGACGAACGTATAGTTCTCGGCGTCCTCGATCGGCTGGAGCGTCATCGGGTTGCCGGCATACGTGAGCGCGTCCAGGTTGACGAACTGCACGTCAGGGTAGCGGGGCACCATCCGCAGGAGGAAGTTGGCACCGATGAAGCCGGCGCCGCCCGTGACGAGGACAACGCGCGGGGAATGAGGCGTAGACATGGCGGAGACAGGATGGGTGGCGGAGAATGGCAAGCACTACAGTATCGGCCAAGATCGTGCCGCCGCGAAGCGGAATCGAAGCGGAAGTACGCTATGCCCCTACCGACGGCACCCCGTCACCCCTCTCGCGTAGCTTCCAGCACCCACCGCAACACCGCTTCACTGCCACACCGCCGCACTCCCGGAGATGGACCTCTTCGACGCCCTCAACGACGCCCACGCTGAACAGGAGCAGGCCACCGCCCAGGCGCAGGCTGACGCCGCGCCCGACGCCTCCGAGCGCCTCTACCTCGCCGACGCGATGGCGCTCGCGTACCGCGCCCACTTCGCGTTCATCAACCGACCGCTCATCAACACGAAGGGGCAGGACACCTCGGCCGTTTACGGCTTCGCGATCAGCCTCCTCAAGCTGCTCGAAGACCATAAGCCCGAGCACATCGCCGTCGTGTTCGACGCGCTCGACGGTCCGCCCAACTTCCGCGACCAACTCTACGAAGACTATAAGGCGCACCGCCCGCCGATGCCGGAGGGGCTGAAGGAGGGCATCCCGTACATCAAAGAACTCGTCCGCGCCTTCGACATCCCCGTCCTCGAAGTGTCGGGCGTGGAGGCCGACGACGTGATCGGGACGCTCGCGAAGCAAGCGGCCACGGAGGGCGTCGATGTGATCATCGTCTCGCCTGACAAGGATTTCCGGCAACTCCTCCAGGACGATCACTCCGACAACGGTGGGCACGGCGCGATCTCGATGCTGCGGCCGGCTTACAAGGGCGAGGAGTTCGACCTCGAAACCGCTGACACCTTCCGCGAGAGCTACGGCGTCGAGCCCATCCAGTTCATCGACATTCTGGCGCTCCTCGGCGACGCGTCGGACAACGTGCCGGGCGTGCGCGGCATCGGTAAGAAGGGCGCGCCGAAGCTGATTCAGGAGTACGGCACCGTCGAGAACCTCCTCGACCACGCCGAGGAGCAGAAGGGCAAGCGCGTCCGCGAAGGCCTCCTCAACCACCGCGACGATGCGATCCTGAGCAAGCAACTCGTCACGATCCTCACCGACATCGATTTCGACGAGCACGGGCAGGACGTGGACTGGCACCGCCTCCGCCGCACCGACCCACACCTTGACCGCGTGGAGGAACTGTTCGACGAGTTGGAGTTCGGCAACCGCCTCCGCAAGCGGATCAAAGACTACCACGACGGCAAGGATCGCGCGCCTCGCACGACCAATCTCTTGCCCGAGGACGACCCTGCGCTGAGCTTCGATTTCGGGCCGTACGAGCCTGTGAAGGAGATGGACGAGGACCGTGTGGACTACCACACCGCGCTCTCGCGTGAGGCGGTCGAGCGTGCTCACGCCCACGTTGCCGACGCCGACCGCTTCGCCCTCGACACCGAGACGAGTAGCCTCGACGCGATGGAGACGGACCTCGTCGGCGTCTCGCTGTCGTCAAAGGCCCGCGAAGCCCACTACGTCCCGACGCCGCTCCCCGACGGCACGCAGACGGCCGCGCTCCTCGACATGCTGCGGCCCGCGCTCGAAAACGACGCGCTGAAGGTCGGGCACAACCTCAAGTTTGACCTCGTCGTCCTCGCGGAGCACGGCCTGGAGGTCGGCGGGCCGCTCTTCGACACGATGGTGGCGCACTACCTCATCGAGCCCGAGGCGAGCCACAAGATGGACGACGTGGCGAGTTTTTACCTGAGCTATCGTCCGCAGCCGATCACAGACCTCATCGGCACGGGCAAGAACGCGAAGTCGATGCGCGACGTGCCCATCGACCAGGTCGGGCCCTACGCGTGCGAGGACGCCGACATCACGTTCCGGCTGATGGACGTGCTCAAGGCGAAGCTGGCGGAGGACGGCCTGCTCGCCATCGCCGAGGAGATCGAGTTTCCGCTCATCCGCGTGCTCGTCGAAATAGAGCGCCACGGCGTCCGCGTCGATCCGAAGATCCTGGAGCCGATCAGCCAGCAACTCGGCGACGAGATGGCGCGCATTGAGGCGGAGGTCTACGAGGCCGTCGGGCGCACCTTCAACGTCGGCAGCCCGAAGCAACTCGGCCAGGCGCTCTTCGGGCCGGTGCCCACCGACGCTGACCGAGAGGCTGCGCGCGTTTGGGCGGAGGAAGTCAAGGACCCCAAAGCCGCCGGTAAAACCAAAAAGCAACTCAAAGAGGAGGAGCCCACGTTCGGCCTCGGCCTCGACCACAAGGGGCAGACGGCGTCGGGGCAGTACAAGACCTCGGAGGCCATCCTCGAAGAGGTCACCACGGAGTCGGACCACCCCGTCCCGCGCCTTGCGCTCGACTGGCGCAAGCTCTCGAAGCTGAAGAACACGTACGTCGACAAGCTCCCCGAACTCATCAACCCCGCCACCGGCCGCATCCACACCGACTTCAACCAGACCGTCACGGCCACGGGGCGCCTATCGTCGAGCAACCCGAACCTCCAGAACATCCCCGTCCGCACGGAGCAGGGCCGCGAGATCCGCCGCGCCTTCGTCGCCGCACCCGGCTTCAAGCTGCTCGCTGCCGACTACGCGCAGATCGAGCTCCGCATCCTCGCGCACCTCTCCGGCGACCCCGGCCTCATCGAGGCGTTCCAGCAGGGCCTCGACATCCATACCGCCACGGCCGCCCGCGTCTTCGACGTGGACCTCGCGGACGTGACGCGCATCCAGCGCAGCCAGGTCAAGCAGGTCAACTACGGCATCCCGTACGGCGTCTCGGCGTTCGGGCTCGCCCAGCGCATGCGCATCCCCGTAGGCGAGGCGCAGGAACTGATCGAGCAGTACAACCGCAGCTACCCGCGCGTGGTGGAGTACCTCACCGAGCTTGTGGCCGTGGCGCGCGAGAAGGGCTACGCCGAGACGCTGCGCGGGCGGCGGCGCTACCTCCCGCAGATCACGAGCCGCGACCACCGCGACCGGTCGTTTGCGGAGCGCGTGGCCGTGAACATGCCCATCCAGGGCACGCAGGCCGACATGATCAAGCTCGCGATGGTCGCCATCCACCGCCGCCTCAAGGCCGAGCAGCTAGCCACGCGCATGATCCTCCAGGTCCACGACGAACTCGTCTTCGAAGTCCCCGACGGCTCCGGCGATTTCTCCGGCGAGATTGAGACGGCCACGGCCCTCATCCGCGAGGAGATGGCGCAGGCGCAGCCCCTCGGCGAGGTGCCCGTCGTCGTGGACGTGGGCATCGCCGACAACTGGCTCGACGCCCATTGATGCCGCATCGCCTCCCACTCGTCTCCCTCGAATCGACCAACAGGCAACACCGTGCCATTCATCGCCACCCGGAAAGCCGAGCAGAATCAGCGGGCCGTGGACCCGTGGACGGCCGTGCACTTAAGCACAGGCCTCGCAATGGGGCTGATGGACATCCCCTTCAAGTGGGCGTTCACGGCGGCCGTCGCCTACGAAGTCGTGGAGCAGATCTTCGAGCGGGTGCCGGTGGGGCAGACGTTCTTCCGCGTTTCTGGTCCCGAGGTGATCGAGAATTCGGTCGTTGATGTCGTCGTCTTCGCGGCCGGGCATTGGCTCGGCACGAAGTGGAACGCGTCGTAGTCGCTGGACCGCTGTGTCGGCTCGTACTCATCGTGAATAGGGCTGACCAATGGTGCCACTACAACTCGAACATCCGGGTGGTCCTTCGCCTCCAGGATGCGATGGAGTCGCGGCATGACGAGGTAGACCATGGTCGGAACGAGGAGCGCGCTGGTAACGAACGTACGGACCGGCACCGGCTGGCCTGCGAGTAGTGGCTCGACGGCCAGCACGGTTCCGGTGAGGATCGGGTAGAGCCCAAGCCACGTGAAGAAGGCAAGCCGATGACGGCGGCTCCGACCACGCGGAGAGCGTTTGTTTACACGAGGTCCCATGCGGCTACGTTGTCTTCCAGGTGCGCAATAGACGTGGTGCCCGGGATCACGATGATGTTCGGGGAGCGGCGCAGCAACCAGGCGAGGGCCTCGCGTGCAGGAAGCATCGCACCGCGTCGCATCGGGTGGGCGCCGAGCGGGCCGTACGGGACGAACGCGATGTCCTTGGCTGCGGTGTAATCCACGAGGGCGTCATGTCTCCGCTCGCCCTGGTTGTAGCGGTTCTGAACGGAGGCGATCGGCGCCACCGAGAGGGCACGGTCGAGTTGGTCGCGGTCCACGTTGGACAGGCCGATCAGCCGAATCTTGCCAGCCAGCCGCGCTTCTTCGAGAGCGCCTACCGAGTCTTCGATCGGGACCTGCGGATCCACGCGGTGCAGCTGGAAGAGGTCGAGCCGTTCGACGCCTATCGTAGCAAGGGCCTCGTCGATCTGTTGATGGAGCGTGGCAGGGGATCCGTCCGTGATGATGTGGCCGGGAGCCGGCTTATCGACGCCTCCTTTCGTCGCGATCACCACCTGACTTGGGTCGAGTGCGCTTGCGAGGAGGCGGTCGGCCCAGAGGGGACCGTAGGACCGCGCCGAGTCGAAGAAGTTGACACCGAGGTCGGCAGCACGCCGGACCAGGGCACGTCCGGCTTCCCAGTCGGAGTAGGGGCCGAAGTTGCCGGGCTGTCCGGTGAGGCGCATGGAGCCATACCCGAGCCGGTTCACTTGGAGGCCGTCAGCAAAGCGAAAGGTGCGGGAGAGTGTGGTTGCGGGGGTAGTCATGGCAGCAAAACGTTGCGTGAATGGAACGACACTCCAAGGTGGCAACTATCTTGGCTCAACGGTAGGGGCTCAGATCGAGTAACAGTCATGCACAAAACGTATGAGCAGAGCTACAGATCGTCTATCGCTGCTGGCCACCTTCGTGCGGATCGCCGAGGCCGGGAGCATTAGCGCTGCCGCTCGGGATCTAGGGTTGTCGCAGCCCTCCGTGAGCCGTCAACTGGCGTCCCTGGAGAAGCGTCTGCAGACGCAACTCGCGCGTCGAACGACGCATGAGTTGGCCCTCACTGAAGCCGGTCGCCTTCTTCTCGCAGACGCTCGGGCACTGCTCGACGCTTGGGAGGTGCTCGAAGAGCGGCATCTCAAGGCCGCGACGGAGTTGAGGGGGCGACTGAAGGTCGTAGCGCCGATAGCACTTGGTCAGCATGCGCTGGCGGGCTTTGCCGCGGGGTTCCGCCTCGAATACCCTCGGATCACCCTCACCTGGCAGTTGGAGGACCGGGCTATTCGGTTTGCCGAGGTTGGGTGCGACTGCTGGGTCAAAGTTGGACCGGTTCCGGACGACACCTTGATTGTCCGTAGGCTAGGTCGCGTAGAGCGGTTGCTCGTCGCTGCGCCTGGGCTGTTGGGGACCCAACGAATCGAACACCCACGCGACCTGGCACAGGTTGCCGCCGTCGCACTCACCCCGTTCGAAGGCGATGCGCTCCCGCTCACGTCGGACGAAGGAGAGCATGCCCTGCTACGACCACCCGTCGCGATGTCAACCAATAACATCTTTGCGTTGCATTCGGCTGCACGGGCTGGCGTTGGCATGGCTGTGCTACCGAAATGGTTCGTCCAGCAAGACCTTGAGGCCGGACGATTGCACGATGTGTTGCCTGCGTGGCGTGCGCCGTCGCTGGACGTAAACGTAGCGTATGCGCCAGGGCGACATCGACCGCAGCGGCTCCGCGTGTTTGTGGATGCGCTGCTCGCAGCGGTCCAGTCGATTCCAGGCATCGAAGCGTGAATCGGAGCGGGCCACCGCCTGGATGCCGATATCAGGCAAAGAAAGCGGGGCGGCCTCCGAAGAAGCAGCCCCGCTCAGGTTGGTTGACCAATCGCTGGAAGGCGTTGACTGAGCGCCTTAGAGGATCGCGCCGCGGTTGTCCGTGATCTCAGCGTCGTCGCGGAGGCGCTCGATCCACTGCTGGCGGACCTGCTGGCGCTTCTGGCCGAGCAGCTGCTCGCGGATCTGGTCGCGGTCCTCGTCGCTCATGTTGCTGGGCTCGGCGACGTTCTTCGAGGTCACCTCCAGCATATAGGCGGCGGTCTGGCCCTCAATCACCTGCGAGGTCGAGCCCGTGGCGAGGCCAAAGGCGGCGCCCACGAACTGCGGGTCGCGGCCGAGGCCCGGGATCGTTGGGTTGGTGTACGTCACGTTCGGCGCGGTCTGTACGCTGCTCCCGACCGCCGAGGCGATGGCGTCGAGGCTGCCGCTGGCCCCAGCGAGGCGCTGCGCAGCGATCTCCTGCTTCTGCGCCGTGAGGTAGCGGCGGCGCACCTGCTCGGCGACCTCGTCGAACGGGCGGAAGCCGGACTCGGTGACGTTGGTCACTTCGACGACCACGAAGCCGTCGGCGGTGTTGAACGGCTGCGAGATCACGCCCACGCGCCCACGCTTGATGTAGCGCGCCACGTCGGAGTCAGCGTCGAGGCCGGGGATGGCGTTCTGCTCCTCGGTGATCGTGACCGAGCGGACGGTGTAGCCTTCCTGCTCCGCCTGCTCAGCGAGCGTGCGGTCGGCCTGCTCGGCGAAGTACTGGACGTCCTCGGCGCGCTCCTGCACCCCGTCGAAGTCGACGGCGACCTCGCGGCGGAGCGGGATCACGACGGCGTCCCGCGTCGCGCGGGCGTCCACGCGGATGAGGTGGTAGCCGAACTGCGTCTGGACGGGCCCGACGACCTCGCCGACGGGCGCGGCGAACGCGGCAGCCTGGAACTCAGGCACCATGCGGCCCTCGCCAAACCAGCCGAGGTCACCGCCCTGGTCCTTGTTCGAGGTATCGGTCGAGTGCTGCGCGGCGAGGTCCTCGAACGTGGCGCCGTTCGCCAGCTCTGTGAGCAGGTTGCGGGCCCCGGCTTCCTCCTGCACGAGGATGTGGCGGGCGCGCACCGTCTGGCCGTCAGCGGGCGCCGTGCCGATGACCTTGTAGAGGAAGACCTCGCCCCCGTCGATGACCGGGCCGGCGATGGTGCCGGGCGTCAGGTCGCGGAACAGCGCCGTGGCCGCGTCTGCGGGGGCGCTCGTCGCCGAGAGCGTGTCGACCTCGTAGGTGTTATCGATCTCGCTGCCGATCAGGTTGGCCACGAAGATCGAGTCGTTGGAGGTGTCGGCGAAGTCGATGCCGATCTCGCGGAACTGCGAGAGGGCGCGGGCCGAGTCCTCGGCAGCGGGCGCAAGGGCGAAGGTGACGTAGTTGACGTCGAACGTCTTGTCGCGCTGGAAGTCGTCGCGGATCTCGTTGTAGTAGGCTTCCACGTCGCGGTCGTTGACCTCGATCTCCGCGTCGGGGATGTCGGCGTAGCGGAGGGCGACGAAGCGCGCGGCGGCGGACTGGTTGCGGCGGACGTACTCGTCGTTGACGTCGGCCTGCGTCACGCGGACGGTCGCGCCGATGAGGGCGTCGAGCTTGGCCTGCTGGCGGCGGCGGCGCACGTCCTCCTGGATGCCGATGAAGTCGCCGCGGTACTGCGGGTCCTCGGCGATGGTGCGCACGGCGTTGCGGTCCACGCCGCCCTGGCCGTCGGGGAAGAACTGGCGGATGAGCACGTCCGGGTTGTCGCCGTAGAGGAGGTCGGCGACTTCGGCGTCCGAGACGGCGACGCCGAGGCGCTCCATCTCCTGCTCACGGAGCACGTTGTCCACGAGGGCATCGTAGACCCGCTCCTCGATGAAGGCGCGCAGCTGCGGCGACACTTCCTGGCCCTGCTGCTCGTAGGCCTCGACCTGCTGCTGGACGGCGCCTTGGTACGTCTCTAAGGTGATCGGCTCGCCGTTGACGACGGCGAGGTGGCGCGGGCCGAGGCCGATCGTCTCGAAGCAGCCGGAGTCTTGAAGCGTCCAAAGGCCGCCGAACGAGAAGACGATAATCCAGAGGATGTACTTCGTGCTCTCGCGCATCTTGTTCATCACGCCCATGAGCAGTCGGGGGTCTGGGCAGGGGCACCGGCGGTGGGCCGGGGTGCTCTGCGAGTGTGGCGTCGTTACGATCGACGCGGGGAAACAGGTAAATAGGAAGCGGACCCGTAACGGAATGAGGCATTCCGTTGGTATCCGCTGTTGAATCCATAGCCCCCAAACCTACGCGCGCGCGCGGCGGCCTGCTGTGAATTGGGTGTGGGTCCAAGGTCGCTGGGCTTTCATCGTCCGACCCCGTCTCTGATGTTCGAGGGCGTAGCCGCTGCGCGCTCGGCTACGTGCGTACGGATTGGCCCGTATCGATGACGACTGAAGAAAGCCTTGATTCGACCACCTACCCGCCATTGGGCCTCGAAATCCAGCCAGGAGCGATTAAAAACAACGAAGGCGAGGAGCAATGCTCCCCGCCCTCGCTGCGCTCTCTCTTCCTCTCTCGTGAGGACTTGGGGCGATCGGGCCGGGGGGCGGCGCGATCGCAAAGTGGTTGGGGGGACGTTCTGAGTCGGGTAGGCGTCAGGCGGGCTGGGTCGTTTCGAGCCGAGCGCGGAGCCCTCGGAGCGTCTTCGAGAGGATCTGCGAAATCCGTGCCTCAGTCAGGTCGTACTGCTCAGCAATCTGTCGGAGCGTGAGGTTTTCGAAGTAGTAGAGGGCGACCATCTCGCGTTCGCGCTGCGGCAGTTGCTCGATCAGGGCGCACACGTGGTCGAAGAGCGAGCGTCGCTCGATGGCGTCGAAGGCGCGCTCGGCGGTCGGGTGTGCAAGCGTGTCGATGGGGGAGGCGTGGTCGTCGGAGCCGCTGTGCTCGTGGAGGGCGAGCGAGAAGCGCTGCTGGGCATCGGAGCGGAGCTGCTGCACCTCCTCGACCGTGACGCCCATGCGCTCGGCGACCATGCCGTCGTGCATCTCGCCGCCCGTCTCCTGCTCTAGTTCGTCGGAGACGCGGAGCACCTCGGCGACCTTGCGGCGGCGTCCCCGGCTGAGCGTGTCGATGGAGCGGAGAAAGTCGACGAGCGCGCCCCGTATGCGACCGTAGGCGAACGAGGCGAAGGCGGTGCCGTGGCTGGGGTCGTAGGCGTCGAGGGCTTGCAGCATGCCGAGCATGCCCGCGTTCTCGAGGTCGCCGTAGGAGGCGAGCGGGTGGTCCGGGAGGGGGACCCGCTTCACCATCGAGCGGACGAGGGGGAGCGCTGCCTCGGCGACGCCGCGCCGGTGGCGCGGACTCGGCTCGTGAGCGAAGGCTTCAGCGGCAGCTTGTAGGTCGAGGGACATCAGGTGGTGGACAACGGTCGCGGCCCGGCGGAAGGCCAATGGAGGGGACGATCCAAAGGGGACGGCTCAGGCGTCCGGGCTAGGCAGAGGGGGGCGCGACGCCGGCCCTCGGGAGAGCGTGGCACGACGCGCGCGCCAGGCGTGGCTGAGGGCTTCACCTCCATGGACCGCAGCGCCGCCCACGAGGCAGATGAGCAGGCCGACATACAAACCCTCCATGAGGGGGAGGGCGGCGAGGCTCTGCGTCACAACGAAGAGGAGGCCCGCAAGGGCGACGTAGCGAAGGGTCCAGATGGGCATCGACGGGGGCGTCGGCTGGGGGAAGGTGTGCGTTCTGAGCGCTTCCTTCGACAAAGCCGTGCCAGACTTCGACACCCGTGCGTGGCATTCCTACACACGAAACCGTCTCACAATCTGGCACACGGCCCCTGGCCCGCCTCGTGGGCCATCGGGGTGAGCAACTGTAACTGCGACGTTCCGCCTTTACCGTTTGAACCGGCATGGCGGTCTGCGTCTTCGCGCGGCGTCCTCCGCCACGTGCCCGCACATCTCATGCGCCTACGATTCCCTATCGTAAACCCAGGGGTAGGAACTTCGAAGTGCGATCAGGTGACCGGCCCTGCGTGTATCGGCGCCTCAAACGCGTGATGTGAGCCGGACCGAATCGCCGCGGCGATTTCGTCAAGGGCGCGTTCCACCTCGGCGGTCGTGTTCCACACCCACGGGGCCAAGCGCAGAAATCGCCCCTGTCGGCTGTCGGTGTAGACGCCGCGCGTCTTGAGGTACTCGCAGAGCCGATCGGCCGCCGCGACCTCGAAGATGACCATCGCGCTGCGCCGCTCAGGCTCGCGGGGGGAGCGGAGACGCAACCCTGCCGCCTCCGCACGCTCAATGACGATCTCCGTTTTTGCAAGCGAGTCTGCGCGCACGGCGTCGAGGCCGGTTTCGAGGAGCACACGAACCCCCTCGACAGCATGGTAGAGCGAGGCCACGGCCGTCGTTCCACCGAGGAAGCGCCGCCGCACCTCGGGGTGGGGTAGGGGTGCGGCCGCGAAGCCGAACGGGTCGGCGTCGCCGAACCAGCCCGTGAGCGCGGGCGTGAGGTCGAGCCCCGCGCGCACATATAGAATCCCGTTGCCGGACGAGCCGCTCGCCTCCTTGAGCAGCCCGCCCACGTAGGCGTCGGCGCCCAGCCCCAGCACGTCGATGGGCATGGTCGCGTTGGCGTGGTAGCCGTCGAGGACGAAGAGCCCGCCGTGTCGGTGTGCAGTGGTGGCAACGTCTTGGAGGAACGCATCGGGCAAGCGCTCGCCGGTCGTGAAGCCAACGTGGCTCAGAAACACCCAGGCCGTCTTCGGTCCGATGGCGTCGAGCACGGCCTGCCGGTCTACGAATCCGTCAGCACCGGGAGGGACGACGCGCAGGTCGTAGCCGCGCACGGCCGCCCACTGCCGCGCCGAGTGCTGGACCGACGGGAACGCCGTGGCCGAGATCACGACTTCGTTGCGACCCGTTGCGAACGGCTCCGGCGCGGACAGCAGGCATTGGACCGACCAGTGCGCGTTGGGTTGCATCGTGCAGGTCCCGGCGGGCGCGCCGAGCAGCCGTGCCACGAAGCGGTCACCGAGGTAGGTCGGCAGCGTCCACCACCCGACGGGCGTCCCGTCGGCAGGGTCCCAGTGATTGGGGACCTCGTTCCAGGCGTCGACGCCGTGTGTCTGCCAGTCCTCGGCAAACCGCTGCATCATCGCCGGGACGGTCGCGGGCATCAGCCCATGTGTGAACGCCCGGAGTTCGATGGCGGGTGATCCATCCGGGCTGGGCGGGATGACAAAGCGGTCGCGGAGCATGGGGGAGTGCGGCGGTGTCGCGGAGAACGGGTGAGGCCGTGAAAGCTATGGAACGGGCATCGCACCTGAATCGCTCCAGAAGTTGTCTAACAGTACTGTCGCCGGTCTTCGCTCAACACCGCCGCACCGCAAAACGGCCACACCGCCACACCAAAAAAGGCAGGCCCCGCCGCGAAGGGCGTGGGCCTGCCAAACAAGTCCGTCGGACCTCGGAGCTACGCTTCGACGGGATCGACGTGGACAAACTTGCGGTTGCCGCGCGAGCGGGCGAAGCGGACGGTGCCCGTCGCCGTGGCGAAGAGCGTGTCGTCGCCGCCGCGGCCCACGTTGGTGCCGGGGTGGAACTTCGTGCCGCGCTGGCGGACGATGATCGAGCCGGCCTGGACGAACGTGCCGCCGTAGGCCTTCACGCCGAGCATCTTCGGGTTGGAGTCGCGCCCGTTCTTTGTCGAGCCTACGCCTTTCTTATGTGCCATGAGAGGGTTCGGTTACGTGTGAGTGTCAGGGGTCAAGTGCCAGGTAACAAGTGGAGGGCGACTGGCGAGGCCTCCTTGACACTTGCCACGTGTCACTTGCTTCTCATCTAGTTGACGCTGAGCGCCTTGATGGCGATCTGCGTGTAGGGCTGGCGGTGGCCGTTCTTGACGCGGTAGCCCTTGCGGCGCTTCTTCTTGAAGACGATGATCTTGTCGCCCTTGACGTGGTCGAGGACTTCGGCGGTGACGGAGGCGCCTTCCACGGTGGGGGTGCCCACGGCGACGCCGTTGCCGGAGGTGAGGAGGACGCGGTCGAAGGTGACCTCGTCGCCGATCTCGGCGTTCAGGCGGGGGACGTAGAGCTTGGCGTCCTGCTCGACCTTGAACTGCTTTCCGGCGATTTCTACGATAGCGTACATGGTGCTGCGGCTTGGTTGAGCCTGGCGAGAGGCGAGACAGCGGATCCCACCACGCCAGGCGCGAGCGAATGGCAAAGGCTTCTAATATAGAAAGCCCGCTCCCGCGTTCCATCGCGAGGCCTCGGATTCTCCGTGAAGGGGCAGGCACGCAGGCCATCGAAACGAAGTGCCCTCGCCGATGGTGGAAGCCTACCTTCCCTCGCGCCCCGTCGCCTCGCTGCCCATCTCGCTCCCTCACATCGGCTCATGACTGCCACACTCCTCACCGTCGGCGACGAACTGCTCATCGGGCAAGTCACCAACACCAACGCCGCCTGGCTCGGCGATCAGCTCAGCCTCGCGGGCTTCGATGTGCGGCGTCACGTCACCGTGGGCGACAGCGTCGTCGACATCACGCGGGCGCTGGACGAAGGCTTCGCCGCAGGGACCCTCGTGGTCGTGACGGGCGGGCTCGGGCCCACGCACGACGACGTGACGAAGAAGGTCGTCGCGGACTACTTCGGCAAAGACATGCACGCCGACGAGGGGCTCGAAGCGCAGATCGCCGCGCGCTACGAGGAGCGGGGGCGGCCCGTCCCGCCGAGCACCAAGCTGATGGCGCTCGTCCCCGACGACTTCGAGCAACTCGACAATCCCATCGGGACGGCGGCGGGGCTGTGGTATGCCGACGAGCACCAAGGCCGTGCCCGCATCGTGGCCGTGATGCCGGGCGTGCCCTACGAGATGGAGGCGATCACCAAGACGGCGCTGCTGCCCAGGCTGCGCGAGGCACACGACGGCCTCGTGATCCTCCACCGGACGCTGCTGACCGTCGGCTATGGTGAGACGATGCTTGCGGAGCGCCTCGGCGCCGACGTCGGCGACCTCGCCCCGTATCTCAACGAGGACCACCTTGGGCTGGCCTACCTCCCCGGATCGGGGGGCGTTCGGCTCCGTTTGACCGCTACGGGTGACGACCGCGAGGAAGCGCAGGCGCGCCTCGACCGGTTCGCCGCGTTCGTGCACGACCGCCTGGGCGACGCGATCTACGGCGAGGGCGACGACACTCTCGAAGCCATCGTCGGCGCGATGCTGAGGGCGCGCGGACTCACCGTGGCGGTCGCCGAGAGCTGCACTGGGGGGCGTGTGATGGAGCAACTCGTGCGTGTGTCGGGGGCCTCGGCCTACCTCAAAGGCGGCATCGTGGCCTACTGCAACGAAGTCAAGCGCGATCTCCTCGGGGTGAACGCCGACGACCTCAGCGAGCACGGCGCGGTCAGTGAGCCGGTGGTGAAGCAGATGGCCGCTGGCGCTCGGGCACGCCTCGGCACCGACGTCGCGCTGGCCACGAGCGGCATCGCTGGTCCCACCGGCGGCACGCCGGGGAAGCCTGTAGGGACGCTGTGGCTCGCCTACGCCGACGAGGCCGACACGTACGCGGTGCGCCTCACGCTGACCAAGAACCGGGCGCTCAACTTGCGCCTCTCCACAATGGCAGCGCTCAATCTGCTCCGGCGGCAGTTGCTCCGTCGCGTGCCCCAACCAGCCGCATCCCTATGACCCGCACCGCCCTCAACGATGTTGCTCTGAGAGCGGTACGTCTTGCTCTACTCCTTGCAGCCACGCTCGGCGCAGGGGCCGTCGCCCAGGCTCAACAACCGTCCGGCCCGGCCTCGCCCGAGCACGATCGCGGGTGGATGACGGCCGGCATGGGTGTCGGCGGGCCGGGACTCTTCCCCCTTGCGTTGACCGCAAACGTTGGGCGAACGCGCGTCCTACAGGTAGGCCTGCGTAGCCATATTCGCTCGCTGCTCTTCAACAATGCGCTCACGATGGCCTCCGTGTCTGTCGGCCGGTCCTGGGTGGACCGATGGACGCGCACGGCGCTCACCGTCGGCCCTGCGTACGTGTGGAGCCAGGGCGATCGTTTCGAGTCGGTGTCTACGGTGGGCCTGATGCTCGGGGGGCAGGCGATGGCCACACCGATCCCGGAGGTGGGCATCGGGCTGGACGCCTACGTGAACCTTAATGTCGCCGAGCCCACGTACGGTGTGGCGTTCGTGATCGTCATCGACGGCAACAAGTGATCGACGGCAACAAGTGATCGACGGCAACACGTAGAGGCCCCATGCGCGACTACTTCGAACAGCGAGATGCGGAGGGCGAGCCGAAACGCCCGCCGCTCAAGGATGGGACGATCACGCGGCTGGTGCAGCAGAAGAAGAACACCGACCGCGTCTCCGTCTTCCTCGACGGCGCGTTTGCGTTTGGGCTTACGAAGGACCTCGCCCTGACCGAAGGCCTGCGCAAGGACCGTATGCTCACGGTCGCCGAACAGGAGGTGCTGCTCACCCGCGACGAGGCGTTGCGAGCGCGGCGCAAGGCGCTTGACTACCTCAGCTACAAGGCACGCACCTCCACCGAGGTGCGCCGCAAGCTGCGCGACACCGGGTTTGGCGAGGACGCCGTCGAGGAGGCGGTGGCGCGCATGGAGGAGCTTGGCTACCTCGACGACGAGGCCTACGCCAAGGCGTATGCGCGCGGTCGATTCTCAGGGCGGGGCTATGGGCCGCAGCGCATCCGGGCCGACCTGATGAAGCGGGGCCTGGACCGCCGGGTGATCGACGCGGCGCTGGAGGAGTTTGCCGAGCCCGACGACCTCTACGAGGCGGCGCTGCGCCACGGCCAGAAACGGTGGGATCGACTGGCGAGCGAGCCCGACGCACGCAAGCGCCGCAAGAAAACCTACGATTTCCTGCTCCGACGCGGCTACGGCTTCGACACCGCTCGCCGCGTGCTCGAAACGCTGGAGCGCGACGGGCGAGAAGGGTAGCGCGTGGTACCATAACTGTAAGCGCCCTGTCGGTGAAGCGGGGCACCTTCGACCTTCGACCTTCGACCTTCGACCTTCGACCTTCGACCTTCGACCTTCGACCTTCGACC
>JBCBEX010000009.1:0-85165 GCA_038528235.1 Bacteroidota bacterium
GGATGCGCGGGTGAAGCTGCGTCGGCTCTACCCCGAAGCGGAGCGCGTCCGGCTGGTGTGCGACCAACTCAACACGCACGGGGTGGCGTCGTTCTACGAGGCGTTCGCGCCAGCAGAGGCGCGGCGGCTCGCGTCCAAGGTGGAGTTCGTGCACACGCCGGTGCACGGGTCGTGGCTCAACGTGGTGGAGTGCGAGTTCTCGGCGCTGGTGCGGCAGTGTCTCGGTCGTCGGCGTCTGGGCACGATCGAGATGCTTCGCCGGGAGGTTGGGGCGTGGGTGAGTGCTCGCAATGCGGAGGGGGCGACGGTAGCGTGGCAGTTCACGACGGCGGATGCGCGGGTGAAGCTGCGTCGGCTCTACCCCTCACTATGAGCTTGTCTGAGGACTAGAGGCTATTGCAGAAGTCGGTTCGAAGGGCGAGGCTGAGCGAGCAACGCTCCCGAAAGGCGCCTGAAGCAGCCGATGCATGAGCATCGGCGATGCAGCGCAACGCCGCGAGAGCGATTGCACAGCCAGCCGCAGCCCGAAAGGAGTTTTGCAATAGCCTCTAGTGTTCTCTCACGCATGACGGTCGAGAGCTACGCGGCGAGCGCTGCATGGCCGAGGTACAGCGCTTCGAGGTCGGTGGTAGGTAGCGCGTCGTGGGAGACCTCCTCGCGCAGCCGTCCATCGACGAGCACGCCCACACGGGTGGCGGTGTCCTTCACGCGGAAGAGGTCGTGCGTCGCCATGAGCACGGCGGCCCCGTTGTCGGCCAGCCGCCGGACGAGGTCTGAGAACTCGACCGACGCCGAGGGGTCGAGGCCGCTCGTGGGCTCGTCGAGCAGCAACGCCTGCGCCCCTTTGGCGAGGGCGAGGGCGACGCCCACCTTCTGGCGCATGCCTTTCGAGTAGGTCCCCGCACGGCGGCCGTGCGCCTCACGCTGGAGCCCCGCCCGGTCGAGGAAGCCTGCAAGCGCATCGCTGTCGAGGTCGTGCCCGGCGAGCGCGGCGAAGTACTTCAGGTTCTCACGCCCGGAGAGCGCTGGGTAGAGCGCGACCTGCTCGGGGAGGTAGGCCAGCCGCCGCTTCGTCTCCAGCGGCTCGACCTGCACGTCGAGGCCGTCGACGAGCGCGCTCCCGCCGTCGGGGGCGAGGAAGCCGAGGAAGAGGTTGATGGTGGTGGTCTTGCCCGCGCCGTTGGGGCCGAGCAGGGCGTACACCTCGCCCGCGTGGATCGCGAGGTCGAGGCCGTCGAGCGCCGTCTGCGTGCCGAAGCGCTTCGTCAGGCTGCGTGCATGGAGGATGGGATCGGACATGGTCATAGAGGCTAGGGCCGAAGGGAGTGGGCTTCCTAGGCAGTGAGGTTGCGCGCGGCCTGCTCCCAGTCCACCACGTCCCACCAGCGCTCCAGGTAGTCGGCGCGCCGGTTTTGATAGCGGAGGTAGTAGGCATGCTCCCACACGTCGACGCCCAGCACCGGCACGAAGCCGAACGCGTGCACGGGCTCTTGCTCGGGCGTCTGGACGATCTGCAGCGTGCCTGCGGCGTCGCGGCCCAGCCAGGCCCAGCCGCTGCCGAAGACGCCGAGCGCTGCGGCCGTGAACTGCTGCTTGAAGGCGTCGAACGACCCGAAGTCGCGCGCGATGGCATCGGCCAGCAGCCCTGTGGGTGTGCCCCCGGCGCCGGGTCGCATCATCGGCCAGAAGAGGGCGTGATTGAGGTAGCCGCCCCCGTTGTTCAGAATCGCCGTGCGCACGTCCTCGGGCAGGGTCGAAATGTCCTGAAGCAGCTCCACCAGGGGTTGAGTCTGCAGGTCCGGTTTGTCTTCGAGCGCCGCGTTGAGCTTGGTCGTGTAGCCCCGGTGGTGCCGCCCGTGGTGAATCGTCATCGTTTCCGCGTCGATAGCGGCGTCGAGCGCATCGGGCCCGTAGCGCAAGGCAGGCAGTTCGTAGGGGTAGACGGGCGAGGCCCCCGGCGCAGCGACGGACAGATCGAACACGGCGCCTGAGCGGACCAGGATGTCGCCCACCGGGTCGCTGGAAGCCTGCGCACTCGGTGGCGCGTCTGTGTTCTGCTCGATCGTGCAGCCGGTGACAAAGGGCAGCACTGCGGCCCCCATCGTTCCAGAGGCCACGATGCGGAGGGCCTGCCTACGCGAGATACGGTCGCGGGCGGGCGTGGCGTCAGCGGTCACAGCGTGACGCTGTTGAAACGGATGCTCGGGAGTCATAGGAAGAGAGAGGGCTAGGGCTGGCGTTGGAGATACATGCGCTCGCCTAGCCCGGCTGCATCGCCGTACACTCGTGGCTGAGGACGAGGCGAGCGCCGCCCGGGGCGTCGAGGTCGAGGCGGAGCACGCGGTAGCCGTCGTGCGGACATAGACCTTCATCAGAGCGGGCGGCGTCCCACGCGAAGACCGAGAGCGAGTCCGGGCTCCAGCGCCCGGTCAGTTGCGAAGGCGACACCCCAGGCTCCGACACGCTAGGCTGCGACGCACGCACTCGGAGCGCCTGCACATCGACCGTGGGTGCTCCATGCGAGTGCTCCTGAGATACATGGGGAGTTGGCACCCATGCGCCATGGGCGTGCGTACCGTGCGTGGCACATCCGGGGTGGAGTAGCACTACAGCGAGGACAAGCAGAAGAGCGAGGGCGCGCATGGCTCAGACAGTGCTGGGCACGAGGGCGTGAAAGGCGTCGTGGAGAGCATCGTTGTCGAGGGTGCCAGCGGCGCCCAGCACGGCGAGGCGGCTCGTGCCCGCCGGCCAGTCGGGGGGCCATTCGTCGGCGAAGCGCGTGGCGAGCATCCGGCCGACGAGGTGGAAGCGCGCGGGGCGCTTGCTGTCGGCCACGGCCACGAGGCCCTTGGCGCGGACGACCTCCGTGGGCAGGTCGGCCAGCGTCCGGCGCAGCGCCGCGAGCGAACGCAGCGGCTGGTCGGCCTCGAACGTCCACGTGTCGAACGTGTCGAGGTGGCGCGCGACCGGCCGCGTCCGGGCCGCCGGGTCGAGGAGGCCCGCGAGCACGTCGTCGTCGGTGTCGAGCAGCAGCGCGGGGTCGAGGTCGTCGGCGTCCAAGAGGCGCGCGGCGGGTGCGAAGCCGCGCACCCAGTCCTCGGCCGCCCAGCGGGCTGGCTCGCCGTGGACGCCCACCTTGGTGAGCACGACGATGCTCGCGCCGCCGACCTGGGCTTCGGCCAACGCTTCTGCATCAGCCGAGGGCCACCGGCCCACCTGCCCGACATCGACGACCGCGATCACGGCGGCGAGCCGGACGACCGGCTGCAGCCCGGCCCCCATCAGCGGCAACACGATGCCGAGCGGGTCCGACACGCCGGAGGCTTCGATGAGGATGTGCTCGGGGCGCGGCTCGTGCCCGACCAGCGCGAGCAGGGCCGTCACGAGGCCTGCCGAGAGCGAGCAGCACACACAGCCGCCTTCGAGCGCCATCACGCGTCCGCCACCGGCATCCACCTCGGTCGCGTCGAGGTTGACCGCGCCGAAGTCGTTCACGACCAGCCCAAGCCGCCGCCCGCGCGCGGCTGCACTCGACGTGATCGCGTTGACGAGCGTCGTCTTGCCGGCTCCGAGGAAACCAGTGACGACCGTAATGGGCACGGGGCGGTCGGGGAGAGAGGGCAGTGGGGTCGCCATGGGCTATCGACTCTCGGTGAACGGACAGAAGGACCAACTCGCGTCCCCCGCGTAGACCTCGTCTTCGGTGAGAAGGCAGCGGTTGAGCGCTAGCGTGAGACCGGGCTCGTCCAGACCGATCCCGATGAACACGATTTCCTGGCGCCGGTCCCCGAGGACGGGGTCCCAGACGCGCTCGGTGTCAGCCCGCAGCGTCTCGTCTTGCGGCCAGCGCTCGCGCGGTACGTCGGCCCACCACTTGCCGACGGCGTGGTACTGTCGGTGGCGGCCTGCCTGGCTCCACACCCACATGGTCTGCGGGGCGGACCCGAGCCAGAAAACGCCTTTCGAGCGGAGTACGCCGGGTGCGTCCGGCACGGCAGGCCAAGCTCCGCGCAGGAAACGCGCCAGCTTGGTCGGGTGAAACGGCATCCGCGCACGGTAGACAAACGACGTCACGCCATATTCCTCCGTCTCGGGTACGTGCTCGCCTCGCATCTCGACCAGCCAGCCCGGCGCGTCCGCCGCCGCGTCGAAGTCGAAGCGCCCTGTCTCCAGCACCTCGCCGAGGGGCACCTCGCTGTACGTCGCCGGGACGATGCGCGCGCGTGGGTTGAGCCGCCGCAGCGTGGCCTCGATCGTCGCCGCCTCGGCCTCGCTGACGGTGTCGAGCTTGTTGAGGATCATCACATCGGCAAACTCGATCTGGTCGAGCAGCAATTCGCTGATCGAGCGGACATCGCCCTCGGTGGCTTCGAGGCCGCGGTCGCGCAGCTGCTCCACCGAGTCGAGTTCGGCGAGGAGGTTGCCCGCGTCCACGACGGTCACCATTGTGTCGAGGCGCGCGACCTCGTTGAGCACCCGCCCCGTGGCGTCCTCGAAGGTGAACGTCTCCGCGACCGGCAGCGGCTCCGAGATACCCGACGACTCGATGACAATCGCGTCGAAGCGCCCCTCTTCAGCCAGGCGGGCGACCTCCACGAGGAGGTCTTCGCGGAGCGTGCAACAGATGCAGCCGTTCGACATCTCGACAAGGCGCGCGTCGGTGCGCGTGACCTCGGGCGCGACATCCGGCGCTGAGGTGGTGTCGTACTGCGCCTCGCCTTGCCGCACGAGCGCGGCGTCGACGTTGACCTCGGACATGTCGTTGACGATCACGGCCACGCGTCGGCCCTCGCGGTTGGCGAGGACGTGGTTGAGGAGCGTTGTCTTGCCCGCGCCGAGAAAGCCGGACAGAACGGTGACGGGAATGGGACGTGCTGGCTGCATGGTGCGTCTGTTTGGAGTAGGAGTGCTTACTCAGACTCGGCGTGAGCGAGGGTGCGCGCGAGCGCCTCTTCGAAGCGCGCCATGGGCTCGTTACCGTAGAACAGATCAGCGGGCTCGTCAGCGTCGGGAGCCATGAAGACGAAGGTGGGTGTGCCTCCCGCGCCAAGCGTGGCCCCCAGGCGCGTGTCGGCGGTCATCAGCGGCGCGGTCACGTCCCGCGCGAGGCACTCCTCGAAGGCCCCGGCGTTGAGCTCTGCGTCGCTCGCGGCCTGGCGGAACGCCGGCGTCGGGTCGCGAAGGAACCGCCAGTCGGGCTGGGTCAGATAGAGGCGCTGCTGAAGGAACTCAAAGCCGACGCGCCCGCCGATGGCTCCTGCGCAGAAGACGGCCTCGGTGGCGTGCATCCCGCGCATCAGGCGGGGAATCGGATAGGCTCGCACAACGAGGTTGGCCCGGCCCGTCTCCACGAACGCGGCCTTGACTGAGTCGAGCTTCGTCTCGAAAACGTCGCGGCACGTCGGGCAGGCGAAGTCCACAAACTCGTGGATCGTAGGGAGCGTCGGGTCGAAGGCCCCGTCGAGGCCGCCCCCGTAGGTGCGGGCGGCATCGGCGTTGGCCAGCCAGGGCGCGTCGGCGCTGGAGCTGTCTGCGGCGGCCGTCTGGGCGAGCGCTGTCGGGGCACTCAGCACGAGCAAGAGGGCCAGGAGGCACCGGCGGGGGTGGGTGGCGTCACGCATGGGCGGTCGGGAGGCGAAGGTTGAGCAGGTGCCCGACGACCAGGGTCGCTGAGCCGACCAGGGTGAGCATCGTTTCGCCCACTTCGCCGAGGGTCTCCTCCAGGACAACGGCACCGACGAGCAACGCAACGCCCGCGACGAGCAGGCCAGGGACGAGCGCCCGTCGGTGCCGGCGGTACCCAGGCAACGCAACGAGGAGGACGACGCCGGCGAGTGCGAACGTGAGGCCGAGGTGGATGCTCTCAGAGGCGGCCCACGCCAGCGCTCCCGTGGCGATGAGCGGCAGCGCGAGGCAGTGAATGACACACAGCACCGAGAGGACGATGCCGACTAGATCGAGGGGAGAGCGTACCGGAGGGGTGGCCACAGGGCTATTCATGGGCGGAGAGGGCTACGATGAGGTGGGAAGCAACGACAGCGTCGGCGCGTAGCGGGTGCCACGCTGGACGAGGTCGTGGTTGAGAAAGGCAGCGGCGGCAAAGCCCGAGGCAGCGGCCATCTGGACGGCCTGCATCGGCGTGATCATATCGCCGCAGGCCCATACGTAGGGCGTGCTCGTCCGGTAGGTTTCGTCGACCTCGATGTGGCCGGTCGCGGTGCGTACGAGCGCGAGGGCATCGGGGAGGGGGCCACGCGGTCGCTGCGGCGGCTGGACGTACACCGCCGTGGCGTGAAGACGCTCGCCACCCTCGAACGCGACGGAGCGCACCGCGCGCCCCGTCACGTCAAGGGCAGCCACGGGGCGCGCGTCCACCACAACGCCGAGCGCCCCGAGTTTTTGTTGAGCGTCTTCAGAAAGGTCCCCTGGGAGGCCTGGCACGCCTGTGCAGAGGGTTACGATTGTCGTCCAGCCGAGCAGTAGTTCAGCGAGATGGGCACCGCGATCGCCGGAGCCCAGAACGGCCGTCGCGCGCCCACGCAGCTCGTGCCCGTGGCAATACGGGCAGTGCACCACCGTCGCGCCCCACGCTTGCGCGACACCGGGGAGGTCGGGAAGCACGTCCGCGACGCCGGTGGCGAGAAGGAGTCGCTTCGCAGTGAGCTCGGAACCGTCGGCGAGCCCGATCCGCACGCCGGTGGCCTCGGAGGTCGCAGTCACGGCCTCGGCGTCGACGAACCGCGCGCCGTAGTGCCGGGCTTGCGCACGGCCGATGTGGCGTAGCTCGCCAGGCGAAGTGCCGTCGCGGGTGAACACGTTGTAGCTGTGCGCCGCGGGGGCATTGCGCCCGGGCCCACCGTCGAGCACAACGACGGAGCGCCCCGCACGCGCCAGCACCAGCGCGGCCTCCAGGCCTGCCGGGCCGGCGCCAACGATGATCGCGTCTGTGGTTCGTCGTGCAAGCATGGTGGTACTCAAGCTTGGCGGCGCTCAGGTAGCGCCTGTCGGTATGCGGGTTTGCGAGGGGGCGTGCGTCTTCATGGGGAGTGAGGTCTCAGCGCGAGGCCTAGTCGTCGCCTAAGCTGTATTGTGCGTCGACCAAGCGGTAGAGCAGGCCGTAGGGGTCGTCGCGGAGCAGTTGCAAGCGTCCCTCGACCGTGATGAGGTCGTAGCTGAAGGCCACGCCTCGCGTCGCCTGCACCTCGATGATGGATTCCGGGCCGCCTGGCATGTGGAAGAAGCACCCGTGGCCAGGGAAGGCACTCAGGAGAAAGAGGGTCTGCTTCTCCTCAAAGTCCAGCGGGATCATGTAGCCAGTGAGACGGATCTCTGTCTCGTCGAGCCGCTCTACGTCGCGGGGAAACAGGGGATTCCATAGCGTGCCCTCTGGAGTGGACACCTCTTCGAAGCCGGCCTGCATCAGGAGAATCCAGAGTTCGTCGTCGGCCTGTGTGGCCATGAGGCTCTGCAGATCACTACTCACGTTGCCCGACGAGGCAAAGGATCTCTCCACCGATGCAGGAGCGAGCCGCGTCTTGCTCAGCGTGAACAAGGCAAGGCTGATGGAGAGGACCACCATCACAGCCAGGAAGCCCCCGGAGCGCACGATGGACAGCAGCTTGGTCATAGGAAACGGTGGCCGTTGGGGGAAGGGCTAGCCCTGAGCGAGTACGCGGGCGATGTCAGTGCGGTAGGCCTGGTAGGCCGGGATGAGCGCGGCCACGACGCCCGCCACGAGTGCAAGCGCCACGACGAGGAGGACCCTCGGATCGAAGGAGAAGCCGCCGATCGCCATGCCCTGCGCCTGCTCCACGGCGCCGCCCAGGGCGGCCGCAGCCAGATGGCCGAGCACCAGCCCCAGGAACGCGCCGAGGCTCGCCAGGAGCAGGCCTTCCAGCAGGACGTGGGCCATGAGCCGGCGCCGTGGCGCCCCGAGCGCCCGCATCATCGCGAGGTCGTAGCGCCGCTCCTTGAGCGCGTTGATGAGCGCCACGAAGACACTCAGCACGGCTACGAGAACGAGGATCAGTCCAAAGGCGCGCACCGCGTCGATGCCCACGCCGAGGAGGTTGAAGAGTCGCGCCGTCTCGAATGCCGGTGCGGCTGCCTGGAGGTCGGTCTGCGTGTTGACGTAGCGCGGGAACGAGACGGCTGCCAGCGGGGAGGCATAGCGGATGAGCACCGCGGTGTACTCGCGAGCGGGAGCCGAGGCCGTCTGCCCAGTCGAGCCGGGCGGCCCAGACGCGCTGGATGCCAAGACAGGTGTCACGTCGTCTTCGGTTGATTCGTCGTGCGCATGGTCTTCATCGTGCGCATGGTCTTCATCGTGCGCATGGTCTTCATCGTGGGCATGGTCTTCATCGTGGGCATGGTCCTCGTCGTGGGCATGGTCCTCGTCGTGGGCATGGTCCTCGTCGTGGGCATGGTCCTCGTCGTGAGCATGGTCCTCGTCGTGAGCATGGTCTTCGTCATGCACGCCATGCACATCCCAGACCGTATCGATGCTCGTCAGGATGAGGCGATCCAGGACGGTCCCGGTCTCTGCAAAGACGCCGACCACTTCGATGGGGTACTCCTCATGGGCGTGTCCTCCTTCGCTCAGGCCGTGTGCGCTAAAGAACGTATCGCCCACGTCGAGGCCAGCCTCGAGTGCCACGGCCGCCCCCACCGTTGCCTTCAGGGTGCCTGACCACAGCGCTCCGCGATCGACCTCCCCGCCGTAGTGCGCGGCGTAGCCATGGGTGGTGCCTACGATGCGATAGCCGCGATACGAGTCTCCGAGAGCCAGCGGCATCGCCTCGGCGACGACGGGGTCCTCCATGAGCGACTCCGCCTCGGCAACGGGGATGTTGCCCGTCGGCGAGTCGATGTGGTAGACCGCCGAGAGGATGAGTTGGAGTGGGCTGCCCTTCGCGCCCACCACGAGGTCGATGCCCTGCGCGTTACGCGTGAGGTTTTGCTCGACGCGGTCGCTCACGAGGAGCAGCACCACGATTGTGGCGATGCCGAGCGCGAGGATGAGCACGTTCAGGACGCTGCTGAAGGTGCGCTGCCGCAGGTAGGAGGCGCTGAGTTTGAAGAGGTTCATGGCTGCGACGGTTTGCTGGTAGCATGGTCGTGGGACGCCTCGTCGAGGGCGAGGTAGTCGCTGAAGGCGCTCGTGATGCGCGCGTCGTGGGTGGCGACGAGCAGGGTGGCGTCGTGCGCCTCAGCCTGGTCGCGCAGGAGGGTGAGCACCTGGCTGGCGCGGACATCGTCGAGGCTGGACGTGGGCTCGTCGGCGAGCAGGAGGCGGGGCCGGTTCATCACCGCCCGCGCGATCGCGACGCGCTGCCGCTGTCCCACCGAGAGCTCGTGGGGGTAGGCCGCCGCTTTCTCCTCCACGTCTAGGCTGCGGAGCACCTCGTGAGCACGGCTCGCGTCCTGGGGTAGACCGGCCATGTAGGGCGCGAGCAGCAGGTTCTGCTCCACCGTCAGCGTCGGGAAGAGGTGCAACTGCTGGAAGACGATACCGACGTTGCGCCCCCGAAAACGGTCGAGGGCATCCCCCTTGAGCGCCGTCAGCGCTTCCCCAGCCACGACGACGCGGCCTTTGCTGGGCCGCAGCAGGCCCGCCAAGATGTGGAGGAGTGTCGTCTTGCCGCTCCCCGAGAGGCCGAGCACAAGCCGGTGCTCGCCTTGGGCAACGCTGAAGTGAGGCAGGTCTAGGACGGCGTCCTGACCGTACCGATGCTGTACGTCTTCGAGCAGGATCATTCCGTACGAGGCGATCTAGTGGTGTGTTGAGAGCGGAGCGGCCCAGCAGCACATATGCCACTGAGCCAGCTCCGTCCGAATGTTAGATCAAGAGTCAGTCGTCGAATGCGAGGACAACCTGAGGCTGACCTGCTAGTGTGACGACCGGCTCGGTGGTGGCGGTCTCCGTTGCGATGTCATACGCGTAGATCCCCCGGGCGGTCTCCGTGCTCAGCCCGAACAGCACGCGGCCATCCATGAGGCTCACGGCCGTCGAGAACCCGTTGCCGGCTGGAAGCGGGAGCATCTCGCCGGTCTGCTGCGCGAGGTTGAACCGGACCGGCTGCCAGTTGAAGTCAGTCAGGTAGTTCGGGGGGTTGGACCGCCCAGCGAGCACCTCGACGGTGCCGTAGACGTAGCCATCGCCGCCGTAGACCATGCCGTTGAGCGTGCCGATCGCGCCCCCCTCAACGGGCATCGAGATCGTGGACGTATCGAGGAAGTAGTCGTCGAATTCAGTCTCGCCGTTCTTGATTCGGAGGAAGCCGGGGCTCTGGCCAGGGGCGAAGCCAAACGAGGCGATGCCATACACGTAGAGGTCGCCGTTTTGGTCGACGAACATCGTCTGGTTGAACCCATAGCGGCCGGGGCTGGCCGAGTCGTCCGAGCGGATCACGCGCTCGTAGGCCCCCGTTGTGGCGTCGAAGACCGCCACGTCGACGCCACTGGCGGAGGCAAAGGGCGCCACGAACTGCTGGAGCCCGACGTAGAGCTTACCGCCCGTGATGGCCATCACGCCCGGCTCAGGGTTGGTGTCCTCGTCGTTGGTCGGGTTGCGGGCAATCCCGAGCGTATTCAGGTCGATGACATCGATTTCTTCCATCGTTTGCGGGTTAAAGACGATGAGTTGTCCCGCGAACAGGAGGCTCACGTAGGCGCGCGTCGCGCTCGCCCAGACGACGTTGGAGCCGACTCCACCCGCCGGAAGCGTCATCCGGCCCGTCTCGGTCAGTGTGCCGTCGCCGCCGCGGACGTAACGCACCATCTCGTCCCCCGCGATGTTCTGCGTGACGATGACCTCGTTGCCCCACTTGTGGGCATAGACGAAGAAGGTCTGCTCGTAGGCGTCATCGTGGGTGACGCTGCCCTGGTCGAGCGAGATGGTCTGGACGAACGATGAGCCGCTCTGCCCGGTCTGGTCGGGCACGGTCGTCACGAGGAGCACGTCCGGGACGATGGGCACGGGGTCAGGATCGACGGAGTCGGCGGTGTCGCACGCCGAGAAGACGAGCGCGAGCGCCAGGATGGCGACGAGCGCCGTGGGAGTGAAACGAGTCATGGGTTGCCTGTGTGTGAATGAGACCGGCGGGTGCCGGTGTTTGGGTCAGCGAGTGCCGACGAGGGTGTAGCGGAGTTTGAGCCGAAACGTCCGGCCCGGGAGGGGAAAGTTGAACTGGTTCAGGACGGTGGCATCGGCCAGGTTTTGGACCTCCGCCGAGACCGTGATGCCGCTGTCGAGCCAGGCCGCCTCGGCCCCGATCGTGTGGGTGAGCGTGCGGGGGATGCGCCGCTCCTGACGACTGCTCACCTCGAACGCGTAGAAGTACTCCCCGGTGAACTGCGCCTCGTAGAAGGCCTTCGCGCGCGAGTTGCGGCCGACGAGGCCGTTGCGGTAGACCTCGGTCTGGAGGCCGCCGAAGAGGTAGGGCAGGTTGGGGATGCGGAGGCCATAGGTCGCGCTCGGCACCGACGACCCAGGCTCCGTCTCCAGCACGTCACGGGCGTCCAGGTAGGTCGCGTAAGCACGGGCGAAGAGCCAGTCGGTCACGTCGCTCTGGACCTCGGCTTCTAGGCCCGCGATGCGGGCCGCGCCGAGGTTGGTGTGGGTTGCCGTCCCGCCGATCCCAGCGCCGAGGCGGATGAGGTCCCGGATCGACTGCCAGAACGCCCCGACCTCGACCTGGACGCGGCGCCCCGCGAAGGTGCGGTCGAGTTGAGCCCCAACCGTGACGTTGAGCGCGCGCTCGGGCTTGAGCGAGGGTGCGGCCTGGACGAGGAGGCCGTCGCCGAAGAGTTCGGTCGAGGACGGAAGCCGCCGTGCATGCTCCACCGCCGCCTTGGCGAGCACGCCGCCCCGGAATCGGTAGCGAAGCGCGAGGCTGCCCCCCACGTCCATCGATTGGCTCTCAACGCGCTCGGGGTTGGTCGCGGACGGGTTGAAGAGCGACGAGGGCGTGCCGCTGGCAGAGAACGCGTAGCCTCGGACCCCAGTCACAGCTACGAACCGCCTGCCGAGCGGCCGCCACTCATGTGACAGCCCCACCACGGCTGCCGCTTGATCGCCGGGAAAGTCGGCGACGTTACGCCCGGCATACTCGCTAGCGATCGGGTTCGAGGGCCGGAACGCAATCCAGTCGAGTACGCTCGTGACGTTGAAGGTGTGAACCGGGCTAGCCTCGTACGCGGCGGCCAAACGGTAGCGGTAGATGGTCGTCCGGTTGTCGGAGTCCGACGGGAAGAAGCCGAGCTCGCCGCGGCCGTTGGGGCTTGGGCTTGGCGTCCCGTCCCACCCATACCGGACCGCTGAGGTGTCCACCAGCACACCGCGCGCCCAGGCTCCGATGAGCGCGGTCCTCAGGGCGAGGCGTCCGCCCATCGCCCCCTCGCGATCGCCGGTCAGGATGAGCACGCCGAGACTCGATCCTGCCTCGGCGTGCTGGATGTTGGTCTGGATGCCCTGGACCTGGCGGTTCTCAGCGATGATGGCCCCCTCGACGCCGACCTCGTCGAACCACGTTCGGCTGTTCGTCAGCGCACCGCCCACGAGCACGCGCTGGATCTGGTCGTGGTCGCGCCGCACGACGAGGCCCGGTTGGAACGGGTTCTCCATCATGAAGTCGTTGTCTGCGCGGTCCACGTTGACCGAGGCAGCGGCCTCGAAGCCGAGACCGACCGGTCGCTTGCCGGTCACCGAGAGCTGCTGCTGCCCGAACGAGCCGAGTGTGTAGCCCGCGTCTAGGTAGCCCCCCTCTGGATGAATCGTGACGACGTTGATGGCCGAGCCGAGGCCATCGCCGCCGAACTGCGCGGGCACGACGCCCTTGTAGACCTCCACCCGCTCGACGAGTTGGAGTGGGATGTTGTCGAGCGTGAAGGCGTCCCCGGCAACATCGGCCGCGTTACCGTTAACGTAGATCTGGACCCGCTGGCCTTCCAGCCCGCGCACCGAGAACACGGAGGGCGACCCCAGCCCACCGGAGCGGCGCACTTGCACGCCCACCGCCCGGCTGATCGCCTCGTCTACGGTGAGCCCGCGCCCGGCCAGCTGCTGTCCATCGATGATGGTCACGGCGAAGGGGCTCTCGCGGATCTCTTCAGCTTCGGCGAAGCCTTCAACATCGACCTCGTTGAGGGCATCGGACTGCGCAGCGAGCGTGAGGTTGAGCGTGACGGTGGCGCCCGCGCGCACATCTATCGTGGTGTCGCGCGGCGTGAAGCCCACGAACGAGAACCGAAGCGTCTGCCGACCAGCGGGCACCCTTCCGATCCGATACCGGCCGTCGAGGTTCGTAGCTGCACCGAGCGAAGTCCCGGCTACGACGACCGCAGCGCCTGCGAGCGCTTCGCCTGTCTCGTCATCGGTCACGATGCCAGAAAGGGTGCCGGTCTGCGCGCTCGCAGCGGTCGCAAGCAAGAGAGAGAGGACGAAGAGTCGCATGGGTCTGCAGGAAACAGGACAGAGCGCCTAGGTTGGCCCGTCAAGGTGCTTCAGGGCGCAGAAAGTCGTTTGGCCGCGGCGCGCGCACCTGCGATGTTGCGGGCCGTTGGCCCGAGCTCGAGTTCGGCGAGCGCACCAGTCGCATAGAGGCCTGGAGCCCAGGCCAGGGATGCGTCCACGCGCGGAAATCCGCACGGCGCCATGGGCAGCCCTTCGCGTTCCACCGCGGCATCCAGCCAGGCACCACCGGGGCGTCCCGCTGCGAAGCCCGTCGCCAGCACGACGCGGTCCACGGTGCAGGTCGATGAACCTGCCGATCGCTCAGTGACCGCCTGGCGGGTGGCTCGTCGGCGGGAGTCCGTGTGACCGGCGCGGGCCGGTTCGGCATGCCGCAGGTCGAGGCGAATCGCGCCCTGCGCGTCGAGTCTTGCCGCCTCGATATCGGCCGTCACGCGTTGGACCCCATGGCAGTCGGTGGCCCAACGAAACGAGCGCAGCACATCGGGGGGCGCCGAGCCACGGTGCCGCGCGGCGTCGATGGTGGCGCGGCGTCGGGCTGGGCACATCTCTGCCCGGAAGCGGGTCATACGCTTCGGTCCGAGCCAGCCGGGGTCTGCGTCGAGTTGCGCCACGCGCGGCGCATGCCGGGCCACCAAGACGGTCGGCCCGCGCTGCGCCAGCGCGACGGCTGCCTGCATTGCCGAGATGCCGCCTCCTACTACGGTCACGCGCTCCGTTTCGGAGACGGCACCCCGACAAAAATCAAGATCAAATAGGTGGTCCACGCGCGCACCTTGCTCTTGCAAGTCCAGCGCCCATCCTGGCCAGCACAGCCGCTCGCTAGTTCCGAGGGCAAGCACGACGCGCCTCGCGTCAAGCGCGCCGTCTTCCGTCTCAACACGCCAGCCCTCGTTCAACCGCTGCAAGCCTGTAGCCCGCCCCTGAATACGGAGCGTGTCCAGGGCATGTGCCTCCACGATGGCTGCTACATACGCCTGGAACAGTGCGTAGGAAGGGCGGCGGAAGGGCGGCGCAAAGCGCGCCACGCCCGAAGCCTCCGGCGACTTCGCGAAGCGCTTGAGGCCAAACGGATCAAGGCCGAGATGATGAACGAAGGACGACCGGAGGAAGGCCATCCCCGTATTGGTCGTCTGGTGGTCCCAGACGGCAAGCGGTGCGGGGTGCGGATCGAGCACCCGGACCCGCTCGCGGGGCCAGCCAAGGCGGGCCGTAAGCGCAAGCGAGAGGTGGGTGCCGTGGACGCCGCCCCCGACAATGAGCCAGTCGAGCACGGGCGGGCAAGCTGTAGACCATAGGATGCCCCTTCCGGCTGCTTGTGCGGTGAGCACGAAGTGCGGAGAGGCAATGGGCGCGCCACTACGCCACCTGCCATGCAGCGGACTGCAGCAATGCAACGGGGAGGCGCGCTAGCCGACGTAGAACCGGCCCGTTCCTAGCGTCTGTGCGAGCGCTCGGGGCGGGTCAGGAGGTACGTCGACGAATCAGCCTACTTGCGGGGGACCTCGCTCCCCTGGAACAACAACGTCGGCCTCGGTTGCCGGGGCTTCAGGAACGGGCACGGATCGCTCCAGCCCGATAACTTCAGCGTAGAAGGGCTGCGTAGTTACCTCAGCGCCATGTACCTTCTGGAGGTAGGCGCAGTCCAAGCATGAACCACGGTGCTCAGCGACGCTCGCGTCTGTGATACTTGGACCGTGATCATGCGGGCAGTGATGGAGCGTGGCATGCGCGGCCCCGCCATGACCCTCTAGCCCGTGGCTCGCCCAGTGCACAGCCGGTGCCAGCGTGCCGCCCAGCAGGACGACTGCCAACAGTACCGACGCAAACAAGGGGCGATGGGGGTTCATGCCCGAAGATATAGCGTCCGCGCCGCTGCTAGGCAAGTGGGTCCGCGATGTTTTGTGTGAAGGAGCCGTCCCGGCTGGCACCGATCGATTGGATGGCCCCTTGGATTCGTCGGCGGCTAGCGGGAGCCTGCTCCTCGGTAGTTTTCGATCGGACGGACCTGCATGTAGACCGGGATCGGCGGCTGGTCGGCAAGCCAGACGGGAGCCGGACGCCGCTCGTTGCGACGGGTGGGTAGGCTGGCGATGCGGTCCAACACGGAAAACCCCTCCATCAATTCGCCGAAGACAGTGTGGAGCCCGTCTAGGGAGGACGCATCGCCCTGGACAATGTAGAACTGGCTTCCCGAGGAGCGTCGACGCGGGTCCTGCCCATCGCCAGGCCGGGCGGCGGCGAGGATGCCGCGCCGGTGTGTGAGGTCGTCGCGGATCTCCGAGGCGATGGTGTAGCCAGGGCCGCCTTGGCCGTCGTTGGTGAGGTCTTGATCCTTCGAGTTGGGGTCGCCTCCCTGGATGAGGAAGCCGTCTACGACACGGTGAAAGGTCGTCCCGTCGTAGAGCCGCTGCTGCACGAGCCGCTTGAAGTTGTCCCGATGGCCCGGCGTCTCGTCAAAGAGCCGTACCACCAGCCGTCCATACTCGGTGCGGATCTCGTAGTAGTTTGTGCGCGGCAGGTTCGGATCCTGCGACGCCGCGGGGTTATCGTCAGCGACGGTGCTGCCTCCGCCACAGCCGAGCAGAAGTCCGGCGAGGACGAGCAGGACCAGCGTGGTCGGTGCAAATCGGGGACGGCAGGCAGAGACAAGCACGAACGGCGGAGGTGTGAGGGACAGGGTGCCCAAAATACGAGGCGAGCGTGCCGCGGATTCCTCAATGCCTACGACTGGATCGCCTCAGGCTGCGCACCGCCGAGTCTCCGCTCGCAGCATGTCACGGTGACGCGCAAGGACCGAGGACACGTCGTCGGCGAGGAGGCGCGACGGTGCTTGGTGGGGTTGGCCACTCGCCAACGCTTGCAGCCGATCGACTTGCTCGTCGAGGGCCATGAGGAGATGAGTGACGGCCGCGCCCCAGGAGAGCGGCGAGGGTGCCGGGCTGGCCTGGGCAGGCGGAGGCGCAGGACGGCGCCAGAGCCAGAGACGGGGACGCTCCACCCGATCTCGCGGAGCCAACGACGAGCCCGGCTGAGTGTCGGCGTCGACAAGGCAGCGTCCCGAGGCTTCCAGTACAGCGTCGAGTGCGGAGTTGAGCGTGTGCAGCTCGGAGGCCATGGCATCGAGGCGCTCGTGCTGTGCGAGCGAGAGCGCCGCTGTGCGGGCTGTCGCCGTGTGGTGGAGCACGTCGCGCAGGGCGCAGCGCTCGGCAGCTACGACCGCCTGGAAGGCCGACGGGGAGCCATGGTCTCGCGCATCGCCAGCAAGGGCCAGCAGGCGCGTGGCAACGTCCGTCTGGGCCTCAACGGCGGCAGCGGCCACGTGTGACTGGGTGGGTATTCCCATGTGTGTGCGGGTTTGGCAGCAGTAAGGTGGTGGTGCTGTGTCCTCCGCGAAGGTGGATAAAATATTGGTTTCGATAGACATGGATCGGTGTAGATCTAGCTCCGAAACCGACGCTCTCACCCAGCGCTGATAGGGTGGTTCCGCACCAGGTTCACGGCTTCACGGAACGGTCACTAGAGCGGGACCAATCGTCGAGGTTTCACGCGGCAGCCATGGCGTCTTCGCACAAGAATGAAGACCCCAACACCCGTGTTCGTCGATATCTTCCGACACCAGGGCCGTTAGCTCAACGGTTAGAGCATCCGACTCATAATCGGCAGGTTGCGGGTTCAAATCCCGCACGGCCCACTACCTCTCCAAGAGGCTCTGCGAGGGGGAAACGCTTCCATAAAAAACGCCCGGCTCCGATCAGAGCAGGGCGTTTGGGTTGGGTGCCGGGCGTGCGTCAGAAAACGCGGCGGCGCGTGGGCGTGCGTGTGCTCATGCGAGGCGCAGGGGCCCGGTCAAGCGCGTGGCGAGGCCCCGTGGGAAGCACAGGGCGCGGCTGGCGTGGGGTCGGCGGCGGCGGCGGATCGTCCGACTGGGACGGCCCGCCCTGGTTGAGCACCGTCCACGCGTACATGCCAAGCGCCATCGGCATTACGCCGAAGAAGAGGACGAGGAGTCCGAACATGGCTGTGGTGGTTGTGGTGTGCGGGAGGGGAAGATAGGCGGTGCGGGCGACCACAAAGGAGAGTTTTTCGTACCCGGCGGCACAGAAAAGCCCTTTCGGTCAGCACTGCACGATTCAGACGGCTGGTCCCGGAGGCCACAGGCCCCAACGCGGGGGTCGGACACTGCCACCCACCTGTATCTTGCTCTAGCAACAGTCAAGCAACGTGCCGGACCGGTACTCTGGTCCGAGAGCCCCATCATTTTCTCCTCATGACCACCTACCGTGACGCCGGGGTCGACATCGATGCAGGCGACGAAACCGTCCGCAGAATCAAGCCGCTCGTCCGCCAGACCTTCACGCCGGGCGTATTGACCGACATCGGCGCGTTCGGCGGCTTTTTCTCGCTCGACCCGTCTGCCTATCAGGAGCCCGTGCTGGTTTCCTCGGTGGACGGGGTCGGAACGAAACTGAAGGTGGCGTTTCGTACCGGGCGCCACAGTACCGTCGGCCAAGACCTCGTCAACCACTGCGTCAACGACATCGCCGTCTGCGGCGCGCGCCCCTTGTTCTTCCTCGACTACTTCTCCGTTGGCAAGCTCGACCCTGCCGTGGCGGAGCAGATCGTGTCGGGTTTCGCCACGGCGTGCAAGGAGAACGGCTGCGCGCTCATCGGCGGCGAGACGGCGGAGATGCCGGACCTCTACCGCGAAGGGGAATACGACCTCGCGGGGTGCATCGTCGGCGTGGTCGAGCGGAGCCGGATCGTGAACGGCGAGGCCATCCAGGAGGGCGACGTGCTGCTCGGCCTGCGCTCGACGGGCCTGCACACCAACGGCTACTCGCTCGCGCGCAAGGTGCTCTTCGGCAAATACGATGTGCACGACGCGCCCGAGGCGCTCGGCGGCGACACCGTCGGCGCGGCGCTGCTGCGGGTGCACCGCTCCTACCTCCGCGCCTGCCAGGCGCTCATTGACGCAGACGCGGTGAGCGGCCTCTCGCACGTGACGGGCGGCGGCCTCGAAGGCAACACCCGCCGCATCCTCCCTGACGGACGCTCGCTCGATGTGGACTGGACCGCGTGGGAGCGCCCCGCGCTCTTCCGGCTCATCCAAGACCTCGGCGGCGTGCCCGAGGACGACATGCGGCGGACGTTCAACTGCGGCATCGGCCTCGTGGCCATCGTGCCGGAAGCCAAGCTCTCGGCCGCGCGGCGCGTGCTGGAGACGCTGGGCGAGCAGCCCGTCGTGATCGGCACCGTACGATAGCCCGGCTAGGCAACGAGGCTACAGGCCGACCACGAGCCCGGCGTGGACCTTGCCCTGCGTGGCTCCGTCCTCGGGGTTGAGCGCGTAGGAAAACGTGAGCAGCCCGAGCGGCGTGCGCTGCTGGATCCCAAACCCGAATCCAGGCTCGATGCCGCGCTGCGCCTCGATGCGTGTTGGGTCATCGGGGTTGGTCACCGTAGGCCGCCCGACGATCTCCGGCGTGGCGACGTAGCCGACATCGGTGAAGACGAACGCAAACGAGGTACGGTCGAGTTGGTAGCGGTACTCGAAGACCGCGCGGGCGACGACGTTGCCGAGAAACCGCTCCTCGTCGTAGCCGCGCAGCGAGCGTGCGCCACCGTAGCGGAATAGCTCGGCCGTGTCGTAGACATCGCTCAGCAGCACCGCGATGTCGCCGCCCGTGACGAAGACCTGGCGGGCAAACGTCGGGACAAACACGCGGGCGTCGGCCACGAGGCGCTGTTGTGGGAGGCTCGTTGCAAACGCCTGTGCGACGGAGTCGGCGGCCCCAGGGAAGCGCCGCGTCTTGCGCCCCTGCTCGATGATGGCCTCCACGACGAGGCCGCGCCGCGGGTTCACCGCGCGGTCGATGCGTCGATAGCGCAGCCCAATGCCCGCAAACGTCGCGTCAGCAGCGGGCACGAGGGGCAGGCCGTCGCGCCCGAGCCGTCGCCCAGCAGGACCGGGGTCGGTGTTCTCCCGCGTGAACGCCCCAAAGACGCTAAGGCCGGGCGCGAACTGGTAGCCGATCTCCAGCCCGTAGCGCTGCTGCGCAAACGTCGAGTCCTGCCCCCGTCCCTCGAACGACGCCTCGATACGCAGCGGGAGGCCCGCCACAAACGGATCGGCCGCGCGCACATCGACCGACGAGACGAGGCCGGGGTTGCGCACGAGGCGGAGGCTGAAGAGCCGCCCCCCGCCGAAGACGTTCACGAGTTGCAGGAGCCCATTGCCGACGAACTGGCCAGACTCGCCAGGGACCGTCGGGGGCAGGTAGCCGAGAATGAGGTCAAACGTGCCGGGCGGGCGCTCCTCGACCGGGATGCGGAGCGTGGCGGCGTTCGGCGTTGTCGGATCGGCGAGGACCAGGTAAGGCGCGCCGACGGCTTCGTAGAGGTCCGTCGCTTCGAGGCGTTCGCGGATCGCAGCGGGATCGTACGAACTGAGGGGCGCGTCGGTCCGGAGGTCGGCGATACGGGCGACGAAGCGGCCGGAGGTGCGCGCCCGTGCAACTGCCGTGTCCTGCGGCACGGCCTCGACGGCCGCGAGACGCAGCGTACGGCCCTCGTCGACGCGCACGGTGACGGCGAGCGAGGGCACCCCCGTATTGTCGGTCACGATGGCCGTCTCGACGCGTGCCTGCGCGAGTGGGTAGCCCGCCCGTTCGTAGGCGGTCAGCAGCCCGTCGAGGTCGCGCTCCAACTGGACAGCGTCGAAGGCGGTGCCGGGACGTGTCGCGAAGTCGACACGCACGCGGTCCACGTCGAGCGCAGCGACGCCAACAAAGACGAGGCGGCCCACATCGACGCGCGGCCCGCGTGTGGCGTAGAGCGTGCCGACGTCCTCGTCCACAAGCGCCGAGTCGACGCGGGCGAGGTAGTAGCCCCCGCGTTGTAGATGACGCAGCGCCCGCACAGCCACCGAGTCGAGTGGCAGCGACCGCGGCGGGGTCCAGGCGACCGCGCTGCCGTCGGCGACGAGCGACCACGACGTTGAGGTTTGGCGCGTCGTGTCTGCCGAGGTTTCCTGCGCGCGTACCGGCGCCGTCGCCAGCAGCGAGAGGCTCAGCACGGTGAGCGAGACGGCGAGGGAACGCACATCGTGAGCTGGACTAGGGCGGGCGTATCTTGCCCGCGCCCGCCTCCACCGTCGCTGTTTGCTGTGCTTCATTTTGTGCTCCCGCGCAGGCTCGTCCTGATCGCCGCGTGCGTGCTCGTGCCGCTCATCGGCGCGTGCGGGTCCTCCGAGGAGGTCACTGCGCCGCCGCCGCAACCCAGGGTGGTCCCGCCCGGTTCCGAAGGCGCGCCTGGCCTGGAGACGCTGCCAGAGACCGGCACGCGCACCACCGACGGTACCTTCCGGCTGCGGCTCCCCGACACGCTGCGCTATGCCGTCACGCCCGGCGAGGCGTGGGTCGAGGCGCTCCCGCGCGAGGCCGAGGACAACCTCATCGTCTACCGGGCGCTCAGCGCTCCAGCGCTCAGTTGGGTCGTGGACGGTGCGCTCTTCGCACAGACGCTGCCCACCCAGCGCGGCACGCTCCGCTTCGACTTCCAGCGCTCCGTGGGCGGCTACACCGACACGCTCGTCGTCTTCCTCAACCTGGACGACGAGCCCGACGGCGGCGACGCGGGAGCCACGAGCGTTGCAGGCGATGGCTAAGCGCTCCACGTTCGACTACGCCGCCCACGTCGAACCGCGCCACCGGGACGCCTTCCGCGGACCGCTGCTGGACTGGTTCGAGCGCGTGCGCCGCCCGATGCCGTGGCGCGCCGAGGATGAGCACGGCCGCCGCGACCCGTACCGCGTGTGGCTCTCGGAGATCATGCTCCAGCAGACGCGCGTGGACCAGGCCACCCCCTACTTCGAGCGCTTCATCGCGGCCTTCCCAACGGTCCAAGCCCTCGCCGCGGCCGACCTCGACGCTGTCCTGAAGCAGTGGGAAGGGCTCGGCTACTACTCGCGCGCGCGCAACCTCCACCGGGCTGCGAAGCAGATAGTCGAGGAGCACGACGGGCGCGTACCCGACACCGAGGCGGCGATCTCCGCGCTCCCGGGCATCGGCCCCTACACGGCGGCAGCGGTGCTCTCGCTTGCCTACGGCGTCCCGCTGGCCGTCCTCGACGGCAACGTGATCCGCGTGCTCACCCGCGTCTTCGCCATCGGTGACGATGTCAAGCGCAGCCCGGTTACAAAAGCGCTCCGTCGGCTCGCCAACGATCTGCTGCCGGTCGAGCAGCCCGGTGCCTTCAACGAGGCCGTCATGGAACTCGGCGCTACGGTCTGCACCCCCGCGACGCCGCAGTGTCCAGTGTGCTCGCTGCGCTCGGCCTGTGCAGCCTTCGCCGAGGGCGATCCCACGCGCTATCCGGTCGCGGCAAAGAAGAAGCCGGTGCCGCATTATGACATCGCAGTCGGCGTGGTCTACGACGACGAGGGCCGCGTGCTCATCCAGAAGCGCCCCGAGGACGCCATGCTCGGCGGGCTGTGGGAGTTTCCCGGCGGCAAGCACGAAGACGGCGAGACGCTGGCCGACACCTGCGTGCGCGAACTCCGCGAGGAGCTTGGCATCGAGGTCGCGGTCACGGAGCCGGTGGCGCGCATCGGCCATGCCTACTCGCACTTTAAGATCACGCTGCATGCGTTCCGGTGCCGCCTCGTGCGCGGCACACCGGAGGGGCGCGAGGGCCAGCCGCTCCAGTGGGTCGCCGTGAGCAGCCTCGACGACTACGCGTTTCCCCGCGCCAACCGCCGCCTCATCGAGACGCTCCAGGCACAGCTGCGCAATCCGACGCTGTTCTGACGGAAAAACGTACCGCCGCGGTATGAAATGCAGCGCGGGCGGCTCCCGAAGGAACCGCCCGCGTCGTCTGATCGACGGGTCCTAGGCCTAGTAGAAGCGAACCCGCACCGGCTCAGCCTGGGTGACGGCGAGGCTCGACGCCAACTCCATCGCTTCGAGGATGGCTTCGGGCTCCGCATCGCGCGCGACGGCCACTTCCGTGTCGGTGGTGCCTACCGAGGCGCTGCCCGAGGCGCACGTCACCGTGATGTGCATCGGCGTCACGATGCCGAACGTGATGGCGCTCACAACCTGGTTGAGGAAGCTGAGCTGGGTTTCCACGATGGCGACGCCGCCGCTGCATTGCGAGCTCGCGTCGACGGTTTCAGGCGGAACGAGGCCGTAGATGAAGCCCATGGCCCAGGGCTTGTCGATGACTTGCGAGCCTGGGGTGAGGCCCGTTTCAACGCGAGCGTGGTAGCAGCCCGTGGCGGTTACGGCGAGCAGGAGGACAACGAGAAGAGGCGTGAGACGACGCATGGTATGGGGTAGAGGTGAGAGGGTTAGCACGGACAGTGCAAAGCGGTAAGCTAATCGCTACCGTCCGATTTCTGTATAGTCCTTTCGTTACGCGTTGGTCGTCCGAACGGACACATTTTTTTAGCGGGCCTATCGCGCCAGCGTGACGCGTCGGGTGAGGGCAAGGTCGTCGCCGAGCACGCGGACGACGTAGACGCCCGCAGGGAGCCGCGCCGCCTCGAACGGGAGCGCGTGCGTGCCTGGTGCGAGTACGCCCTCGTGCAGCACCGCCACGCGCCGCCCGAGCACGTCGTAGGCGACAGCCTCAATGTCCTGTGCTTCAGCGAGGTTCAGCGAAAGCGTCGTCTGCGTCGAGAAGGGGTTGGGAGCTGCGGTCAGCGCTGTGCCGACCGGAGTGTCGTCGGGCTCATTCGCGACGGCGGGGACGACCCGCACGGAGAACGAGACCGGTTCATAGTAGTCGGTGGCGTAGGCGTTGAGGATGTAGTCGCCTTCACCGACGCCGCATTCCCGAGGGACGTAGGAGAAACAGCGCGCATCGTTCTCGCCTTCGGGCCAGGCAACGCGCTCGCTAGGCTGCACGTCGCGGTCGTGCGTCTCGGTGACTCCGAAGCAGTAGCAGTCGATACCGCTGACGCGCTCGGGGTCGGGGCCAACCGTGAGCAACTCGTAGGTCGCTTCAAGGCCGCCCGGGTACGCGAGGCGTAAGGGCGCATCGGTGTGGTTCGTCAGCGCAACCGAGAGCGTGAGCGTCGCGTCCTCCTGGAACAAAAAGCCGCCGCGCTCGCCTCCTTCCAGGGCGGCCGTGACCACGACATCGTCGTCGACTTCGACGAGCTTGCGAAGACTCCACAACTCATCGGGCTGCGGGCGGGTCGCCTCAAACCAGTCGAAAAGCGGGTTGTCTCCGTATTCAGCTACGGCTTGTTCCGGCGTCACGCCCTCGATCTGCCAGTAGGTGCCTGCACTGGTGTTCGGCGAGGAGATGGTCACGTCGGTGACGTTGAGAGCCTCTCGGATTGCCTCGACCTCGCCAGGGCTGGCTCCGTCGGCGAGGTCCACGCTGAGCAAGCCGCCGAGATACTGCGGGGCGTTGATCGTGAGCGTCTGGGTCACGAACTCGCCGCGGACGGTGATCGTGTGGGTGGTGCCGTCCGAAGCCGGAAACCCTTGCAGCGAAGGCTCGACGACGAAGGCTGACTCTGTGCCTGCGTTGGGACCGAGCATCCCTTCAAAGGACATGGGGAGGCAATAGGACCGGGCTTCAAGCCCGTCGAACTCGCGGAAGGGTTCGCACGAGCCATCGTTGGTGTACGTCAGTGAGTCGTCGCTCGGGTTGTAGCGCTGGTAGTAGACGGTGATCGCCTCGCCGTACTCGTAGGTACTCTTGTCCGTAAAGAATCGCTCTTGGATCGGACTCTGAGCTACCAGCGAGAGGGGGCACAGCAGAAGGAGGACAGCGACGACAACGCGCATGGCAATAACCAGACATAGGTGAAAACACTATCCCTTGATACGCTCAAGTCTAACGTAATTCCAAATAGCGTCGGGATCGCACCTACATACCGTTCAACTCGTCCAGACTAGCCGCCGAGTTACGTCTAGATCGTCACTTGCACTGCATTCCGATTGAGGTCCGCGAGCTACCGAGCCAGCGTGACGCGCCGGGTGAGAGCGAGGTCGTCGCCGAGCACGCGGACGACGTAGACGCCTGCCGGGAGCCGCGCCGCCTCGAACGGGAGCGCGTGCGTGCCTGCTGCGAGTACGCCCTCGTGCAGCACCGCCACGCGCCGCCCGAGCACGTCGTAGGCGACAGCCTCAATGTCCTGTGCTTCAGCGAGGTTCAGCGAAAGCGTCGTCTGCGTCGAGAAGGGGTTGGGAGCCGCGCTCAGCGCGGTGGCGACCGGTGCGACTTCGGGCTCATCGGCGACGGTGACGTTGAGGTAGTCGATCTCGCGGAGGACGACCTCAAGACCGTACGAGTCGGAGCCTGCGAAAGCGGGATCGTCGGCGAACAGTTCGACGGCTTGCTCCCCGGAGAACCCCTCGACCGTCCATTGCTCTTCGAACCGAGGAGGAATCACGCCGCCTCCCGCGAGAAACCTGCTGGATAGCACCGTCGCGCTCAGAGCCACTCTGATGGTCTCGATCGCCGAAGCCTGTTCTTCGGCATAGCGTACCCAAATACGCCCTTCCTCAAACTGGGGGGCGTTGATCTCAACGGCAGCCTCCAGCCCATTGCTGTACGTCGCCGACAGCGTATGCGTCTCGCTCTCCGCGTAGGGAAGAAAATGCTCCGAAGGGACGATGTCATAGGAGTGGACCATCTCCCGGCCAGGACTAAGAATGGCATAGTCACCATTGCACTTCGTGACACAGATCGGGAACGGGTTGCCGAACTCGTCGAAGTAGAGCGTTGGGCTTACGCACTCGAAGCCAGGGCATCCGAGATAGACCCGGTCGTCCGAGACGTTGCGAACCCGCGTGGTCACGATGATCGTCTCACCGTAGGCGTAGGTGTCCTTGTCCGTCTCGATGCTAAGGGTCAGGTCGCCAGGGTCAGGACCCGGAGGCGGTACGAACTGCGCGACGCTGGTGGGTGCAAGAAAAGCGGCGAGCAGGAAGAGAACAGCGCGCATGGGGACGACTAGGCTGTGAAGGGATACCTACGCCTTGATACGCCGCAGTCTAACGCGATTCCAAATGGCGTCAGGGCTACCCCTACATACCGTCCAACTCGTCCGGGTTCAGCCGCCGAGCCACGTCCGGAACGTCTCCCACAGCGCGCCGGGGCCGATGCCGTCGACGCCGGTGCGGAAGCGCAGCGTGCACCAGAAGTCGAGCGCAAGCATCTGGAAGCTGTGGATCGGCACCGCGATCCAGAACGAGCGGCAGCGCCAGCAGAGCGCGCCCAGCGCGATGCCGCCGAGGATCGAGAGGTAGGCCTCCGCTGGCGGCTTGTCGGCGTGCAAGAGCGCAAACGGCACCATCTGCACGAACACGGCCATGAAGCCGAACGTCCGCGCGGTGCCGAAGAGCACGAACCCGCGCCAGAGGTACTCCCACCCGATCCAGTAGAACAGATACAGCAACTCGTAGGCGAGAAACAGCCCCCAGTCGACCTGCGCCTGGTCGAAGTGCGGATACTTGTCCTGAAACGCCTGGTCGTTCGAGAGCACCCACGTCCCGATGGTCACGATGGGCGCGTAGATGAGCGCGATCGTGCCCGCGAGCCGCCAGTCGCCGAGCCCCAGGCCGATGTCCCGGAGCCGCTGCTTGAAGACGAGCATCAGCAGCGCCACCGGCAGCACGAAGCCGGTCACGCCCTGGATGCCGAACCACCACGCCCACGCCCAGACGCCGTAGGGATCGAGCTCCAGCGCGGGCGCGATGTTCTCGCGGAAGAAGCGCCGCCCGCCGAAGTCAAGCTGGAGGAACACGAGCGCCACGCACACGGTGAGCACGACGGCCGTCTGCGCGTCGATGCGCTGCACGGTGGTGCGGAGCCACAGCCATTCGTCGCGGAGCCGAGAACGCATCAGAGGTAGGGGAGAAGAGCGAGGGGCAGCGAAAGGTGGAAGACGCAGCGCAAGGGTGCAGGCACGACGATGAAGGCAGCCTGCGCTGGAACGTACCGACAGCGAGGCTTAGCGCCTACGGCCGTCACACAGCCACGGGTTCGACGCGGAGGCCGCCCGAGGCGTCGTCGATGAAGCCCGCGAGCGCGTCGGTCGAGTGGTAGAAGAGCGCGAGGTGGCCGCCGTCTGCGGCCTCCTGGGCAAGCTGCGTGCGCCACGCCTGCGAGGCTGCGCCGTCGTGGTCGTATTTCGCCTGGAAGCGGCGCGTTACCTGGCCGGGCGTCGGGAGCACATCGCCGCCGAAGAGCACGGTGCGCCCGGCGGTGTGGAGCCGGAAGAGCTGGTGGTCGCGCGAGTGCCCGCCCGTATGAGCGTGCTCGATCTCGTCCGTCAACCAACCGTCGCCCTCAACGGTCACGAGTTGGCCCTCACGGTCGAGCGCCGTCACGATACGGTCGCGCGCCGCGTCGGAGAGGTCGCCGTAAGGCGCGGAAAGCTCGCCAGCCTGGACGACGTACTCGGCGTTGGGAAACGTGGGCGTGGCCTCGTCCATCACGGTCGCCACGCAGCCGCCCGCGTGATCGAAGTGGAGGTGCGAGAGCAGCACCTTCGTGACGGCCTCGCGGGTAACGCCGTGGCGGGCGAGGCCGTCGAGGAGGAAGTCGGTGCCGCGGCCGGTGGCGTACTCGCCGAGGCCGGTATCCAGAAGCAGCACCTCGCTCGGTGTCTGCACGAGGAACGGCGAGACCGAGACGAACAGCGTGCCGGGGCGCGGCGGATCGCCGTCGGCGTACGGGACGAACACCTTGTCCACGCCGACGGTGAAGCGCCCCTCCGGCAGCGCGCGGATCTCGAACTCGCCGTAGTTCATTATTGATTTTGGATTTCAGATTTCCGATTTGGATGCAGTAGGAATCGATCAGCTAATCGAAAATCGCAAATCATCAATCACTGCTGTCGCGTTCGTAGGCGTCGATGATGTCCTTGACGAGCTTGTGGCGGACCACGTCGCCCTTGTCGAACTGCAGGAAGCCGATGCCGTCCACGCCGCGCAGGATGCGGGTCGCCTCGATGAGCCCGGAGTCGCCGCGGCGGGGGAGGTCGGTCTGCGTGGCGTCGCCCGTGACGATGGCGCGGCTGCCGACGCCGAGGCGCGTGAGAAACATCTTCATCTGGCTCGTCGTCGCGTTCTGCGCCTCGTCCAGGATGACGAACGCGTTGGAGAGCGTGCGCCCGCGCATGTAGGCCAGCGGCACGATCTCGACGGTGTTCTGGTCGGTGTGGGCGCGCAGCTTCTCACGCGGAATCATCTCCTCGAGCGCGTCATAGAGCGGGCGCAGGTAGGGGTCGATCTTGTCGCGGAAGTCGCCGGGGAGGAAGCCGAGGCTCTCGCCCGCCTCGACGGCGGGGCGGCTGAGCACGATGCGCTTGACCTGCCGCGAGCGGAGCGCGGAGACAGCCAGCGCGACGGCCGTGTAGGTCTTGCCTGTACCGGCGGGACCTACGGCAAACACGATGTCGTGCGAGCGAGCGAGCTGGACGAGCTTGGCCTGGTTGGGCGTCTTGGCCTTCACGACGCCGCCGGCGGGCGTGTAGAGGATGACGTCCGAGTGATCGGCGCGCTGGACGCCCTGGCCGAGCGTGCTCAGATCGAGGACCGTGTCCACGTCGCGCTCGGTGAGCGTGCCGTTGCGGTTGAGTACCATCGTCAGCTCGCCGATCACGCGTTCGATGCGGTCGAGCACGGTGGCGTTGCCCTGGAGCATCACCTGGTTGCCGCGCGCCACGATGCGCGCGTCGCCGAAGGCGGCTTCGATCTTGCGGAGGTAGACGTCGTTGAAGCCGAAGAGCAGCAGCGGCTCGACGCCGTCGATGGAGAGGGTGCGGTCGGCCAAAACCGGGGAGAGAGCAGGTCGTTAAGAATGCGGACGGTGAAGGTACGGGGGCGCTGGCGTGTGGGTGTGTGAGAGTTTGTGAGGATGGACCTGGAGCGACCGGGGCACGGAGAAACGCCGAGTTCGACGCGTTGACTTGACCCGCGACGAACTCGCAGACACCTTTTCCCACGTCCCACGTCCCACGTCCCACGTCCCACGTCCCACGTCCCACGTCCCACCCATGCCCAACCTCGTCGTCCCCTTCACCAAGATGAACGGCGCGGGCAACGACTTCGTCGTGCTCGACAACCGCTTTCTGTTCTTCTCGGACGACGAGTTGGTGGCACTCGCGCAGCGGTACTGCCCCCGGCGCACAGGCGTCGGGGCGGACGGCCTGCTCGCGCTCAACGCGCCGGACGAGGAGGGGGCCGACTACCACATGCGCTACGTCAACGCCGACGGCTCGTGGGCGCGGATGTGCGGCAACGGTGCGCGCTGCCTCGCTCGCTTCGCCCGGAGCGCAGGGATCGGCGAGGGCGAAGGCACCGCTACGCTTACCTTCGACTCCGACGCGGGGCGCTACACCGCCGCGGTCCCCGAGCGCGTCGATGCGGCCGTGCGCCTTCACGTGCCGCCGCCGCGCGACTACGGCCCCCGCACCCTCGCCGACAGCACCGAGGTCGTCTACGTCTGGACCGGCACCGACCACGCGGTCATCTTCGTAGACGACGTCGACGCGGTGGACGTTGCCGCACGCGGAGCCGCAATCCGGCGCGATCCCGCGTTTGCGTCGACCGGAGCCAACGCGAACTTCGTGGAGGTCAACCCGAAGACCGCGCGGGCGAAAGTGGGCAACGTGCGTGCGCGGACGTTTGAGAAGGGCGTCGAGGGCGAGACGCTCGCCTGCGGCACGGGCGCCCTTGCAGCGGCAGTCGCCTCGCACCTGACCGGGCGCGTCCAGGCGACCTCGATCAACGTCGCGATGCCGGGCGGCATGCTCCAGGTCACCTTCCAGCGAGGTGGCGCCTCGGAGCACAGCGGCATCCAAGACCTCACCCTGAGCGGTCCTGCCGAAACCGTCTACCAGGGCACCCTCGACGTAGACGTGGCGAGTCTCGGCAAATGACGAGCCGGTAGCCTTCCCACGCCTCCACACCACCACGTACCCCCACACTCGCATGCTTCCCCCCGATCTCGCCACCTTCGTCGAAGAAAGTGCGTCGCTCGACAAGCTCACGCGCACAATGCTGCTCCTCGACTACGCCGACCGCCTCGGCTCCTACCCCGACGACGCGAAGGACGAGCGCCACCGCGTGCGCGGCTGCACGTCGCTCGTCTACCTCCACGCCGACTACGACGCCGACACCGACGCGATGCGCTACCACGGCTTCGCCGATGCCCAGATCGTCAAGGGCATGGTGGCACTCCTCGTGCGCGGCCTCGACGGCTTGCCGCCGCGCCAGATCGTCGCCCTCGACCCGAGCTTCCTGAAGGACTCCGGCCTCACCGAAGCGCTCACCGCCACGCGCCAGGGCGGCCTGTTCAACATCCTCCGCCGCATGCAGGCCGAGGCCGAAGCGCACGCGGGAGCGACTGGCGACTAGTGACTGGCGAATGGGGGAGAGGGACGAGGAGGACGCAACAGAGTGAAGAGCCGAGGCCACTCGACGCGACTACCGAAGCCGGTTTGCTTCTTCCGCCGCACCGCCCATATCCCCGGAACCGGGGAGGCGGCCGCTGCACCAACCAGGCACGGCCCTGCGTTTCTTGCCGAGCGTGGTACCTTCCGCGCTGTCCCACCCCTTTGGACTTCCCCTTCCGACCATGAAGCGACTTTCTCCCCTTGCCCTGCTCGCAGCGCTGACCCTGTGGGCGGCGTGCGGCACCCCTTCGCTGACCACGGACACCGCAGACCCGATGGCGAGCCTTCCCGACACGCTCGGCGCATGGCAGGGTGAGCGCCCGACCATCGAGGACCGCGCGGCGCTCGAGACCTACCGCGCCCAGCGCGCCGCGCTCTTCGCTGAGGGCACCGAAGACGTGTCCGGTGTCGAATTCATCACGCTCGACGTCGAGCGTATGACCGACGTCGATCTGCCTGGCTTCGCCGCTGAGGGCGATCCGTCTGAGGCCACCTATGGCAGCATGGAGAGCGACCTCGGGCCGGTCGACCTCGACCTTGACATCGAGAAGCAGTCGAGCCGCGCCATCTTCGGGCGTGACGACCGCGGCATCCCTGAGTTCGCGGCGCCCTACAGCCGCATCGGCCGACTCATCACCGAGGGCGGCACCTGCACCGCGGCGCTCGTCGGGCCGCGTCACATCCTCACGGCCGCGCACTGCTACGGCCGCAAGCCCGACGGCGGCCTCACCAACGCCATCTTCGTCCCACTCTACGACCAGGGCGGCACGCCGCTCGACACCTACGCGACTGTCGTCTCGACCTACGCCGAGGCCGTCCCGCCGCGCACGGCCAACTCGGAGGACTACGCCGTGAGCATTCTCGACAAGCCGCTCGGCAACGAACTCGGCTACTTCGGCCTCCGGTCGATCCAGGACGAGTGGATGGTGCCCGTCGCGGGTAAGTCGGCCCCTGAGTTCGCCGCCGTGGGCTACTCCGGCGACTGGTACGACGGCGAGCGCATGGGTGCCGACTGGGGCACGCAGTTCTACGGCCGCATGGGCGGCGACCGCACCGTAGTTGCGCACGACGGCGACACGACGCCCGGCGCGTCCGGCGGTCCCGTGCTTGGCTACTTCCCGAAGGCGGGCTGGCAGATCGTCGGCATCATCGTCGCTGGGCCGACCGAGCGCTTCCTCCCGATGGAAGAGATCCTCCAGGGCCGCTCGGCCAACTGGCTCGTAGACGTCGAGCGCTTCGCAGGCGTCGTCGCGGAGATGCGCCAGCGCTACCCGTAAGCATCCTCTCGGCTCTCTACAGCGATAAAAAACAGAGGCGGCAGCAGGCTTTGCGCTTGCTGCCGCTTCCGTCGTTCTGGTCTGCGTCGTGCTAGGCCGTGGGTAGCGGGCGGACGGGTTCGGCTTCCCAGACGCCGCGACGGATATAGCCCGCCACCGTCGACTTAGGCCACGACTTGTAGCGGACGGGCGGGGGATAATCCACCACGGCCTCGTCTTCGGTCACCCACTCGAAGTAGACCGCCACCGAGTCTTCGAAGAGCACGCCCAGCACACAGCCCTTTCCACAGAGGAGATATTTGTAGGAGGTCGCCGCGCTCGGGCGCTCGGTGAGCGTCAAGGAGGCAGGGCAGGCCTTGCAGAAGGTGTCGAAGCAGGACATGCGGTCGGAGCACTTTATCTAGACTGGGTCTAATGTAGTGTGCCGACCAGCCAATTGCACGTCGGCTGTGCAAAGCGCCGGTGAGGATCGCGTGCGGAGCCGAGGGAGCGCGCGTTCAGCGCACGAGCACAACCCTGGTCGTTCGTACCGCACCGTCGGTCCGGAGGCGCACGATGTACACTCCGTCCGGAAGTGCGCGGCCTGACCAGACGTGTTCGTGTAGCCCCGCCCGGTGTGGTCCCTGAGCGAGGCTGGCGACATGGCGTCCGAGCGCGTCGAATACGTCGAGGGCGGCTATGGTCGGACGGGCGACTGTGTAGGCGAGCGTGACAGAGCCTGAAGCCGGGGAGGGATAGGCCGCGGTGAAACGCGTACGGCGGTCCGGGGCGCTGCCCTCGTTGCTGGTGTAGCGCGCCAAGATCTCGTCGACGCTGTTGCAGCCGGTGGCGTTGTCCCGGATGTCGGTCGTACCCAGCAGGCCTTCCCCGCTGAGGATCGGTCCGAGCCCGCGCGCGCAGTCGTCCAGGAAAGGATTGCCGGTGACGAGGAGGTCGTTCCCGATCGAGGCGACGGCCTGCAGCGCGTCAACCTCGGCGAGCACGGCGTTGGCTCGGAGGTCGATGTTCTGCACGACCGAGACGAGCCGCTCCAAGCCGTCGAGGCTCGCCAGGGCCGCGTTGCCCGCGATGGTGAGTGTGAAGGCGACGGTGGCGAGGTCGCCGAGGCCCGCGAGACTGACGAGCGCGTCGTTGTCGCTGATGACGAGCGTACGCCCGACCGCCGCGAGGCCGCGCAGCCCGTCGAGGTTCGTCAGTGCCGGGTTGCCCGCGATGAGTACGCTTGACCCGGTGCTCGACGGAGCCGCGAAGCCTCCGAGCGTAGCCAGCCGGTCGTTGTCCTCGATGAAGAGGCCGCCGCCGATGGCCTCGAGGCCGCCTAGGCCATCAAAGTTGGTGAGTCGGTCGTTGTTGCGGATCGAGAGGCTCACGCCGACGCTAGCGAGCGCATCCAGGCCGCGCAGGCTCAGCAGCGCGCCGTTGTCCTGGATCGTCAGCGACCGGCCGACCCGCTGGAGCGCGCCCAGCCCCTCGATGTCGGCGAGAGCCTCGTTGCGGACGATCGCGGTGAACCGCCCGACTTCGGTGAGGTCGTCGAGGCCGTCGAGGCTCGTGAGTGCCTCGGTGTCCTTGATCGAGAGCGCCCCGCCGATCCGTGCCAGCCCCCGGAGCCCGGCGAGGCTCTGAAGAGGCGTTGTGCCGTCCTCGATGGTGAGCATGCCCTCGACCTCTGCGCAATCGAAGGCATCGATCTCCACCTGCGAGGTCAGCGTCACGTCGCCGGCGCAAGCCTGAGCCAGCGCACCTGGCGCCGTCAGGAGCACAGAGAACAGAAGGATGAGACGAGTGGCCACGGTTACGGTTGGAAGGCGAGAGGCTGCAAGAACGCACCCCGCCGAGCGTAGGTCAACGGCTGAGGCGCATCCATATGGCGGGGCGCTCGTAGGTTCGGGCCGCTCGGTTCCTGTTCCACCCGATGACTCCGCCCGCGTGACTCCTGCCGCCATCGAGACCCTCGGCCTCGCCAAAACCTACGGCGGCCGCTTCGGCACGCGCGTCGAGGCGCTCAAGCCGCTCGACCTCTCTGTGCCCGTGGGGAGCATCTTCGGCTTGCTCGGCCCCAACGGCGCGGGCAAGACCACGCTCGTGAAGCTGCTCCTCGGCATTGCGCACCCCACAGCGGGGAGCGCTACGCTGATGGGCCGCGCCATTGGCGACGCCGAGGCACGGCGGGCCGTGGGCTTTCTCCCTGAGAACCATCGCTTCCCGGACTACCTCACCGCGCGGCAAGCCATGGACCTCTACGGCCGCATGTCGGGCGTGAGCGACACTGCCGCCCGCACGGCGCGCTCCGACGATCTCCTCGCCCGCGTCCGCCTCTCGAAGGCCGCCGACCGCCGGATCAAGACGTTCTCGAAGGGCATGATGCAGCGGCTCGGCATCGCGCAGGCGCTCCTCCACGAGCCCGCGCTGCTCTTCCTCGACGAGCCCACCGACGGCGTCGATCCGGTTGGACGGCGCGAGATCCGCGACCTCATGCTCGAATTGCGCGCCGAGGGCATGACCATCTTCCTCAACTCGCACCTGCTCAGCGAGGTCGAGCAGGTCTGCACGCAGGTCGCCATCCTCAAAGACGGCGCGCTCGCCCGCCTAGGCACCGTGGACGACCTCACCACGCAGGCCCGTCGCTTTCGTCTCCGTGCCACGCCGCTGCCCGACGCCCTTCGCACAGCCCTCGCCGACGTGCTCCACCCGAGCGACGAGCCGCCCGCCGCTGGCCTCGCCACGCATGTCCTCCACGTCGATGACCGCGCGCACCTCAACGCACTGCTCGACCGCCTCCGCGCCGCCGGTGTCGAGATCGAAGCCGTGCAACCGCTCAAGCAATCGCTGGAGGACTATTTCATCGAAGTCGTGACGGAGTGACGACGCGGATGAGTGCTGCTGTGCGGCGGTGTTGCTGTGCGGCCGTGCTCTCTAGAGCAGCAACCGATTTCGTCCCCCACCCATTGCATCACGGCCTCACGGCCTCACGGCGACACCGCAACACCTATGATTGGTCTTCTCCTGCTCACCCTGCGCGAGTTGCGCGCCAAGTGGATCGTCGTCGGGCTCTTCGGCGTGGCGACCGTGCTCTGGGTGCTGTTGGCGTCACTGCTCAACCTCGACGTGGTGGACGGTACGCTCGCCGGGATGCGGATCGCGGGCGGCACCGTGTCGATGGAGGGGGGCGGCCCCCAGGAGTTGGCGGGCTTTTCGGCGCTGCAGCAGGTCGTGATCGTCGTCGAAACGGGCGTGGCGGGCGGGGCCTACTGGCTCGGCATCCTGCTCGCCCTCTTCGCCACGGGCGCGCTCGTGACCAGCCTCATGGAGCGCGGCCAGATCGACCTCACGCTCTCGAAGCCGCTCAGCCGCACGCAGGTGCTCGGCGGGCGCGTGCTCGGCGTCTGGGGCGCAATGCTCGTGCTCTTCGCCTACCTCTTCGTGATGGTGTGGATCGTGATGGCGTTCAAGAGCGAGATCTGGAACCCGCGCTTCTTGCTCACCATCGGCATCGTGTTTGGCATGTTCGTGACGATGTACAGCGTGACGACGCTGGTGAGCGTGCTCTCCGGCTCGACGGCGCTCGCGCTGATCGTGACCTACGGCGTGCTCTTCGCGTCGCTGCCGCTCGGCGCGCATTCCCAGTTGGCTCCGGTACTGTCGCCGGGCTTCCGTGAAGCCTATCTCGCGGCCTACCACGTGCTCCCGAAGTTTCCCGAGGTGACCGGCATCGTCGGCCGCTTCACGCTGCGCCAGGAGATCCCGACGTGGTACCCCTTCCTCTCGTCCCTCGGTTTCGGTGCGGTGTGCTACGTCCTCGCCTTCTGGAGATTCGGCAGAAAGGACTTCTGATTTTCGATGTACAATCGGCGATGTACAATGGGGAATCTGGCAAATCACCCATCGTACATCGCCAATCAGAGATCACACATCCACCTGCCCGAACGTGACGACCACGTCGGCGATCTCGATGCCGGTCTGCTGCATGATGCCTTGGAGGTAGCCCTTCAGCGACGCCTCACACTCTTGCTGCACGGCGGGGTCCGTTTCGAGCTTGTCTTCGCCGAAGTCCTCCAGCCGCTCTGTGAGGTACTCCAGGATCTCGACGGCCTCGGCCTCCTCGTTGACGAGCAGCCCGCGTCGCGGGTAGGTCACCTCGGAGCTGTTCACGATGGGCTTCTGCACCCGGATCGGTGGCGCGTCGAAGCGGAGCACCTGCGCGCTCTCCCTCTGCCCATCGTTGAGGCTGTCAGTCGGAATGAGCGCCATGCTGTAGCCGTCGTTCCGGAAATCGAGGAAGTACTTGTACGTCACATTCGCGTCCACGCGGATCTCGGCGTCGGATTTCAGGAACACGAACGCGCGCTCGCTGACCGTCTCAGCGAACGTCACGTCGAGGATTACTTCCGCGAGGTTGAGTTCGGTGAGCGGTGCCACATCCTCGACGCCGAGCGTGCGGACGAGCCGCTCCTGCTTCTTGCACCCGACGAGGAGCAGCGGGAGCACGAGGGCGAAGACTACGAGGCGCATGGGAGCGGGCGGTGGGCGAACGGGGGAGCACCCCGAAAAAACGGCGCTGCCGGGGGCCCGCACAAGCGGTTTCCAGCAGCGCCGTCGATTTCGGCGGTCGATGGCCTTCCGGCGCCTACGCCATCGCGGCCAGGGCTTCCTGCATCTGTTCTGGCGTGACCTCGCGGACGTGGGTAGCAACCTCCCACACGTGCCCGAACGGGTCGATGAGCTTGCCGTAGCGGTCGCCCCAGAACTGCTCCTCGACCTGCATCAGCGCGCGCGCGCCAAGATCGAGCGCCTTGGCGAACGTGGCATCCACGTCCTCGACGTAGACGTGCAGGGCGACGGAGGCAACGGTTCGGGCGGGGTCCGGCGCCGACTCGCTGCCGTACTCGGGGAAGTCGTCGGCGAGGAACACCTGCGCGCCGCCGATCTCGAACGCGGCGTGCATGAGGCGCCCGTCGGGACCGGGCAGGCGCATCAGTTCGGTGGCCCCGAAGACTTCGGTGTAGAACGCGAGAGCGCGATCGGCTCCCTTCACGACAAGGTGCGGTGCGACGACGCTGACGCCTTCAGGGATGGGCTGGACGGAGGACGTGGACATGGGAATACCTCAGGGAATGGTTGGTTGGAGTTGACTCGCCGCCTGATGGGCGACGCCCGCGAGTGCAACATCCGACCTTGTGGTGACACCATTGTGTCACCGTTGAAATGCTGAGGTGGCGATGTTTAGGCGCTGGCTAGGTCGACCTCATGCCGCTCGCCGTTGACCTCGCACGAGGCCGTGATCGTGGCCGTCTTTTCGAGCAGCTTCGAGACGGAGCAGTACTTCTCCAGGCTCAGCTTCACGGCACGCACGACCTTCGCCGCGTCGAGGTCGCCCGTGAGGACGTAGTGCGCGTGGAGCGCGGTGAACTCCGAGTAGGTGCCCTTCTTCTCGCGGGTGGCGTGCACATCGGCGGCGAAGGAGGCGATCGGCTGGCGGCCCTTTTCGAGGATGTCCACGATGTCGATGCCGCTGCAGGCGCCCATCGCCATCACGAGCAACTGCATCGGGCTCGCGGCCTGCGCGCCCTCGCTCGCCCCGTCCATCTCGACGACGTGGCCGGCCTCGTTGGTGCCGCGGAAATGAAAGCCCGCGACGCGCTCGATGTGGTAGGTCATGGCAGCAAAGGGATGGGGGCGAGTGTGGGCGGGTTCAGACGTCGTCGCCGTAGAACATGCGCTGGGCGCTGGGCGGCCCCATCGTGCCCGAGTCGTAGGGCTGCGACGTCAGCGAGCCGTCGAGGAGCGGCGTGAACAGCTCCCAGGCGGCTTCCACCTCGGCGGCGTGCACGAAGTGCGTCTGGTCGCCCTCGGCGATGTCGTGGAGGAGCGTCTGGTAGGCGTCGGGGAGGTCGCCGAACGCGTCGCCGTAGGAGAACGCGAGCGTCTGCGAGGTGGTGAAGAACCGCTCGCCGGGGCCCTTGACCTCGAAGGCGAGCGAGAAGCCCTCGTCGGGTTGAAGGCGGATGCGGAGCACGTTGTTCGAGAGGCGGCAGGCGTGCCCGCCCGCTTCGAAGAGCCGGACGGGGGGGCGGCGGTAGAAGACCGAGATCTCGGTGTAGCGGCTCGGCATCCGCTTGCCGGTGCGGAGGAAGAACGGGACGCCCTGCCAGCGCCAGTTCGCCACGTCGAGCCGAAGCGCTACGAACGTCTCCGTGTTGGAGTCTTCGGAGATGGCCTCCTTGTCCGTGTAGCCGTCGTCCCCGTTGGCGGCGACGTACTGTCCGAAGACGACCGAGCGCGGGTCGATAGGGAGCGTGGAGCGGAGGACCTTCAGCTTCTCCTCGCGGATCGAATGCGCGTCGAAGGCGGCGGGCGCTTCCATCGCGGCGAAGCAGAAGAGCTGCGTGAGGTGGTTCTGCACCATGTCGCGCAGCGCGCCCGTCTGGTCGTAGAACCCTGCGCGGTCTTCCACACCGAGCGTCTCTGCGACCGTGATCTCGATCCGCTCGACGTGGTCGCGGTTCCAGAGCGGCTCGAAGAGCGCGTTGGCGAAGCGGAAGACGAGCACGTTCTGCACGGTCTCCTTGCCGAGGAAGTGGTCGATGCGGTAGACCTGGTCCTCCGAGAAGTGGTCGTGGACGAGTTCGTTGAGTTCCTTCGCCGTGTCGAGGTCGTACCCGAAGGGCTTCTCGACGACGAGCCGGGTCCACCCCTCTGCCTCGTCGCTGCGGGCCCCGAGCGCCTCGATCACGTTCGGATAGACGCTCGGCGGCAGCGCGAGGTAGAACGTGAGGTTGTCGGCCCAGCCCCGCTCGTCCAGGATGGCGTCGGCGCGCTCGAAAACGGGACCGAGTTCGTCGTAGGCGTCGACTTGCGCGTAGGCGAAGCGGTCTGCCGCCCAGGCTTCACGCTCGGCCTGGTCGATGCCAGCGCCTTCGAGCGCGCTCAGGGCCGCATTGCGGAGCCGGTCGTCGTCCCAGCCCGAACGCCCAACGCCCAGCACGACGAACGGGGCCTCGGCGGCGGCGTGGCCGTCCTGGCAACTCATGTGGTAGAGCGCGGGGAGCAGCTTCCGCTGAGTGAGGTCGCCGGTGGCACCGAAAAGGACGAAGACGTGGGGTTTCATAGGACGGGCGGCAGGGAAGATGGAGAGCGACGGAGGGAACTGGGGCGGTGGGGGCCGAAGAGATGCGCTGGGAGGCGGTTCAGCTTACGCGATGCGTTCCAAACCAGCGCACTAAGCTAGGCACCACGCCGCACACGTCCTCGACCTCGGCGAGCGCCGCTGCGCCGGGCCCGACGGCGAGGAGCGGGACCGGATGGCGCGTGTGGCTCTTCGTGGCCAGGTCCTCGATGTTGCCGTGGTCGCTGGACAGCACGAGCGTCACGTCGTCGGGCAGGCCATCGAGGAGCGCTCCGAGAAAGCGGTCGAGGCTGGCGAGGAGCATTGCGGCGGTGCCTGGGTCCTGCGCGTGGCCCACCTTGTCGGTGAGCCAGAACTCGAAGAGCGTCACGTGGCGCCGGGCGGCGAGCGCGAGCAGATCGGCCGCGGCCTCCGCCTCGGAGCGGACCGGGAGGTCAGCGCCGGGCCACGACGCCCCAGTGAGGTCGGCGAATAGCGCGCGGCGGCGTTCGAGGTCGGCAGCGCGGCGCAGGCGGACGCCTGAGGCGTAGCAGCAATACGACGTGACGGTCCACCGCTTGCGCTGGCGCATCACCTCGAAGAACCGCGACGGGTAGGCGTTGGCGAAGGCGCACGTCGCGTCGACCGGCTGGTCCGTGCCGAGGGCAGCATGGAGCCGGGCGAATAGGTTACGCTCCTTGAGGACTGGCTTTGAGGTGGAGTGGGGATAGGGGCCGTAGTGCCGCCCGGCTCGCTCTGCGCAGTTGACGCCGGTGAACAGCGAGGCCTGCCCGGTACCACTCTGCGGCAGTCCCTCCACGCCCAGGTTGGCATCGATGGGGCGGAAGAGGTGGCGTGGCTCGGTCAGTACCGGCGCTTCGTCGGTCCAGGCGTGTCCACCCGCGAGGCGGGCGAACGCGGGCAGGTCGTTGGTGGCGAGGGGGTTGGCGTCCGTCGCCGGGCCGAGGCCGACGCCGTCGAGGAACACAAAAAGAAGGCGGGGGAGCACAGAGTGGAGGGGAGAGGGACGCGGGAGGGTAGGCGTGAGGGGCTAGCTATTCGACGAGAGCGCAGGCGGATCGTCGGACAGCGGATCGTCGGACAATGGGGCTACGTTGCTGGTTCGGGCCGCAGCCACCACCCAGTCGAAATCGACGGGCCGGTCGAGGCGATGGACGCGCTCTGAGAGCGCCTCGGTGTCGGGACCCGCGATGGCAAACACCGGCCGGTCGGCGTCGAGCGCCCAAGCGAGGGCCTTGTGCTCAGGGGTGTCGGCCTGGGGCTCCACGACCACCACGGCTGCCGCAAGGGCGGCCTGGGTGAGCGCGCGTTCGCGGTCGTCGTGTGCAAACGGACCGTGGTGCATGTCAAACGGCGCGCAGACGAGCCCGCCAGCCCCCACGACGGCACTCGCGTGGGGTCGGATCGAGGTGGGCAGCTTGGCCAGCCCGCTCGCCGCCACCACGACCGACGGGTGGCGCTGGGTGTAGCACAGCTTGTGCATCACCACGTCGAAGCCATCGGCGGCGGCGGCAACCACGGGCAGCCCAGCGCCGATCAGGTGTCGCACCAGCGCCTGCGCGGCCTCGAAGGCGGGGCCCGAGAGCCCAGCGCGTCCAAGCACGGCCACGGTCGGCTGCTGTAGGAGCGCCGAGGTGCCATAGCTGTAGAGCGTCACGGGACGTTCCGCCCGAGGAAGTAGGCCGAGACCGGCGGGCCAGCCTGGCGCGGCCGGCGTCCAGACGCGAACGTGCCGCCCCGCGTGGATCTGGAGCGCCGTCCGTACCTCGTCGAGCACCGGCGCCATGGCGTCCTCGTCGAAGAGACGGGAGACGAGCGCTTCGGCCTTCGCGACGCCCTTGAGCCGGACGAGCACCTGCTCGCGCGGGGTGTCGAGCAGCGCCGCCCGAGTCGGAAAGTGCTGCAGGAGGCGGTGCGTCGTCACCCGCCCGACCCCGTCGAGGCGCAGCAGGGCGAGGGCAAACAGTGTAGACGGGTTCATAGAAAGCCTGAGCCTGCGGCGATGGGATGGGGAGGTAAGTTCGTAATCCTGGGGCGACAGAAAACAACGTTGATCGCATCTGGAGCGCGCCTGCATGCTTGGCACCGGCTTTGAGGGTGAGACGGCCTACTCCGCCATCTGCCTGCCCGCCATGTCAGACGCCCTTCCCGTTCTGGTCGTCCCGGACGCCGACGATACTACCCGGCGCGTACTCAGCGCGCTCCGCGCTGCCGCGCTCGCCGAGGCCCCGTTGCCTGCCGATGCAACCCTGCCCGACTTGTTGCTGCGGTGGGACCGGCCCGCGGCGCTCCGTCTCGGTCCGTCGGCAACACCCGTGCGCGGCGCCGATGGGCGCGTCCTCTTCGTTGAGGGGACACTGACCGAATCGGCCGGGGAAGACAGCGCAGCGGAAGCAGAACACGAAGGCACCCCCGAGCCTCAGCCAGAGCCCTCAGACCAGTCGCTGGTGTCGGCGCTTCTCGCCTACGCCGAGGCAGCAGACCGCGCGGACACGCCCGCCGATGTCTGTGCCGCAGCAGTGATCGCGGCCGAGCAGATTCTCGGCGCGGAGCGCGTTGCCGTCGTGCGGATAGACGAATCAGGCCGACTCGTGCTCGGCGGCGCCTCGCGCGCCTTCGAGGCACCGCTCTATGCGCTGCTGTCCGATGCCAAGCGCTGGCGCGACTATGAAGTGCCCCGCCTTGCGTCTGCCGTGCCCCAGCTTGGCCAAAAATCGATCGCGCGGCTCCCCGAAACGCTCCGCCCGCTGTTCACGCACGCGCGCCACCAGGCCGCCCTCATCCTACCGATTTGGCACCGCAGCCAGCCCGTCGGCGCCGTGTGGGCGTTCTACGAGACGCCGCAGTCGTTCGGACTCCATGCGCGCCAGCGTGGCGGGCTGCTGGCCCACCATATGGCCATCACTCTTGCCGACTCTGGCGCGCAGCAGCCCCCCGCGCCTGCGGAGGCAGCGCTCGACTCTGCCGAGATGGCTGAGGCGAGAGCGACGACCCCTGCCTTTGATAAGGGCCCTGCCTTCGACAAGGGGTCGAAGCCGTCAGAGCGGGTGATGTCTGAGGCTCCGCTGCCGCTAAAGGCGCTCGTAGGGCTGGCCACCGTGGCAGCCTACGGTATGGAATGCAGCGATGAGGGCACGTGGACCGTCGCATGGGCCACGAAGTCGTTTCGGAGGCTGCTCGGCGCAGCATCAGCGCGGGCGCTCTCGTTCGACGATGTGCTGGCTGTCGTCCATCCCAACGATGCCTCCGGCGTCCGGGCGGCGATAAACGAACTCGAACTAGACGCTCCAACTCGGTTTGACCACCGCCTTGTGACGCCGCGCGGCGAGGCAAGATGGGTGCGCCAGGCCGTCGTGCGCCGCGAGGTCGAAGGCCGCGCTGAGGTCCTCGCCGTGTTGATCGACATTGACCCGGACCGCGCTGCCCTCCGCCGGGCTGAACACGCGCTCGCCCAGGCACGGCACCGAGCCAGCACCAGCGTGCTACCGACGCTCAGCGAGTCGCTGCGCGCTCCGATCGCAGCCATCGTTGACCAGGCGCAACGTCTCAGCCAGCCCGGTCCGTTCCGGGACAACGAGCGGCTCCAGGTTGCCCAAGCCATCGCCGAGCAAGGGCGCGTGCTGTCGTCGTCGCTGAACCTGATGGTGGACCTTGCCCGCATCGAAGCAGGGGACGTTGACCTGGTGCGTGCAGACTTAGACTACCACGAGGCGGTGGGACGCGTCTTCGAGGTGCTCAGCCCGCTCGCGGCGCGGAAGGGGCTCACCATCAAAGCACAGCGCGGCACTACCCGACCTGTCGTACACCAGGATGCCCATGCGCTCAGCCGCGTGCTGCACCACGTCGTCTCGATGGCGATCAAGGAAGCTCCGGCCGGTACGCTCCGCGTACGCACCGACGAGAGAGCCGGCATGGTAAGCCTCACCTTCCGGAGTGAGGCGATCCCGCAACCCGGGGCGGCACCCATGCCCGACCACGCGCTGACGAGCCCTCTAAACGGCCTCGTGGCCGAGCGGCTGCTCGCGCTTATGGGTGGCCGGTTGCACCGCGAAGCCACCGCAAACGCCTCGTACTATCTCCGTCTCGACGTGCCGCTCGTCGAGCGAGCAACGGAGGCTGAGGATGAAGAGGCGGCGGCCCACATCGTCGCTCCAGCAGCTTCCCCGGTCACGGTTGAAGAGCAGCCGGTCTCTGTCGAAGAGCAGCACGACCAGGCGTCCCAGATCCGGAAAACCGAGGGCTCAGCGCCGGGGGGCACCGCTCCTGAGCGTGAGATTCCTCAGCCAGTCCTGACAGCGTTGGCCACGTCGGAGTCCGATCCCCTAGAAGCTGAAAAGGCGGAGCCTACCGTGCTGGAGACGACGCCCTCCCCGCTCTCTGAAGAGGCGGCGGTGGCTCCCAGCGCAGTGGATGCCGAGCCTGAGACGAGCGATGTTCCACGTTTCGGTGCCGAGGTACCGCCGACGGAGCCGTCGGGCCAGGAGGAGGAGCCGCTCCGGAGCATGCCGCACCGCCAGCACGCGTCTCTGGAGGCGGCAGCCAACGCACTCATGCTGTTCGATCCGTTCGACGAGGAACTCGCCGACGTGGATGATGAGCCGGCCGACGTAGACACGAAGCCTGTCAGCACCGACACAACGCCTACCAATACGAACGACAAGTCCACAGCCGAGGACGAGCAGCGCATAGATGCCACAAAGGACTTCCGTGGCCCTTCAGTCGCAATCGATAGCGATGTAGAGCAGGTGGCTACAGGGAGGCCATACGCGCGCACGGAGGTCACGCTGCCTGTTGGTGTGAAGCTGCCCTATTCAGAGCATCCGCCTCGCAAAGTGGCTACGCCGATAGCCCGCACGACGGACTTGGCGCTTGACACCGCGCTCGACGCGTTTGCCGGTGTGGAGGTAGAGCCGCCGGTCGCCGAGCCACCGATGGCTGAGGAGCCCGACACCGAGGACGCAACTCCGCGCCCCCGCGTGCTGGTGGTGGAGGACAACCCAGAGACCCGGCTCCTGCTCGAACGCCTCATCGCCCGCGAGTTTGACGTGGTGGCTGTCGATTCGCCGCGCGCCACGCTGGATGCGCTCACACGCTATCCCTTCGACGCCCTCGTGCTCGACATCAACCTCGGCGGGCGCGAGACGGGCATCGACGTGCTGCGCATTGCACGATCCCTCGACGGCTATGCAGACGCATTCGCCATGGCTGTGACGGCCTACGGCGAGGAGGTCGACCGTGACCGCTTCCTCACGGCAGGCTTCCAGGCCTACGTTCAGAAGCCGTTTGAGCCGCACCGCATCTTGGAACCGCTCCGCGCAGCCATCGCAGCGAAGCGAGGCGCCGCCTAAACCGGCATAGTCCTAGTCGCGCACGCCGAAGATCGTGTCCACGTCCAGCGCTTCGAGCGGCTGGCCGTCCACATGGACGGGCACGTGATGGGCCTCGGCGTACTCGACGATGCGGTGGCTCAGCGTGGCAAAGGCGGGGTAGGAGTGGGGAATCTTCAGCACAGTCGGGAGCGGCTTCTCGCTAGGCTCGCCGACCAGCAGCAGCCCTTCGGCGTCCAGTTCCACACGGGCCACGTCGGTCCAAGCGAGCTCCAGCGTGCGCCGCGCGAAGTCGTAGCCGATGACGCGCCGCATCGAGAGCTTGACGCACCACACGACGCAGCGCTGGTGCAGATAGTCCAGCGCAGCCCACCCGAGGGCCGCGGCCAAGACCGCCGCCATGAGGCTAGCCCACACCAGGCCGTAGTCGAAATGGAGCACGACGAGCGGGGCAAACGAGACCACGGCGCCCGCCAGCAGCGACGTGCCGATGGTCAGCCGGCCCACGCGCTCGCGGGTCTGCACGAGCGCCTGCTCGTTGTCGAAGACCTCGTACCAGTCCGGCATGGCAGGGGCGGCTGAGTGGGTAGGCGGCTGCGGTGAACGTGCGGAGCATAGAAACTGTTTGGTAAGGGAGGATCAGGGCGAAAGCGAGCGAGACGGCCGCCCTCAAGGCGCGTGAAGCGGGCGATGCGGCAGCATCGGCGATGCAGCGCAACGCAGAAGGCGGTCAGTCGCAGCCGCTTACAGCCCATCAGTGCTCTTGCCAAACAGTTTCGTAATAGGTAGGCCTGGCTTCCTGAAAGGTTCACCCCGGCGCCGAATTTGCCCTGTCGCTTGCCAGGACCCAGGCGCTCAGCCAACGCTTAGGAACTCCGCCAACGCTTAGGCAGCCAGCGCGCGGTTCACGGCTTGCAGGGCGTCGCAGGCCAGGTCCACATCGGCGTCGCTGAGGTCCCGGTGGAACGTGGCGCGGATGGTGCGTGGGCCGAACGCCACCATATGGATACCGTGCTCCTCAAGCTGAGCCAGGGCCGTCGCAGCGTCGCAGGGCACCGTGTCGAAGAGCACGATGTTCGTCTCGACGGTCGCCAGGTCGATGTCAAAGCTGGGGAGGGCGGCTACCGTTTCAGCCAGGCGCAGCGCACGGGCATGGTCGAGCGCGAGGTCGTCGAGGTGATGGTCGAGCGCATGGAGCCCGGCCGCGGCAAGGAGGCCAATCTGCCGCATGCCGCCGCCGAGCCGCTTGCGGATGCGCCGGGCCTCACGCATGGTAGCGGCGCTGCCTGCCAGCACCGACCCGACCGGCGCGCCTAGCCCTTTCGAGAGGCACACGTTGACCGTGTCGAAGGGCGCGGCCCACGTTGCCGCAGCGATGCCGGTCGCGGCGACGGCATTCCACAGCCGCGCGCCGTCGAGGTGCAAGGCGAGGTCGTGTTCGCGTGCCGTCTGTGCCGTGGCATGGAGTAGATCGAGCGGGAAGACGCGGCCGCCAGCCTTGTTGACCGTGTTTTCGAGGCAGAGCAGGGTGGTGCGCGGCTCCCAGTCGTAGGTGCCGCGCACCGCCGCCGTCACGTCGTCCGGTGTCACGAAGCCGCGCGGGTCGCCGACGGGCTTGAGCTGCACGCCGGAAAGCGCAGCGGGCGCGCCGGACTCGTAGTGGTAGAGGTGGCTGCGTTCCGCCACGATCACCTCGTCGGCCTGGCGCGTGTGGAGGTGCAGCGCGATCTGGTTGCCCATCACGCCCGACGGCACGAACACGGCCGCCTCTTTGCCGAGCAACGTGGCGATGCGCGCTTCCAAACGCGCCCCAGTCGGGTCCTCGCCAAACACGTCGTCGCCGACCTCGGCGGTGGCCATCGCCTCTCGCATCGCGGGCGTAGGCTTTGTCACCGTGTCACTGCGCAGGTCGATCATGAGGAGGGCACGCTGGTGTGCTTTAGGCTGCTCTAATACCCCAACTGCCACATGCGGCGGAGGATGAACTGCGCCGTCCGGTCGGCCGCGTGGGGCCGGCGCGTACGTGGGGCGGGAATGATCGCGGCGAGGCGTGCGGCCTGGTTGCGCGAGAGTTGCGCCGCCGTCAAGCCGTAGTGCACCTGCGCAGCAGCCTCCGCGCCGAACACTCCGTCGGGGCCCCACTCGATGCTGTTGAGGTAGAGTTCCAAGATGCGCTCTTTGGGCAACAGCAGTTCGATGACCACAGCGAGCGGCACCTCGGCCGCCTTGCGGAGCCACGACCGATCCGTGGTGAGGAACAGGTTCTTCGCGAGCTGCTGGGTGATCGTCGAGGCGCCCCGCAGGCGACCGCCGCGCGCAGCTTCCTCGCGAGCCTTGCCGATTTCTACCCAGTCGAAGCCGTGGTGCTGATAGAACCGCGCGTCCTCCGAGGCCACAACGGCGCGCTCCAACTGATCCGAAATCTCGGCGAGCGGGACGATGTCGCGGCGGTAATCGTATGCGCCGTCGGTGCTCCACGACGCCACCCAGCGCTCAAGGTGCACCGTCGTGAACGGCGGGTCGACGACGCGGTAGGCGGCGATGAGGAGCGTGCAGGCCAGGAAGTAGCCCGCAACGAGCCACACCACCAGGCGGACGCTGCGTCCGAGCCAGCGCCGGAGCGGCGATGCAGAGCGAGGGGCGTCGGCGTCGGGCATTGGGGTGAAAGCAGGGGGGCGCGACTACCGGCTGATGTCGAGCACTTCGAGCTGCACCTTGCCCGCGGGGACCTTCACTTCCACCACATCGCCCACCTCAGTGCCGAGCAGGGCTTTGCCGATGGGGCTCGTGACGGAAATTTTCTTCTGCGCCATGTTGGCCTCGCGTGCCGAGACGAGTGTGTAGATGGCCTCGACCTTCGCCTTGACGTTCTTCACGCGCACCTTCGAGAGGATGCGCGCCTTCGAGGTGTCGACGTCGCTCTCGTCCACCACGCGGGCGTTGGCGAGCGTGTTCTCGAGCTGCACAATGCGGGCTTCCAGGTGGCCCTGCGCCTCTTTGGCGGCGTCGTACTCCGCATTTTCTGAGAGGTCACCCTGGGCCCGCGCCTCCGCGATCGCCTGCGCGATTTCCTGACGCTCGACGGTGCGGGCGCGTTGTAGCTCGGCCTTCAGGTCATCGAGGCCTTCCTGGGTCAGATAGACGGTGTTCGACATGGGTGTGGGAGTTGCTGGCGACGGGGGAGCGAGACGAGGGCGGCGCCTTCGGGGGCGCTGCGATCGGTCGGGCACCAAAAAACAAGAACGCCACGCCCCGGTAGACCGGGATGCGGCGAACTGCTTCACAATATACGTCCGCAAGCCCCGCCGGTTCGCCAGTGGGCCTGAGTGACGCTACCATCCGGGGCGGAGAGCAGGGGAAGTCGGGCGCACAGGGACGGGCGACACAGGGACGTCAGGTGCCTCAGCGACGACGGGCTGCAGCGTCCCGAAGCGGGGCAGCACGCGCCTCGCGGTCCAGTACTTCCGGGTGTAGTACCCTTCGAGTGACGAGACGGTAACGCCCTGGCTGCTGGACGCGTGCACGAACATGCCGTCGCGGAGATAGACGCCCACGTGGTTGCGGCGGCGGCCGGTCTTGAAGAAGATGAGGTCGCCGGTCTGGAACTCGCCCCAGGCGACCTCTTGGCCGACAAGCACCTGGGTATGCGTGGTGCGCGGGAGCGGTACGCTGAACGTCTCCTGGTAGAGCGCGCGCACGAACGCCGAGCAGTCGATGCCGTTGCGGGTGGTGCCGCCCCATTTGTAGGGCACGCCCATCCAGCGGTCGGCGGTGCTGCGGAGGCGGACTTCCGTCTCGGCCTCCGTGTGCGGAGCCTCGGCGGTGGGGACGAGGGGCGTCAGCGGCGCGTCGAGACGGGCGCTCCCTGCGCAGCCAGCCCACAGCCCAAAGGCTAGCAGCAGCGCACAGAAACGCACCGTCCGCGAGGCGACGTGTACGCACGCCCGGTCGGCGTACAGTCGGATCATCGGAGATGTGAAATGAGTGTGGCGGGTGCAAGATACGGCAATTCTTGTCGAAACAAGCACAGATCATACCGGGACGCGCTCAGAGCCCACTAGCTACGGAACCGCCCTGGACAGGCGCGAATTCCTGAACCCGACCATGCCGACGCTCCCCGTCTCAACCTCCACGCTGCCGCATGCTCCGGTTCTCCCGCCCCACACCCGTCCCCCGCGCCTCCCGGCTCGAACGGCTCGTGGTAGCCGGCCTCGCTTTCGCTAGCGGCCTCTGCTTTGGGATGTTGCTGGCGCCTCGCTCGGGGGCCGATACCCGCGAGCGTATCGGGGAGCAGGCGCGCACCGCCTCGACGTGGCTCGAAGACCAGGCGCGTGCCGTGGCTGAGCCCACCGCCGACGCCCTCCGTGAGACGACCGAGGCCGCGCGCCGCCGCTACATCCCGCTCGCCGGGAGCGAGTGGGACCTGGTCGACGGCCGCGCTATCATGGCCGACGTCCAGCGGAGCCGCTAGCCCCCAGCTTTCTCCAACCCTGACCGATCCAACCCATGCCGTACCCTGAAGCCCTCGTTGCGCCGATGCGCGCAGAACTGACCCGCCTCGGCGTCAACGAACTCCGCTCCGCCGATGAGGTGGACGCGCTCTTCGACGCGCCAGACGGCACCACGCTGGCCGTCGTCAACTCGGTGTGCGGGTGCGCCGCGGCCAACGCCCGCCCTGCCGTCGCGCTCGTGAGCCAGGCGCCGATCCCGCAGCCGGACCGCATGGTGACGGTCTTCGCGGGGCAGGACCTCGACGCTACGGCGCGCCTCCGCGAGCACCTCGCGGGCATCCCGCCGTCCTCCCCGTCGATGTTCTTGCTGGTGGACGGCGATCCCGTCTTCGCCGTCGAACGTCGCCACATCGAAGGGCGCAGCGCCTCGGCGATCGCTCAGGACCTCGCGCAAGCCTACCAGAAGTTCTGCGGCGGCGACGCCGAGGGCGACGGCGCCACCGAGCGCCCCGAAGTCAGCGAGGCCCCGAACCAGCGCGGCGACCTGCCCTCGACGTTCAAGTCGATTCTGTCCTAGCGGTCGCTTCCGTAGCGACTCCGCTCCGACTCAAGAAGGGGGGTGCTCGTCCGAGTGCTCTCCTTTTTTGCGGGCCAGCTGCTCGCTACGAGGCGTCCGGGCGCTCCGAAGCGCCCGTCCGCCCAGTGCCAGCGTGACGAGGCCTCCCAAGACCGTAGCCGCAAATGTCCAGGCCGGTCCAAGCGTGCTCCACTCGACGACTGCGACGAACGCCACGAGAGGGAGAGCGCGAACGAGCGCGGCGCCAGCGTCCGTGAGGACGCCGCGATAGGGGACGCGGGCCAGATGCAGCATCCAGGCGAGGTGCGCCACCCGCAGCAGCGCGCCGGCTACGCCCGCCACCAGCACGGTCCCCACGGCATTGAGCGAGAAGGCGGCTGCCGTGATGGCGCTCGTGAGCACCACGAACATCACGATGCTGAAGCCGAGGTCGGCACGCTGACGTTCGAGCACGTCGAAGAGCGCCGTCATCGGAGCGGCGATGGCGGCGAGCAGCACCCACGGCGCGGTGAGTTGAGCGTAGCGCCCGGCCTCCACCCACACCTCGCCGAAGACGAACGCAAACAGCGACGGCCCAGCAACCAGCACGGCGAGGCTTGGGAAGAGCGTCACGGCCCACATTCCGCGCAGCACCGTTCGCGTCAGCGTCGGCAGCGTTCCGGCGCGGTAGGCGTCGGCGGCGCGCACGAAGAATACCTCGCCCACGGCACCTGTGACGAGGCCGAGCGGCAAGGCCAGCGCGCCGAAGGCTACACCGAACTGACCGACGACGGCGCTGCCAAAAAACACCGCGAGCAGCAAGACTGGCGCGCGCGTGGCCGCCACGTTGAGCAGCGCCGCTGGTGCCGAATAGCGAGGGAAGCGCTGGTAGCGCCCGGCAAGGCGCACGACGCCCGCTCTCGACACGGCACCGAAGCGGGCACGGTCGCGCGTGAGTAGCCAGACGCCACCCACGAGCGCGCCGACGAGAAAGCCAGCCACCACGCCGCCCACGAGGCCCAGCGCAGCAAGCCTGGAGCCCGCGCCCCCGGCGACGACACCCGCAGCGAGAGCAATCCCGACGCCTAGCTGTACGGCCAGCGTCGTGCCGCTCTGAGCGACCCGTACGGCAGAGACGAGGCGGAACCGATCAAAGCGGCTATGCCAGACGGTCAGGGTCTGCACGGCCTCTGCGGCGAGGAGCGCCACAGGAAACAGCACCAAGGCCATACGCGCGACGGGATCGGCGAGCACAGTGGGAGCCAGACCCGCCGGGACGAGCAGCACGAGCGCACTCAGCAGCGATACGGCCGTTGCACAGCCGAGCGCGAGCACGAACAGCCCAGCCGCCCGATCGTCAGAGCGAGGCAAGAGGAGCGTCGAGCGGTAGCCGCCCGAGGCGACCGTCGCCCCAAGCGAGACGAGCGTGGTGAAGACCGTCAGCACGCCGAAGTCGTCGGGTGTGTAGAGCCGCGTGAGGACGGGCCGCGCGGCGAATACCAGCGCCTGCGCCGCCGCTGTCCCGCCGACGAGCGTGAGGATCGGCGCGAGCAGCGAGGACCCTGCCCACGCGCCCTTCCACCGATTACGCCACCCTGGAGGCTGAGCAGGTGCGCTCACCGCAGCGCACGGACCAGACGCAGCGCCCGCGACGGTGCCACCTCGACGCGCGCCGAGGCGACCAGCGGGAAGCCTAGCCGCCGCTTGAAGGATGAGACCGTCTGCAGATTGCCACCGACGAGGTCGATGGTCGGGATGCCGTCGTCGGCGAGCGCGTCGGCAGTCGCGGCCATGAGCATGAGCATCCCTGCGCCCGGCTCGGCGCTGCCCGCCCAGAAGTAGCCTGCGAGGTCGTCGACCGTCGTGGTAACCGCGCCGACCGGCGTGCCATCGCGCTTCGCAGCGACCAGAATGCGGCCCAGTCCGCTCGCAACGTGGGCGCGGACAAGCTGTTCGAGGGCATCCTCCGCGAACCCAAACTCGCGCCCTTGCCTGCGAAACGGCCGCGTCACGAAGTCGGCAACGAGCGCGGTGGCGCTGTCGTCGCGCTGGAGCACGAGGCCGTTGGGGCGCGGCGAGCCATCGGTGCGGGTGGCGCGGTTCTCCCGGACCATCTTGCGCACGTAGGGCGGGACTGTGCCGCCCCAGTCCGAGGCGCCTGCGTAGGTGAAGCGTGGGGTCACGTTCCACCCAGCCCAGGCAAACGGTCGCGCGTCCGCAAACGCAGGGGGCAGGTGCAGTTCGACGAAGTCGGCGCGGTCACGGAGCGCCTCGATCCAGCGCGTGAGCGCGCCCTTAGGCGTACCGAGCGGGTTCGCCCCCGAGAGCGTGTCGTCGAGTGTCTCGGCGCACACAGGGCCGCCGTAGGGCGTCAGCGGCGGTACGACCGCGAGGCGAAACGGCCCCCGCTGCTTCCAGAACACCACGCCTGCGACGCGCGGCGCTTCGCCTGGCAGCCCCACCGCCAGGATCTCTCCCGTCAGCCCGAACGCCCGGCACGCCGCGTCGGCGTGCACGAGCGTGTGGAACGGCGTTCGCTGCGGACTCGCGGCCAGCAGCGCCGCATACGCCGCCCGCGCCGAGGCGTCGTCCAGGCCGTGCCACGTCGCGCGGACCTCGCTCATGACCTCAGCGCCTAGAGGATATACTGGCTCAGGTCGCGGTCCTCGACGATGCCCGTCAGGCGCTCGCGCACGAACGCGCCGTCAATCTCAACGGTATCACCCTCGACGCCCTCCGGCATCTCGAAGAGCAACGCCTCCAGGAGCGTCGTCAGGACTGTGTGCAGCCGCCGCGCGCCGATGTTCTCGACCTCCTCGTTGACGCGCGCTGCCGTTTTGGCGACCTCGCGCACCGCGTCGTCGGTGAAGGTGAGCGTCACGCCGTCCGAGGCGAAGAGCGCCTGGTACTGCTTCGTGAGCGCGTTCTTCGGCGCGGTGAGGATCTGCACGAACTCGTCCTCGCCGAGCGTGCTCAGCTCCACGCGGATTGGGAAGCGGCCTTGCAACTCCGGGATGAGGTCGCTGGGCTTCGAGACGTGGAACGCGCCCGAGGCGATGAACAGGATGTGATCCGTCTTGACGAGGCCGTGCTTGGTGGTCACGGTCGAGCCCTCGACGATGGGCAGCATATCGCGCTGGACGCCCTCGCGGCTCACGTCGGGGCCGCTGCCGCTGCCCGTGCCCGAGCCACGCCCGGCCACCTTGTCGATCTCGTCGATGAAGACGATGCCCGATTGCTGGACGCGCTCGAGGGCTTCAGTGGTCGCGGACTCGTGGTCGATGAGCTTTTGCGCCTCCTCCTGCGTCAGAACCTCGCGGGCCTCCTCGATCTTGACGCGGCGCTTCTTGCGCTGCTTGCCGCCGAGGTTGCCGAACATCTCCTGCAGGTTGATGCCCATTTCCTCCAGCCCCATCGGCCCAAACATCTGGAGCGTGGGGTTGTTGGTTGCCGTCACCTCGATCTCGACTTCGCGTTCGTCAAGCTCGCCGGCGCGCAGCATCTCGCGGAAGCGCGCGCGCGTCCGTTCCCGGAGCTCGGCTTCATTCTTGGGCTCGCTGTCTTCTTTCTCCTCGCCCTGCGGCGTGAACACGAAGCCGGGGCCCTGGATCGCCGGGCGGTTCGACTTCTTCGCGTTGGCGGGGGGGATGAGCAGGTCGAGGATGCGCTCCTCGGCGCGAGCGCGGGCGGGCTCCTGCACGCGCTCAGCCTGCTCGGCCTTCACCATGTTTACGGCGAGATCCGCGAGGTCACGCACCATGCTCTCCACGTCGCGGCCGACGTAGCCGACCTCGGTGAACTTGGTGGCCTCCACCTTGATAAACGGCGCGTCGGCGAGGCGGGCCAGGCGGCGGGCGATCTCAGTCTTGCCCACGCCCGTCGGGCCGATCATGATGATGTTGTTGGGCATGATCTCGTCGCGCATCTCGGGCGGCGCGTTGAGCCGCCGCCAGCGGTTGCGCAGCGCGATGGCGACCGATTTCTTCGCCTCGGTCTGCCCGACGATGTACTTGTCGAGTTCCGCGACAATCTGCCGCGGGGTGAGTTCTTCAGTCATGGGAATGCTGTACGTCGGTGGACGATGGGGACGGAGCGGCGCAGGGTGCGCCTACTCGTCGTCGTCGAACGAGCCCGTGGCTTCCGGGGTCGGCGCAGCGACGCCAGCCGTGCCACCGCGCTCGGCATACTCGGCGCGCACTTCTAACACGGCCGGGTGCTCGTCGTTGACGATGAGCACGGTGTAGTCGTAGGGCATCCCGCGGCGGCGCTCCAGACGCACCGCCCCGCACTCTTCGAGGTCGCCGATGAGTGACTTCGGGTCGTGGTCGTCCATCTCGCCAAGCTCTTCCGAGAGGCGGCGAAGCAGCGGCGTGAGGTAGATCTCGTCGTACTGCCCGAAGAACTCCTCGATGATTTCCAGGGCGTCGTAGTCGCGTTCGTTTGGCGGGTCGGTGATCTCCGCAAAGTCAGTAATGGTGCCCGCGGGCGCCGCTGTCTGGTTCTCCTCCTCCAGGAGGTCGACGGTGTCCTCGCTCAAGAGCGACTCGGCGAAGACGTAGGTGCCCATGCCGGTCTGTTCGAGGAGGCGCGCCGAGAGGTGCTCGCGGAAGGCGATCACGCGCACACGGCGGCCGCGCGCTTTGAGCGCCTGCACGACGGGGACGTAGTCGCGGTCGCCCGAGACGAGCACGAACGGGTCGATGTCGTCGAAGCGCTCCGAGTAGCGGATGGCGTCAATGGCCATCTGGAGGTCCGTCGTGTTGCGGTGCATCGTCGAGGGGACGAACTGCGGCTGGATGCCGTTGAGGTAGAGCGCCCGCTGGACGTGGCGCACGTGCTCGTCGATGCCCGCGAAGTCGGCGTAGGCGAACCCGCGGCCAACATGGATGCCCTCGCCGTCGAGGTGGCGGCGCAGCCCTTCGATGAGCTCGATGGTGACGTCGCTAGGCGAGCCCGGGTGCTTGAGGCGGTTCTTGAGGTAGTAGTAGAGGTTTTGGTAATCAATCAGGACGGCTGCGGCCTGGGGATGACTAGGAGACGTGGTCATAGCTGGATGCCTGTGTGCAGAGTCAGGAGTAAAGCGTGAAGAGGACTGGAGTGGGGCGGAGTCGCTGACAGCCGTCATTCGGCGTCGAGCTCGAGGATGGTGAGGCGGTCGTTGGTGTAGATGCAGATGTCGGCAGCGATGCGGAGGCCTTCGTCCACAACCTCGCGGGCGGTGAGGCCGTCGGCGTGCTTCATCATCGCGCGGGCGGCGGCGAGCGCGTAGGGCGCGCCGGAGCCGATGGCAAGGATGTCGTCGTCAGGCTCGATCACGTCGCCGGTGCCGGAGATGAGGAGCAGGCGGTCGGGGGCCGCCACGGCGAGGAGCGCTTCGAGGCGGCGGAGGTAGCGGTCGGTGCGCCAGTCCTTGGCGAGCTCGACGGCCGAACGCGCCACGTTGCCACCGTGCTGCTGCAGCTTCGCCTCGAACCGCTCGAAGAGCGTGAAGGCGTCCGCCGTAGCCCCGGCGAAGCCCGCCAGGATCTTGCCGCCGTGGAGCGGGCGCACCTTCTGCGCCGTGTGCTTGAGGACGGTGTCTTTCATGGTGGCCTGCCCGTCGGAGCCGAGCGCGACCTTATCGCCGACCCGGACGCCGAGGACGGTTGTAGCGTGTATCGTCGGCGCGCCGACAAGCGGACTGTGCCCGGAAGCCGGGCCGTAGAGATGCGTCATGCGAAAACGAGTGGAGGAAGCGCCACCGTGCGTTCCGAGGACCCGTAGGACGTCGTCAGACCAGAGGCGGCATCAACGGCCGCTGTGGAGAAGGACTGCACTAGAAATCATCGGAGCGCCCGCGAATATTGGCGGCGCGATCATGCCCCTTATCGAGGCCAGCTTGCTAGAAGTTCCACGATGGCGTCCTGCGTGGCGTTCACCTGGCGCGTGCGGACGCTGTAGTGGTTGGCGAGGAGCGCGAAGCCGAGCCGCGAGCCGCCCGCGGTCGTGACGACGCCCACGAGCGCCCGCGCGCCGGTGATGAAGCCCGTTTTTGCACGGACGTTGCCACCCGCACGCCCCGTCTGGAAGCGCCGCGCGATCGTGCCGTCGCGCCCGCCGACCGGCAGCGAGTCGAAGAACGCCGCGCGTACGGCGGGCTCAGGATGGCGGTCCATGTAGGTGAGCAGCGCCGTGAAGTCCGCCGGGCGCACGAGGTTCTGGTAGGACAGCCCGGAGCCGTCGCGCACCCGCACGCGGCTCGTGTCGACGCCCGCCCGGCCGAGGAACGCCCGCGTGGCGAGCGCGCCTGCCTGGAAGCTGCCTACTTCGGGTGCATCGTCCTCCTGAGCCTCCGAGAGGGCTGGGTAGATCTGCGCGCCGAGCGTCTTGAAGAGGTGCTCGGCCGCCAGGTTGTTGCTGCGCACGTTCACGTCGCGTGCGATCTCGGCGAGCGTCGGCGACGCATGCGACGCGAGCGTCGTCATCTGGGCATAGTCGAACGGCATGTCGGATAGCGCGTCCGCGTCGAAGGCTTGGCCGTCTACCTCAATGCCCTGTGCTTCGAGCGTTTCGAGGAGCACCTGCGCGAAGTAGGCCGTCGGGTTGTGCACGGCGATGGCTTCGAAGTCCTGGCGTCCGGCAGCAACCGTGCTCGACACGGTGATCGTGTTGCCCGAGAGGTCGCGCGCGTAGCCTTCGTCGTAGGGCGTCCCTGCCGCAGCCGTCTGGCTCGTGTTCTCGACCTGGACATAGGGCGTCATCGCGGGCTCCCAGGTGATCTGGGTCGGCTGGCCGGGCGTGGTCGCCTCGACGAGCAACTCGACGGTGCCCTCGTTATAGCTCAGGCCTGCGATCTCGGCGGCGTAGTAGAACGGCAGGTCGTCCCAGGACCAAGCCGGGCCGAGCGCTGTCTCGTCGAACACGTCGTCGTCGCCCAGAACGTTGCCGGTGATGCGGGTGATACCGCGTGCCCGGAGCGCGTCTGCCCAGGCGCGGAAGGTGAGCGTCTTGTCGCCCTCGGTGTAGCGCCCGCCGATCGTCGGGTCGCCCACGCCGCGCACGACGAGGTTGCCGATCAGCGTGCTGCCTTCGACGCGGCCGTCGAGGTAGAGCGGCGTCACGTAGCGGAACGTGGGCCCGAGCAGGTCGAGCGCCGCGGCGGTGGTGAGCAGCTTCTGCGTGGACGCCGGGATGAAGAGCTTGCCCTCGTCGCGGCGGTAGAGCGTCTGGCCGGTTTCGAGGTTGACGACCTGCACGCCCCAGTGCGCGTCCTCATAGGCAGGCACGTCCAGCAGCGCGTCGATCTGCGCGGTCAGGCTGGGCTGGGCCGCTGCGACCGGAGTAAGGGAATAGGGGATAGGGGATAGGGTGAGCAGAAACCAGGCAGCGGCACAGCATCTATACACGGCTCCAACTTCTAACTTCATACTTCTAACTTCCCTCGGCTTCGAGGGCGGCGCGTTCAGGGTCGGGGGTGCGGAGGACAACGTACACGTAGTCCACGGTGCTGATCGGGGCGGCGGGCTCGACGAACAGCACGAAGTCGTTGCGCCCGCCCGCCACGAGCACCGAGTCGATGCGGCCGACGGGCAGGCCGGGCGGGAAGACGTCGCTGAAGCCGCTCGTCACCACACGCTGCCCGACGCGGACGGGCTCCGTGCGGACGATGTAGTCCATCGTGAGGCGGTCGTAGGTGGTGCCGTCCCAGCGCACGAGGCCGTCGCGGCCCAACTCGTCGATGCGGGCGGGGACGGCGAAGTTGGTGTTCTGGTGCGGCAGCACGAGGCTGTAGTTGGCGCTCACGAGGCTCACCTTGCCGACGAGCCCGCGCTCGTCCATGACAGGCATGTCGAGCGCGACGCCGTCGTTGCGGCCCACGTTGAGCGTGAGTTGGTTGCTCTGCCGCGTGAGGTCCTTGCCGACGACACGCGCCGGGAGGAGGTCGTAGTCCGAGGAATCGCTCAGGGCGAGCAGGCCGCGCAGCCGCCGGTTCTCCGCGCGGGCCTCGCGCAGGAGCGCCGCCTCAGCCGCTAGATCAATGGTAGCGGCGCGGAGTCGCTCGTTTTCCTGGAGGGCCGCGGTGTAGCGCCCGGCCCACGAGAAGACGCCCTCGACGCGCGCCGTGAGGTCCAGCGCCGCCGCCCGAGCGGTGCGCAGCGCAGGGCCGTTCTGCCGGAGCAGTAGCAGCAGACTCGCCACGAGCAGCACCGCGAGCAGCACGAAGTCGCGAGCGCGTTCCCAGAGCCGTCCGGCGAGGGTCATAGCGAGGGAGCTAGCGGCAGGTGGAGAGGGCGGGACCCGGCCAACATACCGAAGGGCGAGGGCGGGAGAACAGCCACGGAATTCGCTTGACGGCGGGACGAAAGCCGACGTGCTTCATCGCCCATCGCCCATCGCCCATCGCCCATCGCCCATCGCCCATCGCGAGGCTGCCTACTTGCTCAGCACCTTGTCGAACTTCTCGATCTCCTCCAGCACCTGACCCGTGCCGCGCACGACGGCCGTGAGCGGGTCCTCGGCGACGAAGACGGGCATCTCGGTCCGCTCGCGCAGGTGGCTGTCGAGGCTTTTGAGCATCGCGCCGCCGCCCGTGAGCATGATGCCGCGCTCCAGGATGTCGCCGCCTAGCTCCGGGGGCGTCCGTTCGAGCGCGCGCATGACGGCCTGCACGATCTGCTGGACCGGGGCGCGGAGCGACTCGCGGACGTCCTCGCTCGTGATCTCGCGCGTCTTCGGCACGCCGGAGACGAGGTCGCGGCCCTTGACGGAGAGCACCAACTCCGGATCAAGCTCGGAGGCGCTGCCGATCTCGCACTTGATGCGCTCGGCGGTGCGCTGCCCGATGAGCAGGTTGTGGTGCTTGCGGAAATACTGTAAGATCGCCGCGTCGAGTTCGTTGCCGCCCACGCGGATCGACTCGTCCACGACGATGCCTGAGAGCGCGATCACGGCGATCTCCGTAGTCCCGCCGCCGATGTCCACGATCATGTTGCCGATGGGCGCCTGCACGTCCAGGCCGATCCCGATGGCGGCGGCCATGGGCTCGTCGATCAGGCCGACCTGCTTGGCCCCGGCATTGATGGCCGAGTCGCGCACGGCGCGGCGCTCCACCTCGGTGATGCCGCTCGGCACGCAGATCACCATCCGGCGGGGGTTGGTGAACCGCTTTTTGACCGCCCGCTTGATGAGCTCCTTGATGAGCACCTCGGCCACGTCGAAGTTGGCGATCACGCCGTCGTTGAGCGGCCAGATCGTCTCGATGTCCTTGTGCGTGCGCTCGTGCATCTGGAGCGCTTCGAAGCCGACGGCCTCCTGCTGGCCGGTCTTGCGGTTGAGCGCGACCACGCTGGGCTCGTTGAGCACGATGCCCTGGTCCTGGATGTGGATCAGCGTGTTCGCCGTGCCAAGGTCGATGGCGACGTCCGTCGAGAAAAACAAAGCGGTGGGGGCTGGAAGAGAAGCGGAGGGCGCAGAGCCGCAAAAAGTACGGGTACCAACGTGGCAGAAGGGCGAATCGACATGCCCCGCGCTTGAGTTTTCAGCGGAATGTGGAAAAAGCCGCCGTGCGCAGCCTACGATCCTCGGCTACGCGACGAACGTGAGCCAGACGAGGCCGAAGATGCCGACCGTGTAGCAGTAGTAGGCGAAATACTGCAGCTTGCCGCGCTTCACGAAGTCGATGACAACCTTGATGGCCCACACGCCGGAGACATAGGCCACGACCGTCCCGACGAGCAGCGGCACCCAGTCCACGGTCGCGCCCGTTTCGAGCAACTCCAGCGTCTTGAGGAGCGTCGCGCCGAGGATCACGGGCAGCAGCATCAGGAACGAGAAGTCGGCGGCCTCGCGGCGGTCCACGTTGAGGTAGATCGCCGTACAGATCGTCGAGCCGGAGCGCGAGATGCCGGGAATCATGGCCATCGACTGCGCGACGCCGACGAGTACTGCCTTAACAGGACTCAGTTGCCCCTGCGGGTTCTTGCGCAGCAGCGTGAGCAAGAGCAGCGTGCCCGTCACGAGCAGCATGCCACAGACGAGCCGTGGGTCGCTGAAGGCAGCTTCGAGTTGATCCTTGAAGAGGACGTAGACGAGGCCCGTGGGCACCATCGAGATGAGGATGAACGCGATCAGCCGCAGCGACACCACCGGCGACGGCGCACCCACGCCCGTCGACTCGATGCGCCCGGCCCGCAGCGATTCACCCCACGTCGAGGGCTGCGTGAGCGCCTTGAGGCCGCCCGAGATGAGCCGCAGGATGCGCCGCCAGTAGACCGTCACGATGGAGAGCGTCGTCCCGAAGTGGACGAAGACCTCGAAGGTGATGTCGTTGGCGGCGTCGCCGGAGAGGCCGAGCACGTACTCGCCGAGGACGAGGTGGCCGGAGGAGGAGATCGGGAGAAACTCGGCGAGGCCCTGGACGAGGCCTAGGATCGCGGCTTGCCACCAGGTCATAGGGTGTTGCGGTGTGGCGGGAGGGCAGTAGAGCGGTGGGGCAGGGGGGCGATGACGCGAGCGGGCGGCAGCGCTGAGAACAGCAAAGCTAGGCGCGTCAGGGCAGGGGGCGTCAAGCGCTGTGCCGCTTTCCCGCGGCTCTTCGCACAACAAGCGGCGTGGTTTCGCTCACGTGCCGGAGCAGAACGCGGGTCCGAAAGAACTAGCGTACGGCCTCGAACGTTGACATCGCCCATCTCGTCTCTTTGCCTCTCTCCTGTCTCATGCGCGCTACGCACTCGCCCGCTTCGCCTCCCGCCCCCATTGACCTGGACGACGCTGACCTGGGCGACGCCCTCCGCCACGCGATGCGGCATGTTGCCAGCCCCGTGACCGTCGTGACGGCGGCCTCTGGCCCGACAGCGACGGAAGCCGTCGTGCGCGGGGCCACCATCGGCTCGTTCACGAGCGTCTCGCTCGATCCGCCGTTGGTGTCGTTCAACGTGATCCGGGGCACCGGCCTCCACGGCGTGCTGGAAACGGCGGAGGCATTCTGCGTGCATCTGCTCCACGCGGGGCAGGCTCACCTCGCCACGCACTTCGCGGTGCCCGACCTCACGAGCGCCGAGCAACTCGCTACGATCCCTCACCGTCTCAATGACGCAGGCGTCCCTGTCCTAGACGGCGCGATGGGCGTCTTCCATTGCCGCGCCTGGGCCCGTCACCGCGCGGGCGACCACGACCTCATCCTCGGCGAAGTCACCCGCGTCGAGGGCGGCTCGGGCGAGGAGCCGCTGCTCTACTACGCGCGCAGCTACCGGACCGTGGGCGAGGCGCCCTTGGACTGACAGAGGGCTGTCCGCAGGACCTCCTCAGAGGAAGGTCTCGGTGCTTCCCAAGTGTGCATTTTGCGGTGTCGATGTTCCTATTCGACTGGGTCGTCTTGCCTCAGTCGAGCCTCCGCGTCTACGTTAGCGCACGCGATGGTCGCTCGCTGCGGCTGCGTGGCAACCCGGTGTATGTCTAACAAACGAAGTCTACCGAACAAGCATGAGCGATGTCTACGTCCACGGTTACGCAGCCCGCGAAAACGAGCGGCTACAAGACCAAGCCGATACCCTCGTCGATCTCCTCCACGGAGACACTACGTATCCAGACGGCAGCCGCGTGCTGGAAGCCGGGTGTGGCGTCGGCTCACAGACCGTGACCTTGGCGCAACGGAGCCCCGGCGCGCACTTCACCTCGGTCGATGTCTCGGCAGCATCCCTGGCCGAGGCCGAGCGGCGGGTTCGAGCCGCTGGATTCTCGAACGTCGAGTTTCAGCAGGCCGACATCTTTGCGCTTCCGTTCGCTCCCGCTTCCTTCGACCATGTCTTTGTTTGCTTCGTTCTGGAGCACCTCGCTCGCCCTGTAGATGCATTGAGCGCCCTCGCCGACCTAGTTCGTCCCGGTGGGACCGTCACCGTCATCGAAGGAGACCACGGCTCGACGTATTTCCATCCCGACAGCAGCGCTGCCCACGCGGCGATCCGCTGCCAGGTCGAACTCCAGCGCCGAGCAGGCGGTAACGCGAACATTGGGCGCCAGGTGTACCCGCTCATGGCAGCGGCCGGGCTCGCCGATGTGCGCGTCGCGCCGCGAACTGTCTACGTGGACGCGAGTCGCCCAGCCTGGGTCGAGGGGTTCATCCGACGGACGTTCACAGCCATGATCGAGGGCGTACGGGCGCCGTCGGTGGAGGCGGGGCTCCTGAGCGCCGAGACGTTCGACGAAGGCGTCCGCGACCTCTACCGGACAGCTGAGCCGGACGGGACATTCTCGTACACCTTCTTCAAAGGCGTCGGGCACCGACCAGCCGCAACGTGAGGCCGGGCCGTGGCGTCGCATGCTCCGATCCTACGATCGGCCTACGAGGGCTGCACACGCCTAGTAGTCGCTGACCATCAGTCCGTGTGCTCGGCTGATCCATCCACTCTAGCCTGACGTCCGCTGTGCGTTTCGCGCTGCTCTTCGTAGTCCTTCTGACCGCATCGGCCCGCGCGCAGGAATCGCTCTACATGCCGCCGGCCTCGGAAATACCGCCCGTAGAGGGACCCATTCTCCCTGTGCGCGTCCTCGCCGATGGCTCGGCCCACGTCGATGGCGTGGTGGCAGACTCCGCCCGAGTCGTGGCAACTGTGCGCCAGCACATTCGCGCGCACCCCGACGGCGCCGTCTCCTACTCGATGGCCTCGGGCGCTCCATCCACCCGCTACATTCACGTTCTCGATGCGATAAAGATGGCGTGCCGGATCGAGCGGGACCTCGTCGCCATCCGCGACTTTGGGGCGCCGTTTGCCGAACTGAGCGACGCAGCGCGCGAACAGTCCGGAAGCAGGTTCCGATTCGAATAATCATGGAGAGGCCACAGTAGCGCGGACAGGGGCGCACGCCGTCCGAGCCTGGCGTATACTTTTGCCCGTTACATCCGTTGCTATGCGCTATAGTTCAGCCTGCACCGGCGGTTGCACTGCGCTCCGGTTTCCAGACGCCCCGCCTCATGCGTGCTCTCGTGCTAGCCGTCCTGTTCTCGTTGACCTCCTTCTCGGTGGCCGTCGCTCAGGAGCGCCAGTATGAGCGAAACACCGTGAACCCGTCCGGTGCCGAGCTCTACGCCGTCTTCATCACGCAGAGCGTGTGCCACGGTAGCAATCGGGCTGGATTCGACCAGACAATAGCGCGCGCAAAGACGATGCTCGCCGGTCAAGCTGCAGACGACGGGTTGGCGTTCGCGGTGCGCGGCGTCGTCCTCGACTGGGACCCGCGCGCCGGCGTCGACTATCTGCTGGGTCGATTTGGCCAGTTCGACGAGGTCGCGTCCGGCCGCAACTGGTTCGGGGCCGATGCGGCGGCGTACATCTGGGAGGCCGAGGGCGGCGTCCCTGCCACGCCCCAACTAATCGTGTTCCGACGAACGCTCACGCCCACGGACACAGGAATCGACTACTCGCCCGACGAGTTGGTGGCACGTTTCGTCGGTGTCGAGATCGACGCGTTCGTCGCAGGCGAAGTGGAGCTTGCACCGCAGCAGGACGAGCCGTAGGCCACCCCCTGTAGCGCGGTTCCGCATCCTCGTAGCCTCGCTTTCCTGCTCGTCCAGTGATGTGGAGCCTGCTACCGAGCGGCAAGGCCATCGCGCGTGGGTACGACCTCGTCCAACGCGTCGAGGACGACGCCAGGGGTCAGTACCTCGGGAAGCAGCACAGGCTCGCCGTCGGGCGGGTAGAGGACGTAGAGGGGGACGCTGGAGCGGCCGAAGCGTGCCAGCTCGGCCGCGATGACGGGATCGCGGTTGGTCCAGTCGGCGGTGAGCGGCGTCACGCCATGCGCGTCAAAGGCGTCGGCGACGGTCTGCGTGCGGAGCGCGACCTGCTTGTTAACCTGGCAGGTGATGCACCAGGTGGCGGTGAAGTCCACGAACGCCGAGCGGCCCTCGGCGTTGAGCTCGGCCACACGCTGGGGGGAGAACGCGCCCCAGTCTGCATCCTCCGCTGCGCCCCGCACGACCCCGATGGAGGACGCGCCGGATGCCTCAGCCCCGCGCAGCGTGAGCGCCACGACCGCTACCAGCGCCGCGAGTGCTAGACCACGTGTCACGACGCGAACGGTGCCGTTAGCATGCTGCCAGCGACCATAGAGCCACGCGGCTAGGCCGAGCGCGGTGGCCGCACCGAGGAACAGCGCCACGCCGTTCGGGCCGACTTGGAGACTGAAAACCCACACGAGCCACACCACCGTCGCGAAGAGCGGGAAGGCGAGCGCCTGCTTGAACGTCTCCATCCACGGCCCGGGGCGCGGCAGGCGGTCGAGCAGGCGGGGCGCATGGCTGAGCGCGACGTACGGCAGGGCCATCCCGAGCCCGAGCGCGGAGAACACAGCCAGTGCAGAGGTTGCGGGCTGGCCGAGCGCCCACCCGAGCGCAGGGCCCATCGTGAATGGGGCCGTGCACGGCGTCGCGACGAGCGTGGCGAGAACGCCGCTGAAGAACGCCCCCGATGCGCCCTCGCCCTGGTCCAGCTGTCCCGCTTTCGACTGCACGCCGAGGCCAAATTCGAAGACGCCGAGCAGGTTGAGCGCGAGCGCGAAGAAGAGGAGCGCCATCGCAGCGACGAAGAGGGGGCTTTGGAGCTGGAAGCCCCAGCCGAGCGCCTCGCCGCCCGCCCGTAGCGCGAGCAGCACGCCCGCGAGCGCCCAGAACGACACCAGCACGCCCGCGCCGAATAGCCAGCCGTTGCGGCGCATCGTCTGCGTGCTGTCCGCGGAGCCGTCATGCTGCGCGAAGCCGAGGACCTTGATCGAGAGGATCGGGAAGACGCAGGGCATGAGGTTGAGCAGGAGCCCGCCCAGGAGCGCGAATCCAAGCGCGAACAGCAGATTGCGTGGCATCGTCGTGTCCGTCAAGCCCATCGCGCCGGTGGTGCCCGCGCTCGCGCTCGCGCCGAGCGGGGCCTCGATCCAGAGCGCGCGGTGGGTGCCATCGAACGTCATGCCCTCGCTCGCGACGAGCACGCCTGCGATCAGAGCCGGATCCGTCTGCGCATACTCCGAGCGCGCTAGCGCGAGTTGGACGGTGCCGTCGTCGGCGCGTGCAATCGCTTGGGGGGCGTTGTGCTGGATGACTTGCTCCTCGCTCGCAAAGAAGTAGGCGTCAGCGAGCGCGCCCGCGTCGGCGTCGAGGCCACCGAGTACGAGGGCGAACGTCTCGCCTGAGCGCGACGCGGTCGCTGTGAGACCGTCGAGGTCGTGCGGGAGTTTAGTACGCGTCTCGGCGATGCGGGACGCCCAGACTGGATCGGGCGTAGCTGCGCTAGCGACGGAGAGCGAGAGGGCCACGTCCTGGGTAGCGGTGAGGCAAACCTGCTCGCAGATGAGCCAGTCCGCAGTGCCCGCCAACGTGACCGACGTGCCGGGTGCTAGATCAGCGGGGGGCGTGACCTCAACGAGGTGCAAGACTTCGTCGTAGTAGGCATAGGTCATGAACGGTTCCACGGGGACCTGCTCCGGGTAGGGCCATTGGATCGGACCGGCCTCGAAGCCGTCGGGGAGCCGCCAGTTGATCACCGTGGGGAGCCCCGAGTCGCCGGGGTTGAGCCAGTAGCTATGCCACTTCGGCTCCATCGTAAGCCGCAGTGCGACCGTGAATGGCTGCCCTGGTGCGAGCTGGGCAACCTCGCTCACCAGAGATGCGTCGGAATGTGGGCTGGAATCCTCCGCCGCGGCAGGGGGCGCGCCGAGCAGCATCCCGCCGCCCTGCGCCATGGCAGGCGGAGTGACAACCGGCGAGGCGAAAAGCGCCGTGAGTAGGGCAACGCCAAAAAAAAGCGCCGTACGGGTCATAAACGTCGAAATTCGGCGACGAGGTGCTTCATTGAAAGACGCGAAGCGATGTGGTCGGTCAATGCAGCGGGCTACGGTCTTCTCACAACGGAGTCCCTACTGCAGAGTTCATAGGCCTCGCGCGGATCTGCTCATTCTTACCAGAGCGCTGCTCAGTTGGAAGACGGCCTGCTCTGGCAGAACGACGAGGCTCTAACGGATGACTGAGATCTTCTCGACCACCTGACGATCCTGAGCGGAAAAGGCGACATAGTACTGCCCCGACGGGAGGCTGAGCCCGCCCAGGTCCAGCGAGCCGGTGCTGGTCGTCTGCGGCTCTTCCGCGAAGCGGCGGGCGAGGTAGAGGCGGCCTAGCGTGTCGTAGATCCGCACGTCCACGATGGTGGCGTTGCCGAAGGAGATCGTGAAGTCGACCTGACCGCCGGAGCGCACGAGCCGAGGGCCGAAGTCGTCGAGTCGAAACACCTCGATGGTGGGGTTCGGCGTGGGGGGCGACGGCCCGGTGCCCACACAGGCATCGCTGCCCAGGTCGATCACAACGGGGCTTTGGGTACTCAGGAGGCGGAGACACTCCCCCGCGAGTTCCCAGCCGAGGTCCTCCATCACGGCACACGTGAGCGCTCCGGGCGAGAGGATGCGCTCGCCCTGCACGAAGAAGGGCGTCATCAACGACTGCGGGCTCGGCTCGCTAAACGTGCTTTCGTTAAAGTGGGAGTAGGACGAACCCGGGTTCCACGAGGTCGGTGCGTAGAGAGGCGTCGGCGTCCCGTCGGTGGTAGCGTCGATCGTGGGCCCCGTCAGAAAGAGTGCCTCGCCGGTTAGGAGTTCGCGTAGCGCTCTGGAGGGGCGCGGGTACAGCGTCTCGTCGAGGGCGCGGTTGCCATCACAGTCCCGAGCCAGCAGGTCAAACGCAAAGGGGTCGCGGTTGCCCGAGGTGGAGACGAGGGTGCCCTCGTTGCGTTCGACGGTGAGGCCGCCGATGAAGCCTAGGCCGTGCGCGAGCTCGTGCAGCACGACAGTCGTGAAGTCAAACTGGGAGGGGCCTGGCGCCCCCGTTCCGAAGTGCCAGCGGTTGAACGCCGCATTGAATTCGGCGCTGATGTCGGGGCTGCCCGGCGCCACGTCGCGACCGGCTCGGCTGTTGAGGAGCGCAATCGGGTACCACACGTTGGCTTCGAAGCCCGCCGGGCGGCTGTCGCCCTCGTCGAACTGCGCGATGAACGGCCCCGCAGCGCCGAGCGTGGTCTCGCTGTCGAATTCCACCCACTCGGCGTTGACCCGGATGGGCACGGCCGAGACGACAAAGTCCGCCCAGAGGTCCACCGCGCGCTGGAAGGCTGCCTGAGCCTGGGCGGGAAACCCGGTGTAGATCACCTCGAAGGTCGCAGCAGCTCCCCGCGACTGGACCACCACCGGCGGTGTCGTTCGGGCGTCTGGCCGCGGCGCGTCGGGCAGCGCATGGGCGTAGATCGGACCGGCAATCTCAGAGGGGGCCTGGCCAAGAACGGGTCCCCCCAGGAGCAGGGCAAGAGCCGGAAGGACGAGGCGGAGGCGCGGGACCATCAGGACAGGTGGAGAAGTGGCAGAAAAGGGCAGGGGGGAGGCGGTACGCTGGCAAGTTCGGTGCCGAGTGTGCGAGCACGCCAAACGATACGGGACGTCGGAAAAGATCCGTCAGTGGTCGAGGCGGTCGAGCGCGGCGCGGGCGCGTTGTTCGAGGGCCCGGTGGTAGTCGAAGGGCTCATCGTAGCGCAGGACGGCCTCGTAGGCGGCGCGTGCTTCGGCGCGGTTGCCCTGCTGCTCGTGCACCTCGCCGGTGTAGAACTGGGACCAGGGGCCCCAGCGCGCGAGCGCGTCGCCCGGGTTGGCGATGGCGATGGCATAGTGGCGGAGTGCCTCTCGGGGTTCGCGGTCTTCGTGGTAGGCCCGTCCGCTACGGTAGGCGGCCTCGGCATACTCCACGGGGGAGGCTGCGCCCGGTGCGAGGAGCGGCTGCATCGTAGTCACGGCTTCGGCATAGCGGCCCCCATCGAAGGCGTTGCCGCCGCGCAGCAGCAGGCGCTCGGTGGTCGTCAGCGGGGCGTCGATGCGACGTTGCGCCTCGCGGAGGGCTGCCGCATCGGCGTCGAAGTCGCGCTCTGATCGGATGCTGCGATAGTGAATCAGGGCACGGTCGCGCTGGCCGTTCATCTCGCGGGCGAGGCCAGCGCTCAGGTGGGCGCGGGCGCGGAGGGCCTCGCCGCCGAAGTCGGCCAGGTAGCGCTCAAAGGTGGTCGCAGCATCGGCGAAGCGGTTCTGGCGGTAGAGTGCGTCCCCGAGGTAGTAGCGGCTGTAGCGGAGCGGAAAGACCGCGGCGCGCTCCTGGGCAGCGAGGGCCGTGCGTAGGTGCCGCTCGGCATCGGCAGCGCGTCGGCGCTTGAGGAGAGCGTAGCCATAGAGATGGTTGACGAGGGCGCTCTCGGGGTGCCGGGCGTGCAGCCGCTCCATGTAGCGCAGGCCGCCGCGCCGGTTGTTGTTGAGCGTGAGGTCGGTGATGGCGAGGGCGACGAGGGCCTCCTCCTGTTGTGTCAGGCTGCGCGTGGCGGCGCGCTCTAGCTCGTCCATGCCTGCTTGGACGGTGCCGTCGAACCCGGCTAGCTTGGCAAGCCAGCGATAGCCCTTGGGGACAGAGCCGACGGCCACGTGGCAAAGCCCAAGGCCTTTGTAGGCGTCGTGGAAGTCGGGATGGTCGCGCACGAGCCGCTCGAAGCCGCGGAAGGCGGCCCGGCCGGCCAGGGCCGCCCGCGTGTACTGGGCGAGCTTCAGGTGCGCCGTGGCCCGGGAGAGTTCGCGCTCGGCGGCGATGAGGCCGCGCCACGGGGAAGCGGCTGCGTCGTCCAGCGCCGTCTCGGTACGGTCGCTCCAGTCGAAGAACGCGTCGAAGTGGCGGGCGTCTTCAGTGACGAGCCCGCGCCAGAGCGCGATGGTGGCCAGGTGGTGGTAGGCCGCCGGGCCGCCGGGCTCTAGTTCCGCGAGGCGCTCGAACTGCGCCGCAGCCTGGTCAAGTTCGAAGGCGAGCAGGTGCGCGCGCCCAGCCGTAAGCAGCGCCGCGCCTTCGTCGGTCGCCACCATCATGACGCGATCACGCGGCGCGGGCATGACGCGATCACTAGGCACGAGGCGAGTGTTCGGGGCCTGGTCCGAGGCATCCAGGACACGAAGGCGGACCTCGTCACGCTCAGCACCCGGCATGGGATCGATGCTAGGTGCGGCGAGCGCTGCAGCGTCCAGGTGCGCGACGACGAGGCACGCGACGAGGAGCCAAAAAACTTGGTGGTGGATCATGCTACACCCAACGCAGAGAGCAGGCGGCATCGTGCGTGAAAACAAGTACGAAGAGCAGGCGCAGGGAGGTCGCTTCATGCTCTTGTATGAAAATGAGACGGCAACATCCCACAGGGGGGCGCACCGTGCGCCTGAGTTTACGGTGATGTGCACCGGGATGCGTATGTTGCGCCGATACGTGCTGGGTCTTCTTAGCGCACCTTAAGACCCAGTCCCTCCTTCATTACTACCTCTCTCGCACCATGAAGCTCGCTACTCGTCTTGGGACCGGGCTGCTCGGCACCCTCCTCTTCTTCTCACTCAGCACCCCCGCACAGGCCCAGTTCACCTGCGAGAACGACGTGTTCATCTCGCAGTCCTTTGACAACGGAGCGACCTTCCAGCTCAGCCGCCTCGACCAGTCCGTCTTCCCCTACACGCTCAATGCGATCGGGACAACGACGGTCGAGTACAATGCGCTCGGTTTCAACTACCTCGACGGGTTCATCTACGGCATCAGGCCAACCGCGCCCAACAGGATGTACCGCATCGATAACACGGGCACGCCGGTCTCCATCGGCACCGTGGCAGGCCTGCCAGCGCAGAGCTATTTCTCCGGGACCATCGCCCGCGACGGCACGCTCTACCTCATCAATGGCGGAGACCCGCTCGTGACGCCCCGCAACCTCTACGTGATCTCGGGCCTCGACACCGGGACACCCACGCTGGATAACACGATTCCGATTGGGCTGATCGGAGGCACCTCGGGCGCGCGCGTGTCTGACATCGCCCTCACCAACGACGACAGCTTCCTCTACGGCTTCACGCGCAACACCAACCAGGTTGTCCAGATTGACCCGGCGGACGGAGCGGTGGTCGCACTCCCCGCGACGAGCTCGCTTGGCACCGTCGGTGGCATGTGGTTCAACAGCTACGGTGAGCTCTTCGGGCGGCGCGGCACGGTCGATGGCAGCTACTACCAGTTCGACCTCGTCTCGGGCGCGGCCACGGTGGTCTCGACGGGCGTCGTCTCGCGCTTCAACGACGCCGCCTCGTGCCCCTACGCGGTCGGCTTCACGAAAGAAGCAAGCCCCACCACCGTGGACCCGGGCGACGCGTTCACCTACACGTTCACGCTCTTCAACAACGGCGCGGAGCTGACGGGCATCGACTTTTCGGACGTGCTGCCGAGCGCCCAACTCACGTTCGTGGACGGCACGCTCTCGACCACGCTCGGCGGGACGGCCAACGCCTTCGGCGGCACCAACACCCTCACCATCACCGACATGACGCTCCCGGCCAACACGGCCTCGACGATCACGGTCGATGTGTTTGTTCCCGCCAGTGCGCCGGCGGTCACGTTCGACAACCAGGCTACGCTCTCCGACCTGGGCGTCTTCCTCGGCGAAACGCTCAACTCCGACGATCCGACCACGGTCATCTTCGGTGACCCGACCACGGTGAGCATCAACATCCCGGTTGAACTCACGACGTTCGACGTGCAACTCGACGGCCGGGCGGCACAGCTTGCGTGGGCGACGGCCTCGGAGACGAACAACAGTGGGTTCGAGGTGCAGATGCGTGGTCCCCAGGCTGCGGACTTCAGCGCCCTCGCGTTCGTCGAAGGCACGGGCACCACGACGGAGGCCCAGGCCTACCGCTTCGCCACCGATGCGCTCTCGCCAGGCACCTACACGTTCCGCCTAAAGCAAGTCGACTTCGACGGTGCGTTTGCCTATAGCCCCGAGGTCGAAGCGACCATCGAGCTCTTGGACGCCTTTGAGCTGGCCGACATCTACCCGAACCCGTTCGGGGCACGCGCGGCCACGCTCTCCCTCGCCGTCCGCGAGGGCCAGGCGGTCACCGTGACGCTCTACGACGCGCTCGGCCGCGCCGTAGCCACGCTGCACGACGGGTGGATCGAAGCCGGCGCGGCCCTCCCGATGGAGATCGACGCCACGAGTCTGGCCAACGGCGTCTACGTCGTCCGTGCTGCTGGCACCGACTTCGCGACGACGCGCCGCGTCACCGTGGTGAAGTAGCACGGCGACGCAGCCACGTACGCGTGGTCCCTTGCACATGGCGCGGGCCCGATTTCTCTACGGAGTCGGGCCCGCGGTTTTTCTAAGGACTTTCGTGCGCTGCAATTCTGCGCAACACGGACGCATCTGCCTCGTTGCTCTGGGGCAACTCACCCGCTCGCTTGTTCTCCATCACATCCATGACCGCTACCTCCATGAAGCGATTTGTCCTCCCCGTGCTTGCTGTGGCGCTCGTCGCCCTCGTGACCACCGGCTTCACGCTCCCGTCCACTTCCTCCGACGCGGCCCTGCCCGACGGCCCCGAGATCGGCGCCGCGGCTCCGGCCTTCACGCTCACCGACACCAACGGCACCGAGCACGCGCTCGCGGACTTCGCCGGCCAGTACGTCATCCTGGAGTGGCTCAACTTTGACTGCCCGTTCGTCAAGCGCCACTACCAGACCGGCAACATGCAGCAACTCCAGCAGCGTGCGGCGGAGAACGACGTCGTGTGGTTGTCCATCGTCTCATCGGCGCCGGGCAAGCAGGGCCACTTCTCGAACGAAGTCATGAACGAGCGCGCTGCCCAGGTAGACGCGCAGCAGGCGGCCATCCTGATGGACGAAAGCGGGACTGTCGGCCGTGCCTACGAGGCCGCCACGACTCCACACATGTACGTGATCGCACCGGACGGCACGCTGATTTACAAGGGCGGCATCGATGACAAGCCGCGCGGCCCGATCGCCGAAGCAACCAACTATGTCGAGGCCGCCGTCGAGGCGCACATGCAGGGCGAGCCGGTAGCCGTGCCTACCTCGGCGCCCTACGGCTGCTCCGTCAAGTACGCCACGGCGGGCTAGCGCGACGCCTGTGGTTAAATAGTCGCGGGCGGCTCTCCTAGGAGGGCCGCCCGCGTTCGTTTCCACGTTCGTAGGCTGAGTCTCCGCTACGATTCGGTGCTCGCCACACGCTCAGCCAGCGTCTGTTCGGCAACCACTTTGTCTTCCCCGTCGAGGAGGAGGCGGTTGTCGTGGAACAGGGGCAGGACCGGGACCGCATCCATCGTCGCGCAGTAGTCGAGGTCGGCTCCCTGGCCGAGCGCGATGAGACGGCGGGCGTGCTCGCTTTCCTTGAGCGCCTTAGCGAGGCGGCGGCGGTCGGCACGGTATTGCGCGTGGGCGATCCGGCAGGCATCGGTGGCATCGGCAGGAACGGTTCCGTCCCAGAGGCGGTGCAGCACGTAGCCAGCGAAGAGCGTGTCTTCGAGGGCGATGCGGCCTTGCCAGCCCGCGCAGTGGAGCACGATGTCCGTCTCGCACGTGCGCAGAAAGTCGATCACGCGGCTGGCGTTGAGGAAACAGCCGACGGTGACGGCGTGGGCCTGCTTGGCCTGCGCGATCGCCTGCGTGCCGTTGGTCGTGGTCAGGACTACGGTGCGGTCGTGGACGGCCTCGGGCGTGTACTCTGCGGGCGAGTTGCCGACCTGGAAGCCGTCGATGCGCTTCCCGCCGCGTTCGCCGCCGAGCAACCCGGTGTCTGCGTCGAGGTTGGCCGCAAGCCGACCCGCCTGCACCATGTCCGAGACGGGGATGACAGCCTTGGCGCCGTTGGCGAGGGCCGTCACAATGGTCGAGCACGCACGCAGCACGTCGATGGCGACCACGGTGGTCCCGCGTAGGTCGTCTTCAGACGGCGAACTGGCAGTAAAGAAAACCTCGACGTTCATGCGGAGGGCGGAGGGGTGGAAACGTAGAGTGAGGGGGCGCATGTAGGCCAGGTCCCGCAGGCCTAACAAGCGCGGCGAGCAAGGTACGCCCGTTCGGGTGCCAAGCGGTATGTCACCCCCTAGAATGCCCCCGTTGGGTTCCAAACACGCAGGCCCTACCTACAGTTTGTGGAAGGGTGGCTTGCGCACCGTGCCACGCTTGAGACGGTTCCGCACACTGACGTGGACGGCACTCCCCGGCTTCGTGTAGGCCGGGTCGTTCGGCACGAACCCGAGGCCGATGCCCCGGCCGAGCGTCGGCGACTGCGAGCCGCTGGTGACCTCGCCGATAGGCTCGCCGTCAGGCGTAGCGAGGCCGTGGCCCTGGCGCGGGATCGCGCGCTCGTCCATGACAAACCCGACGAGCTTGCGGGAGAGGCCGTCAGTCTTCTGCTGGGCGAGGGCCTCGCGGCCGACAAAGTCGCCAGCGTTCAGCTTGACGACCCAGCCCAGGCCTGCTTCGAGCGGATTGATCGTCTCGGTGAGTTCGTGGCCATAGAGGCAGTACCCCGCTTCGAGGCGGAGAGTGTCGCGAGCGCCGAGCCCGGCCGGCTGAAGCCCGTGGGCCTCGCCCGCCTCCACGAGGGCGTTCCACAGCCGCGTGGCGTGCGCAGCATCGGCGTAGAGTTCGAGCCCCTGCTCACCAGTGTATCCCGTGTGCGACACCAGCAGCGGCCCCATGCCGAGCAGCCCGTCGACGGTCGCGAAGTGGTAGTACTTCAGCCCGCCGAGGTCGAACGGCACGCCCTCGCTGGCCAGCAGCGCCTCGAAGATGCGGTGCGACGCCGGGCCTTGGAGCGCCAGCAGCGCCGTCTGCGCCGACTCGTCCGTGAGCGCGGCGTCGAAACCGCTCTCGGCAAGGACCGCCTCCATGTGAGCGAGGTCCTTGTCGATGTTCGACGCGTTGATGACGAGGAGGTATTCCTGCTCGGCGATGGCATAGACGAGCAGGTCGTCTACAGCTCCGCCGTCGTGCTGGCACATCACCGAGTAGAGCGCCTTGCCGTCGTAGAGCTTGCTGACGTCGTTGGTGACGAGGTACTGCACGTAGTCGAAGGCCTGCGGTCCTGTGACACGGACCTCGCCCATGTGGCTCACATCGAAAAGCCCGGCGGCCTCGCGCACGGCGCGGTGCTCGTCGAGGATGGACGTGTATTGGACGGGCATGTCGAAGCCGCCAAATGCCATCATGCGAGCCCCGAGGGCGGTGTGGATGGCGTGCAACGGGGTGACTTGAAGCGACTCGGCCATGGGATGGGACGATAAGAGAAGCAGGCCTGGAAGGGGTTTCGGAAGCAGCAACCAAACTACGCGCCGGTCTTCACTGCGAGCAACCAGAGGTTTCCCGACGACCGCCCCGCGTGGCGTGCAACCCAGGCCCACTGTGCACGAACAGGGGCGTCGAGCCTTTGCTATGTGTCCATGTCCCGACCCTCGCCTGTGCGTGTTCCTCTCCACGCGATCCCTGTTGCCCTCCAGACGCTCCGCACCAACCCCCTACACACTGCCCTCTCTACGCTCGGCATCGTCATCGGCGTCGGGGCGCTCGTCGCCATTCTGGCGCTGGGCGACGGCCTGGAACAGTATGCCCGCGCTCAGATCCTGGAGACGACCGACCTCCAGGCGATCTCGTTCACGCCGCGCACTACCGAGGTCATTGATGGCCTGCGGGTATCCCTCGACACGCCCGCACAACTGACGCCGGACGATGCCGCGGCGCTGCAGGCCACGTTCACGGACGGTACGCTCACCACCCTCGTGCAGTCGCGCTCGCTGCTCGTACGGCCCGTGGGTGCCGCCGACACGATGCGCTTAGCCACGAGCGTGGAGGCAGTGCTCCCCAACCTGCTCGACTATCGCGAGCGATATGCCCACACTGGGCGATTGCTCACCGAGGACGACCTCCTCACTTCCGAAGGCCCGGCCGCCGCGCTCGTGAACCCGGCGTTGGCCGCGCGTCTCGGGTTCACGCACAACGAGGCCATCGACCAACAACTGGTCCTCGGTGGCGACACCGTGGAGGTCGTGGGCGTGATGGACGATCCCCGCGAGGACCCACAGCCGTTGGTGGTTGTCGGGGTCGGGACTGCGCCGCAGGCATTCGAAAACGGAGCCCCGCCCATGCTGATCGTGCAGGCAGGGGGGATCGAAGATGTACCTGCTGTGCAGGCGCAGGTGGAGGCCTGGCTCGACGAGCACACCGACGCGGGCACGGCTGGCTTCACGGTCGCCACGAACACCGGGCGCGTTGAGCAGGCGCGGCGAGGCATGCTGGCGTTTAAGATGATCATGGGGCTCATCACGGGCATCTCGGTGGTGGTCGGTGGCGTGGGCGTGATGAACGTGCTCCTCGTGTCGATCACAGAGCGGACCCGCGAGATCGGCGTCCGCAAGGCAACCGGCGCGCGCCGCCGCGACGTGCTGGCGCAGTTCCTCGCCGAGTCCGTCGCCATCTCGCTCGTTGGCTGCGGTGTCGGCCTCGCGCTCGGGCTGCTCACGGTGTGGGCCGCGACGCCCCTCATCCGGCAGTGGGCCGAGATTCCCTTCGAAGCCGTGCTCACGACATCGACGGTGGTGGTGGTGCTGGGGGTAGCGCTCGTGATCGGACTGGTTTTTGGGACGTACCCGGCCTGGCGTGCTGCCCAACTCCCCCCCATCGAGGCGCTGCGCCACGAATGAGTGAGCAAGCTCGCCCATGCCTGGCGGCACGCGCTAGATTGCGAGCATCACGTCTACGGTCCACTCTGCCCATGCTCCGCCTCGCTCCGTTCGTTTTCGCCGCATTGCTCGTCTCATGCTCAGGCGACGCACCCACCCCGGCATCTTCTGCGCCCGCCACCACAGACCCTGAGACGGCTGCACAGCCTGAGGTTACGGGCGCGGTCCCCGCTGATGCTGACGAGCCCGATGCCACGACCTACGTGCTCGTCCTCGGCAACAGCCTCACGGCGGGCTATGGTCTGGCGAACCCAGAGGCTGACGCCTACCCCGCACGACTCCAGGCTCGTATCGACGACGCGGGGCTCAACGCTCAGGTAGTCAACGCGGGCGTGAGCGGCGACACCTCCGCTGGCGGGCGGCGGCGCATCGATTGGGTGCTCCGGCGGCAGCCGGTCGACGTGCTCGTGCTCTCGCTCGGCGGCAACGACGGCCTGCGCGGCCTGTCGCCTGACTCGATGCAGGCCAACCTGAGCGCCATCATTGCCTCCGTCCGCGAGCAAAACGCCGAGGCAGATGTCGTGGTCGCTGGGATGGAAGCGCCGCCCAACATGGGGGATGCCTATACCTCGGCCTTTCGCCAGGTCTTCCGCGACCTCGCCGATGAACACGATGCGGCCCTCGTTCCGTTTCTCCTTGACGGCGTCGGCGGCATCCCGGCGATGAACCAACCCGACGGCATCCACCCGACCACGGAGGGGCAGGAGCGCCTCGCGTCGAATGTCTGGCCAGTTCTCCGAAGCGTACTCCAGAACGGCTAGTCGGCAGAGTCCTGGTGAGGCGCGTGGGCCTCGTCCTCGAGGTGCTTCATCTCGCCAGGCAAGAGGTAGTCCGGGCCCCGCTTTAACTCGTCGGCTCGGTAGCGCTCCATCAGGTCCTGCGTCCTCATTTCGTAGTCAGGCTTGGCAGCCTCGCGCAGCTTGGGCGCGACGAACGTCTGGTAGAGGTAGAGCGGGATCGCGATGGCCGCGCCGATGTAGAGCGCGAGCAGCAGGAGGTCGTTGGACGCGGTCGGGATCGGCAAGTCGGGCAGCATGGGCGTGCGTGCGACGGTGGACGAGTCAGGTCAGGCCGCCGCAAGAAGCGCGCCACCGTCGAGGCATTAGCCGAGGCTGTGCTGGTCAGCCAAGACCGTGCAGGTCGCGCACGTTGCCGATGAGCGTGCTCAGGTCGTCCGTCGTGGGGCTGCTTGGCGCGCCGAAGGGGTCTGAGATCGGCGCGTGCGGGTCCTGCAGCAGCCGCAGGGTGGTGAGGATGCTGTGGGCGACCACGTCCACGTGGTAGCCGCCTTCCAGAGCACAGACGAGCCGGTCGTCGCAGTGCTGGTCGGCGATCTCCATGCAGAGGAGCACGAGGTCCGCGAAGCCGCGGATGCTGAGCGCCGTCTCGCCGAGCGGGTCGAGGTAGTGCGCGTCGAAGCCCGCCGACACGAACACCATATCGGGCTTGAACCGATCGGTGGCGGGCAAGACCGTACGGCGATAGAGTTCGAGGATGCCCGCATCGCCGACGTTGGGCGGCAGCGGGAGGTTGAGCGTCGCGCCAACGCCGCGCCCCTCGCCCGTCTCCTGGAGAGCACCCGTGCCGGGATAGAACGGATACTGGTGCGACGAGACGACGAGCACATTGGGATCGTCGTAGAACACTTCCTGCGTCCCGTTGCCGTGGTGCACGTCGAAGTCGACCACGAGCAGGCGCTCGACGCCTTGCACGGCGCGGGCGTGCTGCACGGCGATGGCTACGTTGGCGAAGAAGCAGAAGCCCATCGCCTCGAAAGGGCGTGCGTGGTGGCCGGGCGGGCGGACCAGCGCGAAGCCATTGTCGACGGTCCCATCGGCAACGGCGTCGGTGAGCGCGAGGAGCGCCCCAACGCCACGCTCGGCGATGCCGAACGACTCGGGTGTGACGTAGGTGTCGAAGCCGAAGAGGAACGGCGCGCGCTTTTGGGTCTCACGCAGGAGGTCGTAGTAGTCCTGCGGGTGCACGCGCGTGATGGCCGCCTCCGGATTGGGGACCGGATCGAGGCAGGCCAGGGTGCCGAGGATGCCATCGCGCTCCAACGTGTTGAAGGCGAGGTGTGCCCGCTGCGGCTTCTCGGGATGGTTCGCGTGGACGTGACCGACGTGCGTCGGGTCGTAGGTGTACGCGGTGTGCATGGCGGGGTGAGGCGCGACGGGCAGGAGCCTCGGCGCGCGTGCGCAGGGGAAGCGCGCGTGCCGATCACCCAAAAGTACGGACGCGCACCCCTATGGCGGCGTTCAAGCCCTCATGAACATAGCCGTTGTCCGGTGCTCCGTCGTCCGGTGCTCCGTCGTCAGGCAGGTAGGGCCAACGAAAATGTACGCGGCGGGCCCAGAGGCCCCGACGCTCCGTACGTCTGCTCGGTGAACCGTGCGCGTCCGTCATGAATCTGAAGCACGGAGGCCGCTCTGGTGCCGTATGCCTCCGAGGCAATGTGGATGGGTGAGAGTCGCCGTTCCCAGTCGAGCCCGACGCCGGTGTTGGGCAGCGCCCCGTCGGGGGCCTGGGTGGTATCGGCCAGCGCTGCGAGAAGCGCCTCGTCGACGGGTTCTTCGTGGGTGTCCAGGACGCGAGCGAGGTGAGCCTTGCCCCGCACTACCTTCGGCCACGGCGTGTCGAGCGCCGCGTTGCTTAGCCCGTAGCGGCCCGCGTCTAGGCGGCGCAGGCCCTCGGCACGATTGGAGACATACCACAGCTCAGAACGGCGTTGGCTGACCTCGCCAAGGAGTAGGTTGAAGCCGTTGAAAGCCTCGCCGCGCTCCGAGACGGCACGAGCATAGGTTTCGGGCGAGGCGTGCCCGCGCAGGTAGTCGGCGACGAGGTCGCCGCGCGAGGGAGCGTTTTCGACAGGCCGCTGCGGCTCGCGGACGTTGGTGAGCGCCGCCCAGCGCCCGGCACGGGTGAGGCCCATCCAGGTGCCGCCGCCACGTAGGTCGCGCCCAGCCAGGAGGCCAGTATCGTCACTGTTCGCGGGCGTGCCCTCAGCCCAGAAATGCGCCGGCTCGGTCGGGCGCTCGTAGAACTCGTCCCGGTTGGAAGCGAGCGTCAGGCGCCGCGCGTCTGGTTGCCACTCAAAGACGATGAAGCACACGGGGCGTCAGATTTGCAGGCGCACAGGGAGATTGCACGGAGGGCCGTCGCACACGGCGTCATCGCACTCGGCGACGTGGCGCACAGGGACGCCGCGCACGGGGACGTTCAGGCGACTTCCAGAACTGGCCGATCTCGGGGCACTGAGACCGATTGGGTGACCGAAGGGAGCGCTGGAGGTGGTTGCGAGGACGGCGCGAGCACGCGGGCCACGAACCACACCTGGCAGATCCATACCGCATCGGAGCCCGCAAGGTGGACGATCTGCATCCACACCGGCGCCTTGAGCGCGACGTTGGCCAGCCCAATGCCCATCTGCACGAGGAACAGTGCCACGACGGTAGCACCTAGTAGCTGCGTCACCCGGTCGAGACCTCGCTGGTTCGCATGCCAGACCACGGCTAGCACGCCGAGGACGACCGCGCAGGCGAGCAGCGGGTGCACGATCCGCAGCCCCACGAGCGTCGCCACGATGGGGTCGTCCGCCGGGTCGATACCGCCGCCGAGGGTGAGCGTGTCGCCGAGCGCCGCGACGGCCCCGGAGGCGCCGAGGAAGGTCGTCGCCGCGAGCGAGGCGACGAGGCCATAGCCCAGGGCCGAGCGGATGCGAGGGCGCAAGCCCCCATAGGCGGCGTGGAGCGTGAGCGTCTGCGCCCCTAGCAACAAAAACGTGTTGACGAGGTGCGCCGCCATCCAGTAGCCGCGCGCCACCGAGACGTTGTAAGCGACGTATTCCAACAGTACTAACCCCGCTCCGATCGCGGCCTCCGTGCCCATGAAAAAGAGCGACCAGCCTGCGTAGCGTCGGACGGTCGCGCCCGACGTGCCGCGCGGGTACATCGCTTTCGGGAAGGCGCGGCGGCTGACGATGAACACCGCCAAGGCCATGAGCATCACGAGCCCGCTCGTGACCCGGTGCGTGAACTCGATGATGGTCTCCGCCGTGGGCGAGCGTGGGATCACGTCGCCATTGCACAGCGGCCAGTGGTCGCCGCAGCCCGCACCCGAACCGGAGGCTCGCACAAAGGCCCCCCACAAGATCACGAGCACCGTCACGCCGAGCGTAGCCCAGGCAATGCGGCGAAAGGCGAGGGGGGAGCGAAGCATGGAGCGCAGGGCGAAGGCGATTGGGCGGAAAGGAAGCGAAAAAGCGGAGCGTGGTTCCTCGTTCAAGCGGACTTCGAGACGGTCAGGCGCCTTCCATTGTGCTGTGGAGAGGTCAGCACAGCGAGACGCCAGGGCCCCTCCTCGATAATGAACGCCGTGTACGACACCCTAGGGCGACAATTAACTGGCGATAAACCTGTGGATTTAAGTGCGGCCCGGCGCTCGCAGGCGGGGCGGATGTTCTCTGCTCTCACCCTGCTCTCTACTCGTCATGCGGATCGCTCTGTGCATGCTCGCGGCGGTGCTCTTCGCCGCATCCGGCTGCGACTCTACCCTCGTGCCGCGCGAAAATCTGACGCCAGGCGACGTGGAAGGCACGTACGTGGGGTCAGCTGAGATCGCAGACGGCCTCGCCAGCCGCTTTACGATGACGCTGACGCCAACGGCCGGGGCGACCTCTGGCACGGAGGCGAACGCGACGGCAGGCAACCTCGACATTGAGGGCCTGCTTCTGCACAACAGCGTCGAATACGCGATAACAGGCTCGGGCGTGTTCGAGTATCCCAGCGTGTCCCTTGCCGCAAAGGCACCCAGCTTCGGCGACGACGGGTTCAGCTTCGCCCTCACCGCCGATGCCTCCGGGACGGTGCTGCAGGGCGAGGTCAACGGCCAGTTCATCAAGCTCGACAAACAGCGCTAGCCCGCTCAGGCGGTAGCTCGAAACCCGCGGCGGACGGCGGAACTTGGCGGTACCCCGCCCCAATCCCCGCGATTAGACGAGGCGACCTCCCGCGTCGGAGAGGTCGCCTCGTTGCGTATAGTCTTCGGTCGCTCCTGTGCCGCACGGAGCAGCACGCGGGCCTCGCAGCCTCTTTGACGTCATCCCCGCGAATGCAGGGACCCACACAGTCGGATATCTGTTGCGGCATCGCTGCGGGGGCTGCCAGATAGGCGAGGACTTTGTTCGATGAGATCGCCAGATAACATGAGACCTTGTTCTATCTCAGAGCACACCAAGCAGAACGAGGCGGCCTCCCGCGTTGGGAAGCCGCCTCGCAAACGCTGAGCGTTGAGGTGCTAGCGCGTTGGGGTGTGGTCTTCGCTTAGAAGTCCATGCCACCCATGCCGCCCATGCCCGGCGCGCCGCCGGCCATCGGGGCTTCCGGCTCCGGCTTGTCGGCGATCACCGACTCCGTGGTCAGCAGCAGCGCCGAGACGCTGGCCGCGTTCTGGAGCGCGGTGCGCGTCACCTTGGTCGGGTCGATGACGCCCTGCTCGATGAGGTCGCCATACTCTTCCGTACGGGCGTTGAAGCCGAAGCTGCCCTCGCCTTCCTTGACCTTCTGGACGACGATCGAGCCTTCGAGCCCGGCGTTGCCCGCGATCTGGCGGAGCGGCTCCTCGAGCGCGCGGCGGATGATGTTCACGCCGATGCGCTGGTCTTCGTTGATCGCCTCGACACCGTCGAGGGACGCGATGGCGCGGACGAGCGCGACGCCACCACCCGGCACGATGCCCTCCTCAACGGCGGCACGCGTGGCATGGAGCGCGTCCTCGACGCGGGCCTTCTTCTCCTTCATCTCGACCTCGGTGGCCGCGCCGATCTTCAGCACGGCGACGCCGCCTGCGAGCTTGGCGAGGCGCTCCTGGAGCTTCTCGCGGTCGTAGTCGCTGGTCGTCGTCTCGATCTGACCACGGATCTGGCCGATGCGGGCCTTGATCGAGTCCTCGGTGCCGGCACCGTCCACTACGGTCGTGTTGTCCTTCGAGATCACGACGCGCTTGGCGCGGCCGAGGTAGTCGAGGGTGGCGTTCTCAAGACGGTAGCCTTTCTCCTCGGAGATGACCGTGCCGCCTGTGAGGACCGCGATGTCTTCGAGCATGGCCTTGCGGCGGTCGCCGAAGCCCGGGGCCTTCACGGCCGCGACCTTGAGTGTGCCGCGCAGCTTGTTCACTACGAGCGTGGCGAGCGCTTCGCCTTCGGTGTCCTCCGCGACGAGGAGCAGCGGCGCACCCATCTGGGCGACCTTCTCCAGCACGGGGAGGATGTCCTTCATCGTGCTGATCTTCTTGTCGTGGATCAGGATGTAGGGGTCCTCCAGGACGACCTCCATGTTGTCGGGATCCGTCACGAAGTAGGGCGAGAGGTAGCCGCGGTCGAACTGCATGCCCTCGACGGTGTCGAGCTCGGTCTCGGTGCCCTTGGCCTCTTCGACCGTGATGACCCCGTCCTTGCCGACCTTGTTCATCGCCTCGGCGATGAGGTTGCCGATCTCGTCGTCGTTGTTGGCCGAGATGGCGCCGACCTGGGCGATCTCGTTCTGGCCTTCGATCTCGCGGCTCTGCGTGCGCAGGTTGGCGACGATGGCGTCGACGGCCTTGTCGATGCCGCGCTTGATGTCCATCGGGTTGGCACCCGAGGTGACTGAGCGGAGGCCCTGGTTCATGATCGCCTGGGCGAGGACCGTGGCGGTCGTCGTACCGTCACCGGCAACGTCCGACGTCTTGGAGGCGACCTCCTTGACCATCTGCGCGCCGACGTTGGCGAGCTTGTCCTCAAGTTCGATCTCCTTGGCGACGGTGACGCCGTCCTTGGTGACGGTCGGGGCACCAAATTTCTTCTCGATGATGACGTTGCGACCCTTCGGGCCGAGCGTCACCTTGACGGCGTTGGCCAGCGTATCGACACCCTGTTTGAGGGAGTCGCGCGCCTCGACGTCAAAAATGATTTGCTTAGGCATACTTGCGTGTGGTTTCAGTAGTCAGAAAGAATGGATAGAGTGACAGGTATCAGGTGGCAAGGGAAGCGAACACTTGCCTCTTGCTACTTGAACCTTGTCACTTAGCTGACAACGCCGAGGATGTCGCTCTCGCGCATGATGAGCACGTCGTCGCCGTCGAGGGCGATCTCGGTGCCAGCGTACTTCCCGTAGAGGACGGTGTCGCCCTCCTGGACGGTCATGTCGATCTTGGTGCCGTTCTCGACGCGGCCGGGTCCGACGGCAACGACGGTGCCGCGCTGGGGCTTCTCTTTGGCAGTGTCAGGGATGTAGAGACCACCGGCGGTCTGGGTCTCGGCCTCCTGGGGCTTGACGACCACGCGGTCGGCCAGCGGCTTGAGCTGTGCCATGGTGCGTAGGGGGATTGGTTTAAAGAGGAAAATGTGAGGTATCGAGAAATGACGTTGGCACTCGTGTGTTCCGAGTGCTAGCACTCTTTTTCTTTTGGTGCAAAGGTGGAACGGGAGCCCCCGTGCAGTGATTCAGGCCAAGCCATGAACCTCCCGTTAACCTCGTCTGGCTCGCACTCCACCCGTCCTCGCCTCGTGGCCTGGGGGCTGGCGTTGGTCGCGGCGCTCCTGCTCGCGGTCCTGACAGCCGCGCCGCCGCACGTTTCGGAGGGGCTGCGCGGGGCCATCATGCACGGGTTTCACCTTGCCTGCCACCAGCAGCCCGACCGCTCGTTTGCGACCCACGACATTGCCTGGGCGCTCTGCCACCGCTGCACCGGCATTCTTGGCGGCCTGCTCCTCGGGCTGCTCGTCACTCGCTTGATCACCACCACAGCGCAGGCGCACCACGTCCGTGGCCTTCGCAAACCCCTCTTGATCGGCACTGTCGCGCTCGTGTCGCTCGACTGGACGCTGGGCGCGGTGGGCGTCTACGACCTCGTAGCCACACGTGTCGCCACCGGCGCGCTCTTTGGCTGCGTTGCCGGGTTAGTCTTGGGCGAAGCGCTCGCTTGGGGACACGTGAGCGAGGAGGTCAGGGAACAGGGCATAGGGGGTAAGGGATAGGGAGGGAAGCCAGATGATCTCCGTGCTCGAACTGGCCCCCACTTCCTACTTCGCACCTCTCGCTTCTGCCTTCCCATGCCTCTCGTCCGTGTCGCCGCTGCCGCCGATCTCGCCGAGGGCGAGATGCAAGAAATCGAGGTCGAGGGCACCAAGCTGCTGCTCTCCAACGTCGGCGGGCAGTTCTACGCCACATCCGCTTTCTGCACGCACTACGGCGCGCCGCTCGCCACGGGCGTCCTCGCCGGGCCGAAGGTGATCTGCCCCTGGCATCACGCCGTTTTCGACGTAACCGACGGCGCGCTCGCCGAGCCGCCCGCGCTGGACGCCCTCACCCGCTTCACAACGACCGTCGAGGGCGGCGAGGTCTTCGTCGATCTCCCTGAGGATGGGGTAGGCGATGGCATCGCGCCGCACCAGGGCTGCGTCCCTGCGATGGTGGATCGTGATTTCGATGCCGATCCGCGCACGTTCGTGATCGTCGGCGGTGGTGCAGCCGGACAGGCTGCTGCCGAGACGCTGCGGCAGGTCGGCTTCCAGGGCCGCGTCGTGCTCGTCACCGACGCTGACGAGCGCCCCATCGACCGCACGAAGCTGAGCAAGGGCTACCTCAGCGGGGCGAGCAATGACAGCCTTCCGCTGCGCGCGCCCGACTTCTTCGATCGCCACGGCATCGAGCTGCGCACGGGCCACCGCGTTGCTCAACTCGACGCAGAGGCGAAGACGATCCACTTCGCGGGGAGCGGTGATGGAGCCGCGCCCGAGCCGCTCAAGTACGACGCCGCGCTGCTCGCCACCGGCGGTATGCCGCGTCGCCTCGGCATCCCCGGTGCCGACCTCGACGGCGTTTTCTTACTGAGGTCTACGGAGGATGCCACGCAGATCGTCGAGGCCGCCGAAGCCGGGCAGTCGGCCATCGTGGTCGGGACGGGCTTCATCGGCATGGAGGCCGCTGCGGCGCTGATCGGACAGGGCTTGAGCGTGACGGTCGTCGGGATCGAGGCGGTGCCGTTTGAGCGCATCCTCGGGCCTGAGGTGGGTCGCGTCTTCCAGGATCTCCATGAAGAAAACGGCGTCGCCTTCCGCATGGAGGCGTCCGCCGACGCGATCTCGAAGACTAACGTTGGCCTCCGCCTCACCCTCGGCGACGGCTCCACGCTCGACGCCGACTTTATCGTGATGGGCGTCGGCGTCACCCCGGCCACCGATTTCGTAGACGGCCTCCCGATGGACCACCGCGGTGCTCTGGTCGCCGACGCCAACCTTCGCATTGGGCCGGATCTCTACGCTGCGGGCGACATCGCGTCCTACCCGGAAGCGCGCCTCGGCGAGCGCGTTCGCATCGAGCACTGGCGGCTGGCACAGCAACACGGTCGCATCGCGGCGCGCAACATGGCCGGGCAGGCCATCCCGTTCGAGGCGGTACCCTACTTCTGGAGCGGCCAACTCGGCATCAACCTTCGCTACCTCGGCCACGCCAAGTCCTGGGATGAGGTCATCATCGACGGCAGCCTGGACGACCGGCAGTTCGTGGCCTACTACGCCAAAGACGGCCGCGTCCTCGCTGCGGCGGGCGTCAAGCGTGACAAAGACATCGCCTCCCTCCACGCGCACTGGATGACGGGCGGCACGACCCGCGCCGACGAGGTGCGGAGGTAGGAGGACGTATCTTCGTTGCTCTTTTTGCAACCTCAAAGTGTGTGCGGGTATGAGAGTGTGAGCGTGTGCGAGGAGCCACGTTCAAGCACACCCATATCCCCAGACTCCCACTCTCCCGACCTCGTGAAGCTCCGCGCTCGACTCCTTCTCCTCAGCGCCGTCGTGACGGTCATTCTCGTGATCGACCAGGTCACGAAGCGGCTGGCGGTGGAGCACCTCTACGGCGAGCCTGTGGTCTCGCTCTTCGGCGGTTTCCTGAAGCTGCTCTACGCCGAGAACGAGGGCGCGATGCTCGGCCTCGGCGGCACGCTCGCTGACGAGACGCGCTTCATGCTGTTCGTGGTCATGAACGCGGTACTCCTTGGTGGGCTGACGATCTTCCTGCTCACGCGCTCGGTGCTGCGCCGGAGCGAGATCATCGCGCTTGCGCTGATCCTGGGCGGCGGGCTCGGCAACCTCTGGGACCGCATCGTCAACGAGGGCCACGTCGTCGTCGATTTCCTGCTGCTCACGGCCTTCGGGCGGCAGATCACGGGCGTCTTCAACGTCGCCGACATGGCGATCATGGGCGGCGTCATCACGATGCTCATCCTCTCGTTCTTCCCACCGAAAGAGCTCGAGTCAAAGCAGGGTGGGCCTGAGTTGAATGAGGCGAACCCAGAGCCGAGAGCAGCAAGCTAGGCACTACCGGGCTAGAGTCTACCAGCCGAATTCGGCGAGAGGTACCCGGATAGAGCAGGGCGAGTGTGCAGGGGAATCGATACCCTGTATTACGCTGTCTTCAAAGCTGTGCAACTCTAGGACGCGGAACATGCCAGGAGCGTAGCGCACCTCCCGCTGATCCACTGACAGCACCGCGAGCCGCTGGACTAATCCTCGTAGTCTCAATTGAGTCCATTCCGGGACAGCGAGGTACTTCGAGTCCGCGGACCAGATGAACGAAGGGTTCGAGTCCTTGAGCCTCATGCCATTCGATACCCTCAGGACGCCGCAGGTCGGTGCGCCCATGGCAATCTCAAGGCCGTTTGACAGCGAGGCGACGAGTCGTCCATTCGGACTGGCAACGCGTGCTTCAGTCTGCCACGGCGAGATCGGCATAGCACCCGTTTAACTCAGGCATGAAGGCTAAGCTGCCTCTGCCTGTAGCCCGGCGTCCACGAGCGCGGCGGCAGCGTCCACGAGGCCGTCGGGGCCGATGCCGACCTCGTCGTGCAATTCGCGCTGGCTGCCGTGCTCGATGAAGCGGTCCGGCATGCCGAGGCGGACGA
>JBCBEX010000010.1:0-84917 GCA_038528235.1 Bacteroidota bacterium
CTTCTCAGAGCATTGAGACCCTGAAGCGATAAAAGCGACTCCGTTCCAAGCAAAGTGAAGTCGCCTCCCACAATAGCTAGAGATTCGAGTCCTGCAAGGCTGGAAATGCTCTCGTCCGTGTCTTGTATCGTAAGTATGCCAGTAACTTCTGTGCATCCAAATGCGTCCACCTCTGCCTGTGTCCTCAGCGTGATGTTGCCTTGGCAGACCTGGGCAGCAACAACAGGAGCGCTCAGCACCACAGTAAGCAACGCAAAGACGATCGGGAGGCGAGGCATAGTCGTTGAGGCAGGTGGGAAGGGAGCGCAAGATAGTGCACCAACTCACCTTCGTTAGCTAAGTACCGTCTGCTCGGTCACGACTGTGCTCGCCGCGATGTCGTGGGACTCGCTCGGCAGGCACTCGACGAGGCACGCTTCGTAGACGACACACACTCGCCATGCCGTCGTCTCAGCGAGGAAGACATCGTAGAAGCCCCGTCCGTGACCGATGCGGTGCCCGCGCCGGTCGGCCCCAAACGCCGGGACGATCACCACGTCGAGGTCGGCGGGAGCCACGATCGGACCGGTTGGTTCTTCCAGGCCCCAGCGGTTCGTGACCAGGCGATCCGCGCCTTCATAGAGGCGATGCACCATGCGCGGCGTTCCGCGGAATGACTCAACGACGGGCAGCACCACGCGCTGGCCTGCCGCCTCACACGCCGCGATAAACGGACGCGTGTCTATTTCGCGGCGCGCAACGAGCGGCCAGTAGCAATGCACGGTCGTCGCTTTCCGAACTGCTGGCAGCGCTTGAAGGCGGTCGCAGATCGCGGTGCTCTTGGCCGCATAGTCGGCGTCGGAGAGCGCCGCGCGGACCGCCGCGAACTGCGTGCGCCACTCGGCCTTCGTGCGCTCTGTTCGGTGGTGGTTCTTTGGGGGGTGCTGTTCCATCACCATCCATCGGCGTCGTCGCCGGTGGCCCCGATGCCCAGGTCGGCATAGGCCACGAGGGCCGGGAACAGCGGCAACAGGAAGCGCTGGCTCGTGACGAGGTAGGGCAGCCCACCGCCTCCGGTGCCGCCGTCGCCCGTGATATGGCGGCGCACGGTCTTGCGGTGTACCGTCAAGAAGCTATCCGTGGCAGGCTCGTGTAGGGCCGCGTCTGTCGCCGCAATCCGGTCGAGCGTGAAGGCGAGGCACGTCTGCGGGTGGCGCACGTGCAGCGCGTGGGCACCGCGGCGTGCATTGGCGAGGCCATCGCGGCGGGCGTTCTCGATGGCGATGGCCGCGTCGAGGTCCACTCGGAACGTAGCCGTTGCGGACTCGGCGCGGGCTAGGTCGGCGTCGGTGGCGGGCGTCCCGAGCGTCGCGCTGAAACGGGCGACGCTGCGGTCGAGGTCGTCGGCGCGGAGGCGGCGCACTGCGGGGGGCGCCACGAGGCCGTCGGCCGCAGGCGCGAGGCGAGCGAGCACGGCGTGCGCGAGGTCGTCGAGGCGGGGCACGTCGGTGGCCGGGCTTGCCTCCCTCCCGCCCGTCGTTTCGGGGAACGCCCGCGTGCGGTCGCCGCGGAGGATGAGCGGATCGCCGAGCGCCACGTGCGGGCACGGCGAGGCCATCGTGCGCGAGGCCGACGGCTCCTCGTAATGGTGCGCGAAGGTGTCGCCTGGGAAGACGCGGACATCGAACAGCGGGCCCTTGCCGAGTGCGCGCTGGATGAGACGGAGTTGCGCCGTCTGGAAGCCGCTCGCCGGAGCCAGGGCATCGCGGAACTGCTGGTATTCGAGCGTCGAGAAGAGGACATCGTCGCCCGCGCCGCGCCCGACGAGCTGCATGACGACGGGCAGCAGCCGCCGCGCACAGTGCCGGAGCCGCGCCGCTGCCGTGAGAGCAGGCCGCCAGAACGCACTCGGCCCGCGCTCGTCGGGCAGCGCCTCCAACGCCCGCGTCCCGAAGGTGTCGTCGTCGGCATCGGCCAGCGCCCGGAACGTGCCCGCGAGCACGCCGAGGTCGAACGTCATCTGCTTGAATACCAGCTCGCAGAGTTGATGGATGACGATGAACACGCGCTCGTCGGGGACCTGTGTGGCGGGCGTCTGCGCCGCCAGGAGTGCGTCGAGGCCAAGGTAGGCGGCGTAGTCGAGCGGCTGCCGTCCTGCCTCGTCGGGCGCGTTGACGAGCGGTTGGCCGTCAGCGGCCCGAAGCCGCGCCTGCTCTGCGTCGGCGCGCACCGCCGGGTCGAGGGAGAACGTCCACCAAGGGTCGGGGTAAGGCACAAGGCAGAAGGATGGAGACAGAAAGGGGGAGGTGATTCGCCGCGCCTATTCCCAGGCCAGGCATGGGAAGGAGGGAGCACGAGGGATGGCTTAGAAAAGTAGTGCACTCCTGACCCTCCCAACTTGTCACCCTGAGCGAGCATCGCGAACCGAAGAGCCGGCCCTCGCGCAGGCGGGGGATCATCTGCCAGCTTCGATGCACTCAACGCGGCTTGATCGCTGACCCGCAGATCCTTCGACTCCGCCGTTCCGGCTTCGCTCAGGATGACATCTGAGCTGGAGGAACAAGTGTATGCCCCTTCTGGAAGGCTCTGAGCCTCGTCCGGCGTGCTTCGGAGTACTGCCTTCATGTCTTTCGCACGAACCCGCCTGTGCAGGCGCGGTACATTGCTCTCCTGTCCGTTCGGAACCGCCGACGGGTACAGCCGCCCACTCTCGCGCTTGGATCGCCGTCATCGGCACGGCTTGCGCCCCCCGCGGCTCCACCCCCGGCCCGGTGTCAGACCGCCTGACCCCGTTCCCCCTTCCCTCACGGCACCGACATGTTCGATACCCTCTCCGAGAAGCTCGACGCGGCCCTCAAAAACGTCAAGGGCGAAGGCCGCATCAACGAACTCAACATCGCCGAGACGATGCGCGAGGTCCGCCGCGCGCTCCTCGACGCCGATGTCAACTACGAGGTCGCGCGCGCCTTCACCAACAAGGTCAAGGAGCAGGCTCTCGAAGACAAGGTCCTCCAGGCCGTCTCACCCGGTCAGCAGTTCATCAAGCTGATCTACGACGAGCTCGTCTTCCTCCTGGGCGACGTGCACGTTGGGCTCAACAAGGCCAAGCGCCCGCCGACGGTGATCCTCGTCGCGGGCCTCCAGGGCTCGGGCAAGACCACCTTCTGCGGCAAGCTCGCCAAGCACCTCAAGGGCGAGGGCCGCAACCCGATGATCGCCGCCGCCGACGTCTACCGGCCGGCTGCCGTCGACCAGGTCGAGACCCTGGCCAAGCAGATTGGCGTGCCCGTCTACGCGGTCCGCGACGAGAGCGGTACCCCCATCAACGACGCCGTCCGCGTGGCCTCCGAGGCCGTCGCCGAGGCGCGCCGCCTGGGCCGCGACACCATCATCATCGACACGGCGGGCCGCCTGCACGTGGACGAGCAGATGATGCAGGAAGTCGCCGACATCCGTAGCGCTGTCGACCCCGACGAGATCCTCTTCGTCGTCGACGCGATGACGGGCCAGGACGCCGTCAACACGGCGAAGGCGTTCAACGACCGCCTCAACTTCGACGGCGTCGTCCTCACTAAGCTCGACGGCGACACGCGCGGCGGCGCGGCGCTCTCGATCCGCACCGTCGTCCAGAAGCCGATCAAGTTTGCCTCGACGGGCGAGAAGCTCGACGCGCTCACCGAGTTCTACCCCGACCGCATGGCCCAGCGCATCCTCGGGATGGGCGACGTGGTCACGTTCGTGGAGAAAGCGCAGGAACAGTTCGACGAGGAGGAGGCCAAGAAGCTCGAAGAGAAGATCCGCAAGCAGACCTTCGACCTCGAGGACTTCTACGAGCAGCTGCAGCGCATCAAGAAGATGGGCTCGCTGAAAGATCTGTTGGGCATGATCCCTGGCGTCGGCAAGCAGATCAAGGACCTCGACGTCGACGACGACGCCTTCAAGCACATCGAGGCGCTCATCCAGTCGATGACACACGAAGAGCGCCGGAAGCCTGAACTCATCAACGGCAGCCGCCGCCTCCGCATCGCCAAGGGCGCGGGGCTTCAGGTGCAGGACGTGAACCAGCTCCTGAAGCAGTTCCGCGAGATGCGCAAGATGATGAAGACCATGACGAAGCTCTCCGGCAAGGGCCGGGCCGCCAACCTCCAGCAGCTCATGGGCGGCCGTCGATAGGTCGCTGCGCTCCCGTGTGGACGTGTTGCCGGTGTGAACGCATGGACGTTCGATGCGCCTGGCACACTGCTCACACCCCCCACTTTCACACGTTCATACCCCCACACGTTCATACTCCAAACGAATGGCCGTCAAACTCCGACTCCGCCGCATGGGCCGCACCAAGCGCCCGCTCTACGCCGTCGTCGCCGCCGACACCCGCTCGCCGCGCGATGGCAAGTACATCGAAGACCTGGGCCGCTACGAGCCGGTCAAGGAGCCCGCTGAGGTCGCGCTCAAGGCTGACCGCATCATGTACTGGCTCCAGCAGGGCGCGCAGCCGTCGGACACCGTCCGCTCGCTGCTCTCGAAGGAGGGCATCATGCTCCGCCTCCACCTGACCCGCAAGGGCAAGGACGCTGAGGAAATCGAGCAGGCCGTCGCCGCGCACCGCGAGCGCATCGCCAGCAAGCCGGGCGCGATGAAGAAGACCAAAGACCAGCGCCGCCGCGAGGCCCTCGACGCGGAGCGCGCACGCGCCGCCGAGGAGCGCGAGCGTCTGGCGAAGGAGCGCAAGGAGCGCGAGGCCGAACTGGAGCGCCAGCGCCAGGAGGAAGAGGCCGCCGCCCGCGCCGAGGCCGAAGCGAAGGCCGCCGAGGAAGCCGCCGCTGCGGAAGCGGCCGCGGCCGAAGCGCCCGCTACCGAGGCACCAGCCGAAGAAGCACCAGCCGAAGAAGCACCGGCTGCCGAAGCCGAGGCCACGACCGACGTCCAGACCGCCGGCGCTCCCGCCGTTGGCCCCGACGCCAACGAGGTCGCCACGGCCGTCGAAGCCGAGATCGCCGAAGAGGCCCCGGCCGCGGAGGAAGCTCCGGCTGCCGAAGCTGCCACGGAGGAAGCACCGGCTGAGGAGGCACCCGCCGCGGAGGCTGCCCCGGAAGCGGAGGCCCCCGCTGCAGAAGCTGATGCTGCTGAAGAGGCCCCGGCCGCCGATGAAGCACCTGCGGAAGAAGCCAAGGACGATGACCTGACGAAGCTCTACGGCGTCGGCAAGGTGTTCGCCACCGCGCTCACAAACGCGGGCATCACGACGTTCGCGCAGCTCGCCGAGCAGTCGCTGGAGCAACTCCGCGGCATCATCGCCGAGGGCAGCGACACCAGCGACGCCGCCGCCAACGAGGAGACCTGGGCCAAGCAGGCGGGCTTCCTCGCCGCGGGCGACAAGGCGGGCTTCGATGCCTACGTGGACGAACTCCGCGCCGAGAAGTAAGCGTCCCGTCCAGATCGATGAGGCTCCGGGCGGCACCAGCACGTCCGGAGCCTCATGCATTTCAACGTCTCGCATCATGATGTCTGTCGACTCCGACGCCTTGCTCCTCATGGGGCGCTGCGGCCGCGCGCACGGCGTGAAGGGCGAAGTGAAGGTCTTCCCCGAAACCGACGACCCGCAGCGCTTCGACCTCCTCGATCGGGTCTATCTCGGCAAGTCAGCGAAGCGCGTCGAAGAGGCCACGATCGAAAGCGTGCGCTACCAGGTCGGCAAGGGCGGGCGCGTGACGGTGCTCGTGAAGCTCGACCTCGTTCCAACCCGCGAGGACGCCGTGCGCGTGCGCAACCTCAACGTCTACGCCCACGAGGACGACCTCCCCGCGCCCGAGGACGGCGAGATCCTGATCCACCAACTGATCGGCCTCGCCGTGCACGATGCCAGCGACGACACGGTCTACGGCACCGTCCGCGACGTGCTCGAAGGGGCCGCCAACCTGCTCCTCGTCGTCGACCGCGACGGTGCGCCCGACGTGCTCGTCCCCGACGTCGACGCCATTGTCCTTGACGTCGATCTCGAAGCGGGCACCATCACCGTCGACCCGCCCGAGGGCCTGTTCGAGTAGCGCCCCTCGTCTCGCCGATTCCTTCGCTCTCTGTCTCGTACTCATGCGCATCGACCTGATCACGGCGCTGCCCGACCTCGTGGCGAGCCCCCTGTCGCACTCGATCATCGAGCGGGCGCAGCGCAAGGGGCTGGTCGACATCCGCGTCCACGATCTCCGCGCCTTCGGCATTCTCAAGGGCAAGAGCGGCCACACGCAGATTGACGACTACCCCTACGGCGGCGGCGGCGGGATGGTGCTCAAGCCCGAACCGCTCTTCGCGTGCATTGAAGCGCTCCAGGCTGCGTTGGCAGAGCAAGGCGCGTCGTATGACGAGGTCATTTTCCTCACGCCCGACGGCGTCACGCTTGACCAGCCGCTCGCCAACCGACTTTCGCTGCACGGGAATCTGTTGCTGATCGCTGGGCACTACAAAGGCATCGACCAGCGCGTGCGCGACACCCTCGTGACGATGGAAGTCTCCATTGGCGACTACGTGCTCTCGGGCGGTGAGCTACCGGCGCTTGTCCTCATCGACGCGCTCTGCCGCATCGTTCCCGGCGTGATCGGCGACGCCCAGTCCGCACTCTCCGACTCGTTCCAAGACGGCCTCCTCGACGCGCCCGTCTACACCCGCCCCGAGACGTTCCGCGGCCAGTCGATCCCCGAGGTACTCCGCTCCGGCGACCACGCCAAGATCTCCGCCTGGCGCGAGACCGAGCGGCTGACGAAAACCCGCGAGCGCCGGCCCGACTTGCTTGGAGAGTGAGGCGAGGTGGCGGTTAAGCGGTGCGCCCGTTTGGGCTTACGACCCACCGCAGTATGGCCTCACTGCAACACCGCCCTACTCATTCGAAGAATCGGCAAGATGGGGCACAATCGGTGTCGGGGCGTCGTTTAGCGGGGCTCGCTGCCGTATGTTGTGAAGCTCTGTTCGCCCCGAGTAGGGCCTGCTTTTCAGGCTGAACAGCGATGCGCCCGACCCGATTTTTTGCCGATCCCCCAACCGTATCCTGCCATGTCCACCGAACTGATGAACCTCGTCGAAGGCACCCAGCTGCGCGACGACATCCCCGAGTTTGCACCCGGTGACACCGTGGACGTGCACGTGCGCGTGATCGAGGGCAGCAAGGAGCGCATCCAGAAGTACACCGGCGTGGTGATCGCCATGCGCGGCGAGGGCTCGAAGAAGACCTTCACCGTGCGCAAGGTGTCGAACGGTGTTGGCGTGGAGCGCATCTTCCCGCTCTACTCGCCCAAGCTGGCCCGCATCGAGCGCGTCCGCGAGGGCCGCGTCCGCCGCGCCAAGCTCTACTACCTCCGCGGCCTCCGCGGCAAGGCCGCCCGCATCCGCGAGAAGCAGCGCGCCCGCTAGCAAGGGTGTGGCGGTTGGTCGGTGTTGCAGTGCGGCCGTGAGTGCACCGCGACGCCGCGACACTGCTGCACCGCCTCACTCTCCCCCATGCGTTTCGCCTCTTGGCCCTACGAGCCGCTTCGCGTGCTGAGTTACGCGCTGGAGGAGGGGCCCGTGAGCCGGACCGACGCGCTCGTCCCGACGGCTGTCGCCGACGCGCTGATTCGAGGCACCGCCGACGTGGGCCTCGTGCCGACGCTGGACGTGCTCCTCAAGCCGGACCTCTACGACCTCGTACCGGGCGTCGGCGTCGTGAGTGAGCCGTGGCCGTATGCCCGCCTCGCCGTCCGGGTACCGCTCGACCAGATCGAGGCCGTCGGCTTCGACCCGCGCGACCGTCAGGAGGCACTCCTCGCCCAGACGCTCCTCCGCGAGCACTACGGCCTCCGCCCGTCGTTCCGCCCCGCCGACCCGGCGAGCCAGTCCGCTGCGGATCGCTACGCCGCCCACGACGCGCTCCTGCTCGTCGGCGACGACGCCCAGGCTGTCGCGCAAGAAGTCGCTGGCGAGGGCGTCGTTCTCGACCTCGGGCATGAGTGGCTCGAACTGACGCTCCGCCCGATGGTGTGGGGCCTCCTCGCCGCTCCCGCCGGGTCGCTCGACATCGCTGAGGCGCTCGCGCTCCGCGATGCCGCCCGCCACGCCGAGCAGGCCCGTAGCGAAGCTATTGCTAGAGCAGGCGGCACGCCCGATCCGACCGGCGCGCTTCGCCTCGCTGGCGTCGCCAGCTTCACGCTCGACGGCTACGCCCTCGACGGCCTCGAACAGTGGATCCAGCACCTCTACTTCCACGGCACCCTCGAAGAACCGCCCGAACTGCGGTGGATCGAGCTTCCCTCGGAAAGTGAGACGGATGAAGTAGGAAGTTAGAAGTAGACCCCCAACAGGCTTCTTGCTGTTTCTAGCCTCCCACTTCTCACTTCCAACCTCCCACTTCAACCTTCCCATCATGGCCGACGGCACGAAGACCATCGTCTCCAACAAGAAGGCGGGGTACGAATTCTTCCTCGAAGACAAGACCGAGGCGGGGCTCGTGCTCACGGGCTCCGAGGTAAAGTCGCTGCGACAGGGCAAGGCGAGCCTCCAGGAGTCGTTCTGCAAGGTGGACGACGACGGCTCGATGCGGATCTACAACCTGCACATCGCGCCGTACGAGATGGGCGGCTACGCCAACCACGAGGCGCGCCGCCCGCGCGTGCTGCTGCTCAAACGCCGCGAGATCGAGAAGTTCAAGAAGGCCACCGAGCAGAAGGGCTACACCATCGTGCCTACGCGCCTCTACTTCCGCGACGGCTACGCCAAGCTCCAGATCGCCCTCGGCAAGGGCAAGAAGCTCCACGACAAGCGCGACACCATCGCCAAGCGCGACCTGGAGCGCCGCCTCCAGCGCGAGGGACGCTAAAAACGTACGGACGTGTGAACGTTTGGATGTTTGAACGTTCACACGTCCACACCTTCACACCTCCACACGTATGCCTTTCCCCTCTGTCGAAGAACAGCTCGCGACCATCCGGCGCGGCGCGGAGCAGATCCTACCCGAAGACGCGCTCGTCGAGAAGCTCAAGAAGTCCGTCGCGACCGGCCAGCCGCTCACCATCAAGCTCGGCTGTGACCCGAGCCGCCCCGACCTCCACATCGGGCACGCCGTTGTGCTGCGCAAGATGCGGCAGTTCCAGGACCTCGGCCACAAGGCCATCCTCATCATCGGCGACTTCACGGCCATGATCGGCGACCCCTCCGGCAAGTCGAAGACGCGGCCCGCACTCACTGCCGAGGAGACGCGCGCCAACGGGCAGACCTACTACGACCAGGCCGCCAAAGTCCTCGACACGAGCCCCGAGAAGCTGGAGATCCGCTACAACTCCGAGTGGCTCGGCGCTATGAGCTTCGCCGACGTGATTAGCCTTGCGGGGAAGTACACCGTCGCCCAGATGCTGGAGCGCGAGGACTTCAAGAACCGCTACGAGGGCAGCCAGCCGATCTCGGTCCATGAGTTCCTCTACCCACTCGCGCAGGCGCAGGACTCCGTCTTCCTCGACGCCGACGTGGAGCTCGGCGGCACCGACCAAACGTTCAACCTGCTCGTTGGGCGAACGCTCATGGAGCGAAACGACCAGGACCCACAGGTCTGCCTCACGCTGCCCATCCTCGAAGGCACCGACGGCGTGCAGAAGATGTCGAAGTCGCTCGACAACTACATCGGCGTGAGCGAGCCGCCCGAGGAGATGTACGGGAAGACGCTCTCCATCCCCGACGCGCTGATCTACCGCTACGTCGAGCTCGCCACCGACGTGCCGACAGACGACCTCCCCGAGTGGCAGGTCTTCGCCGAGCAGAACCCCCGCGACGCCAAGCACAAGCTCGCCTGGATCATCACGCGGATCTACCACGGTGAGCAGGCCGCTGATGCCGCGCGCAAGCACTTCGAGAAGACGGTGATCCAGGGCGGCGTGCCCGAGGACCTCAACGAGCTCACGCCGGAGGCCGACGGCAGCGTCGTGAGCGTGGTGGACCTGCTACGGCAGGCGGGCTTCGCGGAGTCCAACGGTTCGGCTCGACGACTCATCAAGCAAGGTGGCGTCGCCATCGACGGCGAGAAGGTCACCGATCCGCATGCGGAGGTCGATCTCGCCGAGACGGCTCCGTTCGTGCTCAAAGGCGGCAAGCGAAAGTACGTGCGCGTGGTCGCAGCCTAGCGGGTTCTGAGGTCGAGTAGAGCCGATAGCTTGTCGTGAACGTCGTCATGACTGCACCCACGCTCCTTCGTTTCGCAGCGTTTACCACCTCCCCGGATGGTGGCAACCCGGCTGGCGTCTGGATCGGCGACGCGCTTCCCAGCGCCGAGACCATGCAGCAGATTGCGCGGGACGTGGGCTACTCGGAGACGGCGTTCGTCTCTCCTACTACGGGCTTCGACCGTACCGTGCGCTACTTCAGCCCTGAAGTCGAAGTCCCGTTCTGCGGGCACGCGACGATTGCCACGGGCGTAGCGCTCGGTGTCACGAACGGCGCGGGCACCTACCACCTTGCGACTTCGGCAGGCGTCGTGCCCGTCGTCGTCAAGGAGCAGGGCAGGCAATGGGAGGCGTCGTTAACGTCGGTCGAGCCTGAGCATGAAGCAGTGTCGGACACGCTCGTCCACGAGGCGCTGGCGGCGCTTGGCTGGGAGCCCGATTGCCTCGACGACGCACTCCCGCCCGCGCGGGCCTACGCGGGTGCCTGGCACCTCGTACTCGCGGTGGCCGACGCCCGCCGCCTCGCTGACCTAGACTATGACTTCGAAGCGCTCAAGGCGTTTATGCAGCGCGAGGGGTTCGTGACGCTCCAACTCGTCTGGCGGGAGAGCGACACCGTGTTTCACGCACGCAACCCGTTCCCAGTCGGCGGCGTGGTGGAAGACCCAGCTACGGGCGCAGCGGCGGCGGCCTTTGGCGGCTACCTGCGCGACGCGGGCCTGCTTACAACGCCAGCGACGTTCATCGTGCGTCAAGGCGAGGCGATGGGCCGACCGAGCCGCCTCAGCATCCGCGTACCCGTCGAGGGCGGCATCGTCGTGACCGGCACGGCGGTATCCCTGGATGAGCCCAGCCACTGAACGCGCTGTCTTGCGCAGAGGCCGCTCGATCGCAGCCTGGAGTGGGGCACCGTTCAGGCCTTGTGAAAACGTCCTATCAGGCGCGGGGGACGGTTCAGCGTGGGAGACGAGCGAGTGTGGCGGCGGCGTTGTATCGTGACCCTGCCACTGTCTCTGCTGCCGCTCTCGCGTCCATGCGCCCGCTCCCCCTCGTTGTGCTCGTCTGTCTCCCGCTGCTCGTCGCGGCCGAGTGGGGCACGACCGCGCAGGCGCAGGACATCGTGCCAGCGAACGCCGACCGGCTCTACCGCCGCGCGCTCGCGCTCGACGAGGCCAACCCGCGCGCCGCGCGCCGCGCCATCGAGCAGGCGATCCAGCTCGACCCCGACAACGTCCGCTACCTGGAGGTCCGCCTCGCCCAACTGCAGCGCGAGCTGAGCGAGAGCAAGGCCGCGAGCGTCGCCGACACGCGCCGCCCGCGCCTCGCCCGCGACATCCTGCGCCTCGACCCGGAGAGCGCCATCGCCCTGGAGGAGCGCGGCATCGCCGAGACGCTCAACTTCGAGTGGTGGCGCGACCGGCACCAGCGCTCCGGCGCCACGTGGACGCCCGACGCGAGCCGGGGCATGGCGGGCCGCGCGAACCGACACTGGCAGGAGGCCGAGCAGTTTCTCCGTGACGCCCTCGCCGCGGAGCCGACACGCCGCTCAGCGCATCTCAGGCTGCTTCGCCTCTACGCCGAGACCGAGAACTACGCCGCGCTCGCCGAGGCTGCCGACCGCTTCCGCCGCGCCCGCCCGTCCGACGCCGACGTAGCCCTCTACCAGGGCCTCGCTGACTTCTACCGGCGCGACCTCGCCGCCGCCGAGCGCCACTTCGACGCGGCCCTGGACGACCTCGACGCGCCTGACCGCGTGGCCTTCGAGACGCTCGACTGGCTGCTCGACGCCGACGAGCGCGAGCGCTGGGACGCCGCGCAGGCCGACGGCCGAGCCGCTGCCTACGCCGCGCGCTACTGGCGCAGCCAAGACCCGCGCCTACTCACGCCTCAGAACGAGCGGCAGGTCGAGCATCACGCGCGCCTCGCCCTCGCCGACCTGCTGTTCCGAGACGCCAAGGACAACCGCCGCGGCTGGCGTTCCATGCGCGGCGAGACGCTCGTGCGCTACGGCCTCCCCAACCAGCGCATCGCGTGGAGCGCCAACGACGTCCTCGCCAAGGACTTCAGCCGCTACCAGCGCTGGGTCTACGACGGCTTCGACCTGCTCTTCGAAGACCTCTTCCGCAACGGCGACTTCGAGTACGCGAGCTCTGCCCAGGGACCCGACGACGCGACCTTTGCCCGGAGCCTCCACAACCGCGCGCCTGCGCAGACAACCTACGCCCCCGAGCGCCGCGTTGGCTTCCCCTACCTCGCCAGCGCCTTCAAGGGCGACGGGCGCGACGCCGACCTCCTCGTCAGCTTTGGCCTCCCCGTCGAGCGCGACGGCGCGGCAAACCTCGTCGCTGGGGCCTTCCTGATCGACGACGCATATCGGATTCGCGCCGAGACGCGGGAGGCCGTGTCGCCCAGCGCGCCACGACGGGCGACCAGCGACGGCACGATGCTAACCGACTACCTCCGCCTCGACGCGGCCGCAGGGACGTACGAGTTGGCCGTCGAGTTTGAACAGCGTGGACCGACCGCCGAGACGCAGGCCGTCGGGTACCGCCGCGACCGGCTTGCCGTGCCCGACTTCCGCACGCCGGGGCTGGCGCTTTCCGACCTCCTCCTGGCCTACAACGTCGAGGAGTTGGAACCGGGTCGCCGCGCGGCGCCGGGCACCGTCGAGCGGCGCGGGCACGAGATCGCCGCCGCGCCGTGGGGCGTCTTCGAGGCCGGTCGCTCGGTCTACCTCTACGTCGAGACATACGGCCTCACGACGCCGTTCGAGGCTGGAGCGCGGCAATCGCGCTATGCCGTCGAGGCGCTGCTCGTGCGGCGCGACGACGCCGGGACGCTCTCGCGCTTCGCCCGCCTGCTCGTGGGCAGCGACCCGCCCGAGAGCGTCGCCGTCCGCTTCGAGGCCAGCGGGACCTCCACGGACGAGGCGCAGTACCTCGTGCTTGACACCGACGCCCTCTCGCCGGGGGCCTACCGCCTCTATTTCCGCGTCACCGACCGACACACCGGCGCCGAGGCCGAGTCGTCTCGCGACCTGTTCCTCGAAGCGCTCACTGAGCGCTAGCTCTTCTACGACCTCGCACTTTCGCCGCTCCCCCATGCGCTACTTCCTTTCGTTCCTCTTGTCCGGGCTGCTCCTCGCAGCCGCTGCGCCGGCCTGGGCGCAGCAGGACCTCGTCGCCGATGCGGAGACCGCCTTCGAAGCCGAGGAGTTCGCTGAGGCGCAACGCCTCCTCATGCGCGCCACCTCGCAGGACGACGCGCCTGCCGAGGCCTACTACCTCCTGTCGCGTGTCTACTACGAGACGCCCCTGCGCGACCTCGGCGAGGCCAACTCCGCCATCACCCGAGCGCGCAGCCTCGACCCCGACAACATCGACTATATGGCGGCTGAGCTCCAGCTCATGCGCGAGGACTCGTGGAACTTCCTCTCCGAGTTCGTCAACGCCCAGAAGCGGCTCAGCCTCGCCCAGAAGATCCTCCGCGCCGACTCGACCAACTCGATCGCCCACGAGGAACTCGGCACGCAGTACATCCGCGACTACTTCGTCTATCGCAATGCCCTCGCCCTTCCCAACCTCGAGTTCCAGCGGCTTGACCGCTCCGGAGGTGCCGAGCGCGACGAGGTCGTAGCTGCCGAAAACTCGCAGGCCGTCACGGCGGGCACCCCCGGCGACGGACCCACGGAGACCGACCTTGCCGCCTCAGAATTCAGCTTCAACAGCGCCGAGAGCTTCCTCCTCGACGACCGCTTCGACATCGAGACGCTACAGCGCCAGGGCGCGGGCACCCTCGACCTGAGCGTCCGCGCCGACCGCGCCTACGACCGCGCTATCGGCCACCTCAATGCGGCCCTTGACTACGACCCTCGGCGCTACTCGATCTACGAGCAGCTGATGAGCCTCTACGCGCTCGCTGACGACTACGAGACCGCCCTCGCCGACCTGACGGAGATGTACGTCCAGTTCCCCGAGGACACCAAGATGTGGCTCTTCCTCGGCATGGCGAACCACCGCGTCCAGCGCTTCGACGCGGCGGCCCGCTGCTTCGACCGCGCCTTCGACCTGATGAGCGACGACGAGGAAGCCGCGTTCGAAGACCTCACGCTCATCCTCCCGCCCAGCGAGGTCGCAGCCTACCAGGCCGACCCCGACGCGTTCGCCCGGCGCTTCTGGACGAGCCAGAACCCACGCCTGCTCACGCCCTACAACGAGCGCAAGCTGGAGCACTACAGCCGCCTCACCTACGCTGACCTCCTCTACCGCTCCGACGATCTCGCGCTGCGCGGCTGGCAGACCGAGCGTGGCGAGTTGCACGTCCGCTACGGCGTCCCGCAGATGGACATCGTCGTCATCGGCGACTTTGCGGAGGCCCTCGGCAACTTCGGGCGCAACACGGCCGATCCGATCTGGCAGCAGAGCCTCCGCATGGCCGAGCAGGCCAACCGCTTCAACATCTGGGACTATGGCGATTTCCGGTTCGTCTTCGAAGACCCGCTCCGCAACGGCGAGTTCACGCTCTACTCCCCTCCTGCTGATGTCTTCGGAGACGCAGGCGCCGGCTTCGTAGACCGCCTCGATTACGTCATCCAGGCGCGCGAGACGGTCCGCGAAACGCCCGAGCGCTACGCCTACGAGCCACCTGGCCGCCAAGTCGAACTGCCCTTCCTCGTCAACAGCTTCCGCGGCGACGACGGGCGCAGCGACGTCTACCTCCACTACGGCATCCCGCTCGCCGCGGCGCCGGACGCGAACGCCGACGTCGTCGATCTCACCATCCGCACGGGTGCCTTCCTCGTGGACGACACCTACGACGTGGTGCACGAGCGTCGCCGCACACTCTACGGCCTTAAGACCACGCAGGTCCGCTCATTCGAGGGTGTCACGCTCTGGGCCGACACGCAGGCCATGGAGGCTGACCCGGGCGAGCACGAGATTTCGATCGAGTTCGAGACGGCCGCAGGCGGCGCATCGGCCGTGCAGCGGCGTCCTCTCAGCGTGCCCGATTACACCGGCGCCGACCTCGCGCTCTCCGACCTGCTGCTCGCCTTCCGCGTCGAGGAGACCGACCCGGGCATCCAGGCCCGCACCGGCGAGATCGTCCGCCGCGACCTCGTCATCGACCCGGCGCCGTGGGCGGTCTTCCGCACCGACCAGCCGATCTACCTCTACTTCGAGGTCTACAACCTCGCACAGGAGGGTGGCCAAGCTCGCTATGAAGTTGAAGCCGGGTTGGCTCCGAAAGACACGTCGCGGGGTATCGCGCGGCTCTTCAAGAGCATCTTCGGCGGGAGCGAGCAGGGCGTCGCCGTGCAGTTTCCCGTGTCGATCAACGACAGCGACGACGGGCAGTACGTCATCCTCGACGCCAGCGAGCAGGAGGCTGGGCTCTACACCCTCGCGCTGCGCGTGCGCGACACGGTGACCGGCGACACGGTCGAGACTGACCGCGACCTGTTCCTGGAGTAGCAACGGTTGAGCATTGCGGTAGCGATCCGCGTTCAGCCGTCACGCCGAGCCGCCTCGCCGACCGCGGCGTCCATCTCAGCGACAAGGTCCTTGAGCGACTGCTTGTAGGCGACGAGCCGGTCGTGCAGCGCCGCGTCCGTCGTGGCGAGGATCTGCACGGCCAGCAGCGCCGCGTTCTTCGCCTGCCCGATGGCGACCGTGGCAACCGGCACACCGCCTGGCATCTGCACGATCGAGAGCAGCGAGTCCATCCCCTTGAGGTGCCGTGTAGGCACGGGCACGCCGATGACCGGCAGCGTCGTCTCGGCGGCGATCATGCCCGGTAGGTGCGCTGCGCCGCCCGCGCCCGCGATGAGCACGCGCAGGCCGCGTCCGTAGGCCTCGCGCGCATACATCGCCATCGCGTCCGGCGTACGGTGTGCCGACAAGACGCGCGCCTCGAATGGCACGTCGAAGTCGGCGAGGATGTCGGCGGCGGCTTCCATCGTGGGCCAGTCGGACTGACTGCCCATCGCGATGCCGACGAGCGGAGAAGAGGACATGGGATCAGTGCGTGGTGAACGAGACCGAAAGCTACGCGCCGCAGCCCCACCGATTGCCGAGGGTAGGTGCAGCGCCCTACTTTCAGAGCACGCGGTTGCGGGACCGCGCTCTCAGGCTCCAACTCAGACCTCCACGCCGATGGCTGCTCGCATGCGCCCCCGGCTCGACGTGGTGCTCCCGCGCCCGCCCGCCGACGTTCTCGCCCAGCTTCGCTTCAACCTCGCCGATCCGCAGAGCGCCTGCCAGGGCCGCGTCGAAGGGCGGCACCTGCAGCTCTTCATCCGCGAGGACCAGCGGCACACGTGGTCGCCCTTTCTCGACGCCGACGTGACGAAGCACCCGGACGGCGCGCACGTGGCCGGCAAGATTGGCCCGCACCCGAGCGTGTGGACGTTCTTTGTGCTGTGCTATGCCGTGAGCGCGTTCGTCGCGTTCGCCGGGTTGATCGTCGGCGGCGTGCAGGTATCGCTGGACATGGCAGCCTGGGGCTTCGCTGTCGTGCCGGTGTGCGCGCTGCTGGCGGCAGGCACCTACGCCCTCGCGCTGATCGGGCAGCGCATCGGGGCGGAGCAGGTCGACGAGATCGAGCAATTCGTGGAAGCTGCGGCCACCGACGCGGCGTTTCTGACGTAGGCCCTACAGACGCAGCGCAGCGGCGGCCCGCTCGGCTCGCGCGCGCACGTCGGTCGCCTCGCTGCCGAGCACGGTGACGTGGCCCATCTTGCGTTTCGGACGCACGGCAGCCTTGCCGTAGAGGTGGACCCCGCTGCCCTCGACCCGAAGTGCCTCGTCTAAGCCCTGTGCCGATACGGAATCGCTTGCGCGGTGGCCGAGCACATTCACGAGTGCCACGTGCGACGCGCGCAGCGAGGGGTCGCCGAGGGGCAGGTCGAGCACGGCCCGCGCGTGGTTGGCGAACTGCGACGTGTGGCAGCCCTCGATGGTGTAGTGCCCGCTGTTGTGCGGCCGGGGCGCCAGTTCGTTGACGAGCACCTGCCCGTCCTCCGTCTCGAACAGTTCGACGGCTGTGATGCCGACGCCACTGACGGCTTCGACGGCCCGGAGCGCCACGCGGCGTGCTTCTGCGGCCACGTCGCCGGCAATCGGCGCGGGTGCGAGACAGGCATGGAGCCGGTGGTCGCGCTGTTCGGTTTCCACCACGGGATAGACGACGGTGTCACCGCCTGGCCGCCGCGCTACGAGCACGGCGAGTTCGCGCACGAAGGGCACGAACGCTTCGAGCAGCAGGCCATCGCCCGCCGCGAGGTCGGCCCAGGCCTGGTCGAGGTCGTCGGGCGTGCGGACGGTCGCGTTGCCGTAGCCGTCGTACGAGCCCTCGAAGCGTTTTGCCACAACGGGCAAGCCAAGCGTGTCGAGGGCAGCTCGTGCGTCGTCGAGTGTCGCGCAGCGGGCGAAGGCAGGGCCGGGCAGTCCCGCCTCGGCGAGCGTTGTGCGCTGGCGGCCTTTGTGGCGGATCGTCTGGAGCGTGGCGGGTGCAGGCCAGACGGGCACGTCGGGGCAGGCCGCGGCGAGCAGATCAGCCGGAGCCCACTCGCTCTCGACGGTCACCGCATCGCAGCCCTCGGCGAACGCGCGCAGGACCTCTGCATCGGTCCAGTCGCCCACCGTGACATCGGCGAACGGCGCGATGGACGCAGCGGACGCGGGGACAAGGAAGCGCACGTGCACGCCCATCGGGATCGCCGCGAGCGCGGTCATACGCCCCAATTGGCCGCCGCCAAGAACGCCGAGGATGGGAAACGAATTCATAGCAAGGTGGAGTCGTGAGCGTGCTCACGAAACTACACCTCGACGCTCTGTCCTAGGCCGCGACAGGTACGGCGACCGGCGTCATGACGCGCAGCGGGGCTGGGCGGAACGAGAACAGCGGCAGATGCGCCGGGAGGTTCTCAAACGTGAGGCGACGAAGCGCCGACGGACGCATCCCGTTGTAGGCGTCGGCGGCGCGGTTGTAGGCGACCTCGGCATCGCGCACGCGCTCCGGCGTGGCGGCGAGCGTGTGGAGCAGCTTGGTAACCTCGGGCTGCTGCGCCATCGGGTAGACGCGGAGGTAGTCCGCGTATGCACTCAGCGCGCGGCCGTACGCCTCGTCGGCCTTCGCGAGATCCACGACCAGTTCGGGGCACTCGGGGCGCAGGAAGGCATCGAGGGCCGTCTGCGTGGCGAGCCCGCGGGCGTCCACGAAGGTCGTCATCACCGCGTCGTCGTGGGCGAGGTGGGCCTGGGTGGCACGCAGAAGCTTGAGGCCCAGGTTGTAGCGACGGTCCAACTCCGCTTCGAGGCGGAGAAACGCGTTGAGCGCGGTGCGTCGCAGGGAAACCAGATAGGCCGCGAAGACGAGGGCACCACCGACGGTCGCGGCGGTGGCGCAGAGGAGCAAGGTCATGAGCACGGAGGGGGTACGGCGGTCAGAACGAACGCCGTGCGTTCAAGCCTCGCTCCAAGCAAGAGCGGCGGGCTACAAACGAGAACGGTGTAATGTAGGGGTTCCTGGGCCTAGCGCCAAATACAAAAAACCTAGGGGAATGCCCCCTACGACCCGGGGGCGTCTCGGTCCGCGCGCAGCACGGCGTCGAGATCCATCTCCGTTGCCACGAGCACGGCGCGCGCCTTCGAGCCCTCAAACGGGCCGACGATGCCGGCGTCCTCTAACTGGTCTACGAGCCGCGCCGCGCGGGTGTAGCCGACGGAGAGCTTCCGTTGCAGCAGCGACACCGAGCCCTGCTGGCTGCGCACGATCACGCGGGCGGCGTCCTCGAAGAGATCGTCGCGGTCGGTCGCGCCGTCGCGCTCTTGGAGCGTGGGGCCGCTCGTGTCTTCGGCCTCCATCGGCGGGAGGAAATACGGCCCCGCGCCCTCCTGCTCGGCGATGTGGCCTACGACCTCGCCAACCTCGTCCACGCTCACGAACGGGCCCTGGATGCGCGTCACGCGGCTGCCGTTCATGTAGAGCATGTCGCCGTTGCCGACGAGCTGCTGCGCACCGCCGCGGTCGAGGATCGTCCGGCTGTCGATACGGCTCGCGACCTGGAAGGCGGCGCGGCTCGGAAAGTTGGCCTTGATAAGGCCCGTGATCACGTCCACGCTCGGCCGCTGCGTGGCGATGACGAGGTGGATCCCGACCGCGCGGGCCATCTGCGCCAGCCGCGCGATGGGCGGCTCGACCTCCTTGCCGCTCGTCATCATGAGATCGGCGAGCTCGTCGATCACAACGACGATGTACGGCAGGTGCCGGTGCCCCGTCTCCTTTTCCAGCAGCCCGGAGGCGACCTTCTTGTTGTAGTCCTGGATGCCGCGCACGCCTGCGTCGGCGAGGAGGTCGTAGCGCTGCTCCATCTCGCGCTCGCAACTGCGCAACACCGAGGCGGCCTTCAGGAAGTCGGTGATAATCGGTTCGTCGGCGTCCTCTGGCATCGCGATGAAGTGATCCAGCAGGTCGGCGTAGGTGTTGAGCTCGATTTTCTTCGGGTCGACGAGGACGAACTTGAGGTCGGCGGGATGGCAGGCGTAGAGCAACCCGACGATGAGCGTGTTGATGCCGACCGACTTACCCGAGCCGGTCGCGCCGGCCACGAGGAGGTGCGGCATCTTGGCGAGGTCCTGCAGGAACACCTCGCCCTCAATCGTCTTGCCGAGCGCGACAGGCAGCGCCATCGAACCCTGCGCGCTTGCGGCGTCGCGGAAGCGAGCCGTGGCGAGCATCGAGCGGAGACGCACCATCTCGCGGTGCCGGTTCGGGATCTCGACACCGACAGCGCTCTTGCCCGGGATCGGCGCTATGATGCGGATGCCGGGCGCGGCCATCGCCATCGCCAGGTCGTCCTCCAGCGAGGTGATCTTGCTGATCTTGATGCCCGGCGCGGGCGTGAGCTCATACCGCGTGACCGTCGGCCCGACGACAGCCTCGATGCTGACAATCTCGATCCGGTACGTCTCCAGCTTGTCGAGCAGCACCCGCTTGTTCTCCTCGATCTCGGCCATGTCTACGCTCTGGCGCGGGTCGTGCGCCTCCAGCAGTTCGATCGAGGGGAAGTCGTAGGGCAGGTCAGCGGCGCTGACCGTCACGATCCGCGCGTCGAGGTCAGCTGTGGCCTCTTCGACCGGGCCGCGGACGTGCATCTCGGGCTCGGCGGCGTCGGACGCAGCGGGCTGTTGTGTAGCAGGCGTTGACGAGGATGGGGACGCGGCGCTGGACGGCGGCGTTGGAGCACGCGATGGCGTTGGGGCCGGTGGCATGTCGAGCGCGGACGGCGGCGGCAGGTCGGGGCGCACAGGCTTCGTGGAGGGCCGGACAGGACCGGTCATCTGCTTCGCGCGTTCGGCGGCGGCGGCCTGCTTGGCAGCCTCAGCGGCGCGCTTCTCCTGCGCCTTGGCTTCTTTTTCCTTCGCCTTGCGGTCAGCGTCGCGGGTCTTGCGGCGCTCCTCGCGGACGGCGGCCCGCTCGGCCTTGCGCGTGCGCTGTCCGCTGCGGAAGCCCGACCACCACGCCACGAGGCGCTGGCGCAGCGCCGCAACGCCCTCCTCGACGCGGTCGAGCGTGCGCTGGATGTCGCGGTCGACGAGCAGCAGCACCGTCACGAGCGCCGCCACGACGAGCAGGATAATCGAGCCGACGCGGCCCACGACCTGCTGCATCCACCCGGCGACACCCTGTCCGATGTCGCCGCTCCAGCGGGCGAGGTCGGCGTCCGTCTGGAGGTCCACCCAGCCGATCAGGCACGCCACGATGACCGTCGCCACGAGGCTGAGCACGCTCACGAGCGGCAGGAACAGGGCCTTCTTCTGACGGAAGAACACGTAGCCCCACGCGAACACGACGCCCGTGAGCGCGAGTGTCGGATAGCCGAGGAAGTTGGGGACGAGCGCGTAGGCGAGCGCCGCCCCGACGAGGCCGAGCGCGTTGGCCGCGCGGCTCGTGCGCGGGTCGAAGGCGTCGCGCCAGGAGAAGTCGCGCGCGAGCAGGTCGTCGCTCGGCGTGTAGGTCAGGAGCGCGAGCGCGACGAGCACAGCAACCGTCATCAGGATGAGCCCGAGGATCTCCTGCTTGCGGTGGCTTGGCACGCCGGACGGGGCGGCCTTCTTGGAGGCGGTCTTCTTGGTGGAGCGACGCTTGGTCGTGCTCACGGCGGCGGCGGCGCTGGTGGGCGGGGCGGTGCGTCGAAGATACGCGGACCGCGCGCCGAGAACGGGGCTCCCTACAGCACGTAGTCGAACGCGGCCAGCCCGCCGAAGCAGAGCGAGGCCCCGACGAGCACGATGGCGAGCGCACTCAGCAGAAGCCCGCCCGCGAGTTGCTTGCGCTCAGTGAACAGCAGAGCAACACCACCAATCAGCAGCAGGCCGCTATGCACCGCGCCATACCCCAGCAGCACGATGCCATACACGAAAGGGTAGTACGGGTCTGGACTGTTCGCATCTGTCGCCCAGACATAGGTAAACGCGGCCATGCTCACCACGAGCAGGATAGCGAGGTTGAGGCCGACGATGCGGCCGAGCAAAGGACGGCGCCGGTCCATAGTCTACACCGTGTTGAGCACCCATATGCCGCCGAAACAAAAGGACGAGCCGATCACGAGCACCGCGAGCGCGCTGAGGAGCAGCCCCAGCCCTACCTCTCGGTAACGCCGAACAAACACGAGCACCAGCCCGCCTAGCAGCGCGGTCGCGACGTGCACGGCCACGATCGCGAGGTTAAAAATCACGAATGCGCCTTCAGCGCTGTACTCATCCAGGGATGCGTAGGCTAGCGCAGCCACGTTCAGGCCCACGAGCACGAGCAGGTTGATCCCCACCACGCGACCGATGCCGGGCGTGGACGTGTTCTCCGCAGCGTCGTAGGGTTCCATGGCTCAGTCAGTGCATCGGGCCGAGTGAGAACGTGTTGAGACAGTACGTCGTGCCGATGGTGAGCACCAGCAGCCCGCTGAGCAGCAAGGCCAGCCCCGTTCGCCTGTGCGCTGCGATGAATAGCAGCACCAGCCCGGCGAGTCCAGCAATGCCCGCATGGAATACCGCGAGGACGAAGACCAGGAACGAGGCGTCCGAGGTGGAGCCAGGGCTCGCATGGAACAGCATGCTCAGTGCACCGAAGCCGAGCAGGTTGTAGCCCACGACCCGGCCGAAGCTCGGGCCCGACGATGGTGACGTATCTGGAAGCGGGTCAGTCATGCGATCCCTGCAGCGGCGAGTTCGGGGATGCGCGCTTCCATCGCGGCGTCGCGGTAGAAGAGGTTCATCGTCTCGAACGGGATGATGCGGCCGTCGGGGTGGACGATGTGCACGCACGACTTCTTGACGGCGCGCACGTCGAAGTCGTAGGCGTCCATGAAGCGCATCAGGATGATGCGGAAGAGTTTGTCGTACGACAGCTCGGGGGCCTGCACGGGCGGGAGGCAGCAGAGGAGGCTGTGGAGGTCGCCCGCTGCCGCCTCGGGGCCGCAGCCGGTGCTGAAGAGGCGCAGCAGGTGATCCTTGAGGATCGGGTCGCGCTCGTAGACGATGGTGTTGCGGCTCTCGTCGAGCAGCGCGTCGGGGTCCACGAAGCGCGTCAGCGGTAGCACCTCCGCGTCGATCTTGAGCGCGTAGGCCATCGCGAGCGCGTCGGGGTTGCAGGGGACCGGGATGAGGTCGTTCGGCTGGAAGAGCGGGTGCTGGTCCAAAATGGCTTGGCGCACCTCGGTGAGCGTGAGGCGGTCGGTGGCGGGGTCGAAGCCCTCGGTGCGGCCTGCGACCTGCGTCGGCTGGAACGTGACGCCGCGCACGCAGCGCTGCTTCAGCGCGAAATCCAGCAGCGTCCCGATCTCGTCGTCGTTGACGCCCTTTGCGAGCGTGACGACGAGCGTGGTCGAGAGGTTGAGCGCGTTGAGCCGGTCGAGAGCACGTAGGCGGACGTCGGTGAGGTCGGCCCCGCGCAGCCGCCGGAGCGCGTCGGGACGCAGGCTGTCGAACTGGAGGTAGACCTCGAAGCCCGGCGCGTAGGTCGCCAGCCGCTCAGCAAAGCCTTCGTCACGCGCGATGCGGATGCCGTTGGTGTTGAGCATCAGGTGCTGGATCGGCCGCGCCTTCGCCGCATCCATGATGGCGAAGAAGTCGGGGTGGACGGTCGGCTCGCCGCCGGAGAGCTGCACCACGTCGGGCTCGCGCTCGCTGCGCACGAGCACATCCAGCATCGCCTCGATCTCGTCGAGCGTGCGGTGCCGCCCGTGCGTCGGCGACGACGAGGCGTAGCACGTCGGACACGTGAGGTTGCAGCGGTCGGTCACCTCGATGAGCGCGAGGCACGAGTGCTGCTCGTGGTCGGTGCAGAGCCCGCAGTCGTAGGGGCAGCCGCGCTCGACGCGCGTGCCGAAGCGGTGCGGCATCTCGCTCGGCTTCATGTAGTTGCGCACGCGGCGGTAGTACGCCTCGTCGGTCGCGACCAGCACCTTCTGCCGCCCGTGCTCGGGGCAGCGCTTGAGGAAATACACGTTGCCGTTCTCGAACACGACCTTCGCCTCGACGCGCCGCAGACACTCGGGGCAGAGGCTGAGGGTGTAGTCGTAGTAGGTGTAGTTCCGAACGGGCATGGGGGTGGGAGCAGTCAGGGGGAAACGGGGGACATAGTAGCCCGCCGACGCCGTATCGCCAACCAAGCGTAATAGGCGAGTCCACCGACGCACGCAAGTTGGATCGCCGTGAACGAGCCGAGGAGCGGGGTACCCGGCTGGATGAAGCCGATGCCAAGCCGCCACGCGAGGTAGGCGACCATGAACGCCTGGAAGCGGAGCCCCTCGCCGAACGGCCGCCGCCGCTCGCGCAGCACCAGAACGAGCGCGATCCCAGTCAGCACGAAGATCTCGTAGAGCGCTGTCGGGTGACGCGGGATGCCGTCGCCGAGATCGAGGCCCCACGGCAGCGAGGTCGGCGCGCCATAGGTCGGCTCGTAGACACCTGTGAGGAAGCAGCCGACGCGCCCGACTGCGATGGCGAGGATGAGCGGATACGTGAAGAGGTCGCCCGACGAGCGCGTGACGCCGAGCCCCTTCTTCGTAGCCTCCACGCCGATGAGCCCACCGAGCAAGCCGCCGACGATGGTCTTGCTCTGGAAGACGAGCAGCCACCACCGTGCGTCGTCGAACACGGCCGGGTGCTGGAGTGCGCCGAGCACGCGCGAGCCCACGAATGCCCCCGCAGCGGCTCCGATCAGAATCCAGACGCGGTGCTCGTCAGAGATGGGGTCCTGCTGGCGCCCGCGCAGCGTGACGTAGAGCCGGTAGCCCAGGAAAAACGCTGCGACCTCGAAGAGCAGGTGCGCGGGGAGCGCGAGCGAGCCTAGCCGGAAGACGACAGGAAAATCAAACGGGAGCGTCATGCGGCAAGAAACCACCGGGCGCCCTCACCACGCACACGGTCGGCTAGCCTCTCCCCTATTCCCGCCCACAGGATCCGGCCGCGAATGAGCGGTAAGCCCTCCTCAGAGGTTGACGCTCAGGCTGAGGAAGTGCGCGAGGCTGTTGCCAAAGGGTTCGAGTTGCGCGGCATAGTCGAAGCGCGCGTCGAGCTCGCCGATCTGCTGGCGCAGCGCGAAGCCCAGGCTCGGCGTCGACTCACCGAACTCGCCTGCGCCGAGGCGGTCGTAGCCCGCGCGGACGCCGAAGGGCTCGGCGATCCAATACTCCCCGCCCAGCCGCACCTGCGCCGTCGAGAGCGAGAGCGACGTGTCGGCGGCGCGCTCGACCGGCGTGCCACCGTCGAAGATGACCTCCGTGGAGCGAGCCTCTACGGTGCGGGCCCGCACCTCGACCTCAGCGGTCACCACGCCGCGACCCGCCATGAGTTGGTAGGCGCCGCCCAGGCGAAGCCGCACGGGGAAGCGGTCCGTGGTGCTCGTGCCGCCCGAAAACGCGTCCGAGGTGTCCCAGGCATAGCGGGCGAGCAGGTCGTCCACCGCGACGCCGAGCGCGAGCGCCTCGGTGACCTTCGCTGTCAGGCCCACCGAGAGCCCGAGCGAGTTGGCCGGAGTCACATCGTCGAACAAGTCAGCCCGGTAGAGCCGCAGGCCGAGCCCACCCGAGATGCGCTCGTTGAACTTGATCCCGAAGGCGAGGAAGAACGCGAACTCCTCCGTCGAAAGCGTCTGGGTGGGGTTGCCAGACCCGTCGCGCCCATCGATGCCGGAGACGCCGCCGCGGATGATGCCCGCCGCGATGCCTGCGCGCGGCCGCAGCGGCGAGGCGAACTGGATCGACTGCAGTTGCCGGTCCATCGTGAGGATCCCAGCAGAGAGTTCGAGATTCTGCCCGGGCATCGTCGGAGCGAGGGCAGGGTTGTGGTAGGGACTTGCTCCGCCGAACACGTCCGCCGTCAGCGCGCCGCCCATGCCGAGCGACCGGGCGCCGAGGGCGTAGCGAGCGAACGCGCCCGCGTCCTGGGCCTGCAACCCGGGAGCCGCCCCGAGGAGCAGGACGACCATCGCCGCTGTGAGAGAGCGAAGCATAGTGCGTGGTGCGTGGTGCGTGATGGTGCTCATTCCAGAACCAGGATCTTGCCGTCGAACGTCTGGCTGCCCGCCTCGATGACGTAGAAATAGACGCCGTTGGCGAGGCGCGTGCCGTTGTCGGCCGTGCCGTCCCAGAGCGTTTCGGTGGGGCCTCCGGCGGTGCTGTCGGTCAGTTCACGGACGAGGTTCATCCCGAAGTCGAAGACACGGATCGTGACCTCGGCGGGGCCGCTGAGGTCGTAGCGGATCCGGATGACGCCGTCGGCGAGGGGCGAGAACGGGTTCGGATAGGCATACGCCTCGACCGCATCCCCGTCGGCGTCTGTGTCGACGGCGGGGTTGGCACGAAACGCCGTCCAGGTTGCACCGCCGTCGGTGCTGCGCAGCAGGCCCTCGCCCGTGCCGACCCACACGGCGTCGGAGGTGGTCGCCACGGCAAAGATGGCAACCTCGGGGCCGAGCGGGATCGTACGGCTCGGGTCGGCGGCGCTGGGGAAGCCCCGCACGACGCGCCAGGAGTCGCCGCCGTCCTCCGAGATGTGGAGGCCGTTGCGCACGGCGGCGTAGATCACGCCCGTGCCCTGCATCGGGTCGCCGCTGAAGGCCACGTCGAAGATGCGCGTGTCGAGGCCTGTGCCTAGGGTGAGTTTCGGTTCGAACGCGACCGTGCCGTCCTCGTTGACTGTGGCTCTGGTGAGCCCGTTGCGCATCGCGTTGCCCTCCACGGGCCAGCCCACCACCCACACCGGATTGCGCGGGTTCTCCGGCGATCCGATGGGGAAGGCCGCGTCGCCGATGGGCTGCTCCTCGACTGAGATCACGAAGTCGCCGGTGAGGGCGCGGGCACTGCCGTCGAAGGGGTAGCGCGTCCAGGCGCGCCCCGACGAACCGTCGGTGCACGTGAGCACGTCGGCGTCGGAGGAGCGGCTGACGCCTGCCGCCGTCCCGGCCCAGACGTCGCCGGCCTCGTCGACGAGCACGCTGAACGCGACGAACCCGTTCTGCTGTTCGCCCTGGATCGGCGCGTAGAAGAAATTGTAGGGCACGCACGGGTTGAGGAACCGCGTGGTGTCGGGCGGGAGGACGACCGGCTCGAACCGCCGCGCGTAGCCGTCGGGGGTGTTTTCGAGGTGGCGCAGCCCGCTGGCCCAGCCCGCTACCCACACGTCGCCGTTGGGCGCGAGGGCGATGTCGAAGGGCGGGCTCTGCTGCGGAACGATCACCGGGAGCGCGGGGATCGCCGAGACGCCGTAGCGCACGGTGTCCTCGTCGGCCTGGTCGAGGTAGTCGCCGCGGTCGAAGGCGCGCCAGGACGTGCCGCCGTCCGTCGAAAAGGCGAACCCGCCAAGCGTCTGCGGCTCGCCGGCCGCGCTCTCGTCGATGAAGCCGATGCCGACCCAGACGGTGTCGCCGCGCGCGTCGAGCGAGAACACGATCGGGTCGGCCGCGCCTGCTGGCAAGAACGCGGTGTCCTCGATGAGCGTGACGGTCCCGTCGGGCGACCGCACGGTGACCTCGGGACCGAAGAGCAGCGAGTCGCCTCGCGTGATCAGGTTGCTGATGCCGTTGCGGCTGCCTGGGGCGAGGCCCTCGATCTGGCTGCCGAGCACCTGAACGGGCTGGGCGAGCAGACCGGGCGCGCTCAGGAGCAGCAGCGCGCACGTGAGCAGCAACGGGTAGAGCGTGCGCATGGAATGACTGGTGCGCATCGGACGAAGAATGCTCATTCGAAGGTGACGATGAACTCGACGGGGGCGCTCTCGTCGCCCGCGCGGTCCGTGGCGAAGAAGGTGAAGACCTCCGGTCCCGGCTCGACCTCGGGGATGTCGAACCCGACCGTGTAGAAGCCTTCGCGCTGGGCGGTGAGGTTGAAGAGTTGGCCCGAGCCGGCGCCGACTTGCACCTTGAGGAGGTCGTTTGGCCCGTCGGGGTCGCTCGCCATGACCTCGAAGCGTAGGATGCCCGGAGGCGTAAAGGTCATGGGCCCGACGACCTCGTCCACCGACGGTGGGAGGTTCTCGCGCTCCACGACGACGGTGGTGCGGGCCTCGCTCGTGCCGCCGTCGGGCCCGATCGCCACGGCGAGCACCGAGACGATGCCAGCCTGGTCACGCGGGAGGGTCACCTCGATGGTGCCCTCAACGCGCCCGGCGCCCCCCGGTGTGGCCACGGTCTCACCGGCCGGATCGAAGCTGGCGAAGGGCTGCGCGATGAAGCGCACCTCGGACGCGGCACCTTCCAGGTTCACGGAGGCCGTGAGCGTGAAGGTGGCGGTCTGGCTCGTCCCCGCCACGTCCTCGAACTGGACGTTCTCCGGCGTCACGGTGAGGCCGCTCACACGCGGCGGCGTGGCCTGATCGACGGGGGAGGTACCCGGTGTCGTGTCGCACCCGGCGATCCCAACGAGGAGGACCGCCGCAAAGACGACGCTGATAAAGGAACGCATGGCGAGCAAGGAGAGAGTGCGGCGTGCTGGCTGAACCGCAAAGCGCGGTCAGGGGCGAAAGCGCCGCGAAAGTACGTGCTCGTAGCGAACGGTGCAGAGGCGTCGAATCGGGTTCGGTGTGAAGACAGGCCAACCTACGGGCGGAGGCTACCGTCCGCAACCGCCATACCCGCCGGGACCGGAAAGTGCCCCGCTGGCCGCGTCACGACGACAGCGCCGCCTGCCGCTTCGTGAGCTGGCTCGCCGCGAACTCCAACTGCTCCATCGCGGTGAGGCCGAACGGGTTGGCCTCGCCGAACGGCGCGAAGTAGTCGGCGACGATGCCGAGCGCGGTGTCGAAGTGTTCCTCGATGGTCTCCTCGAACACGGCGCGAGTGTTGGGGCTCCGCTGGAACGCGGCACGGAGCAGGTCGAGGCCGAAGGCGATGTGCCGCGCCTCGTCGCGCTGGATGTGCCGGATGCCCTTCACGAGGCCCGGCAGGATCTCGTTCGCCTCGAAGCTGCGGTAGAAGCCGTGGTAACCCGACTCGGCGAGCATGCCCTCGATGACGACGTGGTAGGTCGTGATGGCGCGCACGAGCGCCTCGTCGCTCTCGTCGGTGAGGACGGCGTCGAGATTGGCGGGCAGCACCTCGTCGAAGAGCCGCGTGGCATTGTTGCTGGTGTAAGGTGCCAGGTCAGGGTTGCCCGCCACCTCGGTGAGCCACCGGCTGAAGAACTCGGCGTGCTTGGCCTCCTCCCAGATCTGGCTGGCAAGGAAGTAGCACGCCGTCTCGTACTCCGGGCGTCGGCGCAGCCGCACGAGCAGCGGCGCGAGGTCGGCCGCGACGGCCTCCTCCCCGCCGAGGAACAAGGCCACCGCGCCGAGTACGCCGTGCCGCTCCGTCTCGTCGAGCCGCGCCCAGTCGGCCTGGTCTTGCGCGAGGTCGAAGTGCTGGGGGTTCCACGCGAGCTTTTTGGCCTTCTGGTAGCGCGTCCAGTGCTTGTCGCGGTCGCGGTCGAGGACGAAGTCGGGGGCTTGCATCGCAGGCAGGGTTGGGAGAATAGAAACGCTGTCGGATGGTAGCATGCGACTCGTCTCAGCGCAAGCACGCGGCGGACGAGTCAGGTACGCTGCCGGCTACGCGAGGCGCCGGCCGATACGGACGAGCCAGGCTCCTCATCGACCTCATCGAGGTCAAGACGAGCCTCGGACCTGGGATGCTCCACAGACGCAGAACGCGCTCCGGCCTGCTCCTGCAGCGCGGCGCGGGCCGCCTCCAACTCGTGGGCCTGCGTGTGCTTCGTCACGATGCCGTCCAGCCGCTCCATGAGTTGGTCAGACCGATTGGCTTCCTTGTCGATGAAGTTGCGGTACCAGCCTCGTGTGAGGGCGAACGCGAGCACACTCGCGAGCACGGAAACCGTCGCGCCAATGATGGCCCCGCTCAGCGGCATGTTTTGCGTACCGAGCAGCAAGAAGAAGGGCGCCATGACGCCTCCGAGGACGAGCCACGCCGCCGTCCCGCTAGCCGGTGTCGTCCACGAGCGTCGCAGGGTGAGGTGCACCTCGCCGTCAACTTCCTCGGCCTGAAACCCGCCGAAATTCTTGCTGTGGTGGGAGTCCGAGCGCCACTCGTGCAACGCCCCTAGCGTGCTTGGCGTGCCCGCGGTGTCGAACGTACGGCGCAGTTCCAGCACCAATTTCTGCCACAGCGCCTCGTCCAGTCGGCCTGGGACAACGCGCTGCCTGCGCAAGCTCGTCGGCTTGCCGATCATGCGGTCGGTGAAGCCGAGCTCAGTCTCCGGCTCGACGCGCTCCGCATCCCGGATGGCCCCCGCCACGTGCTCGGGGTCAATGCCCGCCGCTGCCGCTGCACGTTCGAGGTCGGCGAGGGAGAGGCCGTTGGCGCGCGCCTCAGCGCTCAGGTCGGCGCGGTGCTGGCGCTCCGCCGCACGCTTGAGGATGGCCCGGGCGTCCTGTTCGGTGAAGCGTTCGCGATGGGGCATGGGGGTCGGAGCCTGGTGTGGGCAAGAGCGGCGATGGTACGCACGTGAGTGGTGTGCAGCGTAGGCAACGTACCCGCAGCACGCATCAGGTGCCCGTTTGGGAGCGGCTCCGCCTCGGTACGTCCGTGGAGCGTTCGGACCTATCCTCGACCTCGTCCAGCGACAGCACCGGCGCGTTCGCCTGGCTAAAGGAATGCCTGTCCTCGGACGGTAAAGCGGTGAAGTCCTTGCTGTGACCCTCCACGATGCCGTCGAGTCGATCCATGAGCCCCGTGAAGCGCTCGGTCTGCGCGCGCGTCCAGCGTGGGTAGAACACCCGTGTCGCGACCGCGGCTAGCACACTCACGGCCATGAGGGCCCCAACGAGCGGCATGATCTTGTCGGCTTTGTCGCCGAGCACGCCGATCAAGAGCAGGAACAGGCTAAACCCCGTGAAGAACGCCGCGCTTGCGGCCGGTCCACTCGCTTTCGTCACCCATGACCGGCGCAGCGTCAGGTGCACCACCCCGTCGACCTCCTCCGCCTGGAAGGTCGCCTGGTCCTGAACGTTGGGGTTGGAGCGCCACTCCCGAATCGCCCCGAGTTGGTCGGGAATGCCGGGCGTGTCGAAAGTCCGCCGCAGTTCCACGACGAGTTTCTGCCAGAGCGCGTCGTCGAGGTGGCCGGAGGTGGTCCGTTCGAGGTGGATACGCGTCGGCGCGCCTGCGGCGCGTTCGAGCAGCGTCGGGGCGGCGGTGGGCGCAGTTCCACGCTCAACCTCCAGCGCGGCCGCCCGCACGTGCTCGGGGTCGATGCCTGCCGCGGCGGCTACGTGCTCCAGTTCGTTCTTCGAGAGCCCTGATGCCCGCGCCTCGGCGCTCAAGTCGGCGCGGTGCTGGCGCTCAGCCGCGCGCTTGAGGATGGCCTGCACCTCGGCCTCAGAGTAGCGCTCGCGGTCGGGCATCGCTCAGCCCTCGGTTTTCTCAGGAGAAGGGAGTGCGACCGGCCTCACGCCGGGCAACCCGACGGGCTTGGCCCCACCTGCGGCCCGCGTGGCCGCGTTCGTGGCAAGCGTCGCTTTCTTCTCGCGCCAGATCGGGACGGACGAGCATGGCTCGCCGTACATCAGCTTCTTCGCCACGCCCTGCAGCTTCTGCGTCGCCACGAGGTAGGCGTGCGTCGGGACGATGGTGCCACCGCAGCCTTTGATGACGACGGGCTTGCCCGCGTAGGGGCTCCAGTCCTCCGCTTCGAGCGCGCGTACGAAGTGGTCGCGGACGAGATCAGCTTCGCTGCCGAAGGCGACGGACCGCGCGAGGCCGTCGAGCTTGGAGGCGACCAGCATGTAGGCCCACGTCGGGATGATGGCGTCGGTCGAGCAGAAGACGGCGACGTGCTGGCCGTCGTGCTGCGGCCAGTCGTAGTCCTTCATCGCCTGGCGGAAGTCGCGCTCGCGGAGGACGAGCCCGCGCACGAGGTACGGCGCGAGGTCGAACGTGACCACGGGCGCGCCGTCCCACAACGCGGCGAGGTCATAGACGGCAATGTCGCTCTGCGCGACGCGGTTGACGAGGTCCATGTCGAAGGTCGTGGATCGAAGGTTGCTGCTCCTCAGAACGAGGTCAGAAACGCGCCGTTCCGCCGCCGGATTCCGTGCTTAATAGTCCCCTTAGGGCTACTACAGATCATTTACAAACAGTTTGAGCAGACCATACTTCTCTAGCTTATCTACTCCGTTTCCCAGATCCTTCCGAATAGCTAGCAACAGCTCATCCCATAAAACAAGAGCTTGATGAGAGTCAGCACTGGACCAGTCTTGGCTACGCATCTTATTCCATGAGTTTATCACATCTTCCGAAGCCCACACCACCAACTTTGGCGTCACACTTGCTAAAGACTTTATCACCTCCTGATCTGTTGGCTTTCTATCTCCAGTCTTCTCTGCAAATAGGTAATTAAAGAAAACACCTATAAGATCTTCGTATATAGGAATTTTCTCATCTCTAATTTCTTGTTCAATCTTTACTCTTTGCTCGTAGTATTTTGACAAAACTATAGTTATAACTGACACCAATATTGTCGCCGAAGCTGCGATAATAGGAACCGCAAGATCCGACTCCAATCGATTCAGCAGAGCAACCACTACAACAGCAAATAGCAGAACCAAGGCTGCTACCAACACAAATATCAATACTCCCACCACGGTAGGCCTCTTATTTCTTCGAGCCACTTTTTCCATGAGAGACTACTTTCGTTCGGTTAATCACGCTATGTCAGCCGGACACCTAGTACGCTCCTAACGTGTAGAGTGGTTCTAAGAATATGTCGTTCTCACGCTTCAGCTACAGCACGGCGCGGAGGCCGAGGAGGAACGTGCGCGGTAGGCCTGGGCGAAGGCCCGCCGGACGCCGCGAGGCGACGTAGAGCGCGTCGGTGAGGTTGCGCACCGTCGCGTGGGCCGACAGGCGCGCACCACCGGGGGTGAAGGGCAGCGCCGCCTCCCCGGTGAGGTCGACCACGAGCCGCGCGTCCACCCGCTCTTCCTCGGGGATCGTCCCCTGCCCGGCCCGGTCGCGCGTCACGGCGTGCCAGTTGGCGCGCACGTCGAGGCGGGCCGCCTCCGTGGCGATGCCCGCGCCGAGGGTGACCACGTGCGGGACGACGTACGGCAGGCGGTCGCCCTCGCGCACGACGCCCCACGGCAGGAAGCTGCTGCGGAAGTCGGACTGGAAGCGCGCGTCGGTGAAGGTGTAGGCAAGGCGTAGCGGCAGCCGCAGCGTGCCAGTTTGGTCGAAGGCCAGCGGGTCGAGGTCGACCGATGCCTCCGCGCCGACCACGCGCGCCGCGCCGCCGTTGAAGAGGTCGCCCGTGCCGCTCCCGCCCGAGGAGGCCGTGTCGCTGCCGAGGAGGTTGTCATACCACGTCCCGAAACCCACCACCTGCGCCGAGAGCGCCGCGCCGCGCTGGATGCGCGTCCCGAGTTCGGTGACGATGCTCTCCTCCGCCTCGACGCCCGGCGCGCTCGACGGCGGCGCGAAGCCACGGTGGACGCCGCCGAAGACGGTGACCCCCCGGAGCGCCTTGACCTGCACGCCGAGGCCCGGGATGAGCGCAGTGACGGTGTTGGAGCGCGTCGCGGGTGTGCCCTGTCGGTCGGGGTCGGCCGCGCCGAAGTCCTCGCGCTCCAACCCGACGGCTTCGAGCCGCAGCCCGGGCGTGAGCGTGAGCGGCCCGCGTTCGAGCGCGACCTCCGCGAAAGCGGCCAACGCCCGTGCCTGATCGATTCGGTTGCCCGCGTCGCCCGGCACGCCCGGCGCCGTGAGGACGAGCGAGGCGTTCTCCGCCCCTTCGTAGCGGAAGCCGTTGGCGGTCTGCAGCCGGTCGCCGTTGTCGCGGTGGAGCCGCAGCCCGAGCGTCGCGTCCACGTCGAAGCCAGCGACGCGTCCCGGACGCACACCGAGGACCACGTCGAGGCCGACCGTCCAAAAGTCGCGCGCGTTGTCGTTGACGACGAGGAGGCCGTTCGAGAGGGCACCTGTCGCCGTGCCGCGGGCGATGGCGAGTTCGTCGGCGAAGACAACCGGGTCGGCGAGAATCGCGTTGACGGGGATCAGTTCGTCGGTGTCGTTGACGTTGTCCTGGTCGGTGTCGAGGTCGTCGCGTTGCCCGTCGGAGACGCGGTCGAGGCGCGTCCAGACACGCGAGAAGCGGGTCGTGTAGAGCGTGGCTTTCACGTCGAGGCGCTCGCCGAAGAGGCCGACGTAGCGGAGGTAGCCCAGCGCGTGGTCGCTGTCGAACTGATCCCGGCCCGTCGACGCGTAGCGGGCGAACGGGGCTGCGTCGAAGTCGTCGGGCGTGAGGCCGAGGTAGGTCGTGTTGGAGAGTTGGTTGTCGTAGGTCCCTTTGAGTTCGAGCGCGTGGAACACGTCGGGCGCGGGCGCGATGCTCAGCCGCGCCTTGCCGTGGAGGCTCCACAGGTCGTAGCCCGTCTCGTCGGACACGCCCACCGGCGACGCCCCCGAGAAGTCCTCGATGCGCTTGAAGCCGTCCACGCCGTCGGCGAAGACCTCGCCGAGCACGCCTAGCCGGAACGGCCCGAGTTGGAAGTCCCCCGCCCCCGCGCGCGCGTGGAGCGTCCGCGCCGCATCGGTACCGCCGCGCACGTCGAGCCGCAGCGCGCGTGTCGCCGGAATCGATGCCGAGACGAGGTTGATGGCCCCGCCCGTTGTGTACGGGCCATAGGCGACCTGCGCCGAGCCCTTGCGCACCTCGATGCCGTCGAGGCGGCCTGTCGCGGGGAAGTAGTAGGCCGCGGGCGAGGCGTAGGGTGCGGGTGCGATCAGCACGCCGTCCTCCATGAGCGTCACCCCGCGCGAGCGATCCGCGACGGTCCCCCGGATGCCGATGTTGGGCCGCAAGCCGTAGCCGTCTTCTTCCTGCACGGTCACGCCGGGCACGTCGGCGAGGAGGCGGTGCACGTCGGTGTCGCCGTAGCGCCGCAGCGCTTCGGGGCCAAGCACCGTGACCGAGCCCGGCACGTCCAGCACGCCGCGCACGCCTCCGGCAAGGCTCCCGGCCGCCTCGACGGTCACCTCGCCGAGGGCTTCCACCGACGGCTCCAGCGCCACATCGAGTCGCACCATTGCACCGTCGTCGACCTCGACAGACCGTTCCGTTGCGGCGTAGCCCGTCGCCGAGAACACGAGCGTCACGGTGCCCACGCGGACCTCCAGCTGGTAACGCCCGTCGGGGTCTGCCGCGGTCCCCTGGCTCGTCCCGTCCAGCGCAACCGTAGCGCCCGGCAGCGGCGACCCTGTCGCTGCGTCAGTCACGACGCCCTCGACGGACTGAGCGCGAACCATCTCAGAGGTGACGCCGAGGCTACACAGCGCGGCGAGGAGAACGAAGAGGCGAAGCATGGTGGTGGGGAATGGCAATAAGACGAGTAGCGCCACAAGACGAGCGGCGCTACGACCCGACGCCAGCGCCGGTGGATCCGACGCTCACGGGTCTCCGCGATAGATCCACGGCTTGGGCGTGACGACATACCGCCCGACTGCGGTGAGGTCCACGTCCGGGTCGACGAGAAGGCGGCTGTCCTGGCCGTTGAGGTTCACGTAGACCTCGGCGCGCACCTCGACGTCGTCGTAACCGACGGCCTGGAAGCGGCGCTCGACGTGCTGGGCGTACTGCCAGATGAAATCGGGCTGGACGGCCATCTCCTTCTCTTGGAACGCAGTGAGGTCGTCGCTCGGGAGGATCGTCCACCGGCGGTCGGTCGCGGGGTCGCGGACGAGGAAGGTGGCGTGGCCGGTCTTCGAGGCAACCATGACGTGCCAGGCAAAGCGATAGCCCTCCTCCGTCCAGAGGCGGTCGCCCGGGTAGAGCCAGTGCCGCAGCGGGACTACGAGTTGGAGCGCGAGGAGGACCGCGGCGAGAGCAAACGCTCCCCCCGTTCTCATCGCCTCCGCGCCTGTCGGCGCTACGCTCTTCGAACTGTCCCCCTCATTCGTGAGGGGGACAGCTTGACCACCGTTCAGGTGTGTCAAGCGGGGGGAGCGTAGCCGGCCTAACACCCACCGCCACTGGTCCGCCTCGAAGAACACGAGCGCGGCGACCATCATCACGAACGGGAAGACGCCGATGTTGAAGAGCACGTACGTCGCCGCGTGGAAGGCGAACGCGACGGCATACGCCCACGGCCGCGTGCGGCGGTTCCAGAGGAAAAACGCCACGGAGAGGTCGAACACCGCCCCTGCCCACGACATCGCCCAGGGCATCCAGGCCAGATCCAAGACCGGACCAATGACGGGCATCCCGCCGCGCGCCGCCAGCCAGATCCGCAGCGGCTGCGCGTCGATCAGCCAGTCGGGGTGCAGCTTCGCCACGCCCGCAAAGAAATAGACCAGCCCGACGTGCACCCGCAGCGCGCCGAACGTCCACGCAGGCACGCGCCAACTCGCACGTCCCGGCACGAGCGCCGCGTTCATCGGGAGGAACAGCATCAGCAGCCCCAGCGCCGAGACGAAGTAGTAGTGGTTCAGGTAGGTCGTCGCGTCGAGCAGTTCGACGTAGGTGAAGCTCACCACGAAGAGCGCGAGCCACACCTTCGCGCCGCGCCCGACGGCGAAGCCGAGCGCCGCCGCCACCTGCGTCCACAGGACCGCGTCGAGCACGACCGCCGACGGCCTCGGCACCCAGCCGAAGCCCGGGTAGGCGAAGCGTGTCACCGGCTCCACGTAAAGCGCCGCGCCCCAGTCGAGCAGAATGAACCGCAACGCGCTCAGCGCCATCACGACGCCGAAGGCGATGCGGAAGAGGCCGAGGACGAGGGGGTCGGACGGTGCCATCAGCCGCTCGCGCAGGGCGTTGGCGGTGAGAGGGCTTGGAACGGAGGCCACAGCCGAAACCGCCCCGTCGCCGGTCGGGCGCAGGGCGGTCTGGAGTTCAGTCCCGGATCCAGGCATGCTCATGCCAGCCGAGCACCGTTTCTACCTTCTGCGTTCATCCTTCTGCCTTCCCATCACCCTGAATCGCCGTCGTTGTCGCTGAAGGTGATGCTGACGCCGAGTTGGTTGGCCAGGTCCACCTTGACGATGCGGAGGAGGTCGCCTGCAGCATCGTGGGCCGCCTGACCACCCGTTGGGTTGGTGCTGACGGCGTCGAAGATCGTGGGGCCGAGCGCGTCCACCGCCGCCTCCGTTGCATCGATCTCGGCGAGGAGGGCGGTACCCAAAGGCTCGCCGCCGAACGTGGCGTCGAGCGTGTCGAGGTAGTCGTCGAGACCGGTGCTGCCGTTGGCGGTGACGAGCGCGCGGAGTCCGTCGAGGTTGGCCTCGAAGAGTTGCTTCGAGACCTGGGCGTAGGGCGTCTGCACGCGCATCGCGTCCGGAGCGCCGCCCGGCTCCTCGGGGTTGCGCGCGATGCCGAACGGACGGCCGAGCAGCACGTAGCGAAGGTCCTCCGTCACCATCGCCATCTCGTTGACGATGCGCGAGACGGAGCTTTGGAGGTTGCGGCCCTCGGAGTCAGCGGCCTCGAACATCCCGAGTTCGTCGCCGCCGTCGCGGCTCCAGACGTCGGCGAGGTCGTTGGCCTTCGCCACCACGTCGGCAGCGACGGCCGAGGCGTAGGCCTGGCGGTTCGCGCTCTGCATGACCGCGAGGATGGCGTCGTCGCTGGCGCGGCCCTGCGCCTCCATGCCGTCGGCGAAGAGGAGGTATTCCAGCACCGGCAGCCCGCGCTTGTTCGAGCCCTGGCGGTTCACGAGGGCCACGTCGATGGCGTCGCCGGTGGTAAGCAGTTGCTCGACCTCGAAAACGTCGGTGGGCCAGATGCTGATGCGGTTGTGGTAGAGGCCGAACTGAATGCTCGGCAGGTTCAGCGCCGAGAGCCGCTCCCACTGCGTGGCCGCCTCGACCCACGCGCTCTGTGCGGCGGCGAGCGTGGTGGCGTTGGGGTCGGCGACGAAGGCATCGACGGCCGTTTGAAGCACCGCAGCTTCGGCGGCGAACTGGGTGTGGGCCGGCCCGATGACGTTGTTGGCGAGGTCGGCGAGCATCGCCGTGCGGACGGCCGCCCGGTCGTCGATGGCGGCCTGGGTGTCGCCGTCACAGGCGACGAGGCTTACAGAGAGACCAAAGCTGAGCAGGAGAACGAGGAGGAACGTCCAGCGCATGGGGAGGAAAACGTAGAGCGATGGTGGGTACTCAGAGCGAGTGCAGGAAGCGGACGAGGTCGTCGCGCTCTGCCTGGGAAAGCTGGCGGAACTGCTCGCGGGAGGCCTCCGCCTCGCCGCCGTGCCAGAGGATGGCTTCGACGACGCCGCGTGCGCGGCCGTCGTGCAGCAGTTCCATGTGGCCATTGACCGTCTGGATCAGGCCCAGGCCCCAGAGCGGTGGCGTGCGCCACTCTCGGCCCGAGGCATCGAACGTTTCCAGGCCGTCGGCGAGGCCGTCGCCCATGTCGTGGAGGAGCAGGTCGGTGTAGGGCCGAATGACCTGGTTTTCGTGCGAGGCCGCGATGGTGCTCGTGCCCGTCTCGAACTTGGGCACGTGGCAGTTGGCGCAGCCGAGTTGTGCGAAGAGCGCTTTGCCGCGGAGCACGGCGGGCTCCTGCCAGTCGCGGCGGGCCGGGACGGCGAGGCTGCCCGAGTAGAGCGTGACGCGACTCAGGCCCTTCTCCTCCACTTCAGGCGAGCCGCCCGTGGGCGCGTCGGTGCAGCCCGGCGAGGCGGGCGCGCAGTTTTCCTCAGGGAAGAGTGCCGAAGTCAGCCCCATGTCGCCGTGGAAGGCGCTCGCCACCTGCTGCTCGACCGTGGGCTGCTCGGCCTTCCAGCCGAAGCGACCCAGCGTGCGGCGCTGCTCGCGGACGTTCCAGACCATGTTGGCGCGCCCCGAAATGCCGTCGCCATCCATGTCGTCCGGGTCGGCGAGGGCGAGAATGGTCGCCTCGGGGATGGCTTCGAGGAGGCCCATCCCCGAAAGGTGGTTCGCCGTGCGCCCCGAGAGCGGGAGGGTGCCGAGCGGCCCGTAGGCCTCGTCGCTGACCGTGATCGTCGGACGACGCAGCGAGTACGGCGTTCCGTCGGCGAACTGGCCAGGGATCTCCTCGTAGGTCACCGCAAGCGCAGCCTCAGCAGGGAAACCATTATTTGCGGCGTCCTGGATCTGCGTGCCGTAGCGCTCGTCGCCTACGGGGTTGCCTTGCGCGTCGAGGCTGCCTACGCTCGTGCGGACTAGCCAGCCCGTCGGGCGCTCGCCCGGGAACGCAGGCGGACGGCCGCGCCCGTCCTTGAAGTGGCAGCTGGAGCACGCGCGTGCGTTGAAAAACGGCCCCAGCCCGTCACGCGCCGTCGTGGACGCCGGAGCCGACACCCAGCTCTGGTTGAAGAACGAGTTGCCGACGCCGAAGAACAGTTCCTCCTGGTTGTCGAGGCCCGGCGAAGGTAGGCCGAAGGCGTTCGCCCCTGAGTTGAAGATGGTCCCCCTCGCTCCCCCGGACAGTTCCTCCCCCGGCTCGGCGACGAGAGCATTGAGGTCCTCCCCCGCTCCGTCGCACGCGATGAACCCCCAGCTCAGCACCGGGATCAACGCACAGGCAAAGAGACGAAGCAAGAGCGTTTTCATACCGAGATAAAGTGCCACACCCTCGCCACCTTCACGGCGACGAGGGCGGGCAGACGTGCTGTGCCGAGTAGGGGCACGCATGAAACCAGTGTAGGATTAGTCGGGCAGTTCGTTGTTGATCGAGACGCCGAGGGCCGCGGCGGCGGCGACGAAGTTGTCGCCCTGCGTCTGCAGCGCCTGGACGGCGTCGAGGATGACCTGCTGGTTGTTGATAAGCGCCTGGTCAAACGGATCCGGGATCAGATCAACGGCAGCAAGCGCAGCGGCCACGCTCGCGTCAACGGTCGCAGCCACAGTGGGATCCGCTTCGGCCACGAGGTCGGCAAGCGACGGGCCGCTCACCACCGAGCCATCCGTGCGCGTGTAGGTCCCGCGGTAGACGTTCGCGACACCCTGCTGGTTCGTGACGATGTCGCGGTCGGTATTGTCCGAGAAGCACGAGTGCTCGTCTTCCTGGTCCTGGTTGTCCACCGCGACGAACATGCGCTCCACAGCGAGCTCCGACTTGGCGAGCGTACCGATGCCGGTGAAGACGTTCGCAAGCGCCTCGTTCGTGTCGAGCGCTAGGAAGGTCGCGCGGTAGTTGCTCGAGCCGTTCGGGTCCCATGCGTCGAGCATCTCCTGGAGGTTCGCGAGGAGCTGATCCGACACAAGGCCGAGGTACTGTTTGCGGCGCTCGGCGTCAGCGTCGGTCGTGTAGTCTGTCACCGGACGCTGGCCACCCGTATCGCCCGTGGTTGCATCGTTGAAGTCCTGACCGAAGAGGAGAAACTCAACAGCGTGGTAGCCGGTGGAGATGTTCTTCTCGCCACCCGCCTCGTTGAGGTCTACGAGCAGTTGGGCGTCGATGGTCGGGTAGGTCGTCGCGTCGTTGACGATACCCATGCGGATGAACTGACCTGGGTTGCTCGGATCGGCCACGTAATCGATGTAGCCTTCGTCGAGCGGCCAGGCGTTGAGCAGGCCTTCGGGGCCGTCCTCGTCGTCGATGGGGCCGTTGGAGAAGCGGTAGGCTTCGGTCTGGCCGTAGGGCTCGTTGGAGTCGAGCCATGCCTGCTTGGCCACATCGAAGTTGGCCTGGGTTGGGTTGGCAATGAAAGCGTCGATGGCCTGGTCGAGCGCAATGGCGGCGTCGTAGGAGTCCTCGTAGGAGGCGAAGACGATGTCAGCATAGGTTGCGAAGACCGCCGCTGTGTCGATGGGGTCAACGACAGGATCTGGATCGTCGCTGGAGTCACAGGCGACGAGGAGGAGCGGCATGGCCACAAGGGCCGCAGTCGCGAGGTAGAGCGTACGCATCAGAATGAGAGTGGTGAACAAGGTGGGATTCGAGTTTAGATCAAATCTAAAGAAGCGATCAACGGACGTTTGGGTGATTCCGTGAAGAGTGGAAACCTCCCCAGAAAAAGGACACAAGGCATCGGCCCACAGCCGAGACGAACTCACAAATAATGGAGGTCTATGAACGACCTAGGGCTACGCCTTACCTAACTCGACCAGCCTCTAGGTACGGGGTAGTGCAGCGAGGATCCCGCGCCAGTCTTCCAATTCCGGTAACCCTGGCTTGCGCTTGCCGAACATCTGTGTGATCACCTCGCCCTCTGCATCGAACAGTTCGAGCGCCGTCACCACACCGTCCGCAGTAGGCTTGCGGACGACCCAGGCCTCAGCGATGGCGTCTTCGCGCAGATGCAGGTTAAAGCCGGGGTCGAGCACGTTGTACCACGCGCCGTACTCCTTGAGCTTCTTGACCGGGCCGGTGTGGATCTGGATGCAGCCCCGGTTGCCGACGAAGACCATGATCGGCGTCTCGGTCGCGGCAGCGTGTTGCAGCGCGCGGCGCGGGCTGTCGAGTTCGACGCGCTCGGCGAAGGTGCCCTCGGCGAAGCGGAGCGCCTGCGTCCGGCTCACGCCGTGGTCGTTGAGCAGCGGGAAGAAGTCGTGCGTGTCCTTGAGTTCGGCCCAGCCTTGGAGGAAGGCCGCGCGGTCGATCTCAGCGTCCGGCGTCTCGGCTTCGGATACGAGCGGCGCCTCAACCTCGATGGCGTCATGCTGGTCGCGGTGGCGGTACTTCCCGACGATCCGCTCGTAGGCCTCGACGTCGCTCTTGCGTGTGAGAAACACTTTGTGGACGGCCATGCCGTGAGCGTCGAAGAACTGGAGGCTGCGGCGGAGGCCGTCCTTCGCGCCGTCGAACGGCGTCGCGACGGCGAATCCGTAGCGCCAGCGCCCGAGGAAGAGCCGGAGGTCGATGTCCTCGTCGAGCACGAGGCCGATCGCGTGGGCCTCGATCATTTTGACGTTGCGGTAGACGCCGTGCTTCTCGTGCACGCAGGCGTCGTTGCGGGTGAGCGCCATCACCGTCCCCATTGACTCGATCTCCTGGAGCAGCGCACCCCACCCCCCATCGAGGCGGATGGTGTGCACGGCGTTGAGGTCGTCCTGGCCGAGGTTGGTGGCGAGGAGGTCGGCCTCGCTGACGCCGAGGTCGGCCGCAGCGTTGCGGATGCGAATACTGGGGTTATCGGCACGCAGGGCTGCCCACCGGGCTGCGAGGTCGGCGTGGGCGGGCACCGTGACGGCGCCGGCCGTCGGAGCAAGGGACACGTCAGGCATATGTCGGGGTGGATAGTGAGTGAAAGGAAGGCGTGCTGAAATGCGCTGTCGGATCCGCGATCACGAGCGGGCAGCCCGCCGTGGGGTGCGTCTGCACGAGCGCGTCGAGGCCGAAGGCGTCGCGGATCACTTCAGTTGTGAGCACCGCTGAAGGTGGCCCCAGCGCCACGAGGCAGCCCTGCTTCAGGACGGCGATGCGGTCGGCGTAGTAGGCGGCGAGGTTGAGGTCGTGCAGCACGGCGAGGACGCCCACGCCTGCCTCAGCGCAGCGCTTGGAGACGCCCAGCACCGCATGCTGGTGCGCGGGGTCGAGGCTCGCTGTCGGCTCGTCGAGGAGCAGGTAGCGCGCGCCATGGGGCCGGACCTCCCAAATCTGGGCGAGCGCTCGTGCAAAGTGGACGCGCTGCTGCTCACCGCCGGAGAGCGTCGGGTAGGCCTGCTCCGCGAGGTGTGACACGCCCGCAAGCCGAAGCGCTTGGTCGGCGATCTCGCCGTCGTTGGTCGCGCGGGTGTCGTGCGGCGTCCGGCCAAGCAAGACGACTTCGCGCGCCGTGAAGCCGAACGCCAAGGCGGTCTGCTGCGGCACGACGGCGCGCTGCCGGGCCAAGATGTCGGGGGCGTAGTGCTTCAGCGTCCGCCCGTCGAGACGCACCTCGCCTTCAGCTGGCGTTAGATCGCCGCTCGCTAGGCGAAGCAGCGTGGTCTTCCCGGCCCCGTTGGCACCCACCACGGCCACGAACTCGCCCGGCGCGAGGTCGAGTGACACTGCGTCAACGAGGCGACGCGGGCCAACGGCGTACGTGAGGGCATCGAGGTGGAGCATCGTCACGCGGCGGCTTCGTCGGGGTCGGTGCCAAGCACGTCGGCAAGCAACCCATCGAGATCGAGCATCGCGGTCGTCCCCGCGAGGAGGTCTTGCCACTCGCGCAGGTCGGCGCGCTCCATCAGCAGACGCACTTCGGGGAGCGCGTCTTCGGGCGTCACCCGCACTACGCCAAAGCTGCCCACTTCCCAGTGATCCGTGGAGACCGTCGCAGCCTCCCGAACGAGCGCGGCCAGCCCCGTTGGTTTGAGTCGGAGATGTGTCTGCCTGAACACCACTTCGAGGTGGTCGCAGCAACTGCAACGCACGACGTGGCCGTGGGGCGTGTGGTAGAGGGTGTGGGTGGTCGCCATGCAGTTCTGGACGAGGGGCTTAGAGCGCGTAGTCGCGGCGGCGGTGGAGGAGCAGCGCAAGGAAGAACGGTGCGCCGCCGAGCGCGGTGAGGATGCCGATGGGCACCTCGGCTGGCTGGATGGCCACGCGCGCGACAGCGTCGGTCGCCACGAGGAGCGTTGCGCCGAGAAGCGCCGAGGCCGGGAGAAGCACCCGGTGATCGGGCCCGAGCGTGAGCCGGACGAGGTGCGGCACCACGAGCCCGACAAAGCCGATCATCCCGCTCACCGCGGTCACCGCTCCCACGGCCAGCGCGGCCAGGGCGATGGTGGCTCGTTTGACGAGATCCACGCGGACGCCCAGGTGCCGCGCTTCCGACTCGCCGAGGAGGAGCGCGTTGAGCGCCCGGGCGAGATATGGGGCCACGGCGAGCAGCCCCACGACAAAGGGCGTGACGACCGCCAGCGTCGTCCAGGTGGCCCCGCCGAGACTACCGAGTGTCCAAAAGGTGAGGCTGCGGAGTTGGGCTTCATCGCTGAACAGGATCAGCGCCCCGGTCCCGGCTCCACACAGCGCGTTGAGCGCGATGCCTGCCAGCAGCATGGTCGCCACGTCGGTACGGCGGCCTCGCGTCGCGACCCGGTAGACGAGTAACGTCACGGCCAGGCCTCCGGCGAACGCGCCGAGCGCCACCCCGAACGTGCCTGCCAGGGCGACGAGCCCGCCGAGCGCCGTCCCGCCGAGTACGATCACGGAGCTTGCGCCGAGCGCCGCCCCTGCCGACACGCCGATCAGACTCGGGTCGGCAAGCGGGTTACGGAAGAGCCCCTGTAGGAGCGCCCCGCTTACGGCCAACGCGGCCCCGACGAGTACGCCGAGCAGCACACGCGGCAGGCGGATGCCCGCCAGCACCAGTTCTTGCTGCGCGGTGGCGTCCCAAGGCAGCGCCACGCCCACCTTCGAGGCGAGGATGGTAACGACGGCCCCCGGCGAGATCGACACCGCGCCAATGCCAAGCGCCAGCACGATGGCGATGCCAAGGGCGACACTCAGGACCACGAGCGCGTGCCGGCGAAGCAGGCCCGTCCGTCTTTTCCGCTGCGGCGGCGACGCGACCGGCGCATTCACCCCGATGACCACAGCATCTGGCGCAGATGCAAGGCCGTCGCCTCCCGACTCGCCTGACGACACCGATCCCGGCGGCGACGCTAGCGCATCAAGCAGGACCGAGAGCGGTGCGCGGTTCATGCGTCGGTCGCGGATTGCACTTCGAGATCGAGGGCGCTGAAGGCTTCCGCGAGTTGGCGGACGCCTTCGCCCATGCGCGGCCCGAGGCCGATCAGCAGGGCATCGTCCACGGCGATCACGCGGCCCTGCTGCCCGGCGGGCGTCTGCGCAAGACCTGGGAGCGCCAGCAGCCCATCCGCACCGCCGACGCTCTCCATCCCACGTCGCGGGACGACAATCACGTCCGGGGCCGCTTCGAATGCCGCCTCGGCCGTGAGCGCCTGGAAGTCCTCGAAGCCTGTCACGGCGTTTTCGGCACCGGCGAGTTGCATCACCAGTTCGGCAGCGGTGCCCGAGCCGGACACGTTGACGAGGCTCGCCCCCCGCGCGTAGACGAAGAGGGCCCGCGGCGGTGTCGCTGGACGAAGGGCCTCGGCCTCAGCGAGGTCGGCCTGCATGGCCTCCCAGACCGCGGCGGCCTCATCGGAGCGCCCGAGTACCGCACCGAGCGTTTGCAGCCGCCCCTCCGCCCCAGCCAGCGTCTCGGCCTCCTCGACCAGCAGCACCGGCACCCCCGCCGTACGGAGTTGCTCCGCGACCGTGGGCGGCCCCATGCCGTCGAGGGCGAGCACGAGCGTCGGCTCTAGCGAGAGAATGCCTTCGGTCGACACCTGGCGGAAGTAGCCCAGGCGCGGCTTCTCCTGTACCTCCGCGGGGTAGGCGCTCGACACGTCGGTCCCGACGACCTGGTCGCCCAGCCCGAGGGCGTAGACGATCTCCGTGACTGGCCCACCGAGCGTGACAATCCGAGACAGGTCAGCCGCTTCGACCGAGACGCCGTCCGTTCCCGTCACCGATGTGGTGGCGACGGGAACGGCGGTGGCGCCCGTCTCACCAGAAGGGGCCTCGCCGGGTTCGGAGCCGCACCCGGCGAGCAGTACGAGGACGACAACGGGAAGCAGTAGACGCAGCATTTAGCCTTCTGTCGTCTCGAAGTCGCGGGAGCCGTCCGGCTGCACGATGTACTCGAACGCGTAGTAGCGGCTGGCGTCCGTGTTGGGGTCCGGCGTGGTCGGGTTACCCTGGTAGTAGCTCAGGATGCGAACCTTGGCGTAGTTGCCATCGCCTGTGGTCAGGACAATCGTACGACCAGCAAGCGGCGCGATGAGGTTTTGCTGCGCGTTGTAGTTGTACCAGCCGTTGTCGGAGCCGGTGCAGATCGCGTTGGGCGCGCCGGGGAACGTACCGCCGGGCGTCTCGACAGCAGGACAGGTGTTGCTCCCGTCCGTGGCATAGCCTGCAGCGGGCGCCTCGGTCACCGCGTCGAAGGTCTGCGTGAGGAGCTGCGCCGAGCCCTGGCCCGGACCGCTCGCACCGCCGTTGAAGATGAGCGTGGTGCCCTTAAAGCCGATGTCCCAGACCGTCGAGGCCGAGTCCGCAGCACGGACGGCCGCATCGGTCTGTGACGACGAGAGTACGATCTGCCCTGCATCCAGGTCGAAGAGCGTGAAGAGGTCGTTTGAGATCGGACGGCCTGAGTTAGGGTCGCGGCCAGTCGTCGGATCGGCCTCCACGTCGGTGGCGACCTGCGCGTTCAGCGGCACAGGATCGGGTTCGTTGTCGCTGGAGTCGCAGCCGACGAAGGCCAGCAGCGCAGCAGAGAGCGCGAGGAAGCGAAAACGGTACAGCATGGTGGTGATGTGCTGGTGTGTGATTGCGTGTTACAGGGAGAGCCGGAGGGTGGCGTAGAACCGCCGTCCGGGAAGCGATGGGACGAGCGCGCCGCGCGTCACGTCGAAGGCGTTGTCGATGCCGAGTTGGAGCGCGGCCTGCGTGTCGCCGGGGGCCGGGACCGTCTTGGTCACGGTCGCGTCCACGATGCCGTAGCCACTCACGAACTCGTCGGGGCGGTTGGCAATCTGGTTGCCGTCGAAGTCGGCGAAGCCGTACTCGCTGCGATAGCGGGCCCGGAGCGAGGTCGTCAGGCCGAGGTCAGCGTGTTCGTACGTCGCGCGCAGCGTCGCCGAGTGCGGGGAGCGCCCGAAGAGCCCGGCGTAGTCGCCCACGCCCAGCTGTACGTCGCGGTTGTTGAGGTCGCGCCCGAAGACGGTGCCGCTCTCCAGCGCATCGATGACGTCGCGATCACGGGCCTGAAGGAACTGGTAGCCGACGGCGACCTCCACGCGGTGGTCGCTGTCTGCGAGGCTCAGCGCGTCGAGGGGCAGCACCGTCGCCTCAGCCTCGACGCCGCGCGTGTAGATGCGGTCGAGGTTGAAGTAGCCAAACACCTGCTGCCCGTTGGTCTTCACCGCGACAGGCTGCGTCTCGATGAGGTCCTTGACGTCGTTGTAGAACAGGTTCAACGAGGTCGAGAGCCACGGCGTCGGCGAGACCGTCGCGCCCAGGTTGTAGGCCACCGAGGTCTCCGAGCCGATCGGGTCGAGGCCGGTCGGGTCGAGAAACTGTTGGGCGATCAACCCATCGGCTTCGAGCTGCGCGAGGCCATCGGCTAGCCGGGTAGAGCCGAAGACGGAGTAGCCCGCCGCAGCATTCGTAAACGCGAGATAGAGCTGCCGGAACGCCGGGGCCTTGAAGCCACTGCCGACGCTCGCCCGCAGCCGGATGGTTTCGCTGGGCCTTACGAGCACGGCGACCTTGGGCGACAGCTGCGTCGCGTAGTCGGAGTGCGCGTCGAGGCGCGCGCTGGCATTGACCTCCACCAGTCGGCTCGGACGCCATTCGTGTTGGGCAAACGCAAACGCCTGCTGCGCCACAGGTTGCTCGCCCTCGAAGTTGTAGCGGTCGCCCACAAGCCGCTCGTCGGTGTAGCCCGCCCCGACGATGCTTTGGTGCGCCCCATTCCAGAGCGCGTCCGCGATCACCTCGCCACGCGTGAGCCGTTGGTCGAAGTCGTCGCTGTAGAAGACGCTGCCGTCGTCCTGGCGGCGGAACCGCGTCTCTGTCTGGTAGCCCGCCGCGTAGAGCGTGCTCGTGAGCCGGATGCGGTCGGAGAGGCGAAGGCGCGCCTCGGGGTGGACGCTCCAGTCCAGCCGGTTCGCCGTGTCGTCGAACGTGACGAGACTCCCGTCGGTGGCCGTCTGCGCGAAGGCACCGGCCTGGTCTTGGTAGGCTGCGCGGGCACCCAGGCGGAGTTCGAGGCGGTCCGTCAGGTCGTAGTGGCCCCGGAAGTCGCTGGTCCAGTCGGTGAACGTCGGAACCGTGGGGCCGAAGGTGGCGGCGGTACCGTCGTCGGGAGTGAGGTCGTAGCCGTCGGATGCATAGCGGTTGACGAGGAGCCGGGCGCCGCCGCGGGCCGCCCCATACTGCACGTCAGCGCTGAGATCGCTAGTCGCAAACGAGCCACCGCGCACGTTGAGACCGCCCCGCAGCCCGTCCTGCGGGTGCGACGTGATGATGTTCACCACACCCGCGAGCGCCTCGCTACCGTAGAGCGACGACGACGGCCCGCGCACCAACTCGACGCGCTCGACGCCCTGCACCGTCAGTCGGTCGAGGTCCAGCGTGCCGGCCGTGCGGCCGATCACGGGCTGCCCGTCGATGAGGATGAGCGTGTAGTCGGGCGCGAAGCCCTGCACCTGAATGCCCGTCCCGTGGTCGTCGAAGAAGTGCAGGCCGGGCACGGCCGCGAGCACCTCGCCGAGGCGCACGGCCCCCTGGCGCTCGATCTCCTCGGCGCTCACGACAGCGATGGGCACCGCCACGTCCTCGATCTCCTTCGCGGTCCGCGTGGCCGTCACCACGACCGAGGAGAGCCGCACCGTTGTGTCCGGCCGAACCGTCGTGTCCGGCCGCGCGGTCGAGTCGGGCCGGGCAGGCGGTGAGGAGGGCTGTTCCAGGATCGGCCATGCCAGCGCCCCGCTCGCGCTGAGGAGCACGAGGCCTAGCACCAGGCTGAGGTGCGTGAGCAGGGTCGCAGGCAGAGCTTTCACGTGGTCGAACGCCGTTGCGCAGGGTTGCACGAGCATGTTATGTGGAACGAGTCTAAATTAAGAGGCCAGGCAGTGGCCCCGCCACCCTAGTGCTTTTCCCCACCTCCGGTTCCCACGTCCGTGCGTCCAACTGCACGTCTGCGCTGCTCAGCGTCACTCCTTTCCGCCACTTTCACACGGCGACGCCATGTCCTTCCTGAAACGCCTCCTGGTCACGCTGCGTAGCGAGGTCATGGTAGTCCCGCTTGACGCCGTCACGTTCATCCAAGCAGACCGCTCCTATGCGCTCGTCCACACCGACGCGCAGACCACGCCGTATCCAATCCGCCTTTCTCTAGCTGACCTGGAGCGCCGCTTGGACCCGGCGATGTTCTATCGCATCCACCGCTCTACCATCGTCCGTCTCGATGCCGTCGATGCCATCCAGACGGCTGCCGGGGGCGACTACAGCGTGCGGCTCCAGGACGGAACCACGCTGAGCCTAGCTCGGGGGCGCCGGGATGCGTTTATGCGTAGCTTGCAAGGATAGGTGCGCGGTCTCCTGGCCGACTTGGTACGGTATCTTGCGGGCGTAGCAGAGTCCCGCGCGGTGCGGGCGGCGAGTGTGTCTCGCCGAGGGAAAGCCGGTGGAACTCCGGCGCTGTCGCGCAACGGTCACAGCCCGAATGCCTCCTCGCTATCGCCGCCTTTTCCCCACGCTGTATGGGGCGCGGCCCAGCCTGGCTGTGCGGGCAGGGACGCGTCTGCCTCGTCTCCATGACCCACCCCCGCCTCACGCCCGCCGACGTGCGCGTCGCCCTTGACGCCAAGGCCAAGCCGCCCGGGGCGCTCGGTCCCCTCGACGATCTCGCTCTGCGCGTTGCCCTGGTGCAAGGCACGCTCCGGCCCGACCCCGATCCTGCCCGGGTGCTCCTCTTCGCCGCCGACCATGGCGTGGCCGAGGACGGCGTGAGCGCCTACCCCGCGTCCGTCACGGCCGCGATGGTGCGGACGGTTGCCGCTGGTGGGGCTGCCGTGGCCGTGCTCGCACAAAGCTGCGGGGCCAGTCTGGAGATCATCGATGTGGGCGTAAACGCTGACCTGTCTGACGTGGCTGGCATCGTGCACGCGCCGGTCGCGCGCGGGACGCGCAACTTGGCGCGCGGGCCTGCCATGACGGCGGCGGAGTGCGAGGCGGCCTGGCAGGTCGGGGCCGATGCGGCCCAGCGCGCTGCCGAAGCAGGCGTCCGCACGATCTTGCCCGGCGAGATGGGGATCGGCAACACCACGTCGGCCGCGGCAGTCCTGGCAGCACTCAATGGATGGACGCCAGCGTCCTCAGTCGGGCGTGGAACGGGCGTGGACGACGCCGGGCTTGCTCGCAAAGCGGACGCCGTCCGGGCAGGACTGGCGCACGTTCCGGAGGCCGCCGAGCCGCGGGACGTGCTCGCCCATGTGGGCGGCTTCGAGATCGCGGCGATGGCGGGCGCCTTTGCCGCGGCCCCCGGCCTCGGCTTGGTCGCCGTCGTGGATGGCTTCATCGCCACGGCAGCCGCGACCGTCGCAGTCCGGCACGATGCGCGGCTAGCCGACCATCTCATCGCGGGCCACGCCTCTGCCGAGTCGGCGCACCGCCGCGCCCTCGACGCGCTCGGGCTCGTGCCCATCCTCGACCTCGGCCTGCGTCTGGGTGAAGGGACCGGCGCGGTGCTCGCCCTGCCGGTCGTCCGCGCCGCCTGCGCCGTGCTCCGCGAGATGGCCACGCTTGACGACGCCCTCGCACTGGGTATCCCTGCATAAGCGTCTAGGCATGAGTACAACGTCCACCGTCTCCAAGCCACGCACCCCGGCCGTCGACCCGCCCGAGACGACGGGCTGGCGCGCCGTTGCGCGCGTGCCGCTCACCGCGGTGATGTTTCTCACGCGCCTCCCCTGCCCTGCCTGGGTCGGCCACGACGCCCCCACGCTCTCGCGGTCGGCGGTCTACTTCCCCGTCGTCGGCGCCCTCGTGGGCCTGTTTGGCGCAGCCGCTTACGGGCTCGTTGGGCTCGCGTTCGCCCCAACGTTTGCCGCCGCGGCTACCCTCGCGGCCACGATCTGGCTTACGGGCGCGTTCCACGAGGACGCCCTCGGCGACACGTTCGACGGCTTCGGGGGCGGCTGGCAACCCGACGAAATCCTGCGCATCATGCGCGACAGCCGCCTGGGCACCTACGGCACGGTCGCGCTCGTGCTCACGCTGGGTAGCCGCTGGGGCGCGCTCGCCTCGCTCGATGCCTCGATGGTGCTGGCGGCGCTCGTGGCGGCCCACACGCTTGGGCGCTGGACAGCACTCCCCCTCATCCTCTGGCTTCCCTATGTCCGCGAGACGGGCACCGGAAAGCCGTTTGCGGCGAGCATGACGCCGCGCCGCCTCGTTGTCGGGAGCCTCGTCACGCTCGCCATCACCGTCGTTGCGCTCGGCTGGGTGGCCGTACCGGTAATCGGGACGGTGCTCGGCATCACGCTCGTCGGGGGCTGGTACGTCCACGCGCGCATCGGGGGCATGACAGGCGACGTGCTCGGGGCGGTCAACCAGCTTGCCGAACTCGCCGTCTACCTCGTCCTCCTGGGCGATTGGGCGGGGATCGCCGAGCGCCTCGACGTGCTCCTCTTCTAGCACCGACACGTTCAGCTTTGCCAACACTCCACCTTCTCCGCCACCTCCCCGCCGCCGGTGCCGACGGCCGCGCGATCGGCCACACCGATCTGCCGCTCGCCGACCCCGCCGCGCCCAGCCGCCTCGCCCAAGCTTGGCCTCACGCAGCCCCGACGCGCCTCGTCGCGAGCCCACTGCGGCGCGCCGCGCACACCGCGCGTGCGCTTGGAACGCAATGGGGCCTGGAGATCGAGCATGAACCCGGTCTGCGCGAGATGGATTTCGGCGCATGGGACGGGCGCACGTGGGACGAGATCGAGCGCGACGATGCGGCGGCCCTGCACGCCTGGATGGGCAACTGGACCGCGGCGCCTGCCCCCGGAGGCGAGTCGTTTGCCGACGTGCAGGCGCGCGTGGGGGCTTGGCTAGCGGAGCTAGTCGATGGTACCTCGTCGGAAGACGACACGACCGTGGTGGTCGTGGCGCATGCCGGCTCGATCCGCGCGGTCCTCGTGCAGGTGCTCGGCCTGGACCCCACGCAGGCCTTCCGCCTCGACGTGCACCACGGAGCGCTCACGACCGTTCGCCTCCGGCCGCCGTGCCTGACCGTCCTCAATCGGCCCTTGTGACCTTGGACCTGTGATGCTACACCACCTCCTCCCTGCTCTCCTCGCTGTGCTCACGTTGGCAGGCTGCCGCCCGCAGTCCTCAGCCTCGACGGAGGACGGCGGAGCGTCTGCCGCCGACTCCGTGCACACGGTTTCAATGCACACGGTGCAGGACGACCTCGGGCGGAGCGTGCACCTGCCGCAGTCGCCGCAGCGCATCGTGCCGCTGGCGCCAAGCGTGACCGAGTTGGTCGCCGCAGCGGGCGGCCTCGACCAACTGGCAGCGCGCACGCCCTACTGCAACGCCCCGGAGGCAGCCCTGGCACTCCGTCCAATCTCGACCTATCCGCTTGATCGTGAGGCGCTGGTGGCCGTCCAGACCGATCTCGTAATTGGGACCGATCAGGTGAACGACCCCAGCGTTGGCGACGGCCTCAGCACGTTCGGCATCCCAGCGTTCTACCTCCGCTTTGAGACCCTCGCTGATGTACCCCGGACGCTTCGTGTGGTGGGCGACCTGCTCAGCACTCGCGACGTGGCCGAAGCGGCGGCTCAGCGCTTTGAGGCGCGCATCGGCAACACATCGCCAGCCGACCCCGACGCACCGCGGGTGCTCGTGCTCATCGGCGACGACGTCCTCTACGGGTTCGGCGAGGCGAGCTACGTCCACGACCTGGTAGCTCGGGCTGGGGGCCGGTCCATCACGGCGCAGCTTGAGGGCGAAGGCGTGACCCTGTCGAGCGAGTGGGTGCTGACCCAGGCGCCCGAGGTCATCGGCGTGCTGGCCGGGACGGACTACCGTGCCGACGACCTAAGGACGGCGCAACCAGCCTGGAAGGATGTTCCAGCACTGCAAAACGAGGCTGTGTGCGGCCTCAATCCCGATCTCATCTCGCGGCCAGGTCCACGCCTCGCCGACGGCATCGACGCGCTGGCTGCTTGCATCGCAGCCGCACGCGGGTGAACCCGCACGCTGGCGACGGAGCTAGGCCGCCATCGCGCGGCCCCGGAGGCTGCCCACGGCGCTGACGACGGCCTCGGCGGCGGCGTCCACCTCAGCTTCCGTCGTGTAGCGGCCGAACGAGAACCGGAGCGAGGCGAATGCCTCGGCGCGGCTACGCCCCATCGCGGTGAGCACGTGACTCGGCTGTGACGCGCGTGTCTTGCACGCAGCCCCCGTCGAGGCGGCAACGCCGCGCAGGAGGGGAAGTAGCTTGCGCGTCTCCGTACCCGGAATCGTCAGGTTCGAGACCGTCGGCACGCGCGGCGACTCTGCACCGTTGACGGTGACGTCGGCGAAGCTCGTCGTGATGGTCGCTTCGAAGCGGTCGCGGAGGCGCTCCAGGTAGGCCGACTCTTGCGCGAGGCGCTCGTCGGCGAGATCGGCGGCCTTGCCCATGCCGACGATGCCCGGCACGTTGTAGTGGCCGGAGCGCAGGCCGTCCTGCTGGCCTGCTCCGGTGAGTTCGGGCAGCAGGCGGACCCGGCGCGGGCGGCGACGCACCCACAGGCCGCCGGTACCCTTCGGGCCGTAGAACTGGTTGGCGTCGAAGGCCAGCAGGTCCACGTCGGCGGCGTCCACGTCCACGGGCACCTTGCCGACAGCCCACGTGGCGTCGGCGAGCAGGAAGGCGCCGCCGCTGTGCGCGACCTCGGCGATCTCGGCCATCGGGAGGAGCACGCCCGTCTGGTCGTTGGCCCACATGGCCGCCACGAGCAGCGTGTCGCGGTTCACCGCCGCGCGCAACGCATCTGTGTCGACCTGCCCAGCGCGGTCCACCGGGACCACAACGATGTCGAAGCCGTCGCGCTCCAGGCTCGCTGCCGTCTCCAGCACACGCGGGTGCTCCGTGGCCACGGTCACGATGCGCGTCCGGCGATGACCGTAGGTCGAGGCCAGCCCTCGCATGGCGAGGTTGACCGCCTCGGTGGCGCCGCTGGTGAAGACGAAGCCGGCGGCCTCCGCGTTGAGCAGCAACCCAAGCTGCCCGCGCGCCACGTCGATGGCCTCGTCGGCGGTCCAGCCGTGCGCGTGCAGCGTCTGCCCCGGGTCACCGAAACGCTCCGTGAAATAGGGGCGCATCGCCTCGAAGGCGAGGGGGTCAACGGGGGCAGCGGCGTGGTAATCGAGGTAGATCGGCGCGGCGGACATGAACGCGAGATCGGTGCGGGGGGAAGAGGCAGGTGTAGCGTGAGAAGCTAACAGCGGGCGACCCATTTGTGTTGCCCGAAATCGGTTTCGGAAGCGCTTTCATCCAAATCCATATCCCCTTCGCATCGAGCGCGTATTTTGGGCCTCTGGCAAGGCCGACCGAGGACCCGGCCATCCTTCCACCACACTACAGAATCCCTCCCATACCTATGCCCGTTTTTTCCCTGAACGACGTGACGCGTCGTCTCGCCCTCTTGCTGCTGCTCGCCGTCGTCGCCGTCGGCTGCGACACGTCGGACGACGAGACCGTCGACCCCGTTGTCGACCAGCCTAGCATCGGCCTCCTCTTCGCCGCGCCCTCGCAGGCCGAGATCGACGCGGTGCGCGCCGACCTGCTCGCCCGCGCCACCGACGGCAGCTACGCCGTCCGCGACGTTGCCGTGGAGGCCCAGCAGACGCTCGGCGACGGCAGCACGGTCTATGTCGTCTCCCACACGATGGCCGACATCGACGGCACCGACTTCACCAACTACGCCGCCATCCGCATCCCCCAGGGCGCGGACAACCTCCCGGTACTCATCATCAACCACGGCGGCGACCAGGGCTTCTCGCTCGACGACGAACTGGCGCTGCTGCTGGGCGGCTTCCCGTCTGTTGCGGCGGCGACCGTCCAAGCCTGGCCCGTCTTCCGCAGCGAGACCATCCGCGACGCGTTCGGCCAGACCTACACCGCGGGCGGTGCCCCGAGCCCCTGGGACCGCGACGTGGACGACGCCATCACCCTGATGAACGCCGTCCTCGACACCTTCCCCGACGAGACGGACGCCGAGCGCCTCGGCACGCTCGGCTACAGCCGCGGCGGCGCCGTGAGCCTGCTGATGGCCCAGCGCGGCGTCGGCATCGATGCAGTTACGGACTACTTCGGCCCCACCGACTTCTTCGACCCGACGATCCAGACGCTCGCCGTCGGCGTGCTCGTCAACGACCCGGGGGCGCTCTCGCTGCCCGGCGCCATCTTCCTCCGCGACGAGTTGCTGCAGCCCTACTTCGCGGGCTCGCTCTCCGAGGCCGACGCGCGGGCCGAGGTCGTCAAGCGCTCCTCGGCGCTCTACACGGCGTTCCTGCCCAACACGCAGGTCCTCCACCACCGCCGCGACATCGTCGTGCCGTTCGAGCAGGCCGCCGCCTTCAACGTGGCGGCACAGGCGGCCCCGCCGATGGGCGTCTACGAGTACAACGCCTACGGCGAGGCGCCCACCAGCGAGGAAGACCTCGGCGTCGAGTTCCACTCGCCGTTCGTCATGGGCGAGGGCGGGGTCGAAGGCTTCAGCCTCGTGGCGCAGTTCCACGCGCAGTACCTCCTCGCCGGAGCGACGGCCCCGGCCCCCTCGTTCTAGGTAGCCCTACCTATCGACGTGCGCGCCGCCTCGGTCTCTGCCAGACCGGGGCGGCGCTGTGTTTAGGAGGCACTAATCAGCCATGGAGCCTCTGGCGCCGGACGCTACGGCTCTCATTCTGACCGGAGCGACTGAACCGGATTTGCCGTAGCGGCTCGGACAGCCTGACTTCCTGCGGTGACCACGGCAAGCAGCAGCGCACCCAGAACCGCCACCGCGAAGGGGGTGATCCCCAACTCGACCCGGTAGGCAAACCCAGCCAGCCAGTGGTCTATCAGTAGCATGGCGACCGGGACGGCCACGGCGCAGGCGAGCCCGACCCAGATCAGAAAATCGCGCGACAGCAAGCCGACTAGCCCGGCCACGGAGGCCCCGAGGACACGCCGGACGCCGATCTCCTTGCGCCGCTGTTCGGCGGCATACGCTGCCAACCCCACCAGGCCCAGCGTGGCGATCAGCGTCGCGATCCCGGCGAACCACCACGCCATCGTGCCGAGTTGGCGCTCGTCCTGATAGATCCGGTTGTACTCGTCGTCCAGGAAGCGGTAATCGAGCGGATAGGCCGGACTAAACGTCTCCGTCGCCGCCGTAAGACGCGCCAGCGCGGCGTCGGCCTGCCCCGGCGCGGTGCGCACAAAGGCCAAGGCCCAGCTGGATTCGCGCGGCGAGGCCAGCCAGAAGATCGTTGGGGACGTGGCGCTCCCCGCCGCCCGCATGTGGAAGTCCTTGACCACCCCTACGATCTCGCCCTCGCCCTCCCACAGCGTAATCCGCTCGCCGACCGGGGCTTCGAAGCCCATCAGGCGCGCAGCCGTCTCGTTGATGATGAAGTTCGACGAATCGGACGCGATGTCTGTGGAGAAGGCCCGGCCCGCCGCCATCTCCATCCCGAGCGCGTCGATCGCCTCGGCGTCGATGCCCATATAGTGGAACGAGGCTGCCACGCTGGGGTCCTTGCCACGCCACTCGACGCTGCCTGTCGACGAGCCCATCTGGAGCGGGTTGCTGTGCGCGGTCCCCACGTTCGTGATTGCCGGGTCGTCCACGAGGGCACGTCGGAAGGCGTCGTAGTTGGCCGCGGCCCCATCGCGCAGCGGCGCCATGATGAGTTCCTCGCGGTCGAGCCCGATGTCGCGGGTTTGGATGAAGTCGAGCTGCGCTGCGACGGCCAGCGTCCCGACGATGAGCACCACGGAAGCGGCGAACTGGAACACGACCAGGCTGCGGCGCAGCACGAGCCCGCCTTTGCGCTCCCCCTTGAGGATCTTGACCGGGCTGAAACGCGAGAGGATCACTGCCGGATACAGCCCCGCCGCGATGCCTGCGAGGACGGCCACGCCGAGGAAGCCCAGCCACATCCAGCCGGGCAGGCTCACCGCGCCGAGGTCTTTGTCGAGGAGCGTGCCGAAGGGGGTGGCGAGCAGCGAGAACAGCACGAGAGCCGCGAGGAAGGCCACCAGCGCCATCAGTACCGATTCGCTCAGGAACTGCCGCATCAGGCTCCACCGCGTCGCGCCCATCGACTTGCGCACGCCGATCTCGCCCGCCCGACGAGTGGCCCGTGCCGTGGCAAGGTTGGTGAAGTTGATGCACGCCAGCGCGAGCAGCAGCGCCGCGATGATCGAGAACATGCGCACGCCGTCGATGCGACCGCCGACCAGCACGCCGTTGTCGTACGCGCCGTGGAGGTAGCGCTCGCTGTAGCGCTGCGCGAACGCCGTCGTGATTTCGAGGTCGTCGCGCTCCAGGAGGAGGTCCGTCATCGTGCGGTTGAGCGCGGCGATGTCTGCGTCGGGGCGGAGCGTCACGTAGAGCTCCATGGCGTTGTTGCCCCAATCCTTGACCCAGGCGTTGCGGGCGTAGAACTCCGACGCGGGTGCGATCCACTCGAACGTCATCGACGCGCCGGCGGGTGGATCGGCTGCCACGCCTGTCACGCGGGCTTCGTGGTCGTTGAGGCGGACGGCCTGGCCCATGGCATCCTGGGGCAGCGCCTCCGGGCCGAAGAGCTTCTGCACCAGCCCCTCCGTGACGACGATCCCATCGGGCTCCGTGAGCACCGTGGCCGGGTCCCCGGCGAGGAGGTCGAAGGCGAACATCTCGAAGAACGGCTCGTCGGTCCAGAACCCGCTCACCCAGAACTTCTCCGTGCCTGCGGCGACCACCTGCTCGCCCTCGTCGCGCAACATCGTCGCGTGCTCGACCTCGGGGTAGCTGGCTCGTAGCTCCTCCGCGAGCGGCTGCGGCGCTACGGTCCAGGTCAACACCGTGGCGCCGCCGTCGAAGGAGGCCGTGCGTAGGACCTGGTAGAGGTCGTCGCTGTGCATCTGGTCCATCCGCAGTTCGTCCTGGACGGCGTAGAGGATCAGGAACGCGGCGGCAAACCCGACGGCGAGGCCGGTCAGGTTGAGGGCGGAGTACGAGGCCTGCCGGCGGAACGCACGCAGCGCGGCGATCAGGGTGTTCTTGAGCATGGTCGGACGGCTGTAGACGAGATGCGGTGCGCAGGACGCTGCGACCCTGCCTCGTCAGGGTCAACCCCTGTGCCACCTTGGTCTCTGCCCCCATGGAGCGCTCCTCCCTTGCCGGACTGTGCGCCGACGCACACCCAGCAGGCGGCTCCGCCCGATGGGAGGCCTTGTGCACTTGTCTGACACCAAGTCCGAAAGCATCGCTGCGGTTCGTCTCATCCTTCGAGGCCGGACCTGAGTGTGAACGTATGCAAGTGTGAACGTGTGAAGGTGGTTCTCCTCGTTCACACGTTCATGCGTCTACACGTTCATGCGTCCACACGTTCATACCGCCACGCTGCAAGCGGAGTTGGCATGAGTCGATCCGTGCCGGTCCTCAGCGCGCGCCCATCTCGGACGCCTCGGGGATGGGCCGCAGCGGCCCCGTGTGCGACTGGCGCGGGACGAGGTGCAGTTCTGTCTGTCGCCCGTCGATGTACCACACGGCCTCGCCATCGAAAAAGGCGTCCTGTTCGAGCATGATGCGCACGGGCTGGTCGTCCCACGCGGGGATCGGCACGGCGGCGTTGAGCTCGATGGAGTGCGCCGTGTTGGCGTAGAGCGGATAGTCGCCCTTGCCCGGCACGCCACCCTGCTTGTCCCACATCCCGATGGCCGGGCCCGCGCCGTGGCCATGGTAGCCGAGCGGGTGCGTGTAGATCGTCGCGTCGATGCCTTCCCGCTCGGCCTGCGCGAGCGCGGCGGCGAGGATCTCGTTGCCCGTACGCCCCATGGCGAACTCGTCGGTGAGGATGTCTTGCAGCCGGTTGCCGACGGCGAGCGCGGCTTTCACGTCGTCTGGGGCGTCGGCCTCGCCGGGGCGCAGGACGTAGGCATGCTCCTGCGTGTCGGTGTTGAGGCCGAGGTAGGTGATCCCGAGGTCCACGTGCAGCAGGTCGCCGGGCTGGATGGTGGCGTTGCCGCTGCCCCAGTCGGAGAAGTCGCCGCTGCGGGGTCCGCTCTCGGCGCGCTGGACGGACACGCTCGGGTGGAACCACGTCACGAGGTTGAGATCGCGGATGCGGTCGCGGTACCACCACTCGACATCCTCCACCGTCGTCACGCCGGGCGTGATGACCTGCTCGGAGAAGCCCTCGGCGATGATCGCCTGCGCGATCTTGACGACCTGCGGGTAGACCGTCATCTCCTCCGGGATGCGCGTCTCCAACCAGCCAATCGAGAGCGCCTCGCCCGACACGATGCGGTCGCGGTGTGCCTCCGAGAGCGCTGCGTTCAGCCCATCGAATTCGGTCGCGGTGAGGCCGTCGGCGAGGGCAAACGTCGTGGAGCGGTTGAGCGCGATGCGCTGCGGGTCGCGCTCGGCGATGAGCTCGGCGACACGCGCCCACTGGTCGGGCTGCGTATCAGGATCCCACGCCGCCGGGAAGGCCTCGCCGACGGCATAGCGCGCGATGGCGAGGCGTTCGACGCCCTCTTCTCCCCAGTCATAAAACAGGAGAATCGTCCGGCGACGCGCGTTGAGCCACGTCGCAGGCAGCATCGTCTTGAGCACCGGGTCCTCGTTGTACTCCCGCGCCACGAGCACCCACATGTCAATGCCCTCGCGCCGCATCAGCATCGGCACGACGGTATCGAGGCGGCGCTCCAGCCAGGCGTCACGCACCTCGGCGCGCTCCCGCATCGAGAGGATCGCGGGGATCGGCTCCTGCGCCACCGCGTCGCGTGGGATCAGCAGCAGGACAGCGAGGACGAGCAGGACGCGGCGCATGGAAGTCGGGCACGGGCAAAACAGGACGAGGTCGCGCAACCTACGCCACAGCGCCCTGTCTCAGGCACCGGCGTCTCAGGCGTCGGCGAGCATCTGTTCGCTCATCGTCCAGAGCCGCTCCGCGCCCTCGTCATTGCAGACGTGCGGGTCCACGCCGTAGTAGCGCGCCATCGGACTCGCCGGGTCGGTCGGCGCAGCGATGTCGCCGTCCTCGCAGTAGACGCCCGCCTTGCCGTCAAGGAGCGGCGAAGTAGCCGCCCACAGCGTCGTCGAGCAACCCTGCTCCGGCGACTTGAAGCCCTGCTTCGCGAGTTCGCTCGGCCCGCCGTCCTCGTCTAGCCAGCCCAGCGCGATCTGCTCCTCTTGGGAGAGGTGCCGCTGGAGCGGCGTGAAGATGCCGCCGGGGTGCACCGAGAACGCGAGGCCGCCGAACGGCTGCATCCGCCGCGACAGCGCGTTGGCGAAGAGCGCGTTGGCCGACTTGGCCTGCCCGTACGCCTGCCACTTGTCGTAGGGGCTCACCTTGAAATGCACATCGTCCCAGCGGATATCGCCCATCTTGTGCGCCGCCGAGGAGAGCGCGACGACGCGGGGCTGCTCGGCTTGTTTGAGGAGCGGCATCAGCCCCAGCGTGAGCGCGAAGTGGCCCATGTGGTTGATGCCGAACTGCGACTCCCACCCCGGTCCCACGCGTGCCTCGGGACACGCCATGATCCCGGCGTTGTTGATGAGCAGGTCGAGGTGCGGCAGCGTGTCGACCATCGACGCGGTGAAGCTGCGCACGGAGCCGAGGTCGGCCAGGTCGAGCGGCGCGGTCTGCACGGTGCCCTCAATCTCAGCGAGGCTCGCGGCGGCCTTCTCGGGCGAGCGGACCGGGACGATCACCCGCGCGCCCTTTGCGGCGAGCGCCCGCGTCGTCTCCAGGCCGATACCGCTATAGCCGCCCGTCACAACGGCGATCACGCCGGACAGGTCATGGTCCGCGAGCACCTCAGCGCCCGTCGAGTGCCGGTCGAAGCCGGAGTGAGTGGGGACTTGGTCTGCGAGCGCCATGTCGTTTCTGTGTATGGGTTTGAAAGACGTTGCTGCCTACAGAAACGCCTCGCGCCGACGCGGTTCCTTCCGCACCCAGCACAGGGCCGGGCTTAACGCACCGTAAACGTCGCCTCCTGGTCGCCGACCATCACCTTGAAGTCGCCGGGCTCGACGACCCACTGGAGGTCGGTGCCGACGAACGCGAGAGCGTCGCGGCCGAGGGTGACCGTGACAACGCGGCTCTCGCCGGGGGCGAGGGCGATTTTCTCGAACCCGCGCAGCTGCTTCACGGCGGGCGTGACCGAAGCCACGAGGTCGCCGACGTACCACAGCACGACCTCCTCGCCGTCGCGGTCGCCGGTGTTGGTGACGGTCACGGACACGGTCACCTCGTCATCGGCACTCATTTCTGTCGCGGAGAGCGTGAGGGCGCTGTAGGCGAACGTGGTGTAGCTCAGGCCGTGGCCGAACTCGTACTGCGGGTGGTAGGTCGGCTCGTCCTTGTTGTTGACGAACTCCTCGCCGGGCGTGCGGTCGTAGAACAGCAGCGACCCTGTGTAGCGCGGATACGTGAAGGGCAGCTTGCCGCTCGGGTTGACGTCACCGTAGAGCACATCGGCGAGGGCGTTGGCCCCGAACGTGCCGGGCTGGTAGCCGAGCACGACGGCCTCGGCGACGGCATCGGCCTCGCGGATGATGCGCGGGCGGTTCTGCACCAGCACCAACACCACGGGCGTCCCCGTCTCCGCGACGGCCTCGACGAGCCGCGTCTGGGCCTCAGGCAGCCGGAGGTCGAAGATGGTCCCGATCTGCTCGACAGACGGCTGCTCGGCGAGAGCGATGACCGCCACGTCCGCCTCGCCCGCCGCCTCGACGGCCGCGGCGATGTCGACCTCCTCCTCGAACGTGGCGCCGGGAACGTAGGTGATCCGCTCTGCACTGGCTTCGGCCTGCATCGCTTCGAGGAGGTTCAACGTGGCGTCGGGGATCAGGTCCTCGTCCCGCCCCTGCCAGGAGTAGGTCCAGGAGCCGTGGAGGACCGTGAGCGAGGTCGCGCCAGGCCCGGTGAGCAGCACGCGCGCGTCGCGGGCGAGCGGAAGCACATCGTCCTCGTTCTTGAGCAGCGTGATGGCCTCCTGCGCCGCCCGGAGGCTCGCCACCTTCGTCGCCTCGCTGCCGACCTCAGCCGTGAGATCGGCGTCCGGATACGGGTCGTCGAAGAGGCCCAAGTTCACCTTCAGCGTGAGGATGCGGCGCACGGCCTCGTCGATGCGCGCCATCGGGACGGCCCCTTCCTCGACGAGTTCGGCCAGCGTGTCTCCGAAGTCGAGCGAGAGCGGCACCATGTTCATGTCGATGCCTGCCAGGATCGCCATGCGGACGGCGTCCTTCTGCGTGGCCGCGACGCGGTGGACGGTGCGCAGCTTGCCGACATCGTCCCAGTCGGTGACAGCGACGCCCTCGAAGCCGAGTTCATCGCGCAAGAGCTTCGTCACGAGGTCGTGGCTGGCGTGGGTGGGCTCGCCGTTGATCTCGCCCGAGTTGATCATCATGCTAGACACGCCCGCGTCGATGGCCTCCTGGAACGGCGGGAGGAACGACTCGCGGAGGATGCGCTCGGGGATCCACGCCGGGGTGCGGTCCATGCCCGTGAGCGGGATGCCGTAGCCGAGGAAGTGCTTCGCCGTCGAGGCGACACGGCCCTGCGCCGCGAGGTCGTCGCCCTGCAAGCCCTCGACGGTCGCCTTGCCGAGTTCGGCGACGAGATAGGGGTCCTCGCCGTAGGTCTCGAAGAAGCGCGACCAGAGCGGCTGCCGCACCACATCGAAGACGGGCGCGTAGTTCCAGTTGATGCCCGAGGCGCGCAGCTCGACGGCCGTAATCTCGGCGCCGCGCCGGACGAGCTCGGGGTCCCACGTCGCCGCCATCGCGATGTTATGGGGGAAGATCACGCCACCGGCGAGGTAGTTGTGCCCGTGCACGGCGTCGATGCCGAAGAGGAGCGGGATGCCGAGCCGCGTCTGCTCGCCGGCGACCTCCTGCACGCTGCGGACGACCGTCTGCCACTCCTCCAGCGTGAACGTTCGCGTGTTGAGCAGCGCCCCGACGTGGCCCTCGACGAGCACCTCCTGCACCTTCGCCGGGTCGAGTTCATCGTCGGTCATGACCATCCCGAGTTCGAGCAGCGTCATCTGCCCGATTTTCTCCGCCAGCGTCATCTGCTCCAGCAGCCCCTCGACCTGCTCCGCCACGCCAGACTGCGCACGGAGGTCAACAGCGCTACACGTTAGAACAAGACCGAGAAGCAGGGTTTGGGCGAGCGCGCGACGCAGCAGGCGGGGCATGGCTGGGGGAGCGATGGGTCGGGACGGGTGATACGGTCAGTATAACCGACGGACCGACCTCGACTCGCTCCCCTGCTCGGCCAGCCGAGCCTCGCCACTCACTGCGTCGAGCGGACGTAGCTGAGCACCGGGTCCTCGCCCGCCAGGAAGTCGGCGAAGCGCGGGACGAGCGTACGGTCGGGCCGGATGGTCGTGGGGTCGCCGTTCATGTAGCCGAAGAACGCCGTCGAATGGGCGACGACCTGACCGGAGTGTGGTAGGCGGAACACCTTGACCTCGCCGAAATGGTTGGGTGCGCCGCCGGTGGGCGTGCCCACGAACTCGGCACCCGTCATCAGGCGGAAGTCCATCGCGTTGATGACCGCCGAGGAGAACGTCTGCTCCGAGAGCGCCACCACAATGCGCTGCGGCCGTACGCCCTCCGGCAGCGCCGCGATGCGCTGCGCCAGCCGCGTCCCCTGCGGCGAACTCCCCCCACTGTTGGCCCGCAGGTCGACAACGAGCGTCTCAAAATCGCCCGTGGCGAGCCGCTCCACGACGCGATCGGCGAACGCCTCGAACGACGCGTAGGCGTCCGCCTCGGCTGCGTCGCCGAAGCGCGTCTCTAGTTCGCGGCCCCAGCATGAGCTGTACTGGAAGACGTAGACCCCATCGTCGAACGCGAGGTCGCGGAACGCCAGCGCGGGGTCCTCCTCGCCGTGGTTGATCCACGTCGGATGCGCGATCTCTTCGGAGAGATAGACGAGGCGGTCCACATCGGCCTGTCCCGGAATCGGCTCGATGGTCACAGCCTGAGCCTGCCCGTCTCGATTGATGAGGTCCAGCGTGACCCCGTCGTCCACGTCGGCGCCGAGGTAACGATGGAGCTCGGCGTAGCGCAGGAAGACGGGGAAGCGCTTCAGGGCGAACTGGGGCCGTCCGGCGGCCACGAATCGGGCGATCTGAGGCTGCAGCGCCTCCAGGGTCTTGTCCTCGATGGCGACCAGACGCGCTCCAAGGAGGGCCTGATACTCGGGGTACGCGCCCGTGATGAAGACGCCCTCCTCGAACATCGCGAACTCGAAGGGCAGCAGGTTCTCGAAGTCGAAAGCGTCGAGGAAGGTCGCGTTCGTGTGCGGGTCACCGAGCAGCGCGACGGCCGCGCGCAACCGCACCGAGATGTCCATGTCGGACAGGACGGCGAGGCTGTCGCGCACGGCTGCGAGCGCGGCTTCGAACGTCTCGCGCGGGGTGACGGCGTAGAGGTCGGGGTGCCGCGCTTCGAGCGTCTCCTGCAGGACGTGAAGGTCGTTGAGGTGGCCCGCGATCCGGACCGAGTCGGGGGCCGTGTTGGTCTGGTGCGTAGCACCGTTGGCCAGCGTTCGGGCCTGGAGCGGCGTGAGACCCAGCAGGGTCAGGAGCACTAGGAGAAAACGGATCGGCATCATGCGCGAGTAGGCTTTAGGAACCAGCGGCGGCTCGTACGGAACGAGAGGCGAAGATCGAAACCCCGGCGCTTTCCTCCGATCCCAATTCCCGTTGCCTTGCTCAGGTCAACCCGCTCAGGATGCCAAGGCGAGCGTGTCCTCGGGCTGGCGTAGGTGCTCGCAGAGGAACTCGGCGAGGACGCGCGCGGCGTCGGAGTCGGACTTCGCGCTCTGGTAGAGGCCAATCCGCGCGGCCCCGATCTCTGGGAAGCCCTCGGCTTCGCCCAGGATGCGAAACTCGGGCAGCACGGCGCTCTTCGGGAGCCAGCCGACGCCGAGCCCGGCACGTACGGCCGACTGGACGGCGGCAAGGCTACCGCTGCTGAAGACGACCTGCCACGGCCGGCCGCTCGCCTCCAGCCGCCGCAGCGACCCGTCCCGCAACGAGCAGCCCGTCGTGAGCGGCTCCGTCACGATGGAGACGGGGTCGGACGTTGCGCCCTCGAAGAGCGGACTGCACGCCCAGACGTACGGCTCGTGCCACAGCGTCTCGATGTCCCCGCTCGCGTAGCTCGCATTCGCCACGGCGAGGCACAGCTCGCCTGTCTCGATGCGGCGGGCGAGGTCGGCACTCGTGGAGACGACCAGTTCCAGGTGGATCTTCGTGCAGAGCGCGCCGAACTTCGTGAGCAGGTCCACGAGCGGGCCGAGCGCGACCTCCTCGAAGATGCCGATGCGCACGTTGCCCTCGGCCTCGACGGCGGCGAATTTGCGCACCGCCTGCTCGTTGAGGTCGAGGATGCGCCGGGCGTAGTCGTGCAGGAGCGCGCCCGCCTCGGTGAGCGTGGTCTGGCGGCCCCGGCGGGTGAGCAGCGCCGTGCCGAGTTGCTCTTCGAGCCGCTTCATCTGCATGCTCACGGCGGGCTGCGTGCGGTGGAGCAGCGCGGCGGCCTTGGTGAAGCTCCCGCAGTCGGCGATGGTGACGAAGGTGCGGAGGTGATCCGTGGGGAGGTCAAAGGTCATAAGGATCAATGATGATCGCGATAAAAACAATCAATGGACCTTATCGCAGGACGTAGCATGCCACGCTTTGGTTTCACTTCGCCGCCCCTCTCCGCTCCCACGTCCGAAGATTGCCATGCCGACCCCCTCTGACCGTTCGCACCTGGTCTACCGCACCGTTGCCGCGTTCGCGGCGGTCTACCTCATCTGGGGCTCGACGTACCTCGCGATCCGCGTCGCCATCGACACGATTCCGCCGCTGCTGATGATCGGCTCGCGCTTCGCCGTGGCTGGGCTGGTGTTGCTTGCGTGGCTGCGGCTGCGCGGCGAGGCACTGCCGCCCGTGCGACAGCGGTGGGGGGCAGCGGGCATCGGCTGCATGCTGCTGGGCTTGGGCACGGGCAGCGTGGCGTGGGCGCAGCAATACGTCACCTCCGGCATGGCCGCGCTCCTCGTCACGACTGTGCCGCTCTTCATGGTCGCGCTCGACTGGCTCTGGAAACGGTCCGTGCGCCCGACCTGGCGTACCGTACTCGGCCTCGCGCTCGGCGGCCTCGGCATCGTGCTGTTGGTCGATCCACGCACGCTCTCCGACGCGAACCACCCGCTCGTCCCGATGCTCGTCATCCTGATGGGTGCGTTCTCGTGGTCGGTTGGCTCCGTCCATGCGCGGACGGCGGACTTGCCGAAGAACGTGTTCATGTCCACGGCGCTGCAAATGGCCGGCGGCGGCGGCGGCCTCGTGCTCGTCGGGCTACTCCTCGGCGAGGGGCGCGCCCTCGACATCGCGGCGGTCACGCAGGCGTCGTTTCTGGGGTGGGCCTACCTCGTCGTGTTCGGCTCGTTTATCGGCTTCGGCGCGTACGTCTGGCTGCTGCAGAACGTGGCCCCGGCGAAAGTCGCGACCTACGCCTACGTCAATCCGGTCGTAGCGGTGGTGCTCGGCTGGGCGCTGTTGGACGAGGCGGTCAGTGGGCTGATGCTCGTCGCCATCGTGGTGCTGGTGCTGGCCGTGGTGCTCATCACGCTGCCGGGCGCCACCGCCAAGCGGTCCACCGCGGAGGCGCCCCCTGACGCACGTTCGCTCTCTGCATCCCTTTCGTCCGACCCCACCCCACCGCTCGCCGAGTCGCACTGCGAGGCACCGGCTTCACCAAAGCTTGCCTCGACCGAGCGGTGCGCCCCCATGCTCCGGGTGGCACCCGCAGTCGCCGACTGATCGCGTACCCCTCGGCGGCTGCCTCAAGAGCCCAGATGTTTCCTCAGGAAGGCCACGGTCTCCATGATTGCGCGCTCGGAAACCTCCTGAACGGCAGGCAACACGTCGTCTCGGTACTTGTCCGTCAAGGTCGGATGGCTGTCGATGCCTTCCAGGAACGATGGCGGCCCCTCGGCAGACGGAATCTGACAGCGAATGCTCGATATCCGTTCCTCTGGGCAGGTCGTGTCGGCCCCGTACCGCAGGACCAGCACCGGGGTGTCCGACTGCGCAGCCGCCTGGACATCAGCGGGGTCCATCCCTAGATCCTTCTTGGCTCGCTCGCGCCCCAACGGAAAAGGCAGGCTGGGCTGGGCTGCCACGCCCGCCGCGACGGCGGGGTGCGCGATCGTCGCCAGGACGATGCCGCCGGTCAGGCACATACCCACCACACCAACGCCGAGGTCGCCCGGCGACTGTTCCCAGATCTCTGAGGCGAGGCCCCGGACCCAAGCCACGACGGGGCTGGTCTTCCCTACGCGGAGGAGGTGGAACTCGCGCCGCACGCAGTACGAGGCGCGCAATCCGCCGATTTTGCCTGGGAGAACCTGCCCCACCTGTCCGTAGAGGACGGGGGCATGGACAGTGAACTGCTCGCTCAGGCGCAAAGCGAGGCGGATGAAGTGCTCGGCGAATCCGTCCAGCTCGTGCATGAGGATCACAGGAGGGCCGCTGCCCCCCGACCACACCGGGTACGAGATCTTGGCGAACGTCTTTTCGGCTTCGGTGAACCGAGTTCGGAAGTCCGTGACCGTGTCTGACATGCGTCCCGCAGCTCGATGTGTCTAGCGTGCAACCCTGCGTGCTCACCCTCAAACGAGGGACTTCGCCCTCAAACAAGAGACAAAGTCACTGTACAGATGCTCGCCAAGCTACGCAAGGTGCTGGTACGCATGAGTTTCTGCTAGCCGTCGCGAGTACTACACTGCTTCGTCCTGTGCACGCCGCCTTGATCTGGGCACGGAGCCTTGCATCGCCGAGCCTCCGACACGTGCGGCAGGACGGATGCCGCGGTGCCTTCGCCCGTCGTAAGGCCAGTCGTGTTCCACAGGCGAGGACGAAAGGCTCCTGCGCAGCGGTGTGCGCCGAGAGGCTTCCGCGCAGGAGCCGACCAGTTCCAAAGGCGTCGGAGCGAGCGAACCACAGGGCGGCAGGCACGCGGACACGCGCAGGATGGTCGGCGCAGCCCACGTGTTGCTTCAGAGAGCGGCACCTTTCACGGTACCGTCGCGCGCGTCGATATTCCTCGTCTCACCTCTTGCCCATCCCATGTCCCTTTTCGCTCCGACTTCCCCAACGCCTAGCCGTGCGGCTCGGTTGGCGAGCGGAGTGCTGCAGGTGGGCCTGATCGCGGCCGTGGTGGCCGTCACCGCGACTCGCTCGTTCGACCTCGACCGGTTTTTCGTACCCAAAGAGTTGGTGCTGCACGCCACCGCTCTGCTCGCTGGGCTGCTGACGCTTGCGCGGGTCCGCCACCTGCGTGTCACGTGGACGGACCTCGCCCTGGTGGGCGTGATCGGGATCAGCGCGCTGTCTGCAGTCTCGGCAGCGAACCCTTGGGCGGCTGGTCGTGCTCTGGCGCTGACGTGCTCTGGCGCGGCGGTCTTTTGGGTTGCCCGCGTGCTCCGCCAGGAAGGGCTCGGCCCTCCCCTGGTGCATAGCGCAGCCATCGCCGTGGTGCTTGCCGCCGTGCTCGCGCTCGCGCAGGCCTACGGCATCGAGAGCCCCTACTTCTCCACGAATCGCGCGCCGGGGGGCACGCTGGGCAACCGCAACTTCGTAGGTCACCTGGCTGCATTCGGGCTACCGCTGCTGCTGGTTCCTGCGCTCCGGTCGCCACGGTGGTCCACGGTGCTGCTGAGCATGGTCGGTCTGCTGCTGGTGGTCGGCATCCTCGTGCTGACGCGCTCGCGAGCCGCCTGGCTCGGGGCTGGCGCCGTGGTGGTCGTGCTCGGGCTCTGCGTTTTAGTTGCGCCAACTCTCCGGCGGTGGTCGATGCTGCTGCGAGCGGGCCTGGTGGTGGCCGTGATCGCGGCGGGCGGCGGGCTCGCGACCTCGCTGCCCAACGCCCTCGACTGGGTGAGCGACTCGCCTTACCTCGAATCCGCGCAGGGCATGCTGAACTACCAGGAAGGCAGCGGCCAGGGGCGGCTCTTGCAGTACCAACGCAGCCTGGGACTCGTGCAGCAGGCTCCGCTCCTCGGCGTGGGCCCTGGCAATTGGTCCGTGGCCTACCCGGGCGTGGCCCCACCAGGCGACCCGTCGATGTCGGGGAGCCGGCCCGGCATGACGTCGAACCCGTGGCCGAGCAGCGACGCCGTGGCGCTGGTGTCGGAGCGGGGTCTGCTCGGTGTGCTCGTGTGGCTCCTCTTCGCTGGAAGCCTGCTGTGGACCGTCTGGGCCTCGCTGCGGAAGGAGGGCGACGACCGCGTCGCGGCCGGGGCGGGGCTCCTGCTGGCGATGAGCGCGGGCGTAGTCGTCACCGGGGCGTTCGACGCGGTCCTGCTGCTGGCGTGGCCCGTGCTCCTCGTCGCGATGGTGGCGGGCGCCGTCCTGCCGGACGAGCGGGCGCGCCCTGTGGCGGTGCCGCGGTGGCTTCGCGTGGCGCTCGTCGCCGTGATCGTGACACTCGCTGGCGTGGGTGCCGTGCGAAGCGGCGGGCAGTGGGCGGCCATGCGGCTCTACGAGGCCGATGCGAGCCGCGCCTCGCTGGAGCGGGCCGCGCAACTGGACCCTGGCAGCTACCGCGTGCACCTACGACTCGCTCAGCGGACGCGCGGCACCGCGCGGTGCCCCCATGCTCAGACAGCCGCGGCGCTGTACCCGCACGCCACCGCAGCCCAACGGCTCGCCGCGCGCTGCGAGTAACGCGTGCTGCCGACCCTTCGCTCTGCTCACCAACGAACGCCATCGCCACGACCGGCCTGCGTCCCGCGGATAGCGCGTCTTATGAGCACCTGCACGGTCGATGCGCTACACCTCTTGACGCGTGTCCACATCTGCTGTCCCCTCCGTATGCTGCGCGAAGTTGGCCTGCTAGAAAATCTCGGCAACATCCCAGGCGCATGCGTCGGCCCTGGCACATTCTGAGTAGAACAAAGCCATGCGCTGCCCCCGCCGTCGAGATCGATCTCTTCTCGCTTTCAGTGGAGGTGCACGTCCGGTTTCGTTTCATTCTGACGACCTCAACTGACTGTCTTGCCATGTCGATCTATCGTACCACGTTTCTCGTTGCGGGCCTGCTCGTTGCGACCGGCCTCGTCGCCTATGTCGCCTCTGGGACCGGCAGCGTGACGGCCCTCATTCCCACGTTCCTCGGCGTCTTCCTGGGCGGGCTCGCAGCGCTGGCGCAGGCGCGGCCGGGTGCCGCCAAGCACGCCATGCACGGCGTGGCTATGGTTGCGCTCCTCGGGGCACTCGGCAGCCTCGGGCGCGTGGTGCCCGCCCTCCTCGGCGGCGAGATCGCGCTTCCGATCGCGTTCGCGGCCCAGGCGGTGACGGCGCTGCTCTGCGTCGGCCTGATCGTCGCCGCCGTGCGTCACTTCCGCGCGACGCGGCGCAGCCGGGCCGTGGCCTCGTAGCCAGACCTACGAGCATCGCCGGTGCGAGCTCCGAGGTGTCTTCCTACCGGCACCGGCCACACTTGGCCAGCGGTGTAGCCTAAGGGCGGTATGTTCGGGGCATGAACACGTCCGACCTGCGCCCCGCCCTGCTCGCTTACCTCGCCTCCGGTGTCACGCCGACCCAGGGCGAGGCGGCCGACCGCGTCGGTTGCTCCGAGCGCTCGGCGCGGCGGCACCTCCGTGCGATGGAGCACGACGGGATGGTGGTGGTCGTGACGGACGCGGACGGCTTCAAGCGCTACCGGCTCAAGCCCGAGCATCGGCCGCTCACCACCAACGTCGACCTGCCCGAGCGGGAGGTCGAGGCCCTCACCGTGGCGATCCTCGCCGCGCGTGACCTGTTGGCACCGACGCCGTTTGCCTCACCGCTTGCCCAGGCCCAGAAGCGGCTGGAGCGGGCGTGGCTGGCTGAGGCGTTCACCTTCGAGCCGCAGGACGAGGCGGCGCGGTGGCGCTTCGACGGGAGCAGCGGGCCACCCCCGTTTGACCCGGGGTCTTTCGGCGCGCTGCTGAAGGCCGTGCGCAACACGCGGCCGGTCGAGGTCGCCTACTACACCGCCTCGCGCGCCGCGCTCAGCGAGGGGCGGCGGCTGCACCCGCTGGGCTTCCTGGTCCGTAGCGGGACGTGGTGCCTTGTGGCCTACGACCCGGGCGTGGGCACCTACCGCGACTTCGCGCTGGCGGGCTTCCGGGACGTGGCGCTGGTGGAGGGTGTGACCTTCCAGCCGCCTTCGGACTTCGACCTGGCCACCTACGGGCGCGACCGCTTCGGTGCGCTGGCGGGCGATGACCTGCACGAGGTGCGCCTGTGGGTCTCGCCCGAGGCGGCTCCCTACTTCCGACGCAAGACCTACAATCCCACACAGCAGATCGAGGATGAGGAGGCCGACGGGAGTGCGACCGTGTCGTTTGAGGTGGAGGGGCTGCCGTCGGTGGTGAGTTGGGTGTGCTCGTGGGGGCCGAAGGTGCGGGTGCTCGCGCCACCCGAGTTAGTGGAAGAGGTGGCGGCAGCGCACCGGGCGGCGGTGGCGCAGTATGAGGAGAGCCGGGATGTGTGAGCGCGATGCCCTAAGGGAGCGATTGAGTTTCCCGCACTGAAACATCTACCCTGTTTCGATGCCTAGAGTATTTGGTTAGGAGCGATTGAAAGCGCTAGGACCAGAGCGACAGATTAGTTAGGATTGACTGGGATGAGTTTCTCTAAGCCGTCTGCCACGCCAATGTCACACGATAGTGATAAATCTTCAGCCCACGCCTCTGGGATCAAGCCCATAGCTACGAGGTGGCTCACGTGCGCCATGACTAGCTCTGGAGCGGCACTACAACGTACCAGCGTTTTGTCAAACTCCCCCAACAGGAAGTCATGATAGAGCCTTTGATAGAACCATCCGAGGGGAACCATTGGCCTGACCTTCTGGTGCATTTTACTGATACATCAACCCTCGGTACAACCTAGTCTTTTCTGAGTTCCATGCGTCTACATCTCCGCCTCTCTCCGAACACCGAGCCGGTTCCGTTCGATCACCTGAATCGACTGACGGGGGCGCTGCACACTTGGGTTGGGAAAAATGATGTCCACGACGGGTTGAGCCTCTACAGCTTCGGCTGGCTCCGAAACGGCAGAGTCCGTCAAGGCCGCTTAGACTTTCCAAAGGGTACGACCTGGACTGTGTCGTTTGTCGACACTGCGCTGGGCAAGCGGCTTTTGGGCGGAGTGCTCGATGCCCCCGACGTGACCTGCGGTATGCGTGTGACCGAGGTGCAGCTTGCGGAGTCGCCTGAATTCGGTGCGTCGCATCGGTTTCTGGTCGACGGGGCCGTGCTGACCCGACGCAACCGTGATGACGGAGGACGCGATCACCTCACGTTCGAGGACGCCGCCGCCGACACGACCCTCACCCGTACCCTTCAACGGAAGCTCGCTGCAGCGGGACTCGACACAGAGTCGGAACAGGTTCGGGTGCGCTTCGACCGGGCGTGGTCCGGTGCCAAGTCCAAGGTGGTCACCTTGAAGGGCGTGACCTACAAGACGAGCGTCTGCCCGGTGGTCGTAGAAGGGACTCCAGAGGTTGTTCGCTTCGCGTGGCTGGTTGGGGCCGGCGAACTCACAGGATCGGGCCTCGGTGCTCTCCGCTAAGCGCTACAACCATGACCTACCACGTCGTCTCCTACGAAGGGCCCTTTGGCTTCATCAAGCCGTGGACTGCAGTCCGCGACGGCGAGACGTTCAGCCAGCCATTTCTCTCCCCCAGCACGGTGAGGGGAATGGAGATCAAGCTTGGCGTTTCAGGAATCCTCCGGCATCGCCTCTCGCACGCAGGCATTGACCGTCAGCAGGAGCAAGTTCAGGCCGCTGGCTGGACGACCAACCGGCGAGCCATGACGATGACGCGTCAGACAGGGATCCTTATCCGGGGCGTCATGCTCAGACCTCGGCTCCACCTTGCCTTCCCAACGGCGGAGGATGCCGAGACTGCTGCGACCGACCACCTCTGCCTATGTCGGAACGAAGACCTAGTCGTGCCGGTCCGCGTCCTGTACCGAGAGAAGGAGGGCCACAAAGCCGTCCTTGAATCGGTGCGAGCCGATACGCGCCCGCTCGTTCACGAGATGACGCCTGAGGACTTCGAACGCATCGAAGGGTTCGAGTTGATCGAGGGGAAAGGGCCAGGTACGATCCCGCTCGGCATCAGCCGCTACACGGGCGAGATGATGCGCGGGCGGCTCGTCACTGTCGGGACGCCCGGCGGCTCCGACCGGTCGGGCCGATGAGCGCCGTCCTTCTCGCCAAAAGCCCCGAGCGCGGCGGCCTCACGCTCCATGAGCACACGGCGCACGTCGTTGCCTGCGCTGAGCGGTTCGCCGAGGCATGGGACTTCGACACCCGCCTCGCCCGCCTCGGGGCCATACTCCACGACCTCGGCAAAGGACACCCAGCCACGCAGGCGATGCTCCTGGCGAAGACAAAGCAGCGTGATCCGGTCGCGTTCGCGGCCCGCCTCGAAGGCGCGCCGTGGAAAGAAGCCGTCGAGCGCGAGATCCGCCACCGTGACAACCCAAACACGTTCCCACACCGCCACGAACTCTCGTCGCTCGGCTTCCTCCCGCTATTCCCAGCCGACAACTGGCGGACACTCATCGAGATGGTCGTTGGTCACCATAAGTCAGTCGTCGATGACGTGAGCGGTCGTGGGTTTCTCGACTTGATGGAGCCTGGCGGCTATCCTGACCCAGACCTCGCCGTTGAGCGGCATCTTCAAGACTGGGACTTGTGGGCACCCGCTGCCGCAGAAGTCGCGGAGGCGTTCGGCGTCGAGGTGGGTGAGGTCTCCCTGGACCAAGCTGAGGCTGCATTCTTTGAGGCGTACGAGATCGTCCGCGGCCTCGGTAAGAAGCGTTCCGACTGGCGAGGGCTTTTGATGGCGGCCGACCACTTCGGATCGGCCTTCGCCCACGACGCGGCCGAGAAAGTAGCTGGGCTGTTTTGCGACCCGAAGGCCGCAGACGTATATGGGCCGGAGGGCCGCTACGCGCCGTCGGAGGACTACCCGCTCTCACTCCGGCATGCCGAGGCCGAAGACACGCGCCCGCACACGCTCGTCGTCGCCCCCACGGGGGCAGGCAAGACGAACTTTCTCTTCCGGCGGTGCCGGGGGCGGGTGTTCTACACGCTCCCGTTTCAGGCCTCGATCAATGCGATGGCCGATCGTGTTCGCACCGACGTTGGCGAGACCGCCGACGTTCGCCGCCTACACGCGGCGTCAGGTATTGGCAGTGACGTGGGCGACCGCGAGGAAGATGTACAACTCCGACGGCTCCCCGGTGCCGCTGTCAAAGTGCTCACGCCGCATCAGCTTGCGGCGGTCGTATTCGGGACGGCAGGGCACGAGGCCGTCGCGCTTGATCTCCGTGGCCAGGACGTGATCCTCGACGAGGTCCACACCTACGGCCCCTTGGCCCTTTCGATGGTTGAACGGCTCGTTCGCGTCGCAGCTTCGCTTGAGTGTCGCGTCCACGTTGGCACGGCCACGATCCCCAAAGCACTAAGCGATGTGATCGTGGATATCCTTGGAGGGTCAGAGGCGGTTTCTGAAGTTCGCCTGACCGACTCTGAGCTCGACCGCTACGACCGGCACACGGTGGAGAAGGTGGACGGAGAGGAAGCCGCGCGGATGCGGATTGCCGAGGCTGTTCGAGCAGGACAGCGCGTGCTTGTCGTCTCGAACCGGGTGGCCCGCGCGCAGGAGCGGTTCGAGTGGGTCAGCGACGCATTCCCGCTCATTTCGCGGCTGCTCCTCCACAGTCGCTATCGCCGGATGGACCGCGCACGCTTGGAGGCGGACCTACGAGCTATGGCTGATGGTCCCGGCCCGTGTGTCGTCTCGGCGACCCAGGTGGTCGAGGTCAGTCTTGACGTGTCTTTCGACATCCTTATCACTGACGCCGCACCGCTTGACGCGCTCATCCAGCGGTTTGGGCGCGTCAACCGGCACGCCCGCCAGTCTCCAGACGGTTCAGGCGATCCGCGCAAGCCTGTCGTCGTGGTCGCACCGCCAGAGAAGGCTCGGGACGCGCTGCCCTACGACCTGGACGTTGTCCAGCGGAGCTACGCCGCGCTCCGAGAAGGCCCGCTCCACGAGCGTGACCTGCAAGACCTCATCTCGAAAGTCTACCCAAGCGTGAACGCGGAGAACATCGAGGAGCACTTCGCCCACCGCGACGACCTGACGTACAGGCTAAAGGCACTCCAGCACCGACCGCGTTCGGTGATTGTCAAAGCACTTCAGATCGAGTCGGAGACGGCCATACGCGCCTCCGATGCCCCGGTCTACGAGGATCGCCAGACCTCGCCCGCTGACCGCACCCGTCTAGAGATTCCAGCCCCCGAGTCGCTCAGTCACGTTGCCCGGGACCGGGGTTGGCGGCGCATTGAGCGTGGAGCGTGGCCCATCGTCGTCCCCGACGACCAGTACGACGAGGTCTACGGCCTCCGGCCTGAACGCCAGGTCGAGCCTGCCGATCTCTACCAGGAAACTGCCAGTCGCATTCACTAACACCTGCGATGTACACGCCTCTCATTGGCCGCCGCCTGCTGGATCGCGCTAACGCCCGCGATGGCCGCGACCGGACGCCCGCCGAGTTCTTCGTTGAGGAGTTTCACCGGCTCGTCTTTGACGACGATGATTACCTCATGCCGGCTGGCAACTCAAAGTTCGGCCAGTTGGTCAACAACCGGAAAAAGCACAGGGCGGCGGCCGAGCGCGAGGGACGCATCTGGGACGAGGCCGAGCGCGCTCGGCTCCGTGCCGCTGCTCTCGACGACTTCCACGAGGTGGCTGCCGAGACCACAGAACCCCAATCACATCTCGTGCTTGGCGGCTACGCGCGTGGCACCGACGGCACTACCTCCGGCCAAGTCACTGGCATCGACCATACCGCCGACGCTGACGAGGTCTATCTCTCGTGGATTGGGGCCGCTGCCGGAGCGGGCGTCTCGGGTGGTCTCGTCCTCCTCATCGACCACGATGCCGTGCTCGACGCCGTGCTCGAAGGGTGGGAGCACTACCGGCGCATCCTGAGCAAGAGCGGCGGCACGATGCGGTCCAATCAGCTCGAAACGTGGAACGGACAATGGCTCCGCCATCGGTTCTCGCCGCGCTACGACCCGGACGAGCCGACGCTCTTCGTCACGACGGTCCCCGACGTAGTCAATGCAAAGAAAACGCCGTCGCAACTCAACACCGTTCCGTGGGCACGGCTCCTCTTCGCGCTCGGCCACGGCGTTGACGACGATCAGGTATCGGCCTATGTCTACAGCACGGGCCAGACCAATACGACAGTCGGCTTCGTGACGCTTTATCTCGGCGCGACCGAGCAAGTTCGCAGGGGCTACCGGACGTTGCGTGGGTTCTACTGTGACCTGTTTGGCAGCGCTGCCGACGGCCTCGCCAAGACCGACGACCTCGACGCGGTCTACGACGCGGGTCGCGGCTTCGTGTGGGCCTGCGCCGAAGGCACCATCGGCCTGAGCGCCCTTCAGCCGCGCAAGCTCCGCGACTTCCTTCCCGGCGGGAAAAACCGCCAGCCTAAGCCTATCGGTCCTGCTGACGCTCAGACGCCTCTTCTCTACCAATCCTGGATCTACGCTATGCTCGGAGACAAACAGACCGCCCTCTACGACCGCGCCCGTGACACCGCCGAGCGGTTTCTCGCCTTCGAAAGCGGAGCCATCGGAGGCAAGACAAACCTCAGTAAGTCTGTCAAGGGCGTGCTTAAATCGACGTCCATCCAGGAGTTCATCGACGGCCTGGCGCAGATGGCAGAGGACGCCCAGGAAACCTCGAAGTCGAACCTGACCGACGAGCAGGTGGCTGGGACCCTCGACACGCTCGACGGTCTCGTCCAGGACACACTCGACCTCGACTACGAGCGGTTCCGGCTCTTCCTCGTCCTCCTCCGCTTTCAACTCGCCCTCCTCCGTGGCCGTGCCGCGGAAGTGGCTTGAGCCCTGGACATGGGTAGCCCATCGCTCCCGCACCCACTCGCATTCTTTTGCACCCACTCTCGCCTTTTATCATGCGCCACACGCTCTATCTCCGCGGCCTCCGGCAGGTCAACCATACCGTGTTTGCCGTCGCCGACGGACAGAAGACGTACCGTGACCCGATCACCGGCCGCCCGCAGGCCTACTCCAGCGGTCAGCAGGTCAAGCGGTCCCTGCTAGACACGTTCGCCGACGAACTCGGTCAGGAGCGTGCTCCGGTCACGTTCTACAAGGTTCTCGACAAAGGTTCACTCAAGGATCGTGAGCCCCACTCTGCGTGTGACCCCGCCTACCCTGACCAACTCATCGGTGGATGGATGCGGGCCGAGAAGCGCTCGGGCGACGACAAGGGCGGACGGCCCATCCGGCGCCGAGCGCCGATCTCCGTGTCGGCCTTCCGCCCACTTCACCCAACGCTAGCTTCCGTCGACACGGAGGAAGCTCTGACCTTTGACCGGCGGGACAGTAACCCTGCCACGAACAAGGTGATCGTCCGTGACCCGAAAGGCAATCCGGTCTCTGACGAAGACCTGGACGCATTCTTGAGCGACAACAACCAGACGCTCCGTCGCCTCAACTTCCTCGCTCCTCAGAAACGAGCACACGGTCTGTTCGTCTACGACGTGGCCGTCGACCTACGGCGGCTCTTCTCCGTCAGTATGGCCGACGAAGACCCGGAACTCGACTCGAGCACCATCGAGAAGCTCAAGGGTGAGGGCTGGGTCGAAGTCGGGACCACGCTCGTCGCGCCAAGCGGGATGCGAGAGCAGATCATTCCGGCTCTCGCCTATGCGCTTCTCCACTGGTCTATCACGAGCAATCAGTCACGGACGTTCAGCCCGATGCCGCCGCTCGCGGTTGCGTTGGCAGACCGGGCCGACAAGATCGCGGTGGCTATTCGAGCAGACCTAGGTGAAGCCGCGTTGCGCAGGCCTTCTGCGCAGGTCCAGTTTGATTCTGTGGGGGACAATTCGCTCTTCGTCACACCCGTAGCACGTGGCGTCATGCCCGAGGTCGAGGCCGACGTGGATGCGATGGACAGGGCACAAGCCGAAATCGAACGGCGGCTGCGGGCGTACGACTACGGGGCAGCATGACAGCTCCTCGCATCGGCGGGATGCTGGTGGGGTACTGGCGCGTGTGTCCGCGCAAGGCGTGGTACTCGATGCGCGGGCTGTGGATGGAGCAGGAGAGCGAGGCCGTCGCGCTGGGGCGGCTGCTCGACCGCACGAGCTACCGCCGACGGCGGCGCCCGGCCCTCATCGAGGCCGAAGCGCCTGACGGGACGCCGCTGGTAGCTAAGCTAGACGGCGTCGACTTGCGGGCGGGTGTGCTCCACGAGACCAAGAAGGGCCGCTCGTGCGAGGACGCGCACGTGTGGCAGGTGCGGTTCTACCTGTGGGTGCTCCGGCTCGCCGGCGTCACCGGGCCGGGCGGGCGTCCGCTGCGCGGCCAACTCGACTACCCAGCGCTGCGGCGCACGGAACCCGTTGCGCTGGAGCTTGAGCACGAGGGGCACCTCGCCGAGGTCGTGTCGGCGCTCGCGGCGTGCGCGCGGCAGGACGTACCGCCCGAGCGGCATCCGCGGCGGTCGTTCTGCCGGCGGTGTGCCTTCGAGGCACTGTGCTACGGGTAGCGGCCAGGGGTGGCCGGTGGCACGGGCCGGGCGGCCTATGCTGGCCGACGCCGCCCTCCTGCCCCTTCTGCTATGCCTCGCGACCACTACCTCTTTTCCAACGGACGGCTGCGTCGTCGCCAGAACACGCTCTGGCTGGAAAAGGCCACCGAAGACCGGGTCCCGGGCGTGGCACCGGACGATACGGGCGCCCCGTCGGGCACGCTCACCGGCGAGAAGGCGGTGCTGCCCGTGGAGGCCGTCGACGCGCTGCACTGCTTCGGGGAGATCGACCTCAACGCCAAGCTGGTCGTGTTCCTGGCGCAGCAGCGCATCCCGGTCCACGTCTACGACTACTACGGGAACTATGCAGCGACGCTCTACCCGCGCGAGTACCTGCTCTCGGGGCGACTGACCGTAGCCCAGGCGGAGCACTACCTGCGTCCGGCGCGACGGCTGCGGCTGGCCCGGGCCTTCGTCGGGGCGGGGCTGTACAACATCCGGCGCGTGCTGCGCTACCACGCCAGGCGGGTCGGGGACGAGGCCCCGGTCCGGCATGCGCTCGCGGTCGTCGAGCGGGAGGCCGCGCGGGTGCCGGAGGAGGCTGCGATCCCGGAGCTGATGGCGGTGGAAGGACGCGCCCGGGACGCCTACTACCGCGCGTGGCCCGCGATGCTCGGTCCCAGGCTGGCCGAGGTCTTCCCCTTCGACGGGCGGCAGCGGCGCCCTCCCTCGAACGCCTTGAACGCGGCCATCTCGTTCGGGAACGCGCTCTGCTACGCCGCTTGCCTGAAGGCACTCTACCGCACGGCCCTCGACCCGACGATCTCATATCTGCACGAGCCAGGCGACCGGCGCTACAGCCTGGCCTTGGACCTGGCTGAGGTGTTCAAGCCGCTGCTGGTGGACCGGGCGATTCTGCGGTTGCTGAAGACGGGGCGGCTCCAGCCTACCCACTTCGAGGGACGCCTCGGCGGGACCTACCTCACGGAGACGGGCCGACGTCGGTTCGTGGAGGCCTGGGACGAGCGGCTGCGGCGGACCGTGCGGCATCGGCGGCTGGGGCGGCACGTGTCGTACGAGCGCCTCATCCGGCTCGACGCCTACCGCCTCGTCCGCCACCTCACGGATCCCGCCGACCCCTATGTCGGCTTCCGAGCCTGGTGGTGAACACGACACAGACACGGCCATGCCCTACTATATCGCGGTCTACGACATCGGCTCGGACCGGGTCGCGAAAGCGCTCAAGCTCTTCCGGCGGTACCTCACCTGGATTCAGAACAGCGTGTTCGAGGGGGAGCTGACCAAGGCCCAGGCGGCGGAGCTCGAGGCCGAGGCCCGGGCGCTGCTCGAGGCGGGCGACTCGGTCATCCTGTTCGAGCTGCGCACGACCGCCTACATGGAGCGGCGGGTGCTGGGCACCGAGCACGGCGAGCGCGGGCCGATTCTGTGAGGGGGCCGCGTCGTCCTCCATGATGCGGGGGCGTCTGTGGGGGAGCCGCGCACTCCGAACGACGCGTCGGGTCAATGGGGAGCGAATTGCGGCGCGTCGTCTGAAGGGGTAGACTTCGCGACTGGGGGGCGACGCCCTCGGCTGCGAGGCGCGACGGCACCCGATGGCTCTTTGACGTAGTGTAAGCGTATTTTCCGGCCCCATTTGCCGGGGCCTCAATCGCACCTCAGAGGCATCGAAAGTCGCTCTCGATCAGCGAGGGCAAGCGGGGTGGGGTGGCCTCAATCGCACCTCAGAGGCATCGAAAGAACTGAGCGAAGCCCAGACCATGCTGATCAAGGTCAGCCTCAATCGCACCTCAGAGGCATCGAAAGTTCCAGGAAGGGGCTGTCCCCGGCGGGGAGCGTCGGGCCTCAATCGCACCTCAGAGGCATCGAAAGAGGTTGTAGGACGAGCGGGCAAGGTTGCGCTTGAAGGCCTCAATCGCACCTCAGAGGCATCGAAAGTCGAAATCGGGATTCGTCTCGTCAATCTCCCAGACGAGCCTCAATCGCACCTCAGAGGCATCGAAAGGGGTCGATGGAGAGTATGAGGCAGGGCGGGCGGCTCGCCTCAATCGCACCTCAGAGGCATCGAAAGTTTTGCTCCTGGACTACGACCTCGTACTTCCCCGCGCCTCAATCGCACCTCAGAGGCATCGAAAGTCCTATCAGGTGTGCTCGTGTCGGCTGGGGTGTAGGGCCTCAATCGCACCTCAGAGGCATCGAAAGGCGACGCTAACGCAGCAGCAGCGGCGGCCGAGCGCGCCGGCCTCAATCGCACCTCAGAGGCATCGAAAGTCCTGGCTGCCGAGCGAAACCGCGCCTGCCGATGAGGCCTCAATCGCACCTCAGAGGCATCGAAAGTCTCTGAGATCGACCTGATCGCGCGTCACCGCTGGGCCTCAATCGCACCTCAGAGGCATCGAAAGGCGAAGGAGGACCTGCGCCTCCTCAACGAGTTCGTGCCTCAATCGCACCTCAGAGGCATCGAAAGCTTGAACTGGTCGGGCACCGATGCGACGGGCACCAGCCTCAATCGCACCTCAGAGGCATCGAAAGTCGATGATGGTCGCGCCAAGAAGCGAGAGGCCGAGGCCTCAATCGCACCTCAGAGGCATCGAAAGTCGTTCGCGATCCACGTCGGCCCTGCGTACGCGGGGAGCCTCAATCGCACCTCAGAGGCATCGAAAGCAGGCCGGATCGTCGTCTTTGAGAGCGCGACGTACCGCCTCAATCGCACCTCAGAGGCATCGAAAGTTGAAACTTGGCGTCGACGTGGGGGCGCGCCGATCCGGCCTCAATCGCACCTCAGAGGCATCGAAAGGATGTGGTCCGCTGGGAGCTACACCGCACCGCATCGAGCCTCAATCGCACCTCAGAGGCATCGAAAGACGATACGTGCGGATGTTGGTCGAGAGGATCGGTTGGCCTCAATCGCACCTCAGAGGCATCGAAAGCTGGAGCCGACCGCGTTTGTGTCTACGGTGCCGTACGGCCTCAATCGCACCTCAGAGGCATCGAAAGTGTTGACGCAGCATCCTACGTGCTAGCTGTGTCTCTGCCTCAATCGCACCTCAGAGGCATCGAAAGTTTGGGATCACGTTCAACGTGCCGCAGGAGGGCGCAGCCTCAATCGCACCTCAGAGGCATCGAAAGAAGGTCGTCGGAGCAGAAGGTGAGAAACAGGTCGTGCCTCAATCGCACCTCAGAGGCATCGAAAGGGGCCGGGCCGTCCGCACGGGCGCACCGTCGGCGTGGCCTCAATCGCACCTCAGAGGCATCGAAAGCCCGCTCAAAGCCGAGGTCAAGGCCACCGATGCCAGGCCTCAATCGCACCTCAGAGGCATCGAAAGGTCCTCTACGCGACGCCTGAAGAGCGCCACGGGCCGAGCCTCAATCGCACCTCAGAGGCATCGAAAGTGCTTCTCTAAGCCGTACTGAATGCGAGCGCGCGTTGCCTCAATCGCACCTCAGAGGCATCGAAAGGGCCTCAGACTTCGCCGAAGAGGTCAACGTGACCGTGCCTCAATCGCACCTCAGAGGCATCGAAAGGGCGAAAAAGTCGCCGCATTCACGGAGCATGTGAAGCCTCAATCGCACCTCAGAGGCATCGAAAGTCGCCGGAGCGCTACGGCGAACCCGACCCGGTGCCGGCCTCAATCGCACCTCAGAGGCATCGAAAGACGACTGGACGTCGCTCGGTGACTACGCCGACGGGCCTCAATCGCACCTCAGAGGCATCGAAAGTTGTAGGAGCCTCGCGGCGTTTGGTGTAGGTGCGCGCGCCTCAATCGCACCTCAGAGGCATCGAAAGGCGTCGCAACCTGGCACGCGCCAAACGCGCCCACGTGGCCTCAATCGCACCTCAGAGGCATCGAAAGGTGGGCACCTGCCCACCTGGCGACGCGAACAGATTCGCCTCAATCGCACCTCAGAGGCATCGAAAGTTTGAGGCGTCAGCTATCGACTGGAAGCCCGGCACGGCCTCAATCGCACCTCAGAGGCATCGAAAGCTCTTTGACCTACTGACACCCTGGCCGTCCGCGCCCGCCTCAATCGCACCTCAGAGGCATCGAAAGCTCATAGGCGCGTCCAGGCACGAGGTCTAGCAGGTAGCCTCAATCGCACCTCAGAGGCATCGAAAGGCGGAGCGGCAGCGCGTGCAGCAACTCACGCGGCAAGCCTCAATCGCACCTCAGAGGCATCGAAAGAATCGCCCGCCTCCTCACAGACCCGCCGCATGGGCTAGCCTCAATCGCACCTCAGAGGCATCGAAAGCTCGCCTACGGATGCTGATCGAGACTCAGCGGTGCCGCCTCAATCGCACCTCAGAGGCATCGAAAGTTCTTCGAGACGAGTTGCAGGCGCTCGCCCCATCGGGCCTCAATCGCACCTCAGAGGCATCGAAAGACGTAGGGCGGCAGCGGGAAGCCCCAACTGGCGAGGGCCTCAATCGCACCTCAGAGGCATCGAAAGGAAGTCCAACTTCACGTCGGGATGCACGGCGAGCGGCCTCAATCGCACCTCAGAGGCATCGAAAGTAGGTCCACGCCGTGCCGCTCCGCGAGGTACTGGATGCCTCAATCGCACCTCAGAGGCATCGAAAGGGGGTGCGATTGAGAACCAAATAATACGATGACCGGCCTCAATCGCACCTCAGAGGCATCGAAAGTCTTGACATCCTCGGCGACGAGGATTGGCATGTACGGCCTCAATCGCACCTCAGAGGCATCGAAAGTCGTTGGGTGCGCGATGAGCTGCGGCGCATCCGCGAGCCTCAATCGCACCTCAGAGGCATCGAAAGCGGTGCTGACGGTACCGCTTTCGAAATCGCGCAGGGGCCTCAATCGCACCTCAGAGGCATCGAAAGAGGCGTCGCTGCCCGCTTTCACCTCGGTGGGGGGCCGCCTCAATCGCACCTCAGAGGCATCGAAAGCCCGCTCTCTCGACGCTCCTTCGTGCGTTGCTGTGGCCTCAATCGCACCTCAGAGGCATCGAAAGCCCATTGCCTACGCGGACGGTGCGAACGTGACCGTGGCCTCAATCGCACCTCAGAGGCATCGAAAGCGTTCAACGAAAAGGTCGAGTGGGAAAACGACGCCGAGCCTCAATCGCACCTCAGAGGCATCGAAAGTTCCTGAAGTGCCGGATGGCTGGGGTGTCGGTGAAGCCTCAATCGCACCTCAGAGGCATCGAAAGCCGAAGACGAGGGCGTGCGCCGCATCGTGGACGCGGCCTCAATCGCACCTCAGAGGCATCGAAAGATGGCCTCGCAGGCTGGAAGCCTGCCGAGCACACCCGCCTCAATCGCACCTCAGAGGCATCGAAAGTCGAGACGGACGCCACCGTCAAGCGGGCGGGCGTCGCCTCAATCGCACCTCAGAGGCATCGAAAGAGACGATGAGGCTCGCCATCGAGCCCTTTGTCGGGAGCCTCAATCGCACCTCAGAGGCATCGAAAGCAGGAAGCGGGCTATGGGCTACGGCATGAGCCACCCGCCTCAATCGCACCTCAGAGGCATCGAAAGGACGGCCTGCACCGCCGCCCCGCGCCGCCGAAGGCTGGCCTCAATCGCACCTCAGAGGCATCGAAAGACTTCGGCGGCATGGTCGGCCAGGAGCGCGAGACGGCCTCAATCGCACCTCAGAGGCATCGAAAGCCGACCGCACCGCATCGGGGCTCTACCTCCCGACCGGCCTCAATCGCACCTCAGAGGCATCGAAAGCCGCTCCTCCTGACCACGCCAGCAACTAGCCCCATGGCCTCAATCGCACCTCAGAGGCATCGAAAGCAGAGAAGGCAACCTTCACCCGTCACGCAGGCACCGGCCTCAATCGCACCTCAGAGGCATCGAAAGGTGACACAACCCACGTCGTTCTCATCTCCGAGGCTGGCCTCAATCGCACCTCAGAGGCATCGAAAGCTCCTTGCTGTGGCCCTCGCCCGCAGGAAGCGGGCTAGCCTCAATCGCACCTCAGAGGCATCGAAAGGCGTGAGCGTCGCAACGGTATAGCTGAACTCGTTCGGCCTCAATCGCACCTCAGAGGCATCGAAAGGTGCCCTCGCACTCGTCAGGCGAGCGCCCGTCAGTCGCCTCAATCGCACCTCAGAGGCATCGAAAGTGTCCTGCGCTGCGGCTCGGTGGATGAGCTGTCGGGCCTCAATCGCACCTCAGAGGCATCGAAAGCTGACGGCGTGCCTGCGGCTCTGTACGCCCGCATGGCCTCAATCGCACCTCAGAGGCATCGAAAGGATGCGACGCGAGACAGGTAGGTCGGCCCGTCCTCAGCCTCAATCGCACCTCAGAGGCATCGAAAGTGATTTCATCTTGCGCCCCCCAATGGACCGTCGTGCCTCAATCGCACCTCAGAGGCATCGAAAGGCATCGGCGAGGGCCTACACGGCGACATCGCGCTCGGCCTCAATCGCACCTCAGAGGCATCGAAAGCCGTCTACGCACCGAGTTCCCCCGCGCCTACCAGCAGCCTCAATCGCACCTCAGAGGCATCGAAAGTGACAGCGGGAAGCACGCGAGTGGGCCCGGCGACGGAGCCTCAATCGCACCTCAGAGGCATCGAAAGGAGGCTCACGAGGATGCGGTAGGCGGCTCCCCAGACCAGCCTCAATCGCACCTCAGAGGCATCGAAAGCAGACACGTCGGGGAGCCTCGTCCTCACGTTCCTCAAGCCTCAATCGCACCTCAGAGGCATCGAAAGCTTGCCTCGACCTCAAGTACGAGGAGGGCGTCGTCGGCCTCAATCGCACCTCAGAGGCATCGAAAGGCGTCCACCGTGCAACAGATCGGAGACGGCCCCGAGCCTCAATCGCACCTCAGAGGCATCGAAAGAGGTGGAGTGAACCCGCTTTCGTGGACAGTCTACGAGTATGAGGCCGCGAGCGCCTCGTGGTGTTTCTGCTCGTAGATCA
>JBCBEX010000011.1:0-78141 GCA_038528235.1 Bacteroidota bacterium
CGGGACAAAAAAAATACCGGGAGGGGTCCTTGGTCGATGGAGGGTTTCGACGAAGAGACCACCTCCCGGCATTCACTCACCCACCATACAGCAGTCACATTCATGTACCACCATCAGTGACTGCTGAGGCCAGACCCTCTCGGGTCTGTTGCATGTCCCTGGCTTACGGGCTGGGGACAACCGGGTCGCGCCTTACAGGGCGCGAGAATCGGAAAGAACGTCAGGTCAGCGCCGGGCGTGGCGCTCAGTCGCGGGCGGCAACGTGGTCGGGCGCGGTCGGATCGAGGCCGAGACCGGCTTCGTAGCGCTCCTTGTAGTCGCGAATGGCACGGTAGAGGCCGCTGGCGAGCAGATCCTGCCCCTCTTCGGAGGCGAGGAAGCGCGCTTCGTTGCGGTTGCTCAGGAAGCCGAGTTCGACGAGGACGGCCGGCATCGAGGCGCGCCAGAGGACGAGGAAGCCCGCCTGCTTGACGCCGCGGCTTCTGCGCCGGGCCCGCTCGGAGAACTGCCCTTCGATCAGCGAGGCGAGGTGCTCGCTCTCGGTCTGATAGGCACTGGATGCCATCGACTGGAGCACCATCGACATATCGCCGAGGCCTTCGTAGTGCGACTGGTCCGCTTCGAGATCGACGACGCTGTTTTCGCGCTCCATGATCTCGCGGGCATCGTCGGCCTTGTGCTGGCCGATGAAAAACGTTTCCGTGCCCCGTGCGCGGGCGCTGCCCGCCGCGTTGGCGTGGATCGAGATGAAGAGCTTGCCGCACTGTTCGTTGGCGATCCGGCCGCGCTCGTGGAGCTCCACGAAGCGGTCGCTGGTGCGGGTGTAGACGACGTTCATGCCGAGGCGCTCCTCGACATACTGGCCGACCTTGAGGGCAACCGACAGCGTGACATCCTTTTCGCGGATGCCGTGGCCGTGGGTGCCGGGGTCGTGCCCGCCGTGTCCCGCGTCGATCACCACACAGTCGAGGCGCCAGTTCTCGCCGGTCTCTTCTGCGAAGAAAGGACTGACGGGCTGGGGCTCGGTGTAGGCAAGGCCGAGCAGCAGGTCATCGGTGTCGCGGTCCGGGTAGGCCGTAGCGGTGGCAGGGGCTGCTAGCTGAAAGCTGAGCACCACGCTGCCGTCACGGTTGCGTACAGAATAGTCCCGTACGATGCCAGTGGCTCCGTCGCGCTGCGCCCCCTCAACGAGGTAGGCATCCTGCACGACGAGTTCGACCAACTCGGGGGCGACCTGACGTACTTCAAACTGGGAAAGAACTCCCACTGTGTGCAGGCGCACCACGTAGCCTTGTCCGTCAGACCGCTCGGTGATCGAGACCCGCTGGATGTCGGCGCTGAGGGCCGGCAGTGCCGCGAACGCGGCCAGCGCGAGCAGGATCAGGGAGCGCAAGGAAGGAAGGTGGGTAGTGAGCTTGCAGAACATGGTCCCGGTTGCTGGGTGGACGAGCGGCCAGAGTGCGGGCCGGGCGTCACCATGCTCTTCAGTAGGCACGCCCGATCCGTTCACGAACACCGTGCCAGGTTTTCCCCTTCGAGCGATACTTGAAGGCCCGGCGCTCAAATATATATCAATACCGGCCCGGAAACCTCCGTTTCCGTGTTCTCCCCCTTAATGCCGACGTGCCAGCTTTAGGTGTAGGCGTAGTCTGACGCGGTAGAAACGTAACATTATGGGCGCGTTTCTACCGATTTGCTCCCACCTGGTGCGCGGCGATGGCCTCGGCGTAGAGCGCATCCATCGCCGCGACGTGGTCGGCCCAGCGAAATCCGTGCGCGACGCGCTCCCGCCCCGCTTTTCCCAGGCGAACGGCGAACGCGTAGTCATTGGCGAGCCGGTCGAGGGCGGACGCCAGCGCTGCGTCGTCGCTAGGTGGAACGAGGAGGCCCGTTTCGCCATCGACGACGGAATCAAGGAAGCCTCCGGCTGCGCTCGCGACGAACGCGCGCCCGTTGGCTCCGGCTTCGAGAGCCGTCAGTCCCGCAGGCTCGGGCCACAGCGACGGCGCCAACACGGCGCGTGCCTGCGCCACAATGCCCGCCACGTCGTCCGGCTCGACCCACCCGTGGAACGTGACGCGGTCTGCAATCCCCAACTCCTCCGCCAACGTCGGCAGCCGATCCGACAGCTCCCCATCGCCGACCACGTCGAGGTGCAGCGGGGCTGTCGTTCGGGCGAGCGAGCGCAAGAGCCAGTTCGCGCCTTTCACCTTGCTGAGGCGCCCGACGAACGCGAAGCGTGGAACGCCCTCCCCGGGCGGCGGCGACACGTCGTGCGGTTCGGGGCCTGCGTGTAGGATGAGCCGCGTGCGCGATTCGGGATAGCCGGTGCGCCGCAGCCACTCGACCTGGAAGGTGCTGATCGCGTGCCAGTGGGCACGGGCGCGCGCGTCATAGTCGTGGCGGGTCTGCCCGAAGAGACGTTGGAGGTTGGCTCGCTTCAAGGACCCACAGCGCTGTGTGACGTGGCTGGCGAGGCAGGTCAGGCGGTTGTATCGTCGATCACAAGGCCGCCCAGCGCGGGCGAGGAATTTCTTGCCCGAGGGGCAGTATGACGTGTGGACGTGGAGCGTGCGGATGCCCGGTGCAGTATCGTAGACCTCAGGAGCTACCGCGTAGTGCAGATGCAACACGTCGAGATCACGCGCGGCCGCAGCGAGTGCCGGGCCGTCGTTTACGACGGCCACCTCCCCTGCTCCAGCTATGCCTAGCGTGCCCGAGAGCTTCAGCATCCGGACATCGTGCCCCGCCTCAACGTGGGTGCTGGCGAGGCGGCGGACGTAGTTCTCCAACCCGCCTTTCGACCAGTGCGCCACGTAGTGTCCGATCCGCATCAGCCTGGCGTACCGACTTCGTCCAGCCGAAACGTTGCGGCGAGCGGGCTGTCGTGCAGCTTCTGAAGGCGGTCCGCGATCGCGTCGACGCTGCCCGTGGGCACGACGTAGCCGTTTTCGCCGTCGCGGACGATCTCAGCCATGCCGGTGTCCTCCGTCACGATGGTTGGGACGCCGCAGGCAAGCGCCTCGGCCGGCGCGTAGGCCCAGCCGTCCTCGTAGGTCGGGTGCACGTGCGCGTCGGCGCGGTGGAGGTGCGGGAGCGGGTCGCCCGGCGCAAGGCGGATACGCGGGTCCGCCGCGATTTGCTGGTCGAGATACTGCCGCATGCCGCGCGTGGCGGGCCCGCCAATCAGGATCAACTCGGCCCGCTCGATGGGCAGCGCGCGGAACGCCTCAATGAGGAGCGGCACGCCCTTGCCGGCGTTGACGCTGCCGCAGTAGGTCACGCGGAAGACACCGTCGTCGGGACGCTCGGGGGGCGGCTGGTAGCGCGGGTCGGTTTCGAGGACGACGCGGCGGAGCTTCGATTCGGGAAAGCCCCGCTCGGCGAACGAGCGCCACGAATAGTTCGACGCGACCCAGATCACATCGGCTTCGGCGTATTCGCGGAGCGTCTTCTTGCGCTGCGCCTCGCCGAGCCACGAGTGGTCGAAGCCGTAGCGGTCGTGTGCCTCAGCGTGCCGCGCCTTCAGGTTATCGACATGCGAGTTGGCCGCGTGCAAGTGTGTCTCAGCACCGTGGACCCTCGCTGCCTGCATCGAGCGCAGCGCCTTACCGACGAAGCCAACGAACCGCTCCGTGGGTGGCAGGGCACGCGCCACGCCTCGGTCGAAGAGGTCGCCCCCTACGTAGTCGCGCAGGCGTCGGTTGAAGCGCAGCGGCGTATAGCGGTAAAGCGCGCGCTCGTAAGGCACCGCAACAGCGTGCCCCTCGGCATCGCCGTCGGGTACGGCTGAGGCGAAGTAGCGAACCGCGTGCCCTGCCTCGCGCTCGGCCGTGACGAGTTGCGCGAGGTGCTGGCTCAGCCCGCCGCGCTGGAACGGCTTCGCGGCGCAACTCAGGACGACATCGACGGGAGCTTTCTTGCTCATCGCACCACCTCCGTTGCAGTGTCGCACCAACCCCACGCGCCCACCTTGTCATCCTGAACTTGATTCAGGATCTCATCGGCTCGGGAGAGATGCTGAAAGCGCAAGCTTCCCGAAGGAATCAAGTTCAGCATGACAATCAGGGAAGATCTAGATAACGAGGGATTAGACCTGGTCGTAGCCCCAGCGCTGCACGGCATCCGTGCCCGTGAATGCGGCGAAGGCCTCCACGTCCGGCTTGAATTCGCGCTTCAGCCGCGTCACGAGCGCGTCGTCGAGGCGTTCGGCGTCCCGGAGCACCACCTTCTGGTACGCCCCCTTCACCATTCGCTTGCGTACCGACTTGGGCAATACCGCTTTCGCAACGGCCTTGACGGCGGCGAACGGTCCGGCACCGTGCTCCAGCTTGTGGACGAGCCCTTGCGCGCGCCGCGACGTGACGACCTTCCCGCCCGTGTTGTGCTGCTCGAATTCGGGCTCGAAATCGGCATCGACGCCGAGGTGCTCGAACACACGACGTACTGTGCCAGGGTTGTCGGCCTTGAAGTCATCGAAGAGCAGGACGAGGACCTGTTCTTTTGGGACGTGCTGGTAGACGCGTTCGAGGTGCTCGGCGTACTTCACGCGCTCGCGGTAGAACAGAAATTCTGGGACGAGGCAGCCGTCGGGAATCTGCTCACCGCGCTTGCGCGCCCCTTCCAGTGCCAAGGCTCGTTCGAAGTCCTGCTCCGCCTCGCCCTCTTTGATCGGGTTTTTGAGCATCTGCACATGGTAGGAGCGCAGGAAGCTCACCGGCTCGCGGAAGATGGCGATCAGCCGTGCGTCGGGATCGAACGCCGCGATATTGGCAATAGCCTCGTCGGAGTAGAGGTAGCACGCGCTCGCTTCGCCGCAGCGCTGATGCGGCTCCGCGCCTGCAAACATGGCGAGATAGTCCGCCTCGGGCCGCGGGTGGAAGAGGCCCGTCGGGTCGGGGTCGCGGCAGAAGTCGGTCGCGAAGTAGTTCGGCTCCTCCGGGCGACACACGAAGAGGTCCGGGTGCTGCTCCAGGAAGCGGCTCATCGCTGTGGTGCCGCTCTTCGAGTTGCCGACGATGAAGAAGGACGGGCGCGCCGTCTGCTGCACCGTTTGCACCGATTTCTTCTGTTCTACGCTGCTCTGGATCGTGGTCATTGCCTTCAGCAGTCTCTCATTCTCCCCTACGTGTCATGCTAAACTTGATTCAGCATCTCAATAGAAGCGCCAGAGATCCTGAAACAAGTTCAGGATGACAAAAATGCGAGTTCTCGGTTCAGCGTTGCTACCCTCAGTATGGTCTCCGCTCTACGCCTCGGCGAGTTCGAGCTTGGCGGGCGGCGGCGTGGCGGGACGGGGGGCATCCTTGTACCACAGCTTCACGAGGTCGCGGTCAATGACCTCGGCGAGGTGCTCCACCTCGTCACGGAAGTGCGCCTTGAGCCAGGCGCGCGTTTCAGGCTGCATCGGCGGTTGCTTCTTGTGCGTGACGTTCCGGCGTAGCACCTTGTGGAACACCTTGCGGCGGAGGCCCTGCGGCGTCAGCGCCTTGATGACGGCGCGCAGCGCGGGCAGCGAGTCGTGCTTAAGCATGAGCCGGTGGAGCGTGTAGCTCTTGATCTCGCGGCTGCTGTTGACGACCTCAAACGACGCCTTGAATTCGGTGTCTTGTACGCCGATGAACTCCAGCGTCTCGTGGTAGACCTTCGCCACGTCGGCCTTGATGTCGTCGAGGAGGACGATCTTGACCTGGTCGCGCGGGAAAACGTCGAGGTAGCGCTGCACCTGCTCGGTGTACTTGGCCACCTCGGTGTGGAAGATGCGCCGGGCGCGTACACCACGCTCCGCATCGAGGTCGCGCATCGACTCGAACTCGGCCTTGCGCTCGTCCTGATTGGCGAGCGCTTCCTCGAACGAGAGCGGCTTCACCGCGCCGACGTTCGTCTCGTAGAGCACGCCGTTGGGCACGAGGTCGCGCACCCACATGAACATGTTGTAGAGCGAGTACATCATGCTCGCGGGCTCGCGCAGCATGATGATGATGCGCGCGTCCGGGTTGTGCGCGTATATCTCCTCGGCGGCCTTCTTCGAGTAGAGGTACCACACCGACGCCTCGCCAGTGAGTTGGCCAGGGGCCGCGCCCTTGAGCTTGTCGTAGTACCAGGTGATGTCGCGCCGCCCGCCGCGGTAGAACTCGGGGCGGAGGTCGCTGCCGAAGTGGTGCGGCTCCTTGAACGGGAGGTGGAGTTCGGGATGCTCGCCGAGGTACTCGAAGAGCGCGGTGGTGCCGCACTTCGGGGCACCGACGATGACAAATTCCGGGATCGGCATGGGAATCGGGTCGGAGGGTGAAACCGAGCGGCGGATCGGCGGAGGGGGCTAGTTGCCCCGGTCGAAGATGTTGAGGAAGAGCAACGTCAGCGCGGCCACGGAAGTCGTCACCGAGAGCACGTCGCGCCAGTAGAGGCGGGCGCGCACGCGGACCTGCACCGAGAGGATGTCGTTCTCCGTCACAGGCGGCGGGACGGCCGTGCCACGCTCTACATCGGCGAGTTGCGCTTCAAAGAGGAGGTCGCGCCCGTTCGCTCCTTCGCGGGAGAGTCGGACGATGGCTTCCTGCGTACGTCCCTCCTCGTCCGTGCCTATGACGGGACCGCCGGCCACCGAGAGCACGTCGAGGAGGCTCATCGTGCGCGGCACGCGGTAGCGTCCAGGCTGCCGGATCGCGCCCCACACGTCGATTTCCATCGCGGGGATGCCGGGCGGGACGTAGCTGTAGACAGCGGCAAGACCCGTGCCTCCGTCGATGCCAGGGGTCCCGCTCTGCGCGAGCGCTTGGGAGACCGTGAATGGCGCGAGGAGCGCGCAGAGGAGAAGGACGCGCCGGAGCGCGGAGGACAGCAGCATCGGGGTGTGGTCAGATGCGGGGGATACAAAAAGCGGCGGGCGAGAGCGGCTTCTCGCCCGCCGCACAGGGGGTCGAGCCAATCGGCTCAGGCGTCGGCAGAGGTTTCCTTCTTGGCGAGCGTGGGCACACGGGCCGTGCCTGCCCCATCGCCGCTGACGCCGCCTTGCAGCTTCATGAAGTCGGCGAAGTCAGCGGAGCGCCCGCCGTAGCTGTCACCATACTTGTAGCCGTAGCCGTAGCCATAGCCGTAGGACTCGCCACTCTCCTTCATGCTGTTGAGCACGGCGCCGATGACCGGTGCGCCTGCGTCGCCCGTGGTGAGCAGCAGTTCGCGTGCACGCTGGAGCGACCGCCAGCTCGTCTCTTCGGCGCGCGCCACGAGCAGCGTCGCGTCGCAGTAGGTGGCGAGCAGCACGGCATCGGTGACAGCCAGGATCGGCGAGGTGTCGAGGATGACGACGTCGAATTCCTCACGGGCGGCGGCGAGCAGCTGCTCCATCTTGTGCGAGCCGAGTAGTTCGGCCGGGTCCGGCACGACCTGCCCCGCGGGCAGCACGTAGAGGTTGTCAAGGTGGTTGTCGAAGCGGCCCCAGTCGATGTGGAGCGGGCGACGGTAGTTCTCCCAGTCGATGGGCGCGTCCTGGAAGAGCAACTCGGCGAGGCCGCGGTCGCGGTTGACGCCGAGGAGGCGGTGGCCCGTCGGACGGCGCAGGTCGGCGTCGATGTAGAGCGTACGCTTGCCTGCCTGCGCGAGCGCGATGGCGAGGTTGACGGCCGTCGTGGACTTGCCTTCGCCCGGGCCAGGGCTCGAGATCATGATCGCCTCCAGCTTCGAATCGGGGAGGCTGTACTGCACGCTCGTGCGGAGGTGGCGGAACGCCTCCGTGACCGACGAGAGCGGGTGCATCGCAGCGACCACCAACGAGGACACTTCGCGTCCTTCCACGTTGACGAACGGCTGGCCGTTGAAGTGCTTCTTGACGAGGCCACGCAGGTCCGGGATCGTGCCCAGGAGGCTAAACCCGTGGCTCTTCACGTCCTCCGGCACACGGATGCGGTGGTCGGTAGCGTGACGAAGCAGCGCCAACCCGAAGGCCAGCACGAGGCCCAGCATCGCGCCGAGCAGGAGGTTCTGCGGGATGTTCGGCGACATCGGGGCCGCCGGCGTCAGCGCGACGCGGAGCAGCTCGACGTAGCTCACTTCCGACTGGGCCTGCGTGCGGGCGTCGTTGTACTTCTCCTGCAGGATCAGGAACGACTCGGTTGCCACGGCGAGGTCGCGCTCCAGGCTAGCCAGCGTCGCCTGCTGGCTGGGCAGTTCGCGGAGCCGCTGGTCGTTGCGCGCCTGCTGCGCACCAAGCGCCGCCGCCTGCAACTGCAGCCGCGAGATGTCGAGTTCGAGCCCAAGGGCTTCCTGCTTTTTGACCGCGAGGCCCGCCATCGCATCACCGTCGAGCGAGATGTCGGCGAGCGAGAGGCTCTCCTCGACGAGTTGCTCGCTTAGCACCTGGATCTGCTGGCGCGCCTGCTGGATCTGCCGCTGGAGTTGCATCACCTCAGGCACACCCGAGGGGTCCTGAAGCAGCGCCGGGTTGTTGGCGTAGTAGGAGCTGAGCGTCGTCTCAAAGCCCGTGATCTTGTCTTTGAGTGCGTCGATCTCGCGCTGCGTTCCGGAGGCAGTCGCGCTGACGAGTGACGGCGTGACGGCGGCCAGTTGGTTGTTCAGGGCGTTTAGTCGGATCTGCGCCGTCTGACGCTCTACGTCCGCGTCGCTGATCGCAATGCCGAGCTCGGTCGAGCGCTGCACGGCCGTTTCCGCCTCCGTATCGAGGGCGACGAAGCCTTCGCGCTCTTTGAACACGGTGATCTCCCGGTCCAGCGCGCGCAGCTGGGCGCGCTTGCTCGCCACCTGGTCCTCCAGAAACTCACTGGCGGCTTCACGGCCGGCGGCCGACTTGGCGCGGGCATACTCACGGTATTCCTCAGCATAGAACTGCGCCATGTCGCGCGCGACGCGGCGATTGTGGTGCTTCGCCCCGATGCGGATCATGTCCACCTGCGGGTTGAGCGGCGCGATAGTCACAAAGCCGAGCTGTTGCATCCCGATCGCGACGGCCTGGTTGACGTCCGTCTCCGGGTTGCGCATCATCGCGTCGAGGCGCTCCTGTGTGGCCTCGTCCTTGATCAGTTCGCGCGAGTTGTACCGCTCCAGGAGGCGCTCTGCGACGCGCTCACCGATGGAGAGCGACTGTCGCAGCGTCTCGATCTCGTTGGCGAGCGTGCGCGTCTCGCGCATGCCGAGGATGCCCTGGATCGGGTCGCCCCCCGTGCGCTGCGTGTCGATGGCGACGATCGCACCGGTGGCATAGATCGGCGTCTGGAAGTAGGTCCAGGTGGCCACCGCGCCAAAGGTCACCATCGCGGTGAGCGCCATCACCAGCCAGTTGCGCTTGAGCATCTGCGCAAAGGCCGCCGCGCTAAAGGCGGTGGCACTGGAGGCCGGGGCGGCCGAGGGTCCCGTCTTTTTAGTCGGAGTAGACATACAGGGAGGTAGTGTCTCGGGAGGTCGAGAGGACGAACGGTGCAACCGCCGCTCGTCGCGTGCAGCAAGTCACGCGACAGGGCAGCCGACGCGGGGTCAGCTGGCGCCCTTGCGCGAAAGAACGGTCGGGACGGTGCGCGCGAGGAGGTACAAATCCAGTGCCATCGACCAGTTGCGGACGTAATGCACGTCGAGATCGCAGCGGCTGCCGAACGAGAACTCATTGCGCCCGAGCACCTGCCAGAGGCCGGTAATACCGGGCAAAGTACGGAGGATCATCCGCTCCTTTCCGGTCATCTCGGAGAGTTCATTGGGCATGTAGGGACGGGGGCCGACGAGGCTCATTTCGCCGCGCAGCACGTTGAAGAGCTGCGGCAGTTCGTCGAGGCTGAGCTTGCGTAGCCAGTGCCCCACCGCCGTCACACGGGGGTCGTTGGTGAGCTTCTTGAACTCAGCGTACTCCGCGGCGGCCTCCGGGTCGCGGTCGAGCACTTCCTGAAGGCGCTCGTGCGCGCCGACGTACATGCTGCGGAACTTGAGGCACCGAAATAGATGGCCATCGCGCCCGATGCGCTCCTGCGCGTAGAAGATGTCGCCCTTCGAGTCGAGCCGGATCAGCAGGCCAATGAGGGCCAGCACTGGAGCCAACAGCACGATCGCGATCAGGGAGAGCACGATGTCGATGACCCGCTTGACGCGCTGGTGCATCGGGTTGAGCAGGTGGTCACGCACCTCGAAGGCGAGCACGCCGCTGAAGTCGCGGGCCGTCACCGAGAGGCTCGCGAAGCCGAACAGGTCCGGCACTACGAGGACGCGCTCGAAACCGCTCGCGTGCTCCTCCATGAGTTCGAGGAGGTGCTCGCGGTCAGCCGACGGCATCGCCACGATGGCGTACGGAACGCGGAGGCGGCGCGCGTAGGTCGAGGCGCGAGAGAGGCGTCCCACCACAGGCACGCCGTTGATCTCGCGAGGGGCGCCCTTCGTATCAGTGAAGACGGCGACAGGCCGGAGGCCAAGCTCAGGACGACCCTGCAGGATGCGCACGATGCCTTTGCCGGTCCGCCCCGCTCCGAACACGACGACGGCGCAACTCCACCACGACTTCGAGCCAAAGAAGAAGCGGGCGAGCGCACGCGCAAAGGGCACCATCGGGATGGCGAGCACCCAGGCGAGCGCGAGCGTCCCCACCATCGGCGACACCTTGCCGAGCACCGACATCAGCACCGTTGCCACGATCAGGTACGCGAGCGATGAGGCGATGCTCAGGCTGCGCACCTCCTTGACGGGCGGCAGCGGGAACGTGGCGTAGCAGCCGAACGCGGCGAACATCACGAGCGCCATGACCACGGTGGCCACGGCCACGCGCAAGTTTTCCTGGGCCGCGCCGATGGCCTCCATGAAGACCATCGCCAGCCCGATGCAGAGCGTAAGCGTCACCGCGTCGAAGAGCATCAGCACCAGCGTGCGCGCCCAGGGGCGGACGGGGGCGCGGAGCACGCGCGGCTTCACGGCCGCGGGCGTAGAGGCGCGGACGCCCTCGCCGTGGGACGGCGCGTCGGGACGGATCAGTTCGAGTACAGGACTCATGGCTACGAGAGCGAAGGGAGGGCGTCGGAGGGGGTGGGCAGCATGGCGGACTGCACCGGAGAGCGGAGGATCTGCTCGGCGTCGCCGTCGCGGCTGAAGGCCAGCCAGGCTTGGTCGAGCAGGTCGGCGAGCCGTGCACGGAAGCGTTCGGCGGCGAACGTCTCGGCGTGGGCGCGGATCGCGTCGGGGTCGAAGCGCGCGTCGTCCTTCTCAAATCGAGAAATTGCAGCGACGAGAGCCTCGGGGGTTTGCTGGTCAAAGAAGATGCCAGTCTCGTTTTCTCGCACGGTTTCGAGTGCCCCGCCCCGTCCGTAGGCGATGACCGGGGTGCCGCACGCCTGCGCCTCGACCGGCGCGATGCCGAAGTCTTCGAGCGCGGCGAACACGAAGGCGCGGGCCTCGCGGAGGGTAGACTCGAGCACCTCCAGCGGCTGGTGCCCAAGCAGGTCTACGTTCGGCGTCGCGATGGCTTGCAGGCGACCCATCTCGGGACCGTCCCCCACCACCACGAGCCGCTTATTGGGCATCTGGGCGAAGGCTTCGACGATGAGGCGGATCTTCTTGTAGGGCACGAGCCGAGAGCAGGTGCAGTAATAGTCGTCCCGGTCGTAGCCAACGGTGAAGCGCTCGACGTTGACGGCGGGGTGCACCACGGCGGCGGGCCGGCGGTAGAGCTTGCGGATGCGCTTGGCGACGTAGTGCGAGTTGGCGACGTAGAGGTCGGGCCGGTCTGCCGTCGCCGCGTCGAACGTCCGCATGTAGTGTAGGATGAGGCGCGCAAGTTTGCCTTTGAGACTGTGTTCGAGTCCCCCTTCGCGGAGGTACTGGAACTGCAGGTCCCACGCGTAGCGGATCGGGCTGTGGACGTAGCTCACGTGGAGCTGCTCCGCAAACGTGAGCACGCTCTTGGCCACGACGTAGCTCGACGAGAGGACGAGGTCGTAGGCCGTGAGGTCGAACTGCTCGATGGCGAGCGGCGTGAACGGCAGGTAGTTGCGGTAGCCTTTGCGCGCGAACGGCAGCCGCTGGATGAACGAGGTCTTGACCTCACGCCCACCCAGGAAGTCCCGTTGGTCGTCTGGGAGGAACTCGATCAGGCTGTGCAGATCGGCCTCGGGCAGCACCGCGATCATCTGCTCCAACACGCGTTCCGCCCCGGCATAGACCGGGAGCCAGTCGTGCACGATGGCTGTGCGACTGGGCTGAAGGCGGCTGAGGGCGGGGCGTGCAGCGCCGGGTAGGGCGACCATGGCGAGAGGGGGCCATGTGCTAGAGAAGGACAGACTCGCCCTGCCACCGTACAACAGCGGCTCCAACCTCTTTCAAGCTGGCCAGATGTAACAAAAGTGTTACGATCCAGATCTTTGTCCGAGATGGATAGTCGAGGCCGTCCTGTTAGTCCCGCGTTCCCCTCCACGGTGAGCAAAGGGACGGCAGGCGCTCACCAAAAACACGGGGTAAACGAGTATAGTCCCCCCTCATCTTCAAGTCAACCAAACCGATCACGGCACCCCAGTCCTAGGCAAGTCTCCATGTCCAGCAGTCACCAAGCTATTTCGTTAACCCCGAACCGCACGGCGCAGCGCGAGGAGCAGGCCGATGTGGATGCCCTCGTGGAGGTTGTTGAAGTGCAGCGCCGTCTCAAACGAGTCGAGCGTGATGCCCGTCGAGGTCGGGTAGCGCTTGAAGTCGGCGAAGCGTTCGGCAGCATGGTCCTCGGCGAGGCGCTGCGGCAGGTCGGCCAGCAGCGTGCGGACGTGCTCTTCGTCCGGCTCCCACCCGTCGGGCCAGTCGCGGGGACTGGTGCCCTTGCGGCAGCGCGCCACGAGGTCGTCGTCCACGAGCAGCGGCAGCCCGGACAATCCGTAGTGCAGCAGTTGCTGCGTGACGGCGAGGTGCGCGAGGTGCCAGAGCGCGTGGTTGTTCCACCCATCCGGGATCGTCCGCATCTCGGCGTCGGTGAAGCTGTCGGCGATGCGCAGCACGAAGCCACGCGTCTCGGCGAGCAGGGCGATGGCGGGGTGCGGGGCTGACATGCGCGTCTAAATGCGGCTGGGAACGAGAAAGCGGGGAGCCAAAGACCTGTGGACGATGCGAGCCTTGGACGGTAGCGCGGGGGCCGAGGGCCTGCTCTGAACTTACCAACCTAGCCGTGGAGCGGGAAAAGCCAGCACGTGGTCGGGTCATGCAGAATGTTGAGGCTGAGCACGGCGCGAGGTCAGCACACCTCCGGCAGCCGCGCCGAGTCATCTGGGCTCCCGCGCTAGGATCGCCCCTCCGCGAGCGTGTCCAGCGACGGGGCCGTGCCCGTGCGCTGCTTCATCGCCGAGGCGAGCATCATCATCTCGCCGACGTTTTCGAGCGTGAGCAACCCCACGAGCGCGCCCTCCTGGTCCACAACCGGCAGCATCGAGACGTCGTCGGCCTGGAGGCGTTCGAGCGCCTGGTCGAGCATGTTGCCCGCGTTGACGGGCGGCGACGCGGGGAGCATCACTTGCTGCACGCGGGTCTGCATCGTCTGCTCGGAGAGCGCCTGCACGAGCCGCTTGCGCGTGAGCACGCCCACCATCTGGCCGTCTTGGATGACGGGGAAGTCCTGCTCCGAGACGGCCAGCAGCAGGTCTACGGCGTCCTGGAGCGTCTGCCACGGGTGGAGGTCGTGGTAGTCGGTCACCATTGCCTGGCGCACGTGCACGCCGCGCGTGGCAACGCGAAGCTGCGTAGCGCTCGACTCCTGCTGGGCACCGAGGTACACGAACAACGCGATGAAGAGCAGGAACGGGTTGAACTGGATCAGCCCAAAGAAGCCAAAGACGATGGCCATGCCCTGCCCCACGCTGGCCGCGATCTGCGTGGCGCGCGGGTAGTCGAGTTTGAGCGCGAGCAGCGCCCGGAGTACGCGCCCGCCGTCCATCGGGAAGGCCGGGAGCAGGTTGAAAACGAGCAGCGCCACGTTGATCCACATGAGGCTGGGCAGGAAGTAGTCTGCCGGAGCCGCGAGCCCGCCGAACTCGTTGAAGTCGGGCAGGCTGCCGCGTGTGACGAGATAGCCCCCTGCGATGAGGCCCGCGACCACGAAGTTGACTGCTGGCCCGGCAAGCGCCACAACCAATTCCTGCCGCGGCTTCTCAGGGATGCGTTCCAGCCGCGCCACCCCGCCGATGGGATAGAGCGTGATGTCGCGCGTCGGCACGCCATAGCGCCGGGCCGCGAGCGCGTGTCCGTACTCGTGCAGCACCACGCAGCCGAACACGGCGAGGATTAGTCCGACGCCCGCGAGCGCCGTAGCGAGATCGTTGCCGCTGAGGACGTAGTAGACGAACGCGCCTCCGATGAGAAGCAGGAACGTCCAGTGCAGAAAGACATCGATGCCGACGAACCGGCCGACGCGGAGCGAGCCGCCCATGACGACGAGAGCGTGGTGAAGCCGATAGGGTGAGGCTGCTTCAAACCCACCCGGCCCCCGGATTGTTCGGCAGGCTCACCGCTCCCCCTGGTTCAGGCTTCACCCTGGTCCGAGCTACACGACGGTTCGAACTACACGATCTCGACGAGTTCGAGCGCGAACGTGAGGTCTTCGCCCGCGAGCGGGTGGTTGGCGTCGAGCATGACGGTGTCATCGGCGACCTCCACGACGCGCACGGGGACGTGCTGCCCCTCAGGCGTCTGGAGGTGCAACTCCTGCCCGACTTCCGGGACGACGCCCGCTGGGAACTGGTCGCGGCCGACCTCCAGCACCATCTCGGGGCGTGGCTCGCCGTAGGCCTGCGCCGCAGGAATCGTGACAGTCTTCGAAGCGCCGACTTCCATGCCTGTCACGGCGACGTCGAAGCCGGGGATGACCTGGCCGCTGCCGAGGGTGAATTCGAGCGGGGCGCGGCCCTCAGACGAGTCGAACTGGGTGCCGTCGGCGAGGGTGCCGGTGTAGTGGATGCGGACGGTCTGGCCGGTGGCAGCGGTAGGCATGCGATGGGGCGCGATGGTGGGGAAAAACGCCGCGCACGGTGTCTGGCGTGGAATCCATCTCTGGCGTGGAATCCTGGTGCGTTGCGGTGGCGTCGGCACGGGGCACCCTTCATGCGGTTCCAGACCGCCCCTGCTCTTCGCCTCGACTTCGCCCACCATGCCTGCTCTCCTTCCGCCGCTGTCCGAGCGTGACACGGCCCTCCTGGCGCTGCGGCCCCACCTCGCTGCTGAGGAGCGCTACGCTGGGTCGTCGCCCGGCGTCCCGCTACCAGACAACCTCGAAGCGTTCCAGACGCGCACGCTCCGCCCGCTGCTAAAGCTCCAGAATCCCCTGCTGCTCGCGCTCGTCGCCGACCACCTCGGACGTACCACGCCGGGCTTCCCCAACTTTGCCCCAGCCGACCAGGAGGAGCGCCTCATGCGCATGCTGCGGCAAGACGCGCGCTTCAAGCGCACGCTCTATAGCTTCGTTGCAGGGCTGTGCACGGAGCCGGAGTTCGCGTTCTTCCTGCACCACCGCGCGGAGGTGCGACGGCGGATGCTCGCGCTGGTGACGGAGCGGCTGCGGAGCCAGACGGCGGCGCTGGCCGCGCTGATCCACGACCGGTCCCACGACCCGTAGACACGTTGGGAACCTCACCTCTTTTATTTGTTACAACAATTAAAACTTCCCACTCAGCCCCTATTCGCCATGTCAACGCCAATCACGGGCCTCCACCACGTCACCGCCCTCGCCGGTCCGCCCCAGCGCAACGTCGACTTCCACGTCGGCACGCTCGGCCTCCGGCTCGTCAAGCGCACCGTCAACTTCGATGCGCCCGATGTCTACCACCTCTACTACGGCGACCGCGTCGGCACGCCCGGCTCGATCCTCACCTTCTTCCCGTTCCCGATGGCGGCGGCGGGCAAGTTTGGCGTCGGCGAGTCGATCGCGACGGCCTTCGCCGTCCCCATGGGGGCCATCGACGCCTGGATGGACCGCTTCGCTGACCTCGCCGTCGACTTCGACGCGCCGACGGAGCGCTTCGGCCAGCGCGTGCTCGCCTTCCGCGACGCCGACGGCATGCCGTTCGAACTCATCGAGACGGTCGGCCTGACCGCCGAGTCCAACGAGGACGAGCGCGTCTGGACCGACGGCCCTGTCGACGCAGAGTCGGCCATTCGCCGCTTCCACGGCGTGACGCTCCTCGTCGACCGCCCTGCAGAGACGGCGCGCATTCTCACCGACGTGTTTGGCTATGAGGAACGCGCGACCGAGGACCGCCGCACGCGCTTCACGGTCGCGGGCGAGGGTGCCGTGCACATCGACCTGCTCATCCCCGACCAGATCACGACGCGCGGGCGCTCCGGCCATGGCACGACGCACCACATTGCTTTCCGCACGCCCGACGACGAGACGCAGGCGACCGTCCGCGAGCGGCTGATGAGCCTCGGCCTCGGCGTCACGACCGTGCAGGACCGCAACTACTTCCGCTCGATCTACTTCCGTGAGCCGAGCGGCGTGCTCTTCGAGGTCGCCACCGACCCGCCGGGCTTCCTCATCGACGAGGACCTGTCGACGCTCGGCACCGCACTCAAGCTGCCGACGCAGTACGAGTCGCGGCGCGCCCACCTCGAAGCCTCGCTTCCAGCGCTGACCAACCCCGTCGTTGCTGCCTAGGCCATCGCCGAATCGACCATCGCCGAATCGATCCCGTAAAGCTCGCCCTCGTTCTGATGGCGGGCTTTGCGTTTACAGAGGACGATTTAGTGTGATGTGATAGACTGGCTGACGCTCTTCGAGTAGCACGTGCCAGGTGCCCTCGGCTTGCATCTCGGCGAGAACGCGCCCCATCTGTCCCGAGAGGTGATCCCAGTAGGCACCGGTGAGCAGCGCCGTCTCGCGCTCGCGAGCGCGGTGCACGAACGCGTCAAGCGGCGATGCTGTGCTGTCGGGCGGCGTCGGGTGGTAGAAGTAGCGCGTGTAGACGAGGTCGACGCACGTGCCGTACTCGTGGCTCGACGTGCCTGAGGTGGCGTTGCGGTTGACCTTGCGGAGGTCGGCCTGGCTCGCCCCCGTGCGCAGGGCCGACGAGATGGCGTAGCGGAACGGCGGCAGGCCCTGCTCGGCGAGGCGTGCCTGGAAGCGACGCCCGATTTCAGCGAGGGCCTCGATCGTAGCAGGCGTGACGAACGGCGCCGAGTGTTCGAGCACGACGACCGTATAGTGCTCCGTGTCGACAAGGGGCACGAGTCGTCCAGCTTCAAGATGCTGTTGCAACTCCGTATCGGAGGAAACTGGAGCCACGCCGAGACGTCGGCCTGCGGAAAGGTGTGCACTGTACGACGGGCGGTAGGGCCGGTCGCGCAGGCGGCGTTGCTCCTCGTTGTCGAGCGGACGGATGCGTTCCAGCGCGGCATGCTGCCTCTGCATGACCGTGTCGAGCGAATCGAGCGCGGCGGCGAGGACGGCTTCTGTGATCCCCGCCGATGATGCCGGGTCCGTAGACGCCGTCTCAGCGCAGCCTGCGAACAGCACCAGCGCGGAAAAGAGTAGCACACGGACGCACATCATTCTACCTCGAGCAGGCCGCAAGCGACGGCAGGCCCGGCATTGCCGAGCGGCTGCGTGTGGAGGTCGTCGAGGCCCGCGCGGACGACGACGGCGAGGCCGAGCACGCGGTCGAACGGGAGGTCGGGCACGATGCGGTCGTAGCGCCCGACAGGGTCACGATGGCGGATGCGGAGGTTGCCGAGGTCGCCGGGGCGGCGCGCTTTGGTGGGCGCAAGCGGTCCCCCGTGGGGACGGTCCTGCGTGTCGAATGTGGGCGCGCCGGGCACGGAGGCACAGTCGGTGGCGTCGACCACGTGAAAGCCATACTCTCCTGGTGCGAGGCCGTCGATGCGGGCGAGGAGCCGTGTGCCTTCGCCCATGCGCTGCGCGATGAGCTGACCCGTCACGCCGCTGCCGTCAACAGCGTCCAGCCGGGCCACAGCATCCAGCCGCGCCACAGCCTCGGTTGGCTGCGCGTGCAACACGGCAGGCATGGAAACGAGGAGCGCAAGGAGGCGGAGCATGCACGCCCTACCCCGCGCCCGTCCTGCGGTTTCGCTCGCGCTTCGCCTTCGTGCCCCGCCCTCTTCGCAGCCGCCGCTGTTGCTGGGTGTAGCTTTCGCGTCTTCGCCTCCGCCCCATGCCCGACACCCACCTCCACGTCGACACCCTCGCGATGCGCTACGGTCGGCGCGTGCTCTTCCGCGCGCTGTCGTTCGAGGTCGTGGGCGGGACCTCGCTCGCGGTGACGGGCGCCAACGGCTCCGGCAAATCGACGCTGCTGAAGATCCTCGCAGGCCTCGTCTCGCCCGTGCGCGGCACCGTCCGCCTCGTGCTCGACGGCGCGGACGTCCCGACGGCGCAGCGCCCGCGCCGCGTTGGCTTGGCAGGCCCCTACCTCGGCCTCTACGACGGCTACAGCGCCCGCGAGACGCTCGCGTTTCTCGCCGAGGCTCGCGGCCTGCATGATGCGCCCATCCTCGCCCTGCTCGACCGCGTCGGCCTCGGCCCCCGCGCCGACGACCGCGTAGGCACCTTTTCCTCTGGCATGCAGCAGCGGCTCCGCCTTGCCACGGCGCTCCTCGCCGCGCCGCCGGTGCTGCTCCTCGACGAACCTGGCGCGACGCTCGATGCGGCAGGCCGCGCGCTGATCCGGGACATCGTGGCCGAGCAGCAAGCTGCAGGTACGCTCGTCGTCGTGGCCACCAACGACCCAGCCGAGGCGGCGCTGTGTGATCGGACGGTTGCCATCGCAGCCTAAACCGGGGGCATTGCCTGCGGAGTGCGATGCTGCGCTACAGCACCCACGTGGCGTCGTCTTCCAGCTGGCGGGCGAGGGCACGCTTCATCAGCCTATCGTGGAGCGCGCGGACGGGCTCACCCTCGGCGGGATGACGCTGGACGTAGTGGCCGTCCGGCCGTAGGTCCCACGCGAGACGGTTGTCTTCCAGGCAGCACTTCAGCGTGCTGACGAGCCGCCCCTGCAGGTGCGGGTCGAGGACGGGCGCGATGGCCTCGACGCGGTCGTCGAGGTTGCGGCGCTGCCAGTCGGCGGAGCCGGTGAAGAGCTCTGGCTGGCCGTCGTTGTGGAAGTAGTAGATGCGGCTGTGCTCCAGGAAGCGCCCGAGGATCGAGCAGAGGCGGATGTTCTCCGAGACGCCGGGCAGGCCGGGGCGCAGGCGGCAGTGCCCGCGCACGATCAGGTCGATCTCGACGCCGGCCTGGCTGGCTGCGTAGAGCTTCTGGATCATCCCCACGTCGTCCAGCGCATTCATCTTCGCCACGATGCGCCCGCGCTTGCCGGAGCGCACGAGCTCGATTTCGCGGTCGATGAGCGCGTAGAACGCCGGACGCATGGCGCGCGGGGCGATGAGCAGCCGCTCGTACTCCTGCTCGTAGGCGTAGCCCGTGAGAACGTGGAACAGGCTCACGAGGTCGCGCCCGACGACGGGGTCGCAGGTGAGCAGGCCGAGGTCGGTGTAGAGCCGCGCCGTCTTGGGGTTGTAGTTGCCCGTGCCGATGTGGCAGTAGGTGCGCAGGCCGTCCTCCTCCTCGCGGATGACGAGCGTCGTCTTGGTGTGCGTCTTCAGCCCGACGAGGCCGTAGGTGACGTGCACGCCCGCCTTTTCGAGCTGCTGCGCCCACTCGATGTTGTTCTCCTCGTCGAAGCGCGCCTTCAGCTCCACGAGCGCGGCGACGAGCTTGCCGTTCTCGGCGGCCCGCTTGAGCGCGTCGATGATGGGCGAGCCCTTGCTGGTGCGGTAGAGCGTGAGCTTGATCGCGAGCACCTTCGGGTCGTCGGCGGCCTCTTCGATGAAGCGCTGGACGCTCGCCGCGAACGACTCGAACGGGTGGTGCACGAGCAGATCACCCGCGCGGATGGCGGTGAAGATGTCGGCCTCCTCTTCGCTCGCGCCCCGATGGCGGAGGCGGACGGGCACCGTCGGCTCCCAGTCGGAGAAGCGGTGGGTCGGCAGGTCGAAGTCGGCGATGCCGTGCAGGTCCGTGAGGTTGAGCAGCGTGCGCGACTCGTAGACGTCGGCGTCGTCGAGTTCGAGCTCGCGCATGAGCAGGTGGCGCACGCGCTGCGGCATCGCGGCCTCCACTTCGAGGCGGACCACGTCGGCGAAGCGGCGCTCGCGGACCTCTTCGGAGATCATCGCGAGCAGGTCGTCGGCCTCTTCCTCGTTGCGCCGGAGGTCGGCGTTGCGCGTGACGCGGAAGGCATGCACGGCCACGACCTCCATACCGCGGAAGAGCACGTGCGCGTTGTGCCGGATGAGGTCTTCGAGCGGGACGACCTCGTGCGGACGGCCTGGCAGCGGCACCCAGCGACCGCGCCGGGGCGGCACCTTGAGCCGCGCGAAGTGCTCCGTGCCACGCACCGGATGCCGGACGAGGATGGCGAGCGAGAGCGACAGGTTCGAGATGAACGGGAACGGGTGCCCTGGATCGACGGCAAGCGGCGTCAGAATCGGGAAGACCTGGTCGAGGAAGTACTGGTCGAGCGCGCCGCGGTCTTTTTTCGACAGCTCCGCGTAGCGATGGATCTGGACGCCCGCGTGTTTGGCGAGGGCCGGGCGAATGGACTGCTCCCACGTCTCGGCGATGGCGTCGATCACAGGCAGCACGGCCGTGCGTGATAGCGCGAGTTGCTCGCCTGGGGAGCGGCCGTCCGGCGATGGAATCCGCACGCCCGCCCCGAGCTGCCGCTTCAGCCCGCCCACGCGCTTCCGAAAGAACTCGTCGAGGTTGGACTCGGTGATGGCGATAAAGCGGGTGCGTTCCAGGAGCGGCAGCCGCTCGTCTTGAGCCTGGGCGAGCACGCGCCAGTTGAAGTCGAGCCACGACAGCTCGCGGTTGAAGAGCAACCGAGGGTCGTCCAGGTCCGGGTTGTCCGGGACGTCTTGCGGCACCACAGCGCGGGGCACCGTCGGCAGGCGGTCCGGCGCGCGCGGCGGCTCGGCCTCCAGACGGATGGGCTCCGAGACATCGCCGTTCGACTTGACCCAGCGCACGTCGGCGTCAGACCCCTCGGTCTCTGGCATGCGAGCGCCCTCGGTCTGGGTCGTTCCAGCATGGGTCGCCTCTGCGCCGGGCGGCGGGGTCTCAGGGGCCTGACGAGGGGCGGGCGTCTCGGACATAGGGCGGGAGAAAGACAGAGCACAAACAAGATGCGCATACACGCGAGGTGCCCAATCTAGTTCGATCTGGCCCGGCCGTGCCACCCGGGCACTCGCTGTCGGGGGACCGCCAGGGCCTCAGGCTGCCTGGGCGTCGCTGTCCGCGCCCCACTCCAGGAACGCGCCGGTTTGCACGTCGCGCTTCATGTGCTGGTAGCGGAGCATGAGTTCCTGGAGCGGGCGCAGGTCCTCGCCTGCCTGGTCGGCGGCGAAGATGCGGCGCTGCACGTCGGCGATAGCCTGGTCGAGGCGGAGCAGCTTGAGCACCTGCATCGCGCTTGTGGCCGCGGCGAACGGGTCGCGGTGCGGGTCCTTCACGTCGATGCCGACGCGCGACCAGTTGTCGGACACCGCGTGGCGCTCCACGAGCGCTTCGGCCACCGTCTGCTGCACAGCAGGGCCGAAGGTGCCGTCTTTGAACGGCGTCGCCTCGATGCGATCCTGCTGCGCCTGCTCGATGAGCTTCTCGATGGTGGTCTGCGGTCCGCCCTCGCCGAATTCCGTGAGCGCCATGCGGGTCAGGACGTGCTCCACCATGGGCATGCCGTGCTCCAGCATGAGCTTGACGAGCAGCAGTTCGGCCGGGGATGCCGCCGGGCGAGGCGTGGGCCGCCGCGTGGTGAGGTCCGGCGACCGTTCCGCCCAGGATTCTTGCGGCGGCCCGTCTGTGTTGCGGTGGGCGGCGTCGCGCGGGCGAGCGTTGCCCCGAACCTGGTCACGGCGCGCGCCATCGCGGCGCGCTGAGCGGGTCCGCTCGCGGCCAGCCTCAGCGAGCGCATTGCGGAAAAGCGGGCGCAGTGTGGCGTCGGGGACGCGCAGGAGTTGGGCGGCGCGCTGGACATAGCCTTCCTGTACGATCGGGTCGGGAATCTTCGCGATTGAGGCCATCAGGCTGTGGACGACGCGGCTCTGCCCCTCGGGCGTGTCGAGTTCGCCGCGCCGCTTGGCCACGGCTACGCGGAAGGCGACGAAGTCCATCCGGTCGTCGCGGAGGACGCTGCGGAACGCCTCGGCACCAAACTGCTGCACGAAGGCATCGGGGTCGGCGCCGTCGGGCAGCGCCACGGCGAAGACGCCGAGCCCCTCGCCGAGCACGAGGTCGATGGCACGCAGGGCGGCGTCGAGGCCGGCGGAGTCGGCGTCGTAGAGCAGCACGAGCGCCTGCGCGTAGCGACCCGCTAGTCGAATCTGCTCGGCCGTGAGCGCGGTCCCGCTGCTGGCCACCACGTGCTCGACGCCCGCCTGGTGGAGCGAGATTACGTCGGTGTAGCCCTCCACGAGCAGCGCCTCGCCCTCGCCGCGGATGGCCTGCTTGGCCTGCCGCAGCCCGTAGAGCACGCTCGACTTGTGGTAGACCGGCGTCTCGGACGAGTTGAGGTACTTCGGCGGATCGCCGTCTTTGAACGGCGGCGTGACACCGGGGATGACGCGCCCGCCGAAGCCGAGCACCTTGCCGACGTGGCTGATGATGGGGAACATCGCGCGGCCCCGGAAGCGGTCGTAGACGCCGCGGCTGCCCTCGCGCGCGAGGTCGGCCTTGACGAGCAGGTCCGGGGCATAGTGGGCCGCCTGGGCGGCGTTCACGAGCGCGTCCCAGCTGTCGGGCGCGAAGCCGAGGCCGAAGCCCGTGATCGTCTTCTTGCTGAAGCCGCGCTGCACGTAGTAGTCGAGACCCGGCTTCCCGGCCTCGGTGCGCAGTTGGTCGTAGTAAAACTTCGCCGCGAACCGGAGCACCCCATGGAGGGCTTCCCGCTCGCTGGCCGCCTCGCTCTTGCCCTCGCTCTCGGGGATCTCGATGCCGGCGCGCTCGGCGAGCAGCCGCACCGTCTCCAGGAACTCCATCCCCTCGACCTCCTGCACGAACTTGAAGAGGTCCCCGCCCCGGCGGCAGCCGAAGCAGTAGTAGAGGTTCTCGCCTGGGTCGACGGAAAACGAGGGCGACTTCTCGTTGTGGAACGGGCAGAGCCCGAAGAACCGGCCCCCACGCCGCTTCAGCCGCACGTAGTCGCCGACCACGTCGACTAGGTCGACGGAGCGGCGGACTTCTTCGATGACGGTATCGGGGATGGGCATGGGGCGACGACCAACGAGCGCCGTCCAAGATCCGCACAGACGGCGGACCGTGCGCAGACGTCGCTCCGGCTGCCCCCGAGCTAGGCATCTTCTTTCGGAAAGCAGGCTCTCACAGAAACAGGCCCAACGCCGAAGCGCGGGCCTGTTCGTCTTAGTGGCGGGGGCTAAGCGCCCCCCTCGAGCACGCGGTGGTCCGTCAGCGGTCCTCGATCCTACGCATCGGGCCGATGCCCGCGAACGAGGCCGTGCCCTCACCGTTGGGTCCTGACACCGAGATCTTCGATTCCACGTGGACCGGCACCGTCTCCGACGACTGGTCGTTGATGAAGACCGAGAAGCTGTAGTCCGTCACGCCTGCGATGGGGCCATAGGCGATGATGTGGCGCGAGATTTCGGCGTTCACATTGCCGGCCTGGTCGATGTTCTCGCCCTCCGAGGTCACGTTGATCGTGGTGCCTGCCGAGAGGGGGTTGGTGTTCCGGTCAGCCACGCGGTAGTCGAACTGGACGGAGCTGACGAAGACGGTGTCGGCCACACCGTCGGGGACGTTGTCGAAGGCGTTGGTGGCGCCCGTCGAGTCGCCCGAGACGACGAACTCCTGCTGACGCTGGTCGAGGAGCGTGACGATCGGGTAGCCCGTGAACAGGACGCGCGTGGTAGCCTCGATCACCTCCTGGTTCTCGTTGCTCGTGCGCGCCCGGACGGTGCCGGGGCCGCCTCGGTCCAGGCGAGGCTGCGCCGAGATGAGTTCGACGTTGGCGATGCCGCCATCCGTGGGTGCGGACCCGACGACGATGCCCTGATCGGTGGTGAAGTAGACCTGCGTGCCATCTTCGACGGGGTTGCCATACTTATCGCCCACGAAGGCTGTGACCGCGTTGGTCAGCCCGGAGAGCTCAAGGGCCGGGCCGAAGTTGGGCGTCTCGTTGACAACCGAGAAGTGGGTGGCGTCCGGCAGGCCACCGTGCACGACGAGGGTGACGGGGGCCGTGCGAACGGGGTTGCCGGCCGGGTTGACGGCGTCGACGACCTCCGCCACGATCTGAGCCGTGCCAGCGACGGTACCGCTGGTGAAGGTGAATTCCGCCTTGCCCTCACTGTCGGTGAGGATTTCCTCGGGGAAGATGAAGCTCCCGTCGGCCCCCTGGCCGTCCGGCGCGGCGTCGATCCGGACGCGGACGGACGCGGCGTTCTCGCTCGTGATGGGGTTGCCGTTGGCGTCGAACACCACGAAGATCAGCTTGCCGATCTCGGAGCCGCCGACCCCGCTGACGCTCACCTGCTGCGCCGAGCGCTCGTCGAACGTGATGCTCGCTGCCGTCGTGCCTTCCACGCCGCCGGTCGTGCCGCCGTCGGCCGGACCGCCGGTGTTCTCGGCGATGGTGATCTGAAGGTCCCGCATCGTATAGTCCTGCCCACTGGAGACGAGCTTGGTGACAGGCGCCGAGACGGCGGAGCCGAAGGAGGCCTCAATCGAGACCGTGACGGCCTCTTCCTGCTGTGTTTGCTGCGTCGTGTTGGTGTTCTGGACCGCGTCGCTGATCTCGAAGGAGAAGGCGTAGGACCCAATCGAGTCGGTACGCGTCTGCCGGACGAACTGGTTGGCGACGAGGTCCACGAGCGCATTCTGCACCGGGTCGCCGTTCTGGTCGATCACGCGCCCGTCGACGGTGACCGAGTCGAGTTCGGAGAGCGAGTCGCAACCGCCCAGCAAAAGGACGACCCCGAGCAGCGCGGCGCTCAGGAGCGAGGAAGGGCGAGGAAGGAAACGAGGCATGTTCGGATACATGGAGATCGACAAGTCGGCGAGGAGGGGCATGGGTAGATGCAGCGATTTGACCTGCACGTTTCTACCCGCAGCCCCGATATGAGCGGCCCATCTCCCCAGAGGCGAATGCTGTGCCGATGTCTGTCAGCCCGTCTGATTTCCGTGCGACGGGCCCTCCCAGCGCGTTTTGGTAAACCAGAATGCCGCTCCCTGTGCCCTCTCGCTCGCTCGACTCGCCCACGCGTCCAGGCCAGTGCTTCCGAAATCGCCCGAGGGCGTACGTCCCGTAACCCCGCGCCGCGTTTCGCCCGGCCGTCGCTACCCGTCCACTACCGTCCGGATGCGCTCGACCTGCCACAGGTGCACCAAGTCATGCGCCGCGAGCAACGCGACGATACGGCCTACCGACTCCTCGCCGCGCTCGGCATGATGACCGACCCGCGCCCAGGCCTCGGGTTGCTGCCGGGCGAGCCAGCGCAGGTTGAGCGCCCGCAGCGCGGCGAAGTCGTCGAGCGCCTCGGCGAGCGTGACGCCGTCGGGGCCGAACGCTGCCGCCCACGCGTCCTGGTCGTAGCCCGCCAGCGCTGGACCGTCCTCCGCGACGATGACGCGCATGCGGTAGCCGTAGACCAACTCTGAATCGACGAGGTGCTGCACGGCCTGCACGACTGACCACTTGCCCGGCTGTTCCGATTGCTGGGCCTGCGCCTCGGTCAGCCCCGCGACGGCCGCTCGTAGCGCGTCGGGCGTAGCGCCCTGCACCGCCACCGGATCGCGGTCGCCGAGCAGCGCAAGCATCGCGTGGACGTAGTCGGCAGGGCTGTCGGCGTACGAGGTCGGCACGAAAGGCATCGGCGTGCTTGGCGGTGCAGCGTCTGGGTGGTGCAGCGTCTGGGTGGTGCAGCGTGGTGTCTCCGCGATTCTACCGCAGAGGCACCGTATGCCGTTCCGCGCCACGTCCGGCCTTCTCTAGGTCGGCCCTAGAATCAAGATATAGGTCCTAGAATCCAAACGTGGCACCGACTACGAGCGTCGTGCGGGTCACGTCTTCGAGGACGAGGCGCAGACTCTCCGGGTTGCTCAGCGTGCCGGGGTCGTCGCCGTCCGGGAAGACGTTGTCGATGGCGACGAGTTGGTCCTCGAAGCGCGTGTTCACGAGAGCGATGTTGATCTCGGACGACCGTCCCACCCGGATGCCGACGCCTGCCGTGACGGTGCGCCGCAGGCGGTCAGCCACGGCGTCCACTGCGACCTCGCGCCGCGCGCGGTCCACCACGAGGCCCGTCGCGTCGCGGAGCGGATCGGGCTGGTAGGCCAGCCCGAAGCGCGCCGTGGCGATGCCGAAGTCGTAGGCGGCGCCGAAGCGCGTTGTGAAGGCGTCGTCGTAGGTGCGGCGCAGCGTGCTGTTCTGGTCCGCAATGAAGAGCAGGTCGTCCTCACTCGTGAAACCGTCGGTGCGGAGGCGGGCCTGGCTCCAGTCGACGTACTCCACGTCGGCGGCGAGCGTCGCGCCCGCGATCTGGTAGACGACGCCCGCGCCGAGCCGCCACGGCGTCGTGAAGTCGTAGTCCACAGGGAAGAGGTCGCCAAACGAGTCGATGGTCTCCTCGACGACGTTGACATAGGTCGGCGTCTCCACGACGAAGCCGAGCCGGAACCCCCGCTGCGCTTCGGCAGAGATCCCCACCCGGGCGTTCACGCCGCGCGCCTCCTGGTCGATGCTGAACACCACCGGGTCGTCGCCGAAGAAGCTGGCCGCGCCGATGGATTCGGTGAAGTAGGAGCCGAAGAGGAAGTTCACGGAGCCGCCTACCATCACGCCAGGGGCGATCTCCACCGCCGCCGCCGCAGAGAGTTCGCCCGCCTGCCCCTCCGCGAACACGTCTTCCTCGAATCGGTCTGCGACGACGGTGCCGTCGCCGAGCGTGCCCGTGACCTCGGCGTCGTAGAAGAGCGCGCGGTCGTAGGTGCTGGTGCGGTTGTAGCCAAGCCCGACCACGAGCGAGCCGCGCACGGTGGGCACCTTGGCGGCATATCCGAGGTGGCCGAGGCGCGCCCCGCTGGAGCGCGTGGAGCCTTCCAGGGTGCGCCCGTCCAGCCCGAGGCTGGCGTCGTCGCCGGAGAGGCGGTAGGCCGCGTCGCTCTCGGTGCCCGTCAGGTCTACGGACGCCGTGGCCTCAGAGGTGCGCAGCCAGCCCAGGTTGGCGGGGTTGGAGAACGAGGCCGTCCAGCCGGGCATGCCGCCGATGGCCGCGCCGCCCTGCCCTGCCAACTCGGCGCCGAGCGTGGCCTGGCGGCGGCTGAGCAGGAGCACGTCCTCGGCCGTCTGGGCCGCCGCGGCGGGCACGAGCAAGAGAGCCACGAGGGCAAGGCCGTGAAGGTTGAGAGAGCAGAGGCTACGCATGGGGGCGAGTGTCGGGTGAGACGTGGCGGCTCGATGCGAGGTCGGGGCGGCCCTGTGACGTGGCAGCGCGCACCGTGAGGACTAGACATAGCGGAGGCCCGCACGGGGCGCACGGGCCTCCTACTTGGCAATCAAACGAAAGGAGAGCGGAGGCCGGCGACTAGACGTCGCCTCCGCCGCGGCGGCTGGAGCGACCCGACGAGCGGTTGCCCGACGAGCGGTTGCTCGACCCGCCGGAGCGCGCGTTGCCCGACGAGCGGTTGCTCGACCCGCCGCTGCGGGTGCTCGGCGTTGAGCGCGGACGCGACGACGGCGACGGGCGCGTCTGCGGGCGCGGCGCCGGGGCCGGGCGGCTCTGCGGACGCGGCGCCGAGCGGGTGCTGCTGCCCGACGATCGCGACGAGGGGCGCGTCCGTGGCGTGGAGCGGGCGTTGTCGCCATCGTCGTTCCCACCGCGGCGGGTACGGCTGGGCGCCGGGCGGCTCTGCGGCTGGCGGCTGGGTGCGGGACGAGTCTGCGGCGTCCGGTTCGGGGCGGGGCGCGACTCAGGACGACGCGAGGGTGCCGGCCGCGTCTGCGGAGTCCGGCTCGGTGCGGGGCGCGTCTCCGGGCGCGACGACGGTGCCGGACGAGACGAAGGCGCCGGGCGCGACGACGGTGCCGGACGAGACGAAGGCGCCGGACGAGACGACGGTGTTGGGCGCGTCTGCGGGCGCGGTGCTGGACGCGTCTCCGTGGTGCGGCCCGGGGTCGGGCGTGTCGCAGGGCGAGGCGCCGGACGCGTCTCCGTGGTGCGGCCCGGCGTTGGGCGTGTGTTCGGCGCGCGACCCGGGGCCGGGCGCGTCTGCGGCGTGCGCACAGTGCCGGGTCGTGTCTCCGGCGCACGGGTCGGGCGTACGGTGCGCCCCCCCTCAGAGCTCGGCCGCGCTGGGGATACGGCACCCGGACGCGTCGGGCGCACGACGGTGCGCACCGGCTCGTCAGCGCCACGGACTGGACGCACGGCGTCTGTGACCGGCCGGCTCAGGCGCCCGTCACGACCTGTGGACCGGATCGGGCGCAGGGCCGTCTGACGCACACGGTTGCGGCCGTCGTCGAAGACGTAGTAGTGGTCGTTCCGGTAGTACACATCGCGGTACTGGACAAAGACGGGCTGGTAGTAGCCTCCGCCATACCACGCGATCGGACGATGGTAGAAGGGCCGGTGGTAGAACGGACGATGGTAGAAGCCGCGTCCAAACCCAAAGCTGAAGCTGACCGAGAAACCAGGCCGGTAGAACGGGTCGTGCAAAAACGGGTCGTAGAAGAAGGGATCCCAGAGCAGCGGATCGTGGAAGGCCCAGGCGGGACGGTACCACAGCGGGCGCCAGCGCGACCAGCGGTACGGGCGGTGGTAGCCCCTCCCGTAGTAGCTATCGTAATAGCCACCGCCATACGAGCCGCCATGGTAGGCGTCCTCGTAGTAGACGTTCTCGTCGTCGTAGTAGTAGCGCGTGACGTTGACGTCATCCTCGCCATAGCCACCTTCGTAAGTGCCCTCGTCGTAGTAGCCGTCGCCGACATAGCCCTCCTCGGCATAGCCGTCGGTGGCGTACGCGTCCTGGCCGTAGACCTCGCCCTCGGTGTAGACCGGCGCCTGCACACCGACGCGGGCCGAGAGGGGCTCGGCGTCCTCCACGGGTGCCGTTGCATAGCCCTCGTCGGCATAGCCCTGGTCACGGGCGTCCGTCTTCGGGTCTTCGTAGCGCGGGCTGTAGGTCGGGCGCCGGTCGTAGCGGTCGGACGCGTTGGCGAGCTGCGTATAGCAGCCTGAGAGCAGCAGCGCCATGAGCGCCAGCGAGAGCGCGGGCAGCAGCGAAGAGAGCCGGGGGCGTAGCGGAGGGCGCATCATGGCAGCGGTGGGTCGGGAGGACGATGGGAGACAGGCTCGTGCAGCCTGGCCGCAGAGGCGAGCGCGAAAGTAACAGCGTCACCACAGAAAATGGACGCCTGTTCAAGGACGAGGCCGGGACGATAGCCGCGTGCCAACGCCGTGCGCGGTGCCAAAGAGCACGTGAAAGCCACACGCGGGCGACCTCCGCATGGCACGCCGCAGCCCGCGCGCCGTTTCTTGGTCGTCTGTTTTACCCTTCCACTCTCCCGACCGCCCTTCCCGATGGCTGACAAGATCACCCCGCGCTCCGAAGACTATTCGCAGTGGTACCTCGATGTCGTGCAGGCCGCCAAGCTCGCCGACTACTCGCCCGTGCGCGGCTCGATGATCCTGCCGCCCAACGGCTACGCGCTCTGGGAAAACATGCAGCGCGTCCTCGACGGCATGTTCAAGGCGACGGGCCACCAGAACGCCTACTTCCCGCTCTTCATCCCGCAATCGTTCCTCTCGAAGGAAGCCGAGCACGTCGAGGGCTTCGCGAAGGAGTGTGCCGTAGTGACCCACTCGCGGCTGCGCACCACGGCCGACGGCACGGGCGTCGAGCCCGATCCCGCCTCGAAGCTCGCCGACGGCGAAAACCTGGTCGTGCGCCCGACCTCGGAGACGATCATCTGGGACACCTACAGCCGCTGGATCCAGTCGTGGCGCGACCTCCCGATCCTCATCAACCAGTGGGCCAACGTCGTCCGGTGGGAGCTCCGCACGCGCCTCTTCCTCCGCACGATGGAGTTCCTCTGGCAGGAAGGCCACACCGCGCACGCCACCGAGGAGGAGGCCGTCGAGGAGACGCTGCGCATGCTCGATGTCTACACTGAGTTCGCGGAGCAGTACATGGCCGTGCCGGTCATCCGCGGCGTCAAGACGGCCAGCGAGCGCTTCGCCGGGGCCGTGGACACCTACTGCATCGAGGCGCTCATGCAGGACGGCAAGGCGCTCCAGGCCGGGACCTCCCACTTCCTCGGGCAGAACTTCGCCAAGGCGTTCGACTGCACGTTCCAGAACAAGGACAACGAGCTCGAACACGTCTGGGCGACCTCCTGGGGTGTCTCGACGCGGCTCATCGGCGCGCTCATCATGACGCACTCCGACGACCAGGGCCTCGTCCTCCCGCCGCGCCTCGCGCCGACGCAGGTCGTGATCGTGCCGATCTACCGCAAGGACGGCGAGAAGGAGGTCGTGATGGAGGCCGTCGGCGAGATCGAGCGCGAGCTGCGCGTGGCGGGCGTGCGCGTCAAGACCGACGCCCGCGAGGCCTACCGCCCCGGCTGGAAGTTCAACGAGTACGAGGTGCAGGGCGTCCCGCTCCGCCTCGCCGTCGGCCCGCGCGACGTGAAGAACAACGTCGTCGAGCTCGCCCGCCGCGATGAGCCGGGCAAGCAAAGCGTCCCGCGCGACCAGCTCGCCGACGTGGTCACGGACACGCTCTCGCAGATCCAGGCCAACCTCTTCGCCCGCGCCGAGAACTTCCGCCAGCAGAAGACGACGACCGTCGACACCTACGATGACTTCAAAGAGGCCATCGAGCGCGGTGGCTTCGTCCTCGCCCCGTGGGACGGCACGCCCGAGACCGAGGCGCGCATTAAGGAGGAGACGAAGGCCACCATCCGCTGCCTCCCGCTCGAATCCGACCCGCACTATGACCCCACCGAGGGCGTCGACATGCTCACCGGGAAGCCGTCGAAGCAGCGCGTGGTGTTCGCGCGGGCGTACTAGCGCCCGCCGCTCGCCTCCTCCGCGTCCCACCGTTCTATCGCGTCGAGGAGCCACGGCGGTGCACCCTCACCGATGGGCCCCGGCGGACTCGCCTGCGTCATCGCCTCGGCGCGCTCTAGCTGCTCGGCCAGCGGTGGCACATCCCACGCCGCGCGCTCGGCGTCCGTGGTCGAGGGCTCCACGTCCCACAGCCGGTGCCGCTTTCCGTCGGGGACGAACTGCGTGCCGTACTTCTGCGGCTGCCCGCTGTACATCCGCCAGCGATCGTACGCCGCCGCTGCCAGCCACCGCGCGGGGCGATGCCCGAGTTCCGCTGCCTCCTTCGCCCAGACGTGGCTCTGCCAGGCGTCGTCGGGCGTATCGCCGTGGTTGAAGAGCCAGGCGGCGTGGTAGTAGTCCTCCGCCACCAAGCTGCTCTCCTCCGCCACAATCTCGGCCGCGCGCTGCCGCCGGTCGCGGTCGCGGGCACGCATGGCGTCGTACTCCGGCGTGCCGTGCTGCAGCCCTTGGCCGTGGTCGCGGTAGTCGGCCTCGTAGAGCGCGCGGAGTTCGGGGTTCATAGCGAGGTCGTGTAGTCGTTCCAGGGATCGCAACAGGTTGGCTCCCCCCGTCCTGCGTCGCCTCCGCGCTCGCGCGCTCCGCTCCTCGGACTGTCCCCCTCACGCATGAGGGGGACAGTTTTGGTTGACGCAGGAGCGCAGCGACTGTCAACCGAAACAGGGGGAGCCGACCCGGTGCCATGCACCGTCAGTCTTCGGAGCTGGTGTCGCCGTCGCCCCGATACCGATCGAACCAGGCGAGGATGTAGGCCACCTTTGCCGCAAGTTGGCTCGGGCGGTTGGCGATGAAGTGCGGGGCGTCCGGGATCTCGACGTAGGCCGTCTCGACCTCGCGCAGGCGCAGCGCGTGGTAGAACTGGCGCGCCTCCGAGGGCGGCGTCCGCAGGTCGGACAGGCCCACCATCACCATCGTCGGCGTCTCGACGTTGCCCACGACCGAGATCGGCGACTCCTCCCAGTAGGCCATCGGGTTCTCCCACGGCTGGCCGGGGTAGCGGTAGTCGGCGTAGGCGTAGTAGTTGTCCGCGACGAGCGTCTTCGAGATCCAGTTGATGACGGGCTTGATGACCGCCGCCGCGCGGAAGCGATCCGTGTTGCCGACGATCCAGGCTGTCGTCGTGCCGCCCGCGCTGCCGCCGGTCACGAAGAGCGAGTCAGGGTGTACGTCACCCGTGGCGAGCACGGCGTCGACGCCGGTCATGATGTCGCCGTAGTCGCCGCCGGGGTAATCGTGGTAGAGGAGGTCGGCGAAGGCCTCGCCATAGCCGGTACTACCGCGCGCGTTGGGGTAGAACACCACGTAACCGTCGGCCGCGTAGAGTTGGACCTCGGGCGAGAACTGCGGCCCGTAGGCGGCAATCGGCCCGCCGTGGACTTCGACCAGCAACGGATACTGCCGCCCTTCCTCAAAGCCCGGCGGACGGACGAGCCAGCCCTGAATCTCCAGCCCGTCCTCGGACGTCCACGTGATCTCTTCGACGGCACCGAGGTCGCGGTACGGCAGCAGGTCGCTGTTGAGGTCGGTCAGCACCCGCGTCTCGCCGTCTTCGACGCCCCCACCCTCGATGATGGCCACGTCCGACGGGCGCTCCGCGGTGCCGTGGGTGAACGCGACCACGCCGTCGTCGGAGACCGAGTAGGCCCCGCTCGTGTAGGGCCGTCCGATGGCCGTGCCGCCGAGCGCGCCGGTGATCTCGCGGACGGTGCCGCCCGGCGTGACGCGCATGAGGCGCGTGAGGCCGCGGTCGAGATAGGTCGCGTAGAGCCCGTCGCCGTCCGTATCCCACCTGATGTTAGAGAGGCTCCGGTCGAGGTCGCCGGCCAGCACGCGGATGTCGCCTGTGTTCTGTTCGAGGACGTGAAGCTGCGTGTTCTGGAAGGTGCGGACGCGGTCGTCGTAGCCGAGGTAGGCGATGGTGCGGCCGTCCGGCGAGACGGCGGGCCTGCGATCCGGCCCGTCGCGATCCGTGAGGGCGACGACGGTCGTGTCCGTCAGGCTGACGCGGTAGAGTTCAGTGACATTGAACTCCAGTTGCCAGTTGTCGCTGCGGTTGCCCGAGACCACGAGGCCGCTCCCGTCGGGCAGCCAGGCGAGGTCGGTGCCGTGCGGGTAGTCGCCGTGCGTGAGTTGGCGCGGGGTGCCGCCATCCGCGGGGACGACGAACACGTGGCGGAAGCCCGGCTCGATGTTGCCGGAGCCGTCAGCCTCGTGCTTGACACGGTCGACGATGCGCGGCTTCGGTGCCCACTCGGCGCCCTTCGGCGGCGACGGCAGGGCCACGTCGAACGTCGGGTCGGGCTTCGGAACGAGCATTGAGAAGGCCAGCATCGTCCCGTCGGGCGACCACGTGAGGCCGCGCGGCGAGCGGTCGAGCTGCGTCAGCCGCGCCGTCTGGCCCGTGTCCATCCAGCGGACGAACAGCTCCGCGCCCTCGCCCGTCGCGGCCACGTAGGCCACCCGGTCCCCGCTCGGCGACCACCGCGGCGACGACTCGTTCGCCTCGCTCGCCGTCAGCTTGCGGTGCCCTGCCCCGTCGGCCCTGACGACCCAGAGCGACCGGCGGCGGCGGTCCTTCATCCGGTCCATCCCCGTCCGCACGTAGACGATCTGCGCGCCGTCCGGGCTGATCTGCGGGTCGTCGGCCCACTCCAACTCGAACACGTCGGCGTAGGTGAACGGCGTCTGCGCGAGCGCAGCCGGAGCCACGAGGAGCAGGACGACTGCGAGCAGGAGGAAGACACGATATCGAGGCATGGCGATAGCGGGTGAGAGAGGTAGGGCTTGGATCTGCGTCTATACTACTCCACGGCTCCGCATGCATTGCGCTTCGGCTGGCTCCCCCCGTTTTTGGCGACAGTCGCTGCGCTCCTGCGTCACCAAAAACTGTCCCCCTCACGGGTGAGGGGGACAGTTCGAAGAGCGGAGCGTCGTCCGACGCGGAGACGATGAGAACGGGGGGAGCCACCGTGCCGCCAGGCCATGTCAGGCCTCAACGTTGGCAGTGGCTCGCTCAGCTACCACGCCTTGCCGCTCGAACGAACCATACGTGACGCGGCGCCAGGCCCACCGGGTCAATATCACCCCGACTTGTCACCCTCAGCGAGCAACGCGAGTCGAAGAGCTTGCCCTCGCGAAGGCGGGTGGTCTCCGTTCACCTCGAAGCCCACTCGGAGCTTGGAAGCTGACCCGCAGATCCCTCGACTCCGGTCCTGCGGACCTGCGCTCGGGATGACATAGGTGGAAGAAGCGAGTCACACCGGGGGCGTCGTCCTCTCCTGATCTCTCAGAAGTACCGAATCCACCACCGGTCGCTGGTGCGCTTGTATTCGCCGAACGCACGCGTCGGGAGGTAGAGCGCGGCGGCGAGGAGGACGGTGAGCGCCCAGATCTGCCACACGTGGTCGATGTGGTAGAGGTCGCCCGCGTTGGGGCCGACGGTCACGAGCACGAGCTTGTAGCACACCAGCAGCACGTAGAGGTGCAGCGCGTAGACGAACATCGGCGCTTGGCCGAACGTCTGCAGCACGCGCGTGGCGGCGGTGTCGCGCGTGTCGAACCACGCCAGCAGCAGGAACGCGACGCCGAGCGTGAGCAGCAGGAACGCCAGCGACGGCGGGTACTTCGTGTAGTTGAGCATCGACATCAGCGTGTCGAGGGGCGTCGCGCCGACCGTCCACGGGAGCGCTTCGCCGTAGAGGTTGAAGCCCCGCAGGACGACGAGGAGCGCTAGGCAGGCCCCGCCGAGGTGCACGAGCCGCCGCGTCCGGTGCTTCGCGTCGACCGCCGCCCCGTAGAGCGGACCGAGCGCGTAGCCGCAGAGGATCACCCCGATCCACGGCAGCGCAGGGTAGGACACCCACAGGGAGACCACCTCGCCCTCGACCAGCATCCCGCGATCGTGCAGGATCGTCCACAGCGCGTACCCGACCTCGCCCGGGGCGACCTCAATCGGGTCGAGCAGGTTGTGGCCGAATACGATCGCGAGGCCGAGCGCGGCGATGACCCGGTGCGGCAGGCGCACGGCCACCGACAGCGCGATCATGCTCAGCCCGATCACCCAGATGACCTGCAGGTAGATCGTGTCCGGCGGGAAGCCCCAGAACCACGCCTGGTTGATGAGGACGACCTCCAGCCCCACCAGGAACAGCCCGCGCGTGAACAGGAAGCGGCTCGGCGAGCGCGTCTCGCCCGACCGGGGGTGCGCGTACAGCCACGCGCCCAGCCCGGCGAGGAACACGAAGACCGGCGCGCAGAGGTGCGACGACAGGCGCGTGAAGAACAGCCCCGCGCTCGCAACCTCCAGGTCCACCGGGTCGCCGATGCGGATGTGGTAGAAGAACCGCTCCCGCACGTGGTCCACCATCATCAGGACGATGACGAGCCCGCGCATGACATCGATCGAGGTGATGCGCAGGCGGCGCGTGACCGGCGCATTGCGCTGCGCCGAGGTACTCTCCGTGTGCTCGGTCGATTCGGTGGTCATGGCTGTTCGCATCAAGGCAGAGCGCACAGGATACGCTCGCGCTGGACGCGCGCTGCGACTACGCTGGTGACGCACCGCGCTCTGTCGGCTCCCCCCGTTTTTGGCGACAGTCGCTGCGCTCCTGCGTCACCAAAAACTGTCCCCCTCACGGGTGAGGGGGACAGTTCGAGGAGCGGAGCGCATAGCGCGGAGGCGACGCAGAACGGGGGGAGCGGCCGTGCCGCCAGGCCCACTCAGGCCTCAGTGTTGGCAGGCGCTGACTTCGCAGCCACACTCTGCCGCTCGAACGATCCATACGTGAGACGGCGCCAGGCCCACTCCAGCGGGCCGTAGCGGAAGCGGCGGCACCAGAGCCAACTGGCCGCGAGTTGCAGCGCCCAGATCGTCGCGACGACGTAGAGGAGTTCATGCCGGGCGAACGTACCGTGCCAGCCCAGGCCGTAGCCATAGAACAGGAGTCCGCAGAGCACGCTCTGGCTGATGTAGTTCGTGAGCGCCAGCCGACCGGCGTCCGACACGGGGTTGAACCGGAGGCTGCGCAGGAATCGCTGGTAGAGCCCGTTGAGCAGGAGCACGTACGCTAACGCCAGCACCTCTCTGTTGAGCGCGATGAGCACCCCCATCCGCACGTCCCGCACGGGCTCGAAGTAGGCATACGTCCATTGGTAATACCGGAGGTAGCTGAGCGCTAGTCCGACGACGAGCAGGGCCAGGGTGATCGGCCAGTAGCCTCGGAGCACGCGAACGTCTTGAAAGACGCCGAGCCGGTAGAGCAGCATGCCCAGCAGCATCATGATGAGCGTCCGGAACAGCAGCCCGCGATGGAGCACCTGCCCCGTGTGGATGGCCAACGCGTTATAGCTTGTGACGATGCTCGCCCCGTAGGTCGGCCGCGGCACGTCGATGGGGCCCTCGTGCGCCTCGCCCCGCTCGGTCCGGCGCTCCCACCGAGCCACCGCCGCCGTCTGCTCCTCGCTGCGGTCCGCCTCCAGTACGGCCTGCGCCTCCACGTACGCATCGAATTGCGCGTCGACACGAGCCGTTCGCTCGTAGGCGTTCCACGACACGAGCGCCGCTAGGACGACCAGGGCGAATACCAGGCCACGCAGCCGGAACGACCGGAACGGAAACAGGAAGCACCCGCAGACGGCGTAGTGGAAGAGGATGTCGCCGTCCCAGATCAGGTACGCGTGCGCGACGCCGATGAGGAACAGCCACAGCAGCCGCCGGGCATACACGTCCAAGGCGCGCAGCCCCGTCTCCCGCCGCCCGATGCGGTCGAGGAAGAGGACGAACCCGACCCCGAAGAGCAGGGTGAACAGGCTGAAGAACTTGCCCTGCGCGAGGAAATAGACCCAGAACCGCGTCGTCCGGTCCACCTCCGTCGCGAAGCCGTACGCGTACGGCTCCACGAATCCGGGTACGCGAACGTCTCGATGTGGACGAGCAGGATGCCGAGGACCGCCACGCCCCGAAGGAAGTCCAGCGACGGGATGCGTATAGCCTGCAACGAACGCGACGCTCTTCGTTGGTGTCTCGATCAGCTAGGCAACCGATGATCACTTCAACAGTGAGACCCAGCTTTGATGATGCTGCAACGTCTTGACTACCTCAGCGGATGAGGCTGCCCATCCCGCAAGAGGAATTAGGTTTGTCGCTAGGCCCAACACTGCATTGGGAACATTCGGGGCGTATCGAGCCAGTTCGTCGACTAGGTCGTAGTGACATTCAAGCTACTACTCCCCTCGGTCGATCTCATAGGCAACCAACCCAGCGCCTATGAACCCCTATGCCATCTCCGACGAGCACTTCGCCCGCATCGAACCCCTCCTCCCAGGCAAACCCTCCGACCCAGGACGCACGGCTCGCAACAACCGCCTCTTCATCGATGCCGTGCTCTGGATCGCTCGAACCGGGGCCCCCTGGCCCGCGCTCCCAGATCACTTCGGCAAGTACAACTCGGTCTTCCAGCGCTTCAACCGCTGGGCCAAGAAGGGCATCTGGACCCAGATCTTCGACCAGTTGCAGGACCCCGACCTCGAATGGCTCATGCTCGACTCCACGAGCGTCCGCGTCCATCAACACGCCGCCGGGGCGCGAAAAAGGGGGCCGCGCCGACGGAGGCGGCCTCCCGCGAGAGCCTCGGCCGCAGTCGGGGCGGATTAACAACGAAGCTGCATGCCGCCTGCGACGCACTCGGCAACCCGCTCCGGTTTGTGCTCACGCCGGGGCAGCGTCACGACGTGACGCAGGCCGAAGTCTTGCTTGAAGGCTACCGAGCGGACGCGGTCGTGGCCGACCGGGGCTACGACGCGAATTGGCTCGTGGCGCAGATCGAGGCAAGTGGCGCGGAGGCGGTGATTCCGGCGAAGCGCAATCGGAGGGTGCTCCGCGAGTACGACGCGAACCTGTACGCGGACCGTAACAAGATCGAGCGGTTGTTCGGTCGGCTGAAGCACTACCGCCGGGTGGCGACGCGCTACGAGAAGCTGGGACGCAACTACCTGGCGTTCGTGCACCTGGCCGCCACGATGACGCTCCTCCTCTGAATGTCACTACCCCCTAGAACGGCGTCCAGCGCTCCGAATCGACGTCGTCAACGCTCACCACCGCCCTCCAAAGTCATTCACGCCTTCGCGAGAATGACTGCTGAGTTGTGATACCATCCGGAAGAGATACGGGGGGAAACTCACATCGGAGCCATTCCCGCGAAAGCAGGAATCTATGCGAGGCCTCGCATGGATCCCCGATCAGGTCGGGGATGACCAAGGTGCAAGTCGGCGCAATGCATAACTATCTCAGATAATTGTATGAGAGGTCGAGGCAGACAACGGAGCCTATCACAGGCTCTGGGCCTTCTCATACGTTGAATCCGGGAGCGAGGAGGTCTTGGTACTCCTCGCGGTGCCGTCGAACGTAACTCGCGATGAACGGGCACAAGGGCATCACCTTCAGGTCGTGATCCCGTGCATAGGTCAGCCCCGTTTTCGCGAGGCGGCTCCCGACTCCTTTGCCTTCCCACTCAGCCGGAACCTCCGTGTGCGTGAAGACAATCCTCGCGTCTTTGGTCACCATGTATTCGGCCTTCGCCACTAGGCCGCGCTCGGTGACCTCGAAGCGGTTCTTCTCCGTGTTGTGGAAGACGGCAAGCGTGCTCGGATCCGTAGACATAGCTCAGGAGCGACGTGCGATAAAGGGTCGATGATGAGGTGGGGTGCCGTACCGCGACGAGATTGTCCTGTCACGTGGGCGCTTCCAGTTCGCTGGAGTCTTCTGACGCTCGATTCTCCTAGCGCTGATTCTCCAGGGCGTTCAGAAGCTCGAGGTAGTAGTCGTAGGAAATCAGGACAGCGTGCGGGTCGTTGTTCTTCTGCACGAGGATGGCGCTTTTGATCTTCTTGGCGCGGTCGAGCAACTCGGTGGTGTTCGAGCGCAGTTCGGTGATCGTGGCGACGGCTTCGATGCCGCGAGTGCTATACATAAGAGCGAGGAGGTTGGACGCACGGAAGTACGTGGGAATCTAGGCATAAACATCGGGACGAATTGATCTAATGATTTCGGGTCTTCCAAACCCGCTCGCACTGATTCCTGCTCGACGTGGTGTCCCCGCCTTCCCGCATTTCTCACGCCCTCCGCGAAGCGAAACAGGGACGCCGTGGTATACTGACGCGACCAGTTTCACACGGACCCAACCCCGCACCCCCATCATGGCATCCGGCACCTACGACGTCCTCGTCATCGGCTCGGGCCCGGGCGGCTACGAGACCGCCATCCGCGCCTCGCAACTCGGCTTCAAAACCGCCATCGTCGAGAAAAACAAGCTGGGCGGCGTCTGCCTCAACATCGGCTGTATCCCCACGAAGGCCCTGCTCAAGAGCGCGGAGGTGATGAAGCAGATGACCCACCTCGCCGACTATGGCCTTACGTTCGGCGGCGACGGCGCCAGCCCAGCCATCGAGCCCGATTGGGCGGCGGTCGTGAAGCGCTCGCGCGGCGTGGCCGACAAGATGAACAAGGGCGTCCAGTTCCTCATGAAGAAGAACAAGATCGACGTCGTGTTCGGCAAGGCCACGCTGGTGGGCGGCGGCAAAGTGACCATCCAGCCGAGCGAGACAATGGACGGCGACACCATCGGCGAAGCAGGTGAGATCACGGCCAAGCACATCATCATCGCCACGGGCGCGCGGGCACGGGAGCTGCCCTCCCTCCCCATCGACGGGAAGAAGATCCTCTCCTACAAAGAGGCGATGCTCCAGACCGAGCGCCCCGACTCGATGGTGATTGTCGGCGCAGGCGCCATCGGCGTCGAGTTTGCCTACGTCTACCACAACATGGGCACCGACGTAACCGTCGTCGAGTTGCAGGACCGCCTCGTCCCCATCGAGGATGTAGACGTGTCGAAGGAGCTTGCGCGGGCCTACAAGAAGATGGGCGTCAAAATCATGACCGGCGCATCGGTCGACCACGTGGACACGTCGGGCGACCAGTGCCTGGTGACGATCAAGACCAAGAAAGGCGAGGAGACGATGGTCGTGGACCAGGTGCTCTCTGCTGTCGGCGTCGTCGGCAACGTGGAGGGCTTTGGCCTCGACGAGGTGGGCGTCAAGGTCGAGCGTGGCGCGATCCAAGTCGACGAGTTCTACCGCACCGGCGTGGACGGCCTCTACGCCATCGGCGACGTCGTCGGCGCGCCGTGGCTCGCGCACGTGGCTAGCCACGAGGGAATCGTCTGCATCGAGCGCATCGCCTTCGAAGAGGGCAAGCTCGACCACAGCCCGCACGCTGTCGACTACAACAACGTGCCTGGTTGCACCTACTGCCTCCCGCAGATCGGCTCCGTCGGCTACACCGAGGCTGCTGCGAAAGACGCAGGCTACGAAATCAAGGTCGGCAAATTCCCGTTCGCGGCCTCCGGTAAGGCCGCGGCCGTCGGCGACCAGACCGGCTTCGTGAAGGTCGTCTACGACGCGAAGTATGGCGAACTCCTCGGCTGCCACATCATCGGCTACAGCGCCACGGAGATGATCGCGGAAGCCGTCACCGCTCGCACGCTGGAGACGACAGCGCAGGAGATCATGGACACCATGCACCCGCACCCGACGCTCTCGGAGGCGGTCATGGAGGCCACCCGCGACGCTTACGGCATGGCGATCAACGCCTAGCCTGCTCGCGAGCACGCACAGCACGCGCAGACACAGAAGCGCCCCCGGTCCCCGTCGGTACCGAGGGCGCTTCTTTTGGGCGCTGCCGTGGTCTGTCGCGAGCCGTGAGACGCGACCACGGCCGTCGCCCTAATCCCATCCGTTCTTTTGGAAGATGGAGCGGAACCAGCCGATGATGCCGCCTTCGTCCTGCTCCCGCCACCGCTCAAACGCCTCGAACTGCATCAGCCCGACGGGGCCACGGTGGATACCGCCGTCAACCCAGCCATCGTAGACGCGCACGGCAACTGTGTTGGTACCCTCGCGCAGCACATCGGCAGGAATGGTGTAGGCACGCAGGTCCTGCCACTCGTCGCCGCGTACTTCGCGCCGGTCGATGCGGCCGGTTCCTCCAACCCGCTGCCCGTTGACGAAGGCCTCGTCGAGATCGTCGACCAAGCCGAGCACTAGGACGCGACTGTCGCCCTCCCAGTCTTTGAGCGTGAAGGAGGTGCGGTACCACGCAAAACCGTCGAGTTGCCAGTAGCCCTGCTGCTCCCAGCGACCGGGTACCGTGATCGTGTTCCAGTTACGGTCGTCGAAGCCGGGCGCTGACCAGCGCCGGTCGTCGCCGGGTTGGAATTGCCAGGCGCCAGCAAGATCCACCTCCATCTCTGGCGCGTTGCGCGCCGCGTAGATACCGACCCTTCCTTCGACAATGCCGCCGCCGAGTTCGTCGTCGTAGACGCGGACCGTCAGGACGTTGTCGCCGCGGGTGCGGAGGTATTCACTGGGGACGCGGTAGATGCGGAGGGAGTGGTACCCCGTCTCATAGGCGGGTCCGAGCCGTCCGGTCGAGCCGACGAAGTGGCCGTTGATCCATACCTCGTCCACGTCGTCAACACGACCTAGGTGGAGGAAGAGCGTCCGGGCAGCGTCGGCGGGACGCACCCGGAACGTGGTGCGGTACCACGCGAAGCCATCGTAGCCCCAGAAGCCTTCGTCTTCCCAAGCAGCGGGGACAAAGATCGACTCCCAAGCGCCGTCGTCCGCAGCGGTCGCCCAGGACAGGTTGTCGCCGAGGCGGAACTGCCACGTGCCGCGTAGATCGACGATGCGCTGCCAGTCGTTGTTGGGCTCGCCCTCGGCTTGCAGCGCGAAGCCGCAGACCGGAGGCACATAAAACAGCAGGAGGAATAGGACGACGCGCATGACGAGGGCGTGGTGTGACGAACGCTCCCAAGAAACGAGCAGGGCGGGCGCTGGTTGTCACCCATCCTTCGCTGCCGTGTCAACGATTGTCACGACCGAAGCGGCTACCGAATGGGAAGCACAAAACCGACCAGAGGAGGCTGGCGGAACGCGGTCGGCTCCTCGCCGTCTCCCTCGAACAGGGAATCGATGAGGTAGTGGGACGCGACTGCGATGCCGCTACCGAGGAGCGCCCCCACGACGATGTCCGACGGGTAATGCACGCCGTGCCACACCCGGCTCAGTGCCGTCGCCGAGGCCCAGAGATATGATGGCGCGACGACGTACCACGCCGGGTAGGACAAGCTCAGCGAGGTCGCGATGGTAAAGGCAAGGCTCGCGTGCCCCGATGGAAAACTGTAGCGGTCGATGACATCGGTGGGGCCAGCTCCGCGACGCTCTATGCCGTCTAGCACGAAGAAGGGACGCGGGCGTTGGATCACGTTCTTGAGCAGCGTCACCGTGCCATAGGTGCCGAGCCACGAGGCCGAAAGCGCGGTCGGACCTTGCAAGTTTCCACCAGTGAGCAGGGCCCCTCCCCAGACGACCGGGGGAAGGCTCAGAAACATAGGCACGGAGGCGACGTGGACACCCTTCATCGCACCCGTAAAAATCGGGGCGTCTATGGCGTAGACGACATGAGTGAGGCGCGCATCAAGGGACGGGGGTGTGTCCGGCCTGTCAACTTCGGCATGCTGTGCCGCAACATCGGCACATACGACGCGCATCGAGAGCACAGTGATGAGGAGGAGGTGGTGGCGCATAGGTAGTAAATCATGGGACCGTCGTTGTGCCGAACTTCCACCACAATGCCACAGGGACTCAACCCTGTTCCTACGCTTTTTTCTCGCCCGCCGCCCGTACCGTGCCCACCCGTTTCGTCTACTTCGACCTCGACGATACTCTCCTCGATCACCATGCGGCACAGGATGCAGCGCTGGCAGCACTCCACGCAGACTTCGCTGCCCACTTTGACGGACACGATCTCACCGATGTGCAGTCCGTCTATGCATCGGCAAACCGTCGCCTGTGGCAGGCCTATGGCGAGGGCCGCATCACCCGCCACGACGTCCAACGCGAGCGCTTCGGTGCGCTCGTCGATGCGTTTGACCTGACTGGCATCACAGCGCTCGCGCTCGGGGAACACTACATGGAGCGCTACGCGGAGGCATGGTGCTGGATGGACGGCGCGAAGGCGGCGTTTCTCGCCGTGGCCGATCGGTATCCAGTTGGCATCCTCACCAACGGGTTCGCGGAAGCCCAACACGCCAAGTTGGATCGCTTTCCCGTGCTCCGCGACCGTGCAGCCGCGATCGTGGTGAGCGAGGAAGTCGGGGTGATGAAGCCGCGGCCCGGCATCTTTGCGCACGCAACCGAGGCCACCGGCGTCTCCCCTGCCGAGGTACTCTACATCGGCGACTCGTGGCACTCCGACGTCGAGGGCGGAACTGCGTTCGGCTGGCACGTCGCTTGGTTTCGCGGCGATGTCCAACGCGCCGAAGGCCGCAGTGGGGTGACGGTACTATCCAACTGGTCCGACCTGGGTGCTCTCCTGGGGGAGTCACCCTAGCCGATCCAACACCTGCGCTACGAAGAACGACAGCGCAGCGGGGTAGAGCAGAATCGTCAGCGCCAACCCACCAATGGCACCGCCCAGGTGCGCTTCGTGGGCGATCCGCCCCCCACCCTGCCGCGAGGCCTGCACCGAAAACACCACGTACAACACCGCGAAGAGGATGGCCGGCATCGGAATCGCGAGGAATATGTAGAGTAGCCCAAACGGGTCGAACAGACAGTACGAGAAGACCACACCGGAGATCGCGCCTGAGGCTCCCACGGCCGAATAGGTCGGATTCTTTCGGTGACGGGCCATCGTCAGCGCATTGGCAGCCACGTCAGAGCCGATGTAGAGCAGTGCGAACCGGGCGGGCCCCAGAATCCCCTCGACTACGGGTCCGAAAAAGAAGAGGGTGATCATGTTGAACGCGAGGTGGGCGATCCCGACGTGGAGGAAGCCCGCGGTGAAGAACCGATACCACTCCCGGTCCCGCAGCACCTGGGCTGGACGGAACGCCATCCGCCCCACGAGGCTCGGGTCGGCAGAGGACGTGTAGACCCCGATCAGCACGTTGACGATGAGCAGGAAGAGCGTGACGGGCGCGTCTAGAAACATCGGCGGCCTGGTGGTGGGTAAGGATCGAGGCCGTTACACGCGACCTGTCAGGTTCTGTTGCTCTCTCCTCCTGTCTCGCGCTCGGTGCGCCCTCCATGCGCTAGCTTCCGTCTCCACCTCAACCCATCGTCAGGTACATGCTTGTTCGCACCGGCCTCGTCGCCTTTGCCCTTTCCATGCTTCTGTTCACCTCCTCAGGGTGCGAGGACCGCGCAGAAACCGTTCGCCAGCAGTTGCTCGGCACATGGAGCGTCGCGGGCGGCGACAGCTTCCGCTCGGCCACGGCGGGCCAACAGTACACCTTTGCCGCGGACGGCACCTTTACCATCCGGGAGCAGCGGCGGCTAGGCCCCGCAGGGACGCTGCGCGCAGCCTACGAGGTGGCACGCGATGGCGCCATCACGTTCCGCGATGCTGCCGCCGTACAGCAGTATCGTCCCTCTTTTGCAGGCGATACGCTTCGGCTCCGCACCGAAGACGCCACGGACACGCTCACTCTGGTGCGTCAGGGCCCGCGTCCCTGACCAGGGGTTTCCCGGTTGCCGTGTCCGAACAGTCCTACACGGAGTTCCGAGGTGCTATGACACGGTGGACGTTTTGGCTGTTATATATTCCCGTTGCAACAGAGATATGCCTTCCCAGGCCTGGCTTGCACCCAAGATTTCGCTGGCGCGACAGACATTGATAGCCAACAAGCGCAGCCCGACTCCATACCGTTCCGACCTGCACCTCTCCCCACGCTCATCCTCCCAATCACGCCTCCACTTCTAGCACGCCACATCCTGTTCCGCCTGTCCCCACCGCGCATTTGCACATCCCCAGCGCGCAGAGGAGCCGCCATTCGAACGGGCGGCTCCTCTTTCTTTGGGCGCTGCTTTGTATGAGCCTTACGGATGAGCGGCCCCGAGTAGCGTCGCAGCCCACTGCCACACGTCGTCCACTCCAGTTTTCTTTGCCGCGCTGGTTAGCACGATGGGGAGCGCGAGGTCACGGGCCTTCAGGGTTTTGCGCAGTTTAGCGACACGGCTCCGTTGGTGGTTCCCGGATAGCTTGTCGGCTTTCGTCAGCACTATCACGTTGGGGATCACCCCGCCGCGCATTACTTCGAACAACTCGACATCAAGCTTCTGTGGCTCATGACGGCTATCGACCAGGTGGAACACGACGCGGAGGGGGTCGCGCTCGGTGACAAAGCGCCCGATGAGCTGCTGCCAGGCTGCCCGTTGCGTCTTGGAAGTCTTGGCATAGCCAAAGCCCGGCAGATCAACTAAGTAGAATCCGCCATCTCCAACTCCAGGGGTCGCTACGCCCTCGTTAACGAGATAGTAGTTCAACTCCTGCGTCTTCCCCGGGGTGTTGGACGTGCGCGCAATCTGACGCCGCCCCACCAATGCGTTGAGCAGCGAGCTTTTCCCTACGTTGGAGCGGCCAACGAACGCAATTTCCGGCCGGCCGTCGTCGGGCAGCTGATGCCATTTGGCCGCGCCCTTGACGAAGCGAATTGACTTGATGTCCATAGGCAGAAGCGTGGGGGTAAGAACGTGCGAAGGTGCGGACGTACGCGACATCCACACCTTCGCAGTTTAGAGCGGGGGCACGAAGCTAGGCAACGCGTTCGAGGTGGGCCTTGACTGTCTCGCCCATCGCGGCTGGGTTGAGAATGGTCGTGATACCGCACTCGTCCATCGCCTGGAGCTTGGCATCTGCCGTGCCCTCGCCCCCCGACACAATCGCGCCAGCGTGGCCCATGCGGCGGCCCGGAGGTGCCGTGCGGCCCGCGATAAAGCCAAAGACGGGCTTCGTCATGTTCTCTTTCACCCAGTAGGCGCACTCTTCTTCGGCGGAGCCGCCGATCTCGCCGATCATCACGACAGCCTCGGTGGCCTCGTCTTCTGCGAAGAGCTTCATGGCGTCGATGAACTGGGTGCCGATGATCGGGTCGCCGCCGATGCCAACGGCGGTGGTCTGCCCGAGGCCCTCGCGCGTAAGCTGGTCCACGCACTCGTAGGTAAGCGTACCTGAGCGCGAAATCACACCGATGGGTCCCTCCGAGAAAATCATCGTCGGCATGATGCCCACTTTGCACTCGCCGGGGGTAAGAACGCCGGGGCAGTTCGGCCCAAGGAGGCGCACGCCGCGCTCGGTGACGAACTCGTAGGCCATCGCCATGTCGCGCACGGGGATGCCTTCGGTGATGCACACCACGAGGTCCACGCCTGCGTCGGCGGATTCCATGATGGCGTCAGCGGCGAAAGGCGGCGGGACGAAGATCACGCTCACGTTGGCGCCCGCCTTCTCGACGGCCTCCGAGACGGTGTTGTAGACCGGCCGGTCCAGATGAGTCGCCCCCCCCTTGCCAGGGGTCACGCCCGCGACCACGTTCGTGCCGTAGCCCAGCATCTGCTCGGTGTGGAAGCTGCCCTCCTTGCCAGTGATGCCCTGAACGACGAGGCGGGTGTTCTTGTCTACGAGGATGCTCATGGGGAAAGGCCTGGCGCCTAGGATGGAGGATGATCGGGAGACGAAACGCGGCGGTAAACTACCGCCCCCGCCGTATCTCTCCGGCCCGTTTGCGGAGGTTTCACAGCCTGGTCGTAGGTTCTCGTCCTCACTCACCAGCGCCCAGTCCTGTGTCTGAACCTGACGCTCTTCTTCGATTCGTTCGCGAGGCACTAGCCCTCGGCCGTGACCGCACTGAAATCGCCGCGACCTTGCGCGAAGCTGGGTGGCCCGAGGAGCAGGTACACACCGCCCTTCGGTCGTTCGCCGATGTGGACTACCCCGTCCCCGTTCCGCGGCCCAAACCCTACCTCTCGGCGAAGGAGGCGTTCTGGTACCTCGTCCTGTTCACGACGCTCTACCTCTGGGCGATCTTCTTTGGCGTGCTGCTCTTCGACCTGATCGACGTAGCCGTACCCGACGCCACGGACCCCGACTACACGCTACGCTACCGCGCCGACGGCATCCGGTGGGCCATCGCAGCCATCCTGGTTGCCTTTCCAACGTTCCTCTTCATGGCCCGCTTCATCGGGCGGTCGCTTGAGCGGGAACCAGAGAAGCGCACATCGAGGGTGCGCAAGTGGCTGACTTACCTGACGCTGTTTGTGACGGTCTGCATCCTTGTGGGCGACCTGATGTCGCTCTTGTATAACCTCCTGAGCGGCGACCTGACGCTTCGATTCCTGCTCAAGGTCGTTGTCGTGGGCGTGATCGCAGGCGGCATCTTAGTCTTCTACCTGCTCGACCTGCGCCGCGACGACGCCCCCCTCGAACAACAGCGTTCCGTCTGGTCCCGACGCATCGGCATGGGCATCAGCGGCGTCATTGCGGCTGGCATCGTTGCTGGCTTTTTCGTCATCGGCTCGCCGACTACGGCCCGAGGCGTGCAGCTCGACGACCAACGCATCGACGACCTTCGCTTCGTCGAGTCCTCGCTGGCAACGTACTGGGCACGCGAACGAACTCTCCCTGCCGACTTGACCGAGGTGACTGCCATCGAATACCGCTCTGACGACGTGCTCTTCGATCCTGAGACTGGGGTTGCTTATGACTATGAGGTCCGCTCCGACTCGACCTATTCCCTCTGCGCGACGTTCGACGCACCGAGGCCCGAGCAACGCTACACGCCACCAAACACCGAAATCGTTCCTGAGGGCACAGGGCGGCAGTGCTTCGACCTCGACGCCTCGAACTGAGGCAATCCTCACCCGACGAGATCGCCTTCGCCTTTGGTAGGCAGCGTCGACGCACCCATCAGGTAGGCGTCGATGGCCCGCGCCGCTTCGCGGCCCTCGGAGATCGCCCAGACGACGAGCGAAGCCCCACGGCGGTTGTCGCCTGCGGCAAAAACGCCGGGGTGGTCCGTCGCGAAGCGGTCGTCCGTAGCGATACGCCCGCGCTCGTCCAGTTCAACCGGCAGTTGCTCCACGAGCGGCTCTATCTCGGGGCCCGCATAGCCAATGGCGACCAGCACGAGGTCGGCCCGCCACTCGCGCTCCGTCCCTGGCACCGTCCGGCGACTCCGGCGTCCCTCCTGCTCGATCACCTCCACGTCGAGCGTCGTAAGGCGGTTTACCCGCTCGTCGCCGTGCAACGCGTGCGTGGCGATGGCCCAGACGCGCTCGCAGCCTTCCTCGTGCGAACTGCTCACCTCCAGCGTGTGCGCGATGAACGGCCACGGCTGGTCCGCCGGACGCTCCGTCGGTGGCGCTGGCCAGATGTGGAAGTTGGTGATCGACGCAGCGCCCTGCCGGTTGGCCACGCCGATGCAGTCCGACGCCGTGTCGCCGCCGCCAATGACGATGACGTGCTTGCCCTTCGCGCCAATCGTGGGCCGTTCGATACCAGCGACACGGCGCGTGTCTTGCCAGAGATACTCCCAGGCGTAGTGCACGCCGCCAAGGTCGTCGCCGGGGACGCCGAGCGGGCGAGGGCGTGTCGCTCCTGTCGCCAGGAGCACGGCGTCGTGCTGTGCGCGGAGATCCGCGAACGTCACGTCGCAGCCAACCTCAACGCCGCACTGGAACTGGATGCCCGCCGCTTCGAGCAAGGCGACACGGCGCTCGACGACGTGTTTTTCGAGCTTGAAGTCGGGAATACCGTAGCGAAGGAGCCCGCCGGGCTGTTCGTCGCGCTCGAAGACCGTGACTCCGTGGCCAACACGCCGGAGTTGCTCCGCTGCCGCGAGCCCCGCAGGGCCGCTCCCGACGATAGCGACGTGCTTCCCTGTCTCCTGCGTGGGCGTGGCAGGCTGCACCCAGCCCGCCTGAAACGCGTGCTCGGCGATGGCCTGCTCGATATGCTCGATGGTGACAGGGTCCTCGATCAGGCCGAGCACGCACGCCGACTCACAGGGCGCGGGGCAAATGCGGCCGGTGAACTCCGGGAAGTTGTTGGTGGCGGCGAGCCGCTCGTAAGCTTCGCGCCAGCGACTGTCCATGACGGCGTCGTTCCAGTCGGGGATGGCGTTGCCGAGGGGGCAGCCGCTCTGGCAGAACGGCACGCCGCAACCCATGCACCGGCGCGCCTGCTGCGTGACCTGCTGCTCCGCAAGCGGGATGTACACATCGCGATCGTCACGCACACGGGCGGCCACGTCGCGGCGTTGCGGTCCTCGCCGGGGGCGCTCGATAAAGTCGAGGTGGTCTTTCGTCATTGGTTGCTCTTCTTACGTCTCGGGTCACTTGTCCGCACTAGACAGCCAAGACGATGACCCAGTACTTCCTATTCGCTCTTTTCTCGGTCACCGAAGCCCCAGTCGCGCCCCGAGATGCGCACGGTGTACCTCGCCAAATCCCGGTCGGAGGCGATGCCATCGCCGGAACCAGTCGGCCCTTCGAGGGCGCGTCGGTACTCGGTCGGGTAGACCTTGACAAACCGCTGCAGCGACTCTGTCCAGGTATCTAGGAGCCTGCGGGCCAGGTGGCTGCCTGTCGTGTGGGCATGTGCTTCGACCAGGTTGCGCAGTGCGACCGAATCCGGGCTGGCTGGTTCAACCGCGAAGAGGTCGACCATCTCGGGGTTGCAGCGCTCAGCAGCGAAGCGTCCGTCGGTATCCAACACGTAGGCGAGGCCGCCTGACATGCCCGCCGCGAAGTTGCGGCCGGTCGCACCGAGCACGACGACACGACCGCCGGTCATGTATTCGCACCCGTGGTCGCCGACGCCCTCCACGACGGCCTCAGCGCCGCTGTTGCGCACGGCGAAGCGCTCGCCCGCTTTGCCGCGCACGAAAAGCCGCCCCGAGGTGGCCCCGTAGAGCGCCACGTTGCCAGCAATCACGTTGTCTTCAGCGACGAACGACGCCGTGACGGGCGGACGTACCGAGATGGTGGCCCCAGAGAGGCCTTTCCCGAGGTAGTCGTTCGCATCACCTTCGACATGAAGGGCGAGGCCGCGAATGCCGTAGGCGCCGAAGCTCTGGCCGGCGGCCCCGGTGGCCCAGATCGTGACCGCGCCCTCGGGGTAGTCGTGGCCGTATTTCAGCACGCGGCGGGCCATTGCGCCGGAGAGCATCGTCCCGAAGGATCGGTGCGTGTTCTTGAGCGCCACACGCAGCGTGAGCGGCTCCAGGTCGGCCGGATCGTCAGCGTCGAGCAGTCGGGGGTCGAGGCGCTCCTCGATTGCGTCGATGAAGCGGTGGTCGATCTTGCTGCCCAGGCCATGGTCTTGCTCGTAGACCACGTAGGGTAGCAGCACATCGGGCGTGCGAGGCTGTGCGAGGATCGGACGCAGGTCGAGGCCCGCGCGCTTCCGAGCGGACGGGCGTTGCTGCTCCGCATCGGTTGGTTCGTGGCGTCGAAGCCGATCTACGCGTCCGACCATCTCCGCGACCGTTCGGAATCCGAGCCGTGCCATGAGGCGCCGCAAATCCTGCGCGACGAAGTGGAAGTACTCGACGACGTGCTCGGGCGTCCCGGCGAACTTCTTCCGCAGCGCCGGATGCTGCGTGGCGATGCCGACCGGGCACACGTTGAGGTGACACTTGCGCATCATCACGCAACCCATCGCCACGAGCGGGGCAGTCGCAAAGCCGAACTCTTCAGCGCCGAGCAGGGCTGCGATCGCCACGTCGCGGCCCGTTTTGAGGTGCCCGTCGCACTCGATGGTCACGCGGTTGCGGAGGCCCGTCGCCACGAGGGCCTGCTGCGCCTCGCTCAGGCCGAGTTCCCACGGCAGGCCCGTGTGCGCCACGCTCGTCTGCGGCGAGGCGCCGGTGCCGCCGTCGGAGCCGCTGATGAGAATCACGTCGGCCTTGGCCTTCGCCACACCCGCGGCAACCGTCCCGACACCAGCCTGCGCGACAAGCTTGACCGAGATCCGCGCCTTTGGGCGGGTGTTTTTGAGGTCGTGGATGAGTTGCGCGAGGTCCTCGATCGAGTAAATGTCGTGGTGCGGCGGCGGCGAGATGAGCCCGACACCCGGCGTCGAGTGACGAGTGCGCGCGATCTCGTCGTTGACCTTCTTGCCGGGAAGCTGACCGCCCTCGCCAGGCTTGGCCCCCTGCGCCATCTTGATCTGGATCTCGTCGGCCCCGGCGAGATACTGGATCGTGACGCCGAATCGGCCCGAGGCGACTTGCTTGATCGCGCTCCGCGCTTTGTGCGTGCGGGCATAGCGCTTCGGGTCCTCCCCGCCCTCGCCGGTGTTGCTCTTGCCGCCGAGCCGGTTCATCGCCACGGCCAGCGTCTCGTGCGCCTCGGCGGAAATAGAGCCGTACGACATCGCGCCGGTCTTGAACCGCCTCACGATCTCGGTCCACGGCTCGACCTCGCTGAGCGGGATCGCGCGGCTGGTGTCCGCGCTGTCGTCATCGTCGAACGCCAGCATGCTACGGAGCGACCCGCGCCGGGCATTCGTGATGTCGACAGCCTCGGCAAACTGCTGATAGCTCTCGAAATTCCCCGTCCGGACGGCGTGCTGCAGATGACCGATGGGCGCGGGGCCGTAGTGGTGCCGCTCACCCTCGCGTCGCCAGCCGTACCGTCCTCCAACATCGAGAGCCGACACGCCTTCCCGGTGTGTCTCCTGAAACGCCGTCGCGTGTCGACGCACGGTTGCCTGTGCGATATCGGTAAGGTCGGCCCCCTCGATGCGCGTCGGCGTGCCGGTGAAGTAGGCGTCGATGACGGAACGTGCCACCCCCAGCGCTTCGAACTGCTGCGCGGACTGGTAGCTCTGAAGCGTCGAGATGCCCATTTTCGACATCACCTTCAGCAGCCCTTTGCCGAGCGCCTTGACGTAGTTGGCCTCCGCCTTGCGTGGGTCGAAGCCGTCGCGTTCGGCAGCGTTGCTGATCGAGTCGAGGGCGAGCGTCGGACAGATGGCTGTTGCGCCGTGGCCGAGGAGGCACGCCATATGGTGCACCTCACGCGCCTCCTGCGTCTCGATGACGAGCTCGCAGCGCCCGCGCCGTAGCGTACGCACGAGTTGGTGGTGGACCGCCCCTGCCGCCAGGAGCGCCGGAATCGGAAGCCGAGCGGGGCCAGCCGCGCGATCCGAGAGCACGAGAATGGTCGCGCCAGCATCGATGGCTGCATCGGCGGCCTGGCATAGCGCGTCAAGGCCCGCTTCGAGCGCCTGTCCTGCGTCGCCCGCAGCTTCGTTGTCGCCTGCCGTCCACGTCGAATCTAGGGTCGCGGTGCGGAAGGCCGGATGCGCCTCACCGTGGGCACGCAGCGCGGCGAGGTCGTTCTGGGTGAGTATTGGCTGGTCGAGGCGGATGACCGCGCATGCCTCGGCTGTTGGTGCGAGGAGGTTGCCTGTTGCGCCCAGGTGGATTGAGAGCGCGGTGACGAGTTCCTCGCGAATCGCGTCGAGCGGCGGATTGGTGACCTGCGCGAAGTTCTGGCGGAAGTAGTCGTAGAGCAGCCGCGGCTTGTCCGACAGCACGGCCAGCGGCGTATCGTCCCCCATCGAGCCGAGCGCTTCCTTGCCGTCACGCGCCATCGGCGGGAGCAGCAGCGTGAGGTCTTCGAGCGTGACGCCAAAGAGCCGCTGACGGGTACGGAGATCGAGCGTCGACGTGGCAGGGCTGCAGGCCGAGGCAGGCTCAGCCGCGGCTCGCACGTTCTCGAACGGGACGAGGTGCTGGTCGAGCCACTTCCGATACGGCTTTTGCTTGGCTATCGTGGCTTTGACCTCGCCATCATCAATGATGCGCCCGGCCTTGAGGTCGAGCAGGAGCATCCGACCGGGCTCTAGGCGACCCTTTCTGACAATCCGAGCAGGGTCGAGGTCGAGCACGCCCGTCTCCGACGACAGCACGACGAGGCCATCGTCTGTGACCGAATACCGCGAGGGACGTAGGCCGTTGCGATCGAGGACGGCACCCAGGTAGCGGCCGTCGGTGAATGGGATGGTGGCCGGTCCGTCCCACGGCTCCATGAGGCACGCGTGGTACTCGTAGAACGCCTTGCGCGCATCGTCCATCGTCCCTGTCCCTGGCCCCCCTTTGTGCTGCCACGCCTCGGGGACCATCAGCATTACGGCCTCCGGTAGCGTGCGCCCGCCGTGCACCAACAACTCCACGGCCGCGTCCAGCGACTTCGAGTCGGAGTCGCCAGGCGTCATCACGGGTCGGACGTGGTCGAGGTCGGCCCCGAAGTCTTTCGACGAGAACAGCGCCTCACGGCTGCCCCACCAGTTGCGGTTGCCCCGCACCGTGTTGATTTCGCCGTTGTGGCAGAGCATCCGGAACGGCTGCGCGAGATGCCACTCCGGCAGCGTGTTGGTGCTAAAGCGTGAATGGACCACCGCGAGCGCACTCGCCAGCGTGGGGTCGCGCAGATCGGGAAAGTAGGCGCTCAGTTGCTCGGGGATGAGCATGCCCTTGTAGACAAGCGTGCGGCTAGACAGGCTGATCAGGTGGAAGCCACGCAGCAGTGTTTCGTGCTTGCTGGCGAGCGCCTGGGCTGCCTTGGTGGCTCTGCGGCGGAGCACATAGAGGCGCTGCTCGAACGGCGCGCGCCGGAAGCTGCGACCTCGGCGAACGAAGACCTGGAAGATGGCTGGCTCGTTGGAGCGTGCTACTGGTCCCAACACGCCGCTATTGACAGGGACACGTCGCCAACCGAGCACCTTCATGCCCTCGGCGCTTGCGGTGTCTTCAAATAGGGAGCGGTAGGCCTGCTGCGCTTCCAGATCCTTCGGCATAAACACCATGCCGACGCCGTAGTGGCCTGGGCGCGGTAGGCGAACCTCGCGCAAGGCGGCCTTCGCCTTGAGGAAGGCGTGCGGAAGCTGGAGCAGGATGCCAGCGCCGTCCCCAGACGCCTCGTCGCACCCATACGCTCCGCGATGGTCGAGGCGCTCCAGGACTTCCAGCCCGTGCTGAACGATCGTGTGCGACGGTGTATTGGTGAGCGTGGCGACGAAGCCCACGCCACACGCGTCGTGATGCTGTCGTGGGTCGTAGAGCAGGCGCTGTGCCTGGGCTTGAGCAGGGTCGTCGGGAACGGGTGGTGGGACAGACATAACACCGGGGGGAAGGCGCGAGAGATGTGTGGTGCGGGCGCGCACATGGGAGGATGTATCGACACAAAACGGACTAGACTGCGGGCACACAAGCGCGCGTTTAGTGCCTTCTGGTCCCCAATGGCTGGGCTATCTGCCTGAAAAGCCCTTCCATCATCTTTTCAGAAGCGCTTCCAGTAGCCCCCACGCGTTCTTTGCTTTTTTCTTGCAAGCGCTTCCCTTCTCCATACCTTCACATGCACTATTCAGCGTGCCGAACAGTGACGACACGGGTCCGTTCATGTGTGCTGTAGTTCAGACTTCTCACCCCGCACTCTATCTGATGCCCCGCCCCCTCAACCGCGCTGCGCTCAAGCGCGACCTCCTCGCCCTCCTCCGGAACAACGGCACGCAGGCCTTTCGCCCGAAGGAACTCGCGAAGTACCTCTCCCTCGGCAAGGGGCGCGAGCCGTTCCGCCTCTTCCGCGACGTACTCTCGGAGTTGGAGGAGGCGGGCCTCGTCCAGAAGGTCAAGGGCAACCGCTACCAGCATCGGAAGCAGCGCAAGGGAGCCTTCGCCGAAGGCACGCTCACCATGCATCCGAGCGGCTACGGCTTCGTGAACCTCGACCGCACCGACGCGGACGACGACCTCTTCGTGCGCGCCAACCGGCTTCGCAATGCACTGCACGGCGACCGCGTCCGCGTGGCGCTCGCCGCGCCCGTCCGCGGCCGGCAGGACCGTAAGCAGGAAGCCGAGGTCGTGGAAGTGCTTCGCCGTGGCCGTACGCACACCGTCGGCACGTTCGACAAGATGGGGCACTTTGCGTTCGTGAAGGCCGACGACCCGAAGCAGACGAAGGATATCTACGTGCCGAAGGAGCACTTCAACGGGGCCGAGCAGGGCGACAAGGTGATGGTCTCCATCGACCACTACGAGGACCCGAAGGGCTCCCCGGAAGGCCGCATCCTGAGCGTGCTCGGCCGGCCCGACGACCCCGGGGTAGCCGTGCTCTCGGTAGCACTCGCGCAGGGCATCCGCTCCGACTTCCCCCCCGCTGTCGAGGCCGAGGCCGAGGCGATTCCCGTCGCGATTCCTAAGAAGGAGATTGCCCGGCGCCTCGACCTCCGCGACGCGATGATCTTCACCATCGACCCGGAGGACGCCAAGGACTTCGACGACGCCATCTCCATCGAGCGGCTCGACAGCGGCGACTTCCGCCTCGGCGTCCACATCGCGGACGTCTCGCACTATGTCGAGGAGAACACCGAACTCGACCGCGAAGCCTTCGAGCGCGGCACCTCGACCTACCTGGTGGACCGCGTTATTCCGATGCTGCCGGAGCGGCTCTCCAACGGCGTCTGCTCGCTGCGACCGCACGAGGACAAACTGACGTACTCGTGCCTGATGACGGTCTCGGCGCGCGGTAAAATCCGCGACTGGGAGATCCGCGAAACGGTGATCCACTCGAAGGCGCGGCTGACCTACGAGGAGGCGCAGCAGATTCTCGACGGCGGCATCCAGGAGCATCAGGTCAAGGACGAGGTGTTGCTCGCGGGCAAGCTCGCGCGGACGCTCACGCGAAAGCGCCTGCGCGAAGGGTCGATCGACTTCGACACGCCGGAGGTGCGCATCATCCTCAACGAGGCAGGCACGCCCATCGACATCGTTCGAAAGGAGCGCATCGAGGCCAACCGGCTCATTGAGGAGTGCATGCTGCTCGCCAACCGCTGCGTGTCGATGGAGATCGGCAAGGTGTCGAAGTCGAAGCGCAAGCCGTTTGTCTACCGCATCCACGCCACGCCGGACACGGAGCGCATCCTGGCGCTGGCGCGCTATGTGAAGGCGTTCGGCTACCGCCTCCCCGTCACCGACGGGACCGTCACGCGCAAGGACCTCAACGACCTCCTGGAACACGTGCGCGGCACCGCCGAGGCCGCCGTCATCAAGGTCGAAGCGCTCCGCTCGATGTCGAAGGCCGTCTACTCGACTGAAAACATTGGCCACTACGGGCTGGGCTTCGACTTCTACAGCCACTTCACCTCGCCCATCCGGCGCTTCCCCGACCTCATCGCCCACCGGCTGCTCAAGCGCTACCTCGCAGGCGGCTCGGCCGTCGAGGAAGAGGGCCTGCAGATCGCCTGCCGCCACCTCTCCGACCAGGAGCGCGTCGCCGTCGATGCCGAGCGCGAGTCGAAGAAGCTCAAGCAGGTCGAGTACGCCGCGCAGCACCTCGGCGAGGAGTACGACGGCGTCGTGATGGGCGTGACCAAGTTCGGCGTGTTCGTCGAGATCCAAGACCTGCTCGTCGAGGGCCTCGTGCATGTCCGCGACATGGACGACTACTTCGAGTACGACCCCGAGAACTACCGCCTCGTCGGGCAGCACACGCGGACCGTCTATCGCATGGGCGACAGCGTCCGTGTCAAGATCGCCGCCGCCGATGTAGCGAGCCGCAAGATCGACTTGGTGTTCGCGGGGTAACCCGCCCGAGGGCGGCTCTGACAACTCGCGTCAAGATCGCCGCCGCCGACGTGGCGAGCCGCAAGATCGCCTTGGTGTTCGCGGGGTAGCTGAAAGATCAGCGTTCGAGAAGTGGACAGGTCTGAGTACCTTCGCGTCGGCACTCATCGGTCTATGCACACATGCGCTGCACTCTACTCTTCCTGACTCTGCTTCTCAGCACGGACGCCTCAACGGCGCAGCGCTCCATCGCATATGGCTACCGTGTAGGTGCCACGCTCTCGTCGATTGCCCTCGACTACGGCCCGACAGCGCGCGCCTCTACGAACCGTGGACCTGGCTTCGAAGCCGCGTTCATCGCAGAAGTGACCCCGACGGACGTGTTTGGCGTGGTCGCTGAAGTTGGGGTGTCGATGCGAAGCTACTCCTACACGGCTTTTCCCCGGAGCATCCTGCCAGGTGGCCGCACCAGCGAGCAAGACGTCACCACGGCGTTCAACACCCTTTCGCTCGGGGCGCTCGGACGGCTCTTTCCTGGCGGTCAAAGCGACTTCGGAACGTACTTCACGGCTGGACCGCGTATGGACATCCTGCTCGGGCGCATCACGTTTGCCGATACCGAGGCAGATTCGCTAGCCCCCTTACTCGCTCGCTTCAGCGTGAGCGGGCTCGTCGGGTTGGGTCTGGCTTTGGAACCCCCAGGGTGGCCCGACACGCGTGTCGAGTTTGCCTACAGACTGACGCTTACCGACTTCCTGGACGACCCGTCAGTACGAGGAACCGTGGACAGCTTCGGCCTCGGCGTCTCGTTCGTGTGGTAGCTGGCACTACGAGGCCCGCGCCCACTGCCACAGCTCCTTGAACGATGCCTTCTTGCCATACATCAGCATGCCCGTGCGATAGATTCGCGCCGCAACCCAAAGCAGCCCCAACGCGGTAGCTCCCAGGAGGGCGATGCCGAGCGTGTGTTGCCACCACGGCACGTCCGTGACCACATGGCGCGCCACCATCAGGATCGGCGCAAACGGCGGGACGAGCGACATGCCGAGCGCGAACGGCGCGTTGGGCGCGTTCAGGATCGGCATCAGCACCAAGAGCGGCGTGACGACCAGCGGCATGATGAGCGGCACCATCAGCGACTGTGCGTCCGACTCCTGATCGACGGCCGCCCCGACGGCCGCCATGAGCGCGGCGTAGAGCACAAAGCCACCCAGGAAGTAGACACCGAGCGTGAGGAAAAGGACGGGCGAAAACAGCTGCCCGAACGCCTCCACATCGAACGGTAGCGCCTCCGCAGCCTGGCCCGCGGCCTCAGGGTCCTGCGCGGCTGCCACGGTGGCCGGATCGATAAACAGCGGCAGAAGGCTCCCGAGCGCGAATAGGCCGCCGAGAATGAGCACCGCCCAAGCTACAAGCTGGGTCAGTCCGATTGCCCCAATCCCGAGCACCTTGCCGACGATCAGGTCGAACGGCCGGACGCTCGACGCCATCACCTCGACGATGCGGTTGGCCTTCTCTTCGATAACGCCGCGCAAGACCATCAGGCCGTAGAAATAGACCACGAAGAACATGAACGAGCCCATCGCATAGCCGACCATGAACGACGCGCCGGTCATGTCGGCGCTCTCCCCTTCTTCGCTCACCGTGCGCACCGTAAATCCAACGCCGCGATCGAGATCAGCCATGACCTCCTCAGAAAGCCCGGCCGCCCGGAGCCGCTCCGCTTCCACGGCGTCTCGGATGGCCCGTCGGAGGTCACCCTGCTGCGAGATACCACCGCCGCCCTGGTTGTAGAGCACCGCATCGGCCTCGCCTGCGAGTAGCCCAACGGGCAGCACGACGTACGCCGCAACGTCTCCGGCGAGCAAGTCGGCCCGGAGGCTATCCAGCGGTAGGCCAGCGTCGGCGATCGTCACCTCGAAGCCTCCACCCAGGCTCTCCTCGACGGCACTGGCGAGGCGGCCCGTCTCATCCACGAGCGCGATCGGGGTCGTCTCGGCCTCGTCGAGCAGCACGAAGAAGAAAATCGGGAGCACGAACATGGCCGCGAGCAGCACGGGCGCAAGCAGCGTGGTCAGGATGAACCACTTCGAGCGGATGCGGCGCTTGTACTCGGTTTGCGCGATCAGGGTGAGGGACATGGCGAAGCGAGAACAGGGACGTGGGTGAAACGGCTCGGCGCGAGGCGATGGCAGCTAGAGACTCACCGGCGCGTTGAGGTCCGAACTAACCCCCCGCTCAACAGCCAGCTTGTAGATCACATTCAGGGGCGGTTCGTGTAGCTCGAAGTGGGACACGTCGGCGCCGGCGTTGAGCGCTGCCTTCAAGACCTGCCGTGCAGGCGTCGCGTCGGCCAGCAGCACTTCGGCGGCGCCACGGCTTCGCGACTCGACCGTGACCAGCCGCTGCTGCTGCAACCTGTCGAGCCACGCGTCGGGGCCGTCGAAGCGCACCGTGAGCGTGTTCGACCCGAATCGTCGTTTTACGTCGCGCAGCGCACCGGAGAGTACCACCTCGCCCTGCGCGATCAGGCACACGTCGTCGCAGAGCTTCTCGACCTGCTCCAAGCGGTGCGAAGCAAAGAGGATGATGCGGCCGTCGGCGCGGAGTTCCTGGATGATGTCGCGCAGCAAGTCTGCGTTGATCGGGTCGAGGCCGCTAAAGGGCTCGTCGAGGATGAGCAGGTCAGGCGCGTGCGCGATGGTGGCGACGAACTGCACCTTCTGCTGCATGCCCTTCGAGAGGGCTTCGACCTCCGCGTTCCACTGGTCGCCCAGTTCGAGGCGCCCCATCCAGTCACGACAGGTTCTCTCGGCGTCCGACCGCCGCATGCCCTTCAGCTGCGCGAGATAGACGAGTTGCTCGCCCACCTTCATCTTCTTGTACAGCCCGCGCTCTTCGGGGAGGTAGCCCATCCGGCGCTGCGAGGCCGGCCCGACAGACTGCCCTCCCAGGGTCACCGACCCCGCATCCGGTACCGTGATGTATGTGATCATCCGGATCGTGGACGTCTTCCCTGCCCCGTTCGGCCCGAGCAGCCCGAAAATGCGCCCTGGCTCGGCCGAGAAAGAGACACCGTCGACTGCGGTGAACGAACCGTAGCGTTTGACGACCTGATCGACGTGCAGCATGTCAGACTAGCGTGGTGGAATCGATTTCGAACGACTGTCGGGATGAGACGGTGAGTGCCTACACCAGGCTTGGAAACTCACTCGTCCCCATAAACGGCGGTGCGAAGCCAGTCGGCGTAGGACACGGAGCAGTCGGCGAGCAGCGGACGCGGGGGGCCGTGACGCATCGTGAAGGCGATCGCGAGGCGAAGCATGTTGACGAGCGGCTGCGTGTCCGCTTTCGACGTCGCGTCGTTGTCGAAGCCTTCGAAGCAGATCGAGCAGTATTCCTTGCCCTGGACGACGAGCCGCGTCAGTTCGAGATCGCAGCCTTCGTCGGGCGCGTTCTCTGACGTGGCTTCGCGCAGCGTGTTGCGGTCCAGCACGAAGACGCGCGTGAGGCGGTGTTTCTCGATGTCCCACCACTCATCCGTGTCAGGGCGCTGGTCGGGATCGTCGAGTGGGAAGCGCCACTTCGTCCAGATGTCGACGGCTCCGCGCACGTTGACAGCTAGGTCTTCGACGCCGTAGATCCCGGCACAGCGCTTGATCTCCAGCCGTCCTTTGCGGCGTTTGACGTTCAAGCCACCCGGGGCCGTCGGCACGAGGTACCGATCCGTGCGGTGCTTCTCGATGGGCGGCTGATCGCCCAACCCGTCGAACCATGCCTGCACATCGTCAGGGATCGGACCGGGCCAGATCCAGCGTACTTCAGCAGTCAGGCGCATGAGCAGTGCAACGTGGGGTGGGTGAATCGGACTCGGCGAATCGGACTCGGCGAATCGGACTCGGCGAATCGGAGCACGAGACCCGCGTTCAGGACGTTAGATCGAGCTGGTTCGACTTACATGGCCTGGGCGGCCCGCACGACATCGGCGAGAAGAACGGCTGTCGTGATGTCGATGCTCGCCCCTGGTCCCTGCACGATGAGCGGCTCGGGGGCATAGCGGTCCGTCGTGCAGATGGCGATGTGCGTGGATCCAGAGAGACGGGCAAGTGGAGACGCAACAGGCACCGCCTGGACAACGCACCGGAGCACGCCAGCTTCCACGTCGAGCGTGCTCACGTACTGCAAGACCCCGTCCGCGTCATCGGTGCGACGCCGCCACTCGTCGTCGAGTTCGGGCAGGCGCTCCCAGAAGCGGTCCAGGGGAAGCGTGGCAAACTCGTCGGGGACGAGCGAGGTCGTCTCTACATCGGCCAACTCTAGGTCGCCAAAGCCAGCATCTGGACCGAGCTCGCGAGCAAGGATGAGCAGCTTGCGCGCCGCGTCGACGCCGACGAGGTCGTCGCGGGGATCGGGCTCGGTGTAGCCAGCCAGGTGCGCCTGCCGGACGGCTTCAGAGAACGCCACGCCGTCGCGCAGGGCATTGAACACGGAGCCGAGCGTTCCCGACAGCACCCCCTCGACCCGGCGCACGCGGTCCCCGGTGCGGACGGCTTCCCGGAGCGAGGCCAAGAGCGCCAACCCAGCCCCCACCGTCGTGTCGTATAGGAACGACGCGCGGCACGACCGGACCGCACTCTGCAAGTCTTGCCAATATGCTCGTTCGAGCGTCCCGGCCTGCTTGTTCGGAGTCACGACGGCTATGCCGGCCCGCAGTAGTTCGGGGTAGAGACGCGCCACGGTCTCCGACGCCGTCGCGTCGATCACGACTAGGCGTTCGAGGCGCGCGGTCGTGATCGCGACGAGCAGATCGGCGAGGGTGTAGTCGTCGCGGAGCGCCATATCGGCGCACGGCAGACCATTCGGGTCGTAAGCCGCCTGCGAGGTCGTCGCCAGGCCGACCAGCTTCAGGTTGACCTGCTGGTCTAGGAGCGCCGCGTACTGCGCGTCGAGGAGCGCGAGCAGACGGGTCCCGACGGCCCCCGCCCCGACGAGCACGAGGTGGGCGCGGGTACGCTTCATCGCGAATGCCTCGTGCAACGCGCGGACGGCCGCCGAGGCATCGGCTTCGGACACCGCCGCAGAGATGGCCGTGTCTGAAGCCCCCTGCGCGATGGCCAGCACGTTGATGCGTGCCTTGCCCAAGGTGGCGAACATGCGCCCAGCCACGCCCGGCGCGTAGTGCATGAAGTCGCCGACGGCCGCCACCACCGCCGCGCCTGGCTCTACATCGACGCCGAGGAGGTCGCCTCGCTCCAACTCCGAGGACAGCGCGGCCTGGAGGATGCGCTGCGCCCCATCGGCGTCGCTACCGCGAACGGCCAGCGTCACGGTCTGCTCGCTCGACGCCTGCGCCATGAGGAACACGTCGATGCTCGCCGTCGCGAGCGCGTCGAAGGCGCGGGCGGCCAACGCTGAGGCGCCCGAAGCGCCGTTGCCGCGCAACGTGACGAGGGCCGCACCTCGCACGGCCGTGACGGCTTTGACGGTGCCCTCTGCCCCCGTTCGCTCGTCAGAGATGACCGTGGCGGCCCCCTCTGCATCCATGGTGTTGCGGATGTCGAGCGGCACGCTGCGGCGCACGAGCGGGCGCATCGTGCGCGGGTGAAGCACCTTGGCGCCAAAGAACGCCAGTTCCGCGGCCTCTTGATAGCTCAGTCGGTCGAGCGTGAAGGCTTCGGGCACGAGGCGCGGATCGGCGGACAGGACGCCGTTGACGTCGGTCCAGATCACCACGCGTCCGGCGTCGAGCGCGTCGGCGAGGATGGTCGCGGTGTAATCACTACCCGAGCGCCCAAGCGTGGTTGTGACGCCCTCCACCGTTGCAGCCACAAAGCCCGTCACGATGGGAATCACATCGGGCGGTAACGAGCCAAACGCGACCTGCGTCAGCGTGCGCGTCGTCACAAAGTCAACGGTCGCCTCGCCGAAGCGGTTGTCGGTGCGCACGAGTTCACGCGCATCCAACGCGCGAGCCGGAAGCCCCGCCTTTCGGAAAGCCGCAGCCACGAGCGGTACGCTCGCGCGCTCACCCGCCGAGATAATGGCGTCGGTGAACCGGGGGCTGCACTCGCGGAGCAGAAATACGCCATCGAGGAGCTCCCGAACCTGCTCCCACAACGCATCGAGGTCGGCGCGAAGCGGCGTGTACTCGGCCGGATCGGCGAGGTCGCGGAGGGCGGCTTCATGGCGATCTCGAATCTCACCGAGGATGCTCCGGTGCGTCTCCTCTCGCGCCACAGCCGCGCGGATGGCCTCCAGCAAGCGGTCCGTCACACCGCCGAACGCCGACGACACCACCACCAGTTGGCCCCGTCGCTGCCGGTAGCGCTCCGACGCAATGAGGCGCACGACATCGCGTACGCGCCCGGGCGTGCCCACCGACGTACCACCAAACTTGTGAATGACCGCTTGTCCTTGATCCCTGGTCACTGGTCCTGTGTGTTGCGGCGCTCGGCTAGGCGATCAGGTGGGCTAGGCGATCAGGTTCAGCGTATCCCGTTGCCGTAGCCTACACCAGCAGCGTCTCTTCACGCTTCGGACCCGTGCCGATGACGGTCACCTTCACCCCGAGGAAGTCCTCGACGAACGTGAGGTAATCACGTGCTTCTGACGGGAGGTCGGCGGCATCAGAAAGCGTGCCGAGGTCGCCCTCGAATCCATGGAACTCCTCGTAGAGCGGCTCGACCGTGGCCAGCGTAGCGATGTTGTTGGGGAAGCGGTCGGTGACCTTTGTCTGCCCTTCCGGCGTGGTGATCTGGTAGGCGGTGCAGACCTCGAGCGTCTCGATGCCCGAGAGCACGTCGAGCTTGGTGACCGCGAGTTCGGTGAAGCCGTTGAGCCGCGCCGTGTAGCGCAGCGCGACGAGGTCGAGCCAGCCGCAGCGACGGGGCCGCCCCGTCGTTGCTCCAAACTCGTGGCCGACCGTACGCAGCATCTCGCCGACGCCTTCCGGATCGCCGTCGAGTTCAGTCGGAAAGGGCCCGTTGCCCACGCGCGTTGAGTAGGCCTTGACGATGCCGATGACGCGGTCCACGGCGGTCGGCGGGACGCCGAGGCCTGTACAGCAGCCGCCGGCCGTCGGGTGGCTGGACGTCACGAAGGGATAGGTGCCGAAGTCAACATCCAAGAGCGCGCCCTGAGCGCCCTCGGCGAGCACCCACTTGTTGTCGGCGAGCGCTCGCGTGAGGTAGTCCGTCGTGTCGGTCACAAACGGGTCGATACGCCGGTCGAAGTCGACGTATTCCTCGATGATGGCCTCCACGTCGAGCCGCTCGTGGCCGTAGACCTTCTGCAAGACATCGTTCTTTGCCTCGATGTTGAGGCGCAGCTTTTCGCGCAGCACGTCGGGGCTGAGGAGGTCCACGACGCGGATGCCCACGCGCGCGAATTTGTCCACGTAGGACGGCCCAATGCCACGCCCGGTCGTGCCGATGGCCTCGCCTTTGTTCGCAGTCCGCGCGCCCTCCTTCGCCGCCTCGATGCGCTTGTGGTAGGGCATGATGAGGTGTGCGTTGTGCGAGATCAGGAGCCGCCCCTCGACCTTCACGCCGAGCGCTTCAACCTGCTTGATCTCCTCCATCAGCGCCACCGGATCGATCACGACGCCGTTGCCGATCACGCACACGGCCTCCTCGTGGAAGATGCCGCTCGGAATGAGGTGCAGCACGAACTGCTGGTCGCCCCAGGCGATCGTGTGGCCCGCGTTCGCCCCGCCCTGGTAGCGCGCGACGATGTCGTGCTTGGGCGCGATCAGGTCGACGACCTTTCCTTTGCCCTCGTCGCCCCACTGGGACCCGATGACGATGGTGACTGGCATGATGGGAGCGACTTGCGACTGGTGATTAGCGAAAAGAAGAGGAGCAGGCCGCGTCACCGCAGCACGAACCGGGCACGATGGCAAACCTGCGACCCCGAGTCGCTCGTCGCCAGTCCCGAGTCACTAAAACGAGGCGACCGCCTCATCGACGTTCTCGAACTGCTGGAAGACCTTGTCGAGGCGCGTCATCGTGAAGAGCGTCTGCAGGCGCGAGGAAGCCCCGGCGAGGCGCAGGTCGCCACCGCCGTTCTTCATCGTCGTGAGCCCGCCGATGAGCATGCCGAGGCCCGACGAGTTCATGAGGCGCACGCCCGTGAGGTCCACCACGACATGCCGGACGCCCTCCGTGCGCAGGTCACTGAGGCGGTTGTGCAGAGCCGTACCGTCGGGGCCGCCCATCACGTCGCCGTCGAGGGCCAGGACAGTCACGCCGTCGCGTTCGGTGGTGGTGATGGTCATGTCAGAGATGGGGAGTTGGGAGTAGGGGGCGGGGAGCGGTGCGGCGTTGAGGAAGAAGCGGACCCTTCTCCCCGCCCTCTACACCGTCCCTACTGCTCGTTGCGCGACTTGAGCGCGACGACCACCGGGGAAGCTACGAAGACCGACGAGTAGGTGCCGATCACCACGCCGATGATGAGCGCGAACGCAAACCCGCGCAGCACCGGCCCGCCCGCGATGAAGAGCACCGCCACCACGATGAACGTCGTCAGCGACGTGACCACCGTGCGCGAGAGCGTCTGGTTGATCGACTTGTTGACGACCGTCCGGTAGGGGTCGGTCTTGAAGATGTTGGCGTACTCGCGGATGCGATCGAAGATGATCACCGTGTCGTTGAGCGAGTAGCCCACGATGGTCAGGAACGCCGCGATGATCGCCTGGTCGATCTGCAGCGAGAACGGCACCACGCCTTGGAGCAGCGAGAAGAGCCCGAGCGTGATCGTCACGTCGTGCGCGAGCGCGGCGACGGCCCCGAGCGGGAAGGCGAGGTCCTCGATGCGCGTTGGGATGATCGAGCCGAAGCGCGCCAGGATGTAGATGAAGATCACGAACAGCGAACCGAGGACGGCGTAGAGCGCGCCTCGCTTTAGGTCGTCCGCGAAGCGCGGCGCGAAGGAGTCGGTCTTCTGCAGCGAGAGCGTGACGTTGGGGTTGGCCGATTCGAGCGCGCCCACGACGAGGGCGCTCAGTTCGGTCACGTCGCCGCCGACCGTCGAGCGGATGAGCAGTTCGTTGGCCGAGCCGTATTCCTTCACCTCGGGCTCGGTGCCGAGCGCGTCCGCGAGGGTCGAACGCACAGCCCCAACCGTGAGCGGCTCGCTCGTCTCGACGACGAACTCGGTGCCGCCCTGGAAGTCGATACCGGTCTCGACGCCGCGGGTGAGCAGGGAAATGACAGAAATTGTGAGGAGCACACCAGAGATGATGTACCCGATTTTCAGGTTGCCAACGATGTTGTAGCTGGCGTTTTCGAAGAGTCGCATGAGAGGTTGGTCACTGGCCCGTTGTCATCGGTCCCTGGTGATCGCACGGGGCGACGCAAAGGACCCGAGACAAATGACAACGGACGGGAAGTTGAAAGTCGGTGTCGTGCGTGGTGGCGGGCCTCAGCCGAAGGCCACGCTCTGACGCTTCTCGGCGACGAGGTAGTCGAAGAAGAGGCGCGTCACGACGATGGCGGTGAAGAGCGACGACACGATGCCGGCCATGAGCGTGACGGCGAAGCCCTGGATCGGGCCGACGCCGAAGCTGTAGAGGATCACGCCCGTCAGGAACGTCGTGATGTTGGCATCGAGGATCGCTGAGAGCGCCTTGTCATAGCCGCCCTGGATGCTCGCCTTGAGCGTCTTGCCCGTGCTCATCTCCTCGCGGATACGGTCGAAGATGATCACGTTGGCGTCGACCGCCATACCGATCGTGAGCACGATGCCCGCGATGCCCGGCAACGTCAGCGTTGCGCCGAACGCGGCCAGGATGCCGAAGATGAACACGACGTTCAACAGCAGCGCCACGTCGGCGATGAGGCCCGCGGTGCGGTAGTAGAACACCATGAAGACGACCACGAGCAGGAAGCCGACGATAACCGACCACGTGCCGGCCTGGATCGACCGGGCGCCGAGGCTCGGGCCGACGGTGCGCTCTTCGATGATGTTGACCGGCGCGGGCAGCGCGCCCGACTTGAGCACCGTGACGATGTCCTGCGCCTCTTGGCGGCTCACGCCGTCGATGCGCGTCTGACCGCCGCTGATCTTGCTGCGGATGACCGGGTCCGAGTAGACGATGTTGTCCAGCACGACCGCCACCTGCTTGCCGACGTTGGCGCCGGTGATGCGGCTCCACTTCTGCGCCCCCTCGTTGTTCATCGAGAGGGAGACGCCCGGCGCGTTGGTGGTCGGGTCGAACGCGATGCGCGCGTCGGTGAGCACGTCGCCGGTGAGTTCGGCGCGGCTGCGGACGCCGAGGAGGTTGAAGACCTCGAAGCCCTGCTCGGTCTCCCCGACCGCGTCGGCGGAGTACATCAACTGGATGCCCTGCGGGAGCAAGCCGCGGACGGCTTGAGCCATGACGAGGCTCCGCACCATCGCGGTGTCACTCTCGGCGACCTGAGCGAAGATGGTGCCCTGCCCCGGGCGGACGAGCCCTTGGAGCGGGTTCACGGCGGCCTCAGCGACGTCGGTGCTGCCCGTGTCGGCCGGATCACCGGCGTCGCCGAAACCGAGGTCGAGCGTTTCGGTGGTGTCGGCGTCGGCAGTACCGGCGTCGGCTACCTGCGTTGTGTCCGAGGCAGCGTTGGCGTTGGCCTGCGCCGTTTGCTCCTCGTAATAGTTGTAGATCTCTTCGAGGGAGGTCTGCAACTCCTGCGGGTCGGCCATCAGGCGGAACTCCAGGCGGGCGGTTCCTCGGAGGAGATCACGCACACGCTGCGGGTCGTCCACGCCGGGGAGCTCGACCGCGACGCGGCTCTCGCCCTGCTTCTGGATCGAGGGCTCGGACACGCCGAAGCGGTCGACGCGCTGGCGGATGATCGAGACGGCGCGGATGACGGCCTCGTTGGCCTCCTCGCGGAGGACAGGCAGCACTTCGTCGTTTTCGCTGCGGCGGCTGAGCGTCTCGCCGACGTTGCGGTAGTAGCGCGACAGGCGTACTTCGGGGTCGACGTTCTGGAGCTCGTCGTAGAAGATGTCGACGAAGTTGCCGTTGTCGCCGGCTTCCACGCGATCCTGCGCGGCGCCAAGCGCCGTCGTGAACGTCTCGTCGCGGTTCGTCGCCAGCTCGCGCATGAGGTTGTCGACGCCTACTTCCAGCATGACGTGCATGCCGCCTTGGAGGTCGAGGCCCAGGTTGAGCGCCTTGATCTTGGCCTCTTCGATGGCCTCGTAATTGGCCTCGAGGTATTCGGTGCTGTCCGCGCCCGCGAGCTCTTCCAGTTTGTTTTGGTAGAGGTTGTTCTGCAGCGTCGGAAAGAGGTAGTAGCCTGACAGCAGAATGAACGCGAGGACGGAGAAGATTTTAAATCCGTTGCCTTGCATGGCTAAGTGGAGATAGATGGGGGTTGCAGTTCGCTACGCACGCGGCACCATGCCATACGGGCACAGGAGCGCAGTGCAGGAGCGCCCGACCACCGGGCGCTCGTCGTGAAGTTCTGAGGGTGGCAACGCGGTCGTGCGTCGCCGGGCATTCGCTACGGTCCAAGCGGCTGAACTGCCGGGTGCCGTTCGCGAGGGACCGGAGCGCCTTCGGCATCGCCAGCAGGGGCCATGCCGATGAGCAGCGCAAGCCGGTGAATCGGGGTGCCGAGCGACGCGGCTGCGAGCGCGCGAGCGCCAAGCGTGGACGACGACGGAGGCGCAGGGGCCATCCAGGTGTCGCCGAGCATAAACGGCATAGCCGCACCGAGGTGCGACGTGCCGAGCAAGGCACGTAGCACGTCTGCAGGATCCGCGACAGTGCTTAGGTAGGCAACCAGGCGATCGCCGCCGGGTGCTTCGGCGAGCACGTCGAGGAAGACTGCAACCTGGGCGTCCGAGGCTGCCACGTCGTCTGCGCTGCGGGCCTGCTGGATGGCCCGGTCGAGCGTGCCGTCAGCGAGGGCGCGCTGCCACGTCTGCCGCGGGTGCTCTGCGTCGGCCTCGGAAACCGTCCCTGCCGCGCCGCTGAGAAAGCCCAGCAGCACGCTCCCTACAATCAGGCGAGCGAGTATGGCGGAACGGAAAAAGCGCATGGCTACGCACGCATGGTTGCGCGCAAGAATGGGGAGAGCACCCAAAACGTGAAAGGTAGCGCGGTGTTGCGACCCAGGGCAACTGCTTCGGAGGCTCCGCGCGCGAGGTCTTCGAGAAACCCGCCAGGATCGCCTCGCGTCGAAATCGTGCCCTTCTCTGATCCACGCCTTGTCCTGATGGAACCGCAGTCCCTCGTACGTGCCCCCGACGCCCGCTCCGATCCGCACCCCACTACCCCAGGCGAGTTGGCGGGCGACATTGGGCGCAGCGTCCGCGATGCGATGGACTCGTCAGGCTCCGGCGCACCCGCCTCGGGGCGCGCGGTGCGCGACATCCTCTCGACGAATGAGATCTTCAGGCGCGTCGTCGCGACCGCCGACGAAGAGTTTAGCGAGCCGAACCGCCTGCTCTTCTTCAGTGGGCTCGCCGCTGGCTTGTCGATTGCGCTCTCGTTCATCGCGAAGGCGGGCGTCACCGGCGCTACGGACGCCGAAATGCTCGGCAATGTCGTCTACCCCATCGGCTTCGTGTTCATCGTCTTGGGGCGCTATCAGCTGTTTACGGAGAACACCCTCACGCCGGTTGCTCTGGTGCTGACGCGGCGGGCCTCGATCCCACGCCTACTCACACTCTGGACGCTCGTCTATGCGGCCAACCTGCTTGGCTCTGCCATCGCAGCGTTTGCCATCGCGCATACCCCGATCCTCACGCCGGAGGCGTTCGAGTACGCTCGCGACTTCGGCAAGCACGCGCTCGAAACGACGCCGACGCAACTGTTCTGGAAAGGACTGATTGCAGGGTGGCTCGTCGCAGGGATGGTGTGGCTGACGCACGCCGTCCGTGATGCCACGACTCGCTTCTTCCTGGTGTTCGTGATCATGTTCTTGATCCCGTCCGCCGACTTGTTCCACTGCATCGTGGGCTCGTGCGAGGTGTTCTTCCTCGCATTCCTCGGTGAGGCTGGCTTCGTGGAGGCGTTCACGTCGTTCATCCTCCCGACGACAGCGGGCAACACCGTCGGAGGCGTGCTCCTGGTGGCCGTGCTCAACTTTGCGCAGACGCACGACAGCACGTTCAGCGACCGCGGGACGCTCACCTGGAAGGAGATGTTTATGCGCCGGTCCGTGAGCCCCCGCTCGAAATAGACTCAGCACTCACGGAAGCGGACCGTGGTACGGACGCCCTGCGGCGTCGTGTAGCCCTGCCCGTTTCGGAGCCCCTCGAAGTAGACGTCATCCTGACACGGGATAAAACGGCTGTACCTCGACACTCTGTTTCGCGCCACTTCTGCTATATCGGCGTCACGAGCAGCAGCTAGGTCATAGTAGTCCATGGCCACCCATAGAGACGCAACCGCTTCGATGGAGCCGCCGCCAGCAAACCTTGAATAGTAATCGCCTATTCTGATCATTGAAGGACCGTGGTTCGCATCCTGTGCAAGAGCTTCTTCGGCGTCTGCCTTCTGTTGTGCCCACATAACTTCTTGTTGCAGGATCGCAGATTTGTGATTCTGATAGTCAGCGCGTTGTTCCTCGTTATCAGTTGCCAGAATCAGACGATCAAGGAGCTCAATGGCTCCATCGATATCGCCTTCACGCTGGGCGATGTGGTGGAAGAAGCGTAGCACCCTCGGCGAGGGGTCCCCGCGGAGCGACATCGCTTTCAGTTCCTCTAGCTCTCGGTAGCGTCCGAATCGAAAGGCGAGAGCACGCGCTTCGTTTACTGCTAGCGAATCCCTCGGCCTAGCTCTCGCCTGTGCCATGGCCCGCTCAAAGCGCGCTACTTTTGCGGTATTGCACCTCCAGCAATCGGGCATGCAGAAGTCCACAAAATGCTCTCTGATTCTGGCCTCAAAATCATCGTGAGGCACGAACATCTCCCCCCGAATCAGCGGCGTTAAGTCAGAAACCAGCGTATCCGTATGGACCTCTAGTTCGTCGGTAGAAGCATTCTCGATGTTCGCTCGAAAGCGTTCACACGCGCCATCGAAGGCTGCCTTCCGTTGCATCTCCTCTAGAACAGAGGCTGCGGTCATTGAGGGCGGCGGCGGCGCACCGTTGAGATCGAGATCCATGTCGAGGTCGATCTCCTCGTCAGGGAGAACGGTCTCCGGCTCCTGGGCGCGGAGGTCGGGGACGCTACCGAACAGGAGAAGACCAATGATGAACACACGCATGATTAGAAGTAACGAAAAACCGGCGGCCTCCTAGAAGGAAGCCGCCGGTCGTTTGGTAGGCCGAAGCTAGGTTGACCTCAGCAGCCGCGGAGGCGGACGGTGGTGCGTACGCCCTGCGGCGTCGTGTATCCCTGCCCGTCGCGCAGCCCCTCGAAGAACGCGTCCTCCCGGCACGGGAAGTACCGGCTGTAGCTCGACGCCTTCTGCCGCGCCGCGCTCGCCACCTCCTCGTCGCGGCTCGCAGCGCGGTTGTAGAAGTCAACCGCCACCCACACCGGCGAGGCCGCTGCGATTGAGCCGCCTCCCGCTAGCCCGGCGTAGTAGTCGCCGATGAGGATCAGCGACGGCCCGTGGTTCTCGTTTATGTCGAGGATCTCGTTGGCAACTCGGCGGGCATTGCCAATCTGCCCTTCGATCTGGAGCACGTTCGCCTTCTGGTACATCAGCGAGATCCGGTCGTCCTGCTCTTCGGTCATCTCGATGGCCCGGTCGAAGAGCGCAAGCTTTTCGTCTAGGTCGTCGGTGGCCTGGATGAGGATGCGGATGACCCGCGGCGAGGGCTCCATCTCCAGTACGATGGGCTTGAGTTCTGCGATCGCGTCATCGCGACTAAGGCGGAAAGCGAGGTCGAACACTTCTCCAACCACTTCAGGGTCGCGCTCACCCTCCTGCACGCGCTCGTAGAAAAACGCGAAGCGCTCCTCGTTGGAGCCGAACATCTCGTCGAGAATGTTGGCCTCGAAATACTCCTGGCCCTCGGGGGTGTCGATGCGTTCCAGGGCCGCGGGGCCCCATTCGATGAGGCGCTCGCGCATGTCGCGCTCGAGGTATTGCTGGCCCAGGAAGTTGATGGCGAAGTCGGCTACCGAATCCGGGTACGCCGTGTCGGCCTCTTCGTAAAGACGGAATACCTCGTCCGGGTCGCCCTGGCCCGTCGTGCTGCCGTCTGCCTGATAGACGACGTTGTACATGTAGTTGGCCTTGTCGATCAGCGCCTCGTAGGGGTTGTACTCCAGCCCGGCTTCGTCGAGCGCTGCGGTGCGTGCGTCCATGTAGAACAGCACCGAGTCCCGATACGCTGCTGCGAGGGTGGCGTCCTCAACGTCGGCTGCGATGCGGGTGTGCATCCGGATGGCGCGGTCAAAGTTGCGCCCATCGTTGTTGGGCTCCAGCGGGAACTCGCTGAGCATGCAACGCAGGTAGGGCTTGGCCGAGGCGTAGTCCTCCTGGCGGTAGTACTCGTAGTAGAGGCTGTAGGTCGTCTCGGCGTCGTTCCAGGAGCAGTCGATGGGGTACGGGTCGGCGTACGGATCCTCCTGGGCGAGAGCCTGCGGCGCTAGGGCCAGCCCCAGGGCTGCGAGGAGTGCGACCAACGGTAGACGGAAGAGGCGCGGGTTCATCTGGCTCACAGGGTGGTTGGACGGTGGTGGAGACGACGGAGGTCTGCCAGCTAAACGCTTGTGCTGGCGGGGATCGGGTGTGCTAAAGATCGGGAAGCCATGGAAAAGTTGCGAACGCCAACTCTAGCACCGTTTGCGCGCGATTTGACGCGATTTCGCGGGCAATGCCTAGTCGATGCGGCGGCGCAGGAACCAACGCTCGCCGAAGTTGATGGTCGCGGAGGCTTTCAGGAAGGTATCGCGCACGAGGAGCCCCTCGGCGTCACCGCGCTGCCCAACTTCGAGATTGAGGTCGAAGCTGGCGGTTGGGATGAGCGCAGGCAGGCTCAGGCCCACGGTTGCTGCGTAGGTGGTGAGCGAGGAGCCCGTCGGGGCGAGGTAGCCTTGGTCGATATAGCCGCCGAGACGGTACGCGACCCGAGAGAGATACGGAGCGCGGCGACGGGTCCCTGCAGGGCGCCATTCCAGGCCGCCTCCAACGCGCCATCGGTCCCGGAGGTCGTCGTTGCCACCGGGCACGAAGCCGCCGAGCACGAAATCGCTCTCGAACTGACTACCCCACGGCTCATACCGCGTGTCTACAGCAAACTGCAAGGCGTTAGATGGCGCGTAGGCGATGCCTGCAGCGACTTCCATCGGAAGCCGAAGCGACCCATCGGCCGATGTCGCCAAGGTGTCCCGGTCGAGGCTGATGCCGATGGTTTCGACGCGCTCGCCGCGAAGCCGCGCAGGAAGCCGCGCAGTCGCCGCAAACGAGAGGGCATCGCTTTCGCCGAAGAGGCGTGGCGTAGAGGCAAGGACGCCGACCGTGCCAGTCACTCCCGCGACGCGCACCGATTCGGTGGACCGCGTTTCCTCAAAGATGAAACTGGTCGGGAATTCGGTCCGCTGGAGGTAGTCGATGTTTCCGAAGAAGGCGTTGATGCTCGCACCGACCAAGACATTCGTGGTGATGCGATAGCCTACGCCAGCCTGAATCTCCTGCAGGCCGCCGTCGCCCTCGTAGTTGATCTGGTAGTCGAGCGGGTCCGTGCCGTCGGTTGGGGAGAACGAGTCGGTCCGGATCGCCCGGTAGTTGACACGACTGTAGGGGCGGTAGGCCACGTTCAAGCCAAGCTTTCGGTTGAGCAGCGGGAATGCCAACTGAATCGCATTCAGGCCCCCGCTCGCGAGGTCACTCGTCGTACCGTCTGCTGCCTCAAGCGTCGTGCCCGTGATTTGGGCGCTGAACGTGAAGTGGGACAGGGTGATATCTCCCCACGAGGCGGGGTTGTCGAGCGGCACGTACGAGAAGCTGCGTACGGCCAGTCCGGCACCGCCCATCGCGTCGACCTGGGAGTTGGAAAACGACACCCGTTCGCCCACACCGAAGCGGGAGTAGAGCGAGCCGTAGTTGTTGGCCCCTTGCGCCAGTGCCTCGGCGCTCCCTCCGAACGCCAGGAGAGCGAGGGCGAGAAGCAGGACAGAACGATGCAGCATCAAGAAGACGGTAGGGTGCGTCAGGAGTGGACTAGGGCTTAGTTGCCCCCCGAGACAACGAATTCGAAGCGGGGCGTTTGGTCGGGCAGAGTGGGGGCGAAGACAGGCAGCACGTCCACGGACGCAGGATTGTTGACCGCACGGAAACGGTAGCCCTTGATGAAGTCAGCGCCGAGCAACTCGTCCTGTAGGAGCGAGGTCAGCAAACCCGATGCGAACCGATAGACGCCCAGATCTTCGTCGAAGACGAGCGCCCCCAGCGACTGGATAGGATTACCCTCGCTCTCCACCTCCAGGAGCAGTTCGATGGCCTCGGGTCGAGGTCGCTCGAAATCACCGGCACCCGCTGGCGTCGCAAGTAGCAGCGTGTCGAGCGCCACGCGGAACTCTGCGTTGTTCAGCGGCTGTCCAGCGATCCCATCAGCATCGAAAACGAAGGCGAGATCGATGGCTTCCTCCGCCCCGTCACGGGCCACGATGCGGTCGGCGGGCGTAGCAGGTAAATCGCTCCACGAGATGCGCGAGGCGACTTCGCTGGCGCGAAAACGGACGGTCGTATCCGCGATGGCCGCCACGAGACGGATGCGCGTCGCGTCGAACCCGCGCACGACGCCGGGGCCCGCGTATCCATCACCGTTGCCAACAGCACGGAGCGCGATCCCGCGGTAGCTCGACCCGAACGTAGACGACGTGAGGGTGTCACCAATCGCCTCCACATACGAGCCGGGAAGTTCCACGGAGATCGTCGAGTCGTTCCGGCTCACGTCGACCGTGCCGAACGGGCTGACACTGGGGTCGTCGAAGTTGACGTACGACGAGTCGGGAGTCGCATCCGTTGGAATCCAGCTTCTGGTGATCTCATACAGCTCGATCCTGGAAATGCCGTCTGGGTCTCCGTAGACGTAGTCCACGGGCAGTTCGAGCGTCAGCCCGGTGACCGTGCCGTCAGAGAATCCTTCGGGCAACGAGCCGGGTCGGATAAAATCGATGAAGGTGTCGGCCGTAACGGTGCCGAAAAGCGGGTCCTCGGCCCGTCCTAGCAGTGCCCTGGAAACCGACGGGCTGGTCGTCGACGCGAAACCACCCGTGACTTCACTGAGGGTGTCCTGTGCGACCGCACTCGCGGCAAGCGACCGGCTTGTCGGAACACCGCCCTCCTCACCGATGAGGTCGAGCCCGGCACTGGACGGGTCGTCGCACGCGGCGAAGAGCGTCAGCGCAGCGATGAGGCAGAGGAAACAGAGTCGATGCATGCGTGGGGAGCGGTGAGCGAGAGCGATGCGCGCAGGCCAGGCGGTGCGCCGATTCCAGAACGGCACGGTACAAACGGATCGTATGCGGCTTGATCGGTTGGCCGGGCTACCGCACGAAGGCCAGCGTTCATGAAAAACCCCACCGCGAGCGGCAGGGTGTACGATGAGCGGGGACGCGTGCGCGCTACGGTTCGACCGTAGAACCGTGGAGTTCGGTGTAGAGCGCGATGGCCTGCTGGGTGAGTTCAGCCGGCTCAGCCGCGAGAACGACGCCGTCCCGTTCGCCAGACGTACCCGTCGCATAGGCCACGGCGTCAGCCGAGGCGAGGCCCATCGCGCGGAGATCCTGCCCGGCGTAGGGCTCCGTGCCCGCCACGCTGAGGCGTGCTACGAGGTCGTCCGTCAAGGTGAAGGCCTGGTCCGTTTCGTCCGTCGTGTACACTGACTTGGCCTCGGCAAAGAGGGGGTCGTCGCTGAGTTCGTTCTTGAGCAAGACGGGAGCAAACGCGCCCACCCATCCTACTGCGTGGACGATGTCCGGCTGCCAGCCGAGCTTGCGGACCGTGGCAAACGTGGCGCGGGCGAAGTAGAGGGCGCGCTCCACGTTGTCAGCGAACACCTTGCCGTCTTTCTTGCCCTTGAAGATCCCCTTCTTCTTGAAGTACTTGACCGAGTCCATGAAATAGACCTGGATCCGGATACCGGGAATCGAGGCGACCTTCACCTTGAGCGTGTCCGAGTCGTCGCCGACGGGGATGTCTTCGCCTGAGAGGCGGATGACTTCGTGGAGACGGTTGCGGCGCTCCGAGACCACTCCGTAGCGAGGCATGAGAATGCGCGTCTCGTAGTCCCCGGTTTCCTGCAGTTGTTCGGGCAGGACCCGCACCAACCCGGCCCCGGCGGTGGTTTCGGAAAAGGGGGCCACTTCGCTGGCGACGTAGAGGATTCGCATGGGGCGGTCGTCCGTTGGCGGATGGGGAGAGTGAGGTCGGGCCGGATGGAAGCTGGTCAGCCTACGCCTGTGCCGGAGCGGTGCCGGAGTGCATTTGCACAGCTTTATGCGGCCAAAAGAGCGCGTAAATCTACGGGCTGGGCCTTTCGAAGGGCAACCGAGAGACCCCACCGCCCCTCCCCGAAACCGATCCTTCACCAAGCTTTCCCAGGGGCCCAGACCTCACCATCTCCCTCGGCAGACCCGACGGTAACGACCGACGCCTGACCTCCCATGGGAAGCCAGGCGTCGGCGCAGCAGCTTGCTGCATGGAGCCAGTTTTGTACTGCCAGCGCTACGGTAGCACGAAATCCTCAGGGAGGTAGAGGTCGAGGTCTACGTCGGGCGCGTCGTCTTCGGACACGGAGACAGCGCGGAACGAGCCCTTGGCTGCAGACTCGCCGCGGACGTAGAGCGGTGCATACTCGCTGTCAACGGGGAAGCCGCGGAAGGTGAACGAGCCCGTGACGGCGCCTGCGCTGCTCTCGGTGATGACCAACTCGCCGCTGAACGTCTGGATGATGGTGCTCCGCGGCAGCAGGAACTCTTCGTCCTGGAACGGCAGCTTCACTTCCACCACGTCTGCCCCGCGAAGCTCTACGAAGCCGCCCATGAACGACGCCTCGAAATCGAGGTCCAACGAGTACGTTCCGGGTTCGGGCCTCCCGTCAGGCGTCGAGAAGACAATCGACTCGAAGGGGTAGATCGCATCGAGCAGGTCGTCGTGCGCCAGGGCAAACACAGTCCGGCCGGAGTCGCTGTCTTCGAAAAACACGGCAGAGCCGCCAAAGTCCGCGGTCACCCCACCTACGAGGTTGTTCATCGGTTCGACCTTCACCCGAAACGCGCCCCCGAGCTCGCCCTCGATCCAATCGTCTTCGTCGATTTCGTTCTGACCGGTGTCATTGCCATTGTCCTCAGAATCTTGGTCACCTCCTCCCCCAATAGGCTGTTCGCTCGGATCCGGGAGGCTTGGATCGGCGGTGTCACAGGCCGAGAACGGGAGCGCGAGCGACAGGAGCAGGACGAGCAACGCGTACAGGCGTTGAGGGAAGGATTGCATGTGCATGACGAAGCCGGGTGTGGATGGTGGACTTCTAGTATCGGACAGAGGTGATACACGCTTAACGTACGAGACGCACACGTGTGGAGGCCGATTTATCCGCGTTACTGGCGCATGTCGCGTTTCAAGTGTCTGACGAGGCGCTGAGCGGTCCGTGCGTGGTATTTTGCTGAGCCGTTCTGTTTCGCTTTGCCTTGCCTGCTTTCATGGCTCTCATTCAGTCTATCGCCGCTCGCCAAATCCTCGACAGCCGTGGCAACCCCACCGTCGAGGTCGACGTCGTCACCGACGAAGGCCTCCTCGGGCGCGCCGCCGTTCCCAGCGGTGCTTCTACGGGCGAGCACGAGGCCGTCGAGCTCCGCGACGGCGACGCGGAGCGCTACCTCGGAAAGGGGGTCAGCAAGGCCGTGGCCAACGTGGAGGACCTTGCCGCGGAGCTACGAGGCCTCAGCGTCTTCGAGCAGACCGCCATCGACCGCACGATGCTCGACCTCGACGGGACCTCGAACAAGGGCCGTCTTGGTGCCAACGCGCTGCTGGGCGTCTCCCTCGCCGTTGCGAAGGCCGCCGCGGCTTCGGCCCGGATGCCGCTCTACCGCTACCTAGGCGGCCCCGGCGCACGCACGCTCCCCGTCCCGATGATGAACATCATCAACGGAGGCCGCCACGCAGACAATAGCGTGGACATGCAGGAGTTCATGGTGATGCCCGTCGGTGCGAGCACCTTCTCCGAAGGATTGCGCATGGGCGTCGAGGTCTTTCACCACCTGAAGAAAGTGCTGCAGGGCAAGGGCTACGGCACGGCCGTTGGCGACGAGGGCGGCTTCGCGCCCAACCTCGGCTCCAACGAGGAAGCCATCGAGGTCATCCTCGAAGCGATCGAGAAGGCCGGCTTCATCCCCGGCGACGACCTCGCCATCGCCCTCGACCCCGCCTCGGCGGAGATGTATCAGGTCGACGACAACGGCGTGGGCCGCTATGTCTTCTGGAAGTCGGACCCGGACAACCCCAAGACGAGCGACGAGATGGTCGACTACTGGGCGAACTGGGCCGCGCAGTATCCCATCGTCTCCATCGAGGATGCTATGGACGAGAACGACTGGGCAGGCTGGACGGCGCTCACCGAGCGCATCGGCGACGACGTGCAGTTGGTCGGCGACGACCAAC